>NZ_CP007769.1:600000-1200000 GCF_000816245.1 Campylobacter sp. RM16704 | reverse complement strand
CACCTTTGGCGGTGATTTTAATCATGGTAAAACAATTATTTTTTTAAGGTTAAAAGATGAATGAAAAATTTTCTAAAATAGGCTTTGTTTTAGCAGTAGCAGGTTCAGCTGTTGGACTTGGAAACGCTTGGAAATTTCCAACTTTAGTGGGTAATAATGGAGGTTCTGCCTTTGTGGTGGTGTATTTGCTTTTAACACTAGGTGTGGCTTTTGTTATTTTTCTAGCTGAGCTTAGCATAGGAAAGCTTAGTGAAAAAGATCCTGTAAATGCTTATTATACTTTAGCACCAAAACATAAAAAAGCATGGTCATTGGCAGGATTTTTTATGCTAGGTGCTATTATTTTAGTGTCTTTTTATAGTGTTGTTATAGGTTGGATAGCAAAATATGCTTATTTTGGATTTTTTGAATTGCCCAAAGATACAAATGAAGCAGGCACTATTTTTGGAAATTTACTTTCTAATGATGTTTTATCTCAATTTATATGTTTTACTTTTGTATTTATAGTAATTTTTTATGTAGTTTCAAAAGGTGTTAAAAGTGGTATAGAAAAACTTAATGTTTGGATGATGCCAAGTTTATTTATTTTACTTATTTTAATGCTTGGGTATTCTTTTAGTATGGATGGTTTTTCTAAGGCTAGTGAGTTTTTGTTTGTACCTGATTTTTCAAAATTAAGTGTTAATTCTATACTAGATGCACTTGGTCTTGCATTTTTTAGTATGTCTTTAGGTGTATGTGTGATTTTAACCTATGCAGCAAGTTTGCCTGATAGAACAAATTTTATAAGTAGTGCTTTAAATATTATCATTATTAATACTATTATCGGTTTAATGATGGGACTTATTGTATTTACTTTTATATTTGAATTTGGAGCTGATCCAACTCAACAAGGACCAGGGCTTATTTTTATATCACTAACAACGCTTTTTGCAAAATTAGGATTTTTAGGAAATATTTTAGCCATAGCTTTTTTTATTGCTTTATTTTTTGCAGGGATTACTTCAGCTATTTCTATGATAGAACCTTTTACTTTTTATCTTATAAATCGTTATCAAATTTCAAGAAAAAAAGCCTTGGTTTTTGTGGGAGTGATTGTGTATTTTTTGGGAAGTTTATCTATACTTTCTTTTTATCATGTAAGTGCATCGAGTTTAAATTTCTTTGGAAAAAGCTTTTTTGATATTTTAGATTTTTTCATACAAAATTTATTAATGCCAATTTCAGCTTTAATTACAGCTTTTTTTGTAGGTTTTGTGCTTAAAAAAGAAGCTTTACAAATTTTATTTCACCCCTTTATGCGTGGGGTGTATTTTGAAATTTGGTATATCTTTTTAAGATATGTTTCACCGCTAGCAGTTATTTTAATTATGGCTAGACAGCTTTTTTTCTAAGGTATTAAAATGAATGATAAATTTTCTAAAATAGGCTTTGTTTTAGCAGTGGCAGGTGGGGCAATAGGGCTTGGCAATGCTTGGAAATTTCCAACTTTAGTGGGACAAAATGGCGGTTTTGCCTTTGTCCTTTTGTATTTGCTTTTAACTATTAGTATAGGATTTTGTGTTTTTTTAGCTGAAATTGCTATGGGAAGAATAAGCCAAAGCGATCCTGTAAATGCTTATAAAAGCTTAGCAACTAAGTATGCTCAAAAATGGAAATTTGCGGGATTTTTTATGCTTGGTGGAATTTTTGTATTATCTTTTTATCTTGTTATTATGGGTTGGGTTTTAAAATACATGATAACTTCGATTTATTATTTACCTACTAATACTCAAGAAGCAGGAGTTTTATTTGGAAATTTAATACAAAATAGTATTTTAGAAAGTAGTTTGTATTTTTTAATTGCATTTTTTCTTACCTTATTTGTCGTTTCAAGAGGTGTTAAAAGTGGTATAGAAAAACTTAATGTTTGGATTATGCCAAGTTTGTTCATTATGCTTGTGTTAATGCTAATATATTGTTTTTTTCAAGATGGTTTTAAAGAAGCTTTTGTTTATTTGTTTTATCCTGATTTTAGTAAGCTTAATTTAAATTCAGTATTGACAGCTTTAGGACTTGCATTTTTTACTTTATGTTTAGGCATAGGTTGTATTACCACTTATGCAGCCTCTTTAAAGGATGATACAAATTTAATAACAAGTTCTATAGTTATAATAATTTTAAATATATGCATAGGACTCATGATGGGTCTTATTGTGTTTACTTTTATTTTTAAATTTAATGCCAATCCAGCAGAAGGTGCCGGACTTGTATTTATATCTTTAACAACCTTATTTTCTAATTTAGGCACTATTTTTGGTCATTTTCTAGCCTTTTATTTTTTTCTAGCTTTGTTTTTTGCAGGGATTACTTCAGCAGTTTCTATGATAGAACCTTTTACTTTTTATCTTGTTAATGAGTATAAAATTTCAAGAATAAAAGCCTTGATATTTATAGGCTTTATAGTTTTTATTTTAGGAATGAGTTGTATTTTATCTTTTAGTATTAGCTATGGTGTTAGCTTTAGTTTTTTTGGTTTTAGTTTTTTTGATATCTTAGATAAATTAACCTCTAATTTTATGTTACCACTTGGAGCTATAGCAAGTGCCATTTTTGTAGGATTTTTTATAGATAAAGAAAAAATTTATAATTTATTTTCTAAGTTTATGAGTAAAAGTATTTTTGAAATATGGTATTTTTTACTCAGATTTGTTGCACCTATTGCAATTATTATCATTATGTTAAATCAAATTTTATAAATTTATTTTTTAAGAAAGTAAAGTTATAATTGCAAAGATGCAAAAATAAGGAAAAATTATGGCTAAAAAATTAATTGATGTGATGGATACTACATTTAGAGATGGTTTTCAATCTGTTTATGGTGCTAGAGTTTTAATGAATGACTTTTTTCCTGCTTTAGAAGCAGCCAAAGAAGCAGATATTAAGCATTTTGAATTTGGCGGTGGAGCTAGATTTCAAAGCTTATTTTTTTATTTAAATGAAAATGCCTTTGAGATGATGGATAAATTTAGAGCCATTGTTGGAAAAGATACAAATTTACAAACTCTTGCAAGAGGGGTTAATACTGTAGCGCTTGATACAGGTAGTAAAGAAATTATCGATTTACATGCAAAAATGTTTGCAAAGCATGGCACAACAACCATAAGAAATTTTGATGCATTAAATGATGTAAATAATTTAAAATTTAGTGGAGAATGCATAGTTAAGCATGGTTTAAAACATGAAATTACTATTACTTTAATGGATTTACCTCCAAAATGTAAAGGTGCACATGATGTGCCATTTTATGAAAGAATTTTAAAAGAAATCCTACAAGCACAAATTCCTTTTGATAGTATTTGTTTTAAAGATGCAAGTGGAACTTCAAATCCAAATAAAATTTATGAAGTAATTAAAATGGCTAGAAAAAACTTGCCAAAAAATATGCATATAAGATTACATACGCATGAAACAGCTGGTGTTAGTATAGCGTGTTATTTAGCAGCTTTAGAAGCAGGTGTTGATGGTATAGATTTAGCTGCAGCTCCTGTTAGTGGCGGTACTTCTCAGCCTGATATTTTAACTATGCTTCATGCTCTAAAGGGAAGTAATTTTGATCTTGGTTTGGATGAAGAAAAAATTTTAAAATACGAAGAAGTGCTAAAAGATTGTTTAAAAGATTATTTTTTACCACCTGAAGCTACAGCTGTAAATCCTTTAATACCTTTTTCACCTATGCCAGGTGGAGCATTAACTGCTAATACACAAATGATGAGAGATAATAATATTTTAGATAAATTTCCTCAAGTTATAAAAGCTATGCAAGAAGTGGTAGAAAAAGGTGGTTATGGTACTTCGGTTACCCCTGTATCACAATTTTATTTTCAACAAGCTTTTAATAATGTAATGTTTGGGCCTTGGAAAAAAATCGCAGATGGATATGGAAAAATGGTTTTAGGGTATTTTGGAAAAACTCCCGTTGCTCCAGATCCTGAAATAATTAAACTTGCAAGTGAACAATTAAAATTAGAACCAACTACAAAATTAGCCACAGATATCGCTGATGCAGATGAGAGCAAAAGCATAGTTTATATTAAAAATTTATTGGAAAAAGAAAATTTAGAAACAAGTGAAGAAAATATTTTTATCGTTGCAGCTTGTAAAGAAAAAGGTATAGCTTTCTTAAAAGGTGAAGCTAAGGTTAATGTTAGAAAAAATAGCAAATTAAAACCAAGTCTTATCAATGAAAATCAATTTACCATTTCAGTTAATGGCAACAAATACCATGTGGAAGTAAGTGCAGGTTTTGATAGAGATGTTAATGTTAAAAGTGCTGTAAATGTCAAAAATGATTCTATAGAGGTAAAAAAACCTCAAGTAAATGATAGTACTAATGCTATTGTAGCGAGTATGAATGCAAATGTATTTAAAATTTTAGTCAAAGAAAACGATAGTGTAAAAGAAGGTCAAGTAGTAGCTGTGCTTGAAGCAATGAAAATGGAAATTGAAATTACTGCAAGCAAAGATGGGGAAATTGCAGAACTTTTAGTTGATACTGGTGAAAGTGTAAGTGAAGGTCAAGTTTTAATGACTTATAAATAAGGAGGCAAAGATGAAAGGTTTAGAAAATTTAGGTTTAGAAAACATTGGGCAAGTTTTTCATAATCTTAGCTATGATGAACTTTTAAAGCATGAAAAAAACAATAATGAAGGTGTGTGTACTAAAAATGGCACCTTTAGTGTGGATACGGGAATTTTTACCGGAAGAAGTCCTAAAGATAAGTATTTTGTAAAACAAGATCCTTCGCAAAAATACATTGCTTGGGGTAAGATTAATCAGCCAATTAGCGAAGAATTGTTTGAAAAGCTCTTAGTAAAAGCTAAAAAGCAACTTAGCAATAGTGATATTTATATTCAAGATGCATATTGTGGTGCTTCATTAAAAAGTCGTAAAGCTGTGCGTTTTGTAACACAAGTTGCATGGCAAGCACATTTTGTAAAAAATATGTTTATTCGTCCAAAAGAAGAAGAGCTTGAGGAATTTAAGCCTGATTTTGTGGTATATAATGCTTGTAAATGTGTGAATGATAATTATAAAGAAGATGGGTTAAATTCTGAAGTTTTTGTTATTTTTAATATAGAAGAAAATATAGCAGTAATTGGTGGAACTTGGTATGGTGGAGAGATGAAAAAAGGAATTTTTTCAATGATGAATTATTGGCTTCCATTAGAAAATAAACTTTCTATGCATTGTAGTGCTAACGTTGGGAAAAAAGGTGATGTAGCACTTTTCTTTGGGCTTAGTGGTACAGGTAAAACTACTCTTTCAACCGATCCAAAAAGAAAATTAATTGGTGATGATGAGCATGGTTGGGATGATGAGGGTGTGTTTAATTTTGAAGGTGGTTGTTATGCAAAATGTATCAATCTTGATCCTCAAAGTGAGCCAGAAATTTATGGGGCTATAAAACAAAATGCACTTTTGGAAAATGTAGTTTTAAGGGATGATTTGAGTGTAGATTTTAATGATGCTTCAAAAACTGAAAATACTAGAGTATCTTACCCAATAGAACATATTTTAAATCATGAACCAAGTCTTAGTGCAGCTCATCCTAGTAATATTATTTTCCTTTCAGCTGATGCTTTTGGTGTTTTACCTCCTGTAAGTAAGCTTAGTAAAGAACAAGCAATGTATTATTTTCTAAGTGGTTATACAGCAAAAGTAGCAGGTACTGAAAGAGGTATTACTGAGCCTGTTGCGACTTTTTCAGCTTGTTTTGGCGAGGTATTTTTACCATTACACCCAACTGTTTATGCAAAACTTTTAGGCGAAAAAATTAGCAAATATAATGTTAATGTTTATCTAGTAAATACCGGTTGGAGCGGTGGAGCTTATGGTATCGGTAAGAGAATGAGTATAAAAGCAACTAGAGCTTGTATTAATGCTATTTTAGATGGTAGTATAAAAAATTGCGAATTTGAAAATTATGATTTATTTAATCTTGCAGTACCGAAAGAATTAGCTGGTGTAGAGAGTAGATTATTAAATCCTATCAATACTTGGGAAGATAAAAAAGCTTATGAAGAAACTAAATTAAAACTTGCAAAAATGTTTATAGAAAATTTCAAACGCTATGAAGATGTAAAAGAAGGTGTAGAATTTAAACTAGCTGGTCCTACTATCTAAAAAGAGTTAGGCTCTTTTTAGAATAGTGATTCAGGATTGATTTGAGTTTCTTTATTTTTTGGAAGCTCAAATCCGCCTAGCATATGAAAATGCAAGTGAAATACTTCTTGACCACTGTTTTTACCACAATTTGTAATTAGTCTATAACCACTTTTATCAAGTCCTAAAAGAGTAGCTAGTTCTTGGATAAATTGAGTCATTTCACTCATTAATTCAGGTCTTAATTCTTGAAAATTTTCAAAATGTTCTTTGGGAATGATTAAAATATGAATAGGTGCTTTAGGATTAATGTCATGAAAAGCTAAAAATTTTTCACTTTCTAAAACCTTATTAGATGGAATTTTTCCTTCTACTATTAATTCAAATATAGTTTTTTCTCTCATTTAATAATCCTTTTTAATTATTTTTGCTAATTTTAAATAATTTTACATTAGAATGTTTAAAAAAAATTTAGTTGGAGCTAAAATTGCAAAACATGATAGAAAAAATTGCTTCTGCAAATACTTTAGCAGAGCTTGAGAATGTGAAAGTAAATGTTTTAGGAAAAAAAGGTATTTTAACTTTGGAATTTGCAAAGTTAAAAGATTTAAAAGGTGAAGAAAAAAAAGAATTTGCCAATGGCTTAAATAAAACAAGAGATGAATTTAACAAAGCATATCAAACTAAACTAAAAGAAATAGAAGAAAAAGTTTTAAATGAAAAAATGAAACAAGATGTGCAAGATTTTAGTTTTTTTGATGAAACTTCCAACTCAGGTGCTTTGCACCCAATCATGCAAACTATGGATAAAATCATAGAGTATTTCACTGCTTTAAATTTCAGCATAGAAAAAGGTCCTTTAATAGAAGACGATTTTCATAATTTTGAAGCGTTAAATTTACCACAAAACCATCCCGCAAGAGATATGCAAGATACTTTTTATTTTGAAGATAAAACTTTGCTTAGATCTCAAACTTCTCCAGTGCAAATTAGAACTATGCTCACGCAAAAACCTCCTATTAGAATGATAGCACCAGGTGCAGTTTTTAGAAGAGATTTTGACATTACTCACACACCTATGTTTCATCAAGTAGAAGGACTTGTGGTGGAAGAAGGAAATAAGGTAAATTTTGCAAATTTAAAAGACATACTAGAACAATTTTTAAAATATATGTTTGGAGATATAAAGGTGCGTTTTCGACCAAGTTTCTTTCCTTTTACTGAACCATCTGCTGAGGTTGATATTTCTTGTGTGTTTTGTAAAGGATGTGGATGTAGGGTTTGCAAACAAACAGGATGGCTTGAAGTTTTAGGATGTGGAGTGGTAGATCCTAATGTTTATAATTTTGTAGGATATAAAAATGTAAGTGGTTATGCTTTTGGTATGGGTGTAGAAAGATTAGCTATGCTTTTGCACAAAATTCCTGATTTGCGTTCTATGTTTGAAGGTGATTTAAGATTATTGGAGCAATTTAGATGATTATTAGTAGAAATTGGTTAAATGAATGGATTGAATTAAGTGAAATATCAACACAAACTATAGTAAATACTTTAAATTCTATAGGGTTAGAGGTTGATAGCTTTAAAAGCGTTAAAACTCCTGAGAAAGTTGTAATAGGTAAAGTTTTAGAAAAGACTAAGCACGAAAATTCAGATAAATTAAATATTTGTAAAGTAGATGTTGGTAATGAAATTTTACAAATTGTTTGTGGTGCTAAAAATGTCGATAAAGATCAATTTGTAGCAGTTTCTTTAGTAGGTGCAGTGCTTCCAAGTGGACTAGAGATCAAACCTGCTAAGCTTAGAGGGGTTGAGTCTATGGGTATGATTTGCTCTTCTAATGAACTTGGTTTTGGAAAAAGTAATGAAGGCATTATGGTTTTAGATGAAAGCATGGGAGAGCTAGTTTTAGGGAAAGCTTTAAATACTTATGAACTTTTTAATGATGAGATTATAGAAATAGAACTTACTCCAAATCGTGGAGATTGTTTAAGTTTATATGGGATTGCTAGAGATTTAAGCGTTGCACTTGATCTAAATTTAAAAGAATTAAATCCTTTAAAAGAAAATGAAAATAGCGTAGGTATAGGAAGAATACTAAGTATAAAAAATCAAAGTGATGTAGAAGGTTTTTTTACTTATAAAGCCTTAGAAATTAAGAAAGAATTTAAATTAAATATTACAATACAAATTCGCCTTGCTTTGATTGAAGCTTATAAAAGCAATAATGTAGAAAATCTTTTAGCATATGCAACACATGCAAGTGGAGTTGTTTTTTGTGCTTACGATTTTCATAAACTTTGCAAAGAATGTCAAATTGATGAGAAAATTATTTTAGAAATTAAAACTCAAGAACATGGTGAATATGGGGTTTATTATAAAGATGAGCTAATAGCTTTAGCAGGTATTGAGCAAGAAGATAAATTTAAAATTAATGATGAGAGCAAAATTATCATTATAGAAGCAAGTTATACTCACCCTCAAATTATAGCTAATGCAGTAGCTTTTTACAAAAAGAAAAATGATATGACTTATCGTACCTTAAGAGGTAGTGAGCCTAAGCTTTCTTTGGGAATGGAATATTTGTTTAATGAATGTTTAAAGATTAGTACTATTAGTGTTTTTTCAGGAAATCAACAAGTTCTCAAAGAAAATGAAGCTAAAATAATTAGATTTTTTGGAGCAGATATTGATAAAATTATCGGTATATTTATAGATAAAAACACTCTAGTAAAAATTCTTAGAAAATTAGGTTTTGAAATAAATGTAGTTAATGATGAACAGTTTAATGTGAAAATTCCACTTCATCGTAGTGATATAACCAATATTGCAGATATTGCAGAAGAAATAGTGAGAATGATAGGTATTGATAATATTCCATCAAATGCTTTAGAATTTAAAGAGAAAAACCGTTTGAATCAGGTATATTATGATTATCAAGAACAAAAAAAATTAAGACTTAAGGCAAGTCATAATGGTTATTTTGAAAGTATTCATTATGTTTTAGATAATGAAGAAGAATTAACTCGTTTAGGTTTTAAGTGTATTAAAAATAAACTTATAAATCCAATTACAAAAGAATTAAATACTTTAAGAAGTACTTTGATAAATCATCTTTTAAATGCAGTAAGTTTTAATCTAAGAAATTCGAAAAAGAAAATCAAACTTTTCGAATGTGGTAGTGTTTTCGATGAGTTTTCAAATGAGCATACTAAATTTGCAATGATTTTTTGTGGATATAAAGAGGAAGCTAAAATAGCCAATAAAGCCAAGCCTGTTTTGGTAGATTTTTATACTTTTTTAGCTGAACTAAAAAGCATTATAGGTGAGTTTAGTTTGCAAAAATCAGAATACAAATTTTTAAGCCCATATGAACAAGCAAATGTTTATAAAAATAACATATGTATAGGTTTTATCGGTAGGATACATTTAAATATAGAAAATAAAAGAGATTTAGCTAAAACTTATGTTTGTGAGCTTGATTTAAATGGATTAAAACAAGATTTTAAAATCGCTAAAGCCTATTCTAAATTTCCATCTATAAGTAGAGATTTGAGTATAGTTATTCCTAAAGGATTTGAATATGAAAATATTAAAAATACTATCACAAAATTAAATATCGAAATATTGGAAAGTTTTAGGGTTGTAGATTTATATACAGATGAAAATTTAGGTGATTTTTATAGTATAACAATTAATCTAGTATTTAGAGATTTTGAAAAAACTTTAGAAGATAATATTGTCCTTAAGTGTATAGAAAAAATCATCAAAGCTTTAGATGATGAGTATGGTTTAAAACTTCGATGAAAATAGATCCTATAAATAACTTTGAAATAACACTTGGAAATATAGCTTCTGATAAATCTATATCCCATCGTCTTGCTATTTTTTCTTTATTAACTCAAGGAATTTGTAAGATTAAAAATTATTTAAAAGCTCAAGATACTTTGCATACTTTAGAAATCATCAAAGCCTTGGGGGCTAAAGTATATGAAGATGATAACTTTCTTTATATCGAAGCTCCAGTCAAAATAAAATCTCCAAACTGTGTTTTAGATTGTGGTAATTCAGGCACAGCTATGAGACTTTTAATAGGTTTTTTAAGTGCTATAGAAGATGAATTTTTTGTTTTAAGTGGTGACAAATATTTAAATGCCAGACCAATGAAAAGAGTGAGTGAGCCTTTAACAAGTATAGGTGCTAGAATTCATGGAAGAGTTAACGCAAATTTAGCGCCTATTAGTATACAAGGAGCCAAGTTAGATGGTTTTGATTTTTATAGTCATATTGCTTCAGCTCAAGTTAAAACAGCTTTAATTTTGGCAGCTTTAAATGCAAAAAAAGAAAGCTATTTTAAAGAAATTGAGCTTTCAAGAAACCATAGTGAAATTATGCTTAAAAAATTGGGTGCAGAGATTGATTATTTAAATACTGAAAAAACACATATAAGAATAAAACCACTAAAAGAAAGATTAAAAGCTTTTAGTGTTCAAGTCCCAAATGATCCATCATCAGCATTTTATTTTGCTTTAGCAACTTGCATTTTGCCGAATTCAAAGATAATTTTAAAAAATGTATTATTAAATAAAACTCGTATTGAAGCTTTTAAAATTTTAGAAAAGATGGGTGCAAAAATTTCTTATTGTATTGATAATGAAGATTTTGAAAGTATTGGTAAAATTTGTGTAGAAAGTGCTAATTTAAAAGCTATCGAGATAAATGAAAATATAGCTTGGCTTATAGATGAAATTCCAGCATTAGCTATAGCTTTTGCTTGTGCAAAAGGAAAAAGTATTGTAAAAAATGCTAAAGAATTACGTGTGAAAGAAAGTGATAGGATTAAAGCTATTGTTTTAAATTTGCAAAAATGCGGTATAAAAGTAAAGGAATGTGAAGATGGCTTTGAAGTAGAAGGCGGTGAGGTTAAAAGTGCTAAAATAGAAAGTTTTGGTGATCATAGAATTGCAATGAGCTTTTTGATTTTAGGTTTAAAATGTGGAATGGAAGTGGATGATTGTGAATGTGTAAAAACTTCTTTTCCAAATTTTTTTGAAATTTTAAAGCAAATAGGGGCAAGAATTGGAGATTGAATTAGCGAAAAGTTGCGGTTTTTGTTTTGGGGTAAAAAGAGCAATTAAAAAAGCAGAGCAAATTAAAGATGCAGCTACTATAGGACCATTAATCCACAATAATGAAGAAATTACAAGAATTTGGAAAAACTATAATGTTAAAACATTGAATGATATTAGTGAATTAAGTACAGAAAAGAAAGCTATTATTAGAACACATGGTATAACAAAACAAGATTTAGAAAAACTAAAACAAAAAGATATAGAAATTTTTGATGCCACATGTCCTTTTGTGACAAAACCACAAAAAATTTGTGAGCAAATGAGCAATGAAGGCTATGAAGTTGTTATTTTTGGAGACGAGAATCATCCTGAAGTAAAAGGTGTTAGAAGTTATGTAAGTACTAGAGCTTATGTGGTACTTGATGAAAAAGAGTTGCTTGATATAAAGTTACCTTCTAAAATAGCAGTAGTGTCACAAACTACTAAAAAAATAGAAAAATTTATGGAAATTGTAAATTTTTTAATGCTAAGAGTTAAAGAAGTGCGAGTATTTAACACAATTTGTGATGCAACTTTTAAAAACCAAGAAGCTATTAATGAGCTTGCAAAAAAAAGTGATGTAGTAATTATTGTTGGTGGAAAAAATTCAGCTAATACAAAGCAACTATTTTTAATAGCAAAAAATTATTGTAAAGATAGTTATTTGATTGAAAATGAGAAAGAAATTCAAAAAAAATGGTTTATAGGAAAACAAAAATGTGGCATTAGTGCTGGTGCTTCTACTCCTGATTGGGTGATTAATTTAGTTATAGAAAAAATTAAAGAATGCACTAAAATTAACTAAGTTTAAAGAAAACAATATTATAATCAAAAATTGAAATTTAAAATAAAGGACCACGATGAGTGAGGTGAACAAAAAAGTTCAAAACAGACTAGAGGATATTATTATTGAGGAAGATTTTGAGCAAATGCTTGAAGAATCTTTTAAGTCTGATGAGGAGGCAACCATACAGGGTATAATCGTTGCCATAAAAGGCGATGAAGTATTTGTTAATGTAGGACAAAAATCAGAAGGTATTTTAGCAATTGAAGAAATTCAAAATGAAAAAGGTGAATTGGCTTTTAAAGAAGGCGATACATTAGAGGTTGCTGTAGTAGGTTCTCGTAGTGGTAGATCTTTACTTTCTCATAAAAAAGCTTTAAGAAAGCAAAAAGTTAAAGAATTTATTGAAAATTATAAAGACGATGAGAGTATTTTTGATGTAAAAATCATTGGTAAAAATAGAGGTGGTTTTGTAGCTGTAGATGAAAATGGAGTTGAATTTTTCTTGCCAAAATCACAAAGTAGTTTTAAAGATTTTAATAATATTAATAACAAGACTTTAAAAGTTAAAATTATAAAAATAGATAAAGAAGCACAAAGTATAGTAGTTTCTAGAAAAAAAATAGTAGATGAAGAAAGAAAAAAACGTAAAGAGATTATTTCAAATGTGTTAAATCAAGAAGAAGTTATAGAGGGAACTATTAAAAAAATCACAACCTATGGAATGTTCGTAGATGTAGGTGGTATTGATGGTTTAGTGCATTATAGTGAAATTTCATATAAAGGACCTGTTAATCCTAGTTCATTATATAACGAAGGAGATAAGGTACCTGTTAAGATAATTAAATATGATAAAGATAAAAAACATCTTTCTTTGTCAATTAAACTAGCTATGCCTGATCCTTGGGATGAAATAAAAGATGGCTTAGAGGTTGGAGATACCATTAAAGTTACTGTTTCAAATATTGAACCATATGGTGCATTTGTGGATTTAGGTAATGATATTGAAGGTTTTTTACATATTAGTGAAATTTCTTGGGATAAAAATGTAAAAAATCCAAAAGATTATGTTAGCGAAGGCCAAGAACTTGATGTGGAAGTAATTGAAATCAACACCAAAGAAAGAAGACTTAGAGTATCTTTGAAGAATTTATTAACTAAACCTTTTGATGAATTTTTAAAAATGCATAAAGTAGGTGATATAGTAAAAGGACAGGTTACATCTGTAACAAATTTTGGTGCTTTTGTTAAAATTTCTAATTTAGAAGGTTTGTTGCATAATGAAGATGCATCATGGAATAGAAATGATAAATGTAAAGATTTCTATAATATTGGTGATATTTTAGAAGTTAAGATTATCAAACTTGACAAAGAAAATCACAAAATTTCTTTGAGTACTAAAGAGTTACAAAAAAGTCCAGTACAAATATATGCACAAAAACATCAGGTAAATGATATTGTTATAGGTAAAATTAGAGATATTAAAGACTTTGGAATTTTTGTAGAGCTAGAAGAGGGTGTTGATGCTTTGATTCATAAAGAAGATTTAGGAAATATTGATTTTTCTAGTCTAAAAATAGGAGATAGTATAGAAGCATTGATTGTTTTTGTTGATGAGAAAAAAAATAGAATTCGTTTGAGCGTTAAAAGTCTTACTAAAATGAAAGAAAGAGAAGCGCTAAATGAGATCAATGATAATGATAAAGTTACTTTAGGTGATATCATAAAAGATCAATTATCTTAAACAAACAATGAAAAAATATATTCTTTATGGTATTTTAAGCTTTTTGGGATTAGCTTTAATAGTCATTTTTATTTTTATGGTGAGATATCTAGATATTGGTAATCTATCTATCTCACAAAATGTTAAATATTCTTTTGATGAAATTAAAAAAGAACTACCACAAACTTGGCAAGATAAATTTTCTAATTTTAAAATTAATGATTTTTCACCAGCAGCAAATGAATTTTATATGAGTTTTAATATGGATGATTCTGTAGTAAAACCAAAACAAAAATTTTACATGTTAGATATTAATAAAAATGATGTGTATTCTATGTTTTGTTTAAGACAAACTTTGCATTCTTTTTTTATTAAATATACTCTAACGCAAAGTAAAAATGAGGTAGTGATTTATTTAGACACAAATAATGAAAAAACCTTAAATGCTTTAATTGATAAATTAAAAATTTATGATATAAATGCAAAATTAAAGGAGGTTTGGCTATGAAAAAAATTATTGTGTGTGATGCAATATTAGATAAAGGTGTTGAACTTTTAAGAAAAGCTGAAGATATAGAGCTTATTAAAGCAGCACATTTATCTAAAGATGAACTTTTAACAAAACTTAGCGATGTTGATGTAGCTATTACTAGAAGTTCTACTGATGTGGATTTAAAGTTTATTAATGCTTGCAAAAATTTAAAAGCTTTAGTTAGAGCAGGTGTAGGAGTTGATAATGTAGATATAGAAGAATGCTCTAAAAAAGGTATTATTGTTATGAATGTACCAACAGCAAACACTATAGCAGCGGTTGAACTTACTATGAATCATTTATTATGCTCTGCAAGATCCTTTGTAAATGCTCATAATTTTTTAAAAGTGCAAAGGAGATGGGAAAGAGAAAAATGGTATGGTGTTGAACTTATGAATAAAACCTTAGGAGTTATAGGTTTTGGAAATATTGGTTCAAGAGTGGCTATACGTGCAAAAGCTTTTGGAATGAAAGTTATTGCTTATGATCCTTATGTGGTAGCTTCTAAAATGACAGATTTGGGCATTGAATGTGTAAATTCTTTAGATGTTATTTTAACTCAAAGTGATTTTATTACTATACATACACCAAAAACAAAAGAAACCACAGATATGATTTCTTTTGATGAAATAAATAAAATGAAAAATGGTATTAGATTGATTAACTGTGCTAGAGGTGGTCTTTATAATGAAGATGCACTATGCGAGGGTTTAAGAAGTGGCAAAATAGCTTGGCTTGGTATAGATGTGTTTAATAAAGAACCAGCAACTAATCATCCATTTTTAGACTTTGAAAATGTTTCAGTTACTTCTCATCTTGGAGCAAATACTTTAGAAAGTCAAGAAAATATTGCTATTCAAGCATGCGAACAAGCTTTAAATGCTGCAAGAGGAATTTCTTACCCTAATGCTTTAAATTTACCAATCAAAACTGAAGACTTACCAAGTTTTGTAGCACCTTATATAGAGCTTATTTCAAAAATGGGATTTTTGGCTGCTCAGCTTGATAAAACTCCTATTAAAGCTATCAAGCTTGAAAGTGAAGGACAAATTAGTGAATATAATGAGTCTTTGTTAACTTTTGCAGCAGTAAGTGTTTTAAGAGGAATTTTAGGCGAAAATATCAACTATATTAATGCACATTTTGTAGCTAAAGATAAGGGTGTAGAACTTTCTTCTTATGTTTTACCAATTAGTGGATATAGCAATAAAGTTACTATCAAGGTGATTACAGATAATTCCAGCCTTTCTATCTCAGGAACTATTTTCGGAGAAAATGAACAAAGAATAGTAGAATTAAACGGTTTTGATGTGGATTTTAAACCAAAAGGAAAAATGATTATTTTAAACAACAATGACATACCAGGAGTTATTGCTAATGTTAGTGGAATTTTAGCTAAAAATAATGTCAATATTGCTGATTTTAGACTTGGTAGAAATGGTTTTGGAAAAGCTTTGGCTGTAATTTTACTTGATACAAAAATTTCAAAAGCTTTACTTGAAGAGTTAAGAGCTGTTGATGCTTGTATTTTTGCAGAATATGCAGAAATTTAAGGCTTTTTATAAGCCTTAATTGTTACAATTATTTTTTAATTTTAAAATTAAGGAAATTATATGGCTTCTTATGGAATGGGAGATTTAAAAAAGGGTTTAAAAATAGAAATTGATGGTATTCCTTTTAAAATTGTAGAATACCAACATGTAAAACCAGGCAAAGGTCCTGCTTTTGTGCGTATTAAAATTAAATCTTTTATTGATGGTAAGGTTTTAGAAAAAACTTTCCACGCAGGGGATAAATGCGAATCTCCAAATTTAGAAGAAAAACAAATGCAGTATTTATATGATGATGGTGAAAATTGCCAATTTATGGATACTCAAACTTATGAACAAGTTGCAATTAGCGATGAGGATGTAGGTGAAGCTAAAAAATGGATGCTTGATGGAACTATGGTAGATGTTTTATTTCACAATGGAAAAGCAATTGGTGTGGAAGTGCCTCAAGTAATGGAGCTTAAAATCATTGAAACAGCTCCAAATTTCAAAGGTGATACTCAAGGTTCAAACAAAAAACCAGCTACTTTGGAAACAGGTGCGGTAGTACAAATTCCTTTTCATGTATTAGAAGGTGAGGTTATTCGTGTTGATACTATACGCGGTGAATATAT
The DNA here is from genome assembly GCF_000816245.1 of Campylobacter sp. RM16704. NCBI lineage: Bacteria > Pseudomonadati > Campylobacterota > Epsilonproteobacteria > Campylobacterales > Campylobacteraceae > Campylobacter > Campylobacter sp. RM16704. The sequence goes on along the minus strand of NZ_CP007769.1, from coordinate 1,183,541 downwards.
AGAAAGAGCAAACAAATAAAATAGATCTAGATTATTCTAGATCTATTTTATTTTGGATTCTCATATTCAATTGCCACCAGTTGTAATCTTGATATAGTTGATGAAAGTTTTTTGAAAATTATTTAAGTTAATTTCTTTATCAGTATTTATTAAAGTTTTTTGATCTTTGAATGAAAATCCTTTACTTTCTATATATACTCCGTTGTTATCTATCCATAAATTGTCATTAATAGCAAATTCTAGTTTTTGATTTAAAGGTTTGCTTAACATATCTCTTCCACCTAAGCTTAAATATTTTACCTTATTAAGACTTAAATTATATAGAGTTGGAAAAATATCTTTGTGTGAGCCAACACGATATTTATCGTAATAAACATCAAATTGCATTTTTTTTGGTATATAAATATAAAAAGGAACTCCTAAGGAAAAAGCTTTAATATCAGTTCTTGTTATTTTTAAATCTCTAGTTCTATGATCTCCTGTTGCTGCAATAATAACTTGATTTTTAATGTTACTATTTTTGAATTTATCGAGAAATTTTCCAAATTCATCATTTGCATAGGTATAAGCTTTTAAAATTCTAATTTGTTTATCTTGGTTAAAAGGTAAAAGTTTCAATAATTCTTTTGGAATTTTGTTAAAATTAATATTTATATTGTAATCTAAATTAAAAGGAGGATGATTAGATATTGTCAAACTAATTATAAGTGTTTTTTGAGGATGATTTTGTAAAATTTCTAAAACTTTTTTATAAAGATATTCATCTGCTATGCCATAGCCGTTTTGTGTTGTCTTAGCTTCTGGATATTCTTTTATTAGAGTATTTTCATCTATGATTTCATCAACACCTTGAGTTTTTAAATATGCTTTAATATTTTGCCAAGATCCGTTACCTGCACTTATAAAAATAACTTTATAGCCTGCTTTTTTGTAAATTTCAATAGGAGTAAGGGGTAACTTTATTGTTTGAAATTTGCTTGTTGAAATATTTGAAAAAGGACTGATAAATAGTAAATTAGCAATAGTAGGTATTGTTCCATTACTTGCAGGCAAAAATCTTTCAAATATGAAGTCTTCTTCGAAATGGTGTTTTAATGAGCCTAAAAAATTGTTAGTTTCGTTATTGAAATGATAAATTTCTAAACCAAAACTTTCCATTATATTAAGAAATACGCTCGGATTATATTTTGATGCAAATATATTTTCTTTACTTGTATATATACAAGGAAAGAGTTGATTTTGTATTAGAAGAGCTTGTTCTTTGTTTATATATTTTAATTTCTCTTCTTCTTTGTGTTGTTTATAAGCCCAAGAAAATGCCATGATGGGATTTACCATAATATCATTTATAACTTTAAATTCGCTAAAAGAATAGTTTTGCACATTAAGAGCTACATGTTTAAATGGTCCTCTAAGAGCCAATATGTACATAAAAATCAAAATAGTGTTTAAGATTAGTAAGATATAAATTTTATAACTATTTGTCGTATTTTTATAACGGATAATTTTTAAATTTAAAAACACACAAAATAAAGAAATAGATATAATTAAAATTAAGATTTTTAAAATAGGATAATCATTATAAATAATATCTAAAATGGTACTAGTATTATCATTTTTTACACTAAATAAAAAAACATTAAATTTATCATTATAAAGTTCGTAGTAGTAATATTTTGCAAAAGAAAAAGTTATGCTTATATAGGCTATGAATACTATATAAATACTTGAGATAATGCCATATAGCTTATATACCCCCCCCCCCATAAGTATCACTGGTTTTTTGTAGTTAAGATGAGAAAATATTAAAGCAATAAATCCGCAAAATAAAAGTGGTAAAAAAGCAACACTTAAAAATCTAATATCATGATAAATTCCATAAAAATACATTTTAAATATATCATTAAAATTGTTTTCCATAATTTTGTGTGGAATAAAATTAATTTGCATAGTAATCCTATTGATAGTGAATATACTTACAAACAAAAAATAAAAGACAATAATTTGAGTGAGTATTTTTTTCATTTTTTCTCCTATAAAATTTTTAGTTTATTAATTTCATCTCTAAACATTGCAGCTTTTTCAAATTCAAGATTTTTAGCTGCTTCTAACATTTGCTTTCTTAACTCTTTTACTATTTTAGCCCGTTCTTTAGCAGGCATTTTTTCAAGTTCTTTGCCTTTGCGATAAATTTCTCCTTGCTCAAGGTTTTGTTTTAAACTCTCTTCTATATTCCTTGTTACTGAAGTTGGTGTGATATTGTATTTTTTATTATAAGCTTCTTGCAAAACTCTTCTTTCGCTAGTAGTATCAATAGCTTCTTGCATAGATTTTGTAATTTTTTTAGCAAAAAGTAATACTTTGCCATTTACATTTCTAGCAGCTCGTCCCATAGTCTGAATGAGTGCAGTAGTACTCCTTAAAAAGCCTTCTTTATCTGCATCCATTATAGCTATAAGCGAAACTTCAGGTAAGTCAAGTCCTTCTCTTAAAAGATTAATACCTATTAAAATGTCAAATGCACCACTTCTTAAACCACGAATAATCTCATTACGCTCAATTGCATCAATTTCTGAATGCATATATTTTACTTTTAAGCCAAGCTCTAAGTAATATTTGCTAAGTTCTTCAGCCATTTTCTTAGTTAAAACGGTGATTAAAACTCTTTCACCACGCTCTATGACTTTTTTTGCTTCATCATATAAAATTTCAACTTGATTGTCACTATCTTTGATTTCTATTTTAGGATCTAAAAGTCCTGTTGGACGCATGATTTGATGAAAGATATTTTTTTTGCTTAGTTCAAGTTCTAATGGTGCAGGAGTAGCTGAAACAAATAAAAATTTACAATTTTTATTAATAAATTCATCAAACATCAAAGGCCTATTATCTAAGGCACTAGGCAAACGAAATCCATAATCAACCAAGGTTTGCTTTCTACTTCTGTCTCCTGCAAACATACCACGAAATTGAGGTAATGAAACATGAGATTCATCAACAATTACTAAAAAATCTTGATTTTTTATTGCAAAATAATCAAATAGTGTATAAGGAGTATCCCCGCTTTTTAATCCTGTTAAATGTAAAGCATAATTTTCTACCCCCTTGCACATACCTGTGCTTTGAAGCATTTCAAGGTCAAATTCTACCCTTTGCTTTAATCTTTGTGCTTCTACTAATTTATTTTCGTTTTCAAAATATGCTAGGCGTTCATTTAGTTCAGCTTTTATACCTTTGATTGCTTCTTTAAGCCTTGCTTCACCTACGCTAAATTGACTTGTAGGATAAAGTATAAATTTTTTTAAATCTTTACCTTTTTTATTTTCTAAAATGTTATAATGATACATTGCTTCAAGTTCATCACCAAAAAATTCAAGTCTAATAGCTTCATCTTCATAATAAGCCGGATATATATCAATAATATCTCCATTGACCCTAAAATCAGCCCTATCAAAGAAATTATCATTACGCTTATAGCCCATATTTACAAGTTTTTTTAAAAGTTCTTTTTGATTTATTTGCATATTTTGCTCTAAAATCATGACCATACCAACATACTCATTAGGATTGCCTAAGCCGTAATTTGCCGAAACACTTGCTATACAAATAACATCATCATAACTTAAAAGTGAAGCACTTGCACTAAGTCTTAATCTTTCTAAATCTTCATTCGTAGAGCTATCTTTTTCTATAAAAACATCGGTTCTTGGTATGTAAGCTTCTGGTTGATAATAATCATAATAACTTATAAAATATTCCACATGGTTGTTTACAAAAAAACCTTTAAATTCGCTATAAAGTTGTGCACATAAGCTTTTGTTGTGGCTCATGATAAGAGTAGGCATATTTAAGTTTTTAATGATATTTGCCATAGTGAAGGTTTTTCCACTGCCTGTAACGCCTAGTAAAGTTTGGTATTTATTACCTGCTTTAATGCTTTTTACTATACCATCAATGGCTTGTTTTTGATCAGGACTTGGCTTAAAATCACTAGTAAGTTTAAACATAAATTTTCCTAACTTGTATTTTTGCTAATTTTACACAAAATTTTTTGTAAAAATTTAAATTTTAAAACAAAATGCTATATAAAATTAAATTTTTTTTTGTTACAATTATACATTTAATACTCTAAATTTATTAAATTCAAAAAGGCAAAAAAATATGTATGATGAAAGAATAATTAATACTATGACAGATAAGGTAAATGAGCTCTTGGCTAAATATAATGAAGTTTGCGAAATAAATGAAAATTTAAGAAATGAATTAGTTAGCGTAAAAGCACAAAATGAAGCTAAAAGCAATCAAATTACTCGTTTAGAGGAAGAATTAAAAAATAAAAATATTGAAAGTGAAGATGTAATTAAAAAAATAGAGGCCGTTCTTGGCAAACAATAACCAAAGAAAAGTTACAATCAATGTTTATGCAAAAGATTTTGTAGTAACTTGTAGTAATGAATTTGCAAACCATCTTGAAGATGAAATTGCTTTAATTTCCAGTGGCACTGGAAAAATAGAACTTGCAAATTTCATTAATACTTTTGTAAAGCTTAGCTATGAGAATTATATTTTAAAAAAAGAACTAAATAAACTTATCAATACTATCGATGAAGAAATAAAATAAATGCAAACAAAAAGAGCTTTTACTTTAATAGAGCTTGTGTTTTGTATTTTAATTATTGCAATTCTTTCTGCAATTGCTTATCCACATTTTTCCTTTAGCATAAATGATGCAAAAATGATTAAATTAAAAAGTGAATTAGAAGTTATAAATTCTTCTTTGGCTTTAATTAGAAATCAATTTGTATTTAAAGAAAATACTGATTTCCCTAAAATTTTAGATGATGCTTTAATAAATGTTGAAAATCAGAAATTATTTTTTTGTTCTAATATCCAAACTCAAAATTGCAAAGGTGAGAATTGTTGTTTATATAGTATATTAGAAAAACCAATTATCTCAAGCAAGAAATCATGGATGAAAGTAGAAAATACCAAATATAGATTTTTTATAAGCACCAAAAATTATATAGATTTTGCTTATAATAGTGAAAAAGTTTTTTTAGAATGTGTAAGTTTAAATTGTAAGGATTATGGATTTTGAATTTTTATCAGCTTGCTATTAAGGGATATTATTTAGATGTATTAACTTATGAGAGTAAAAAAGAATTTGAAATTTTAGATGAAGTTATAGTAGATCTTGTAAACAAGAAAAATCTTAAAGCTATAATATTGCAAAAATGCCAAAAACCTGAATTTAAAACTCAAACTATAAAAGAGAAAACAGGCTTTAAGCTTACATTATACCAATATGAGCTTGCCCAGTTTATCACTTATTATTATGCTAGTAAAATAGCCTTTGTTTTAGGTATGTTTGAAAGTATTAAAGAATATAAAAGTGAAAAAATTTATATAGAAAAAACGCCTAGTTTAAGTAAAAATCAACAAGAAGCTTTGGAATTTATAAAAACTAAACAAACTAGCTTGTTATTTGGCGATACAGGAAGTGGTAAAACCGAAATTTATATTAGCTTGATGAAAGAATATTTGGAGCAAGGAAAGCAAGTTTTGTTTTTAATGCCAGAAATTTCTCTAACTCCGCAAATGCAAAAAAGATTAAAAGTGTATTTTGGTGAGCATTTTTTTTTGTGGCATTCTAAAATTACTAAGAAAAAAAAGCAAGAATATTTACAAGATTTAGCAAATTCAAAAGCTCTTTTAGTGGTGGGAGCTAGATCAGCTTTGTTTTTACCTTTTAAAAATTTAGGTTTAATTATTATAGATGAAGAACATGATAATTCTTATAAAGCTTCAAATAATCCAAAAATCAATGCTAGAGATTTAGCTTTATTTATATCAAAAAAAATGGATATAAAAGTTCTTTTAGGCTCAGCTACTCCAAGCGTTACAAGTTTTTATAAACACCATTATTTTAGACTTAAAGGAACTTTTTTTGAAAGCAAAAAGCAGTTTTTATACGATGAGAGTGAGCTTAGCGTTTCATCAAAATTGCTTTTAGAATTAAAAATTAGCTTAAGAAATAAAAAGCAAGCTGTTGTATTTTTACCCACAAGGGCAAATTTTAGACAAATTTTATGCAAAGAATGTGCAAATACCATTAAATGTCCTTTTTGTTCTATTGCTTTGAGTTTACATAAAAATAAAAATGCATTAAAATGCCATTATTGCAATTTTACTAAAGAAATTGACCAAACTTGCCCAGCTTGCAATGGAGTTATGCTTGAAGCTAAAAAAATGGGTACAGCAGAACTTTGTGAACTTTTAGAAAAAGAATTAGTCGGGTTTAATCCTATTATAAAAAGATTTGACAGTGATGAAATCAGTAGTGTTAAAAAACTTGATGTGATCTTAAAAGATTTTAATCAAAAAAAAATTGATATTTTAGTAGGTACTTCTATGCTTGCTAAGGGACATGATTATCACAATGTTGATTTAAGTGTGATTTTAGGTCTTGATGAATATTTATTTAGACCTAATTTTAAAGCCTTAGAAGAGACTTTAGCCCTTGCTATGCAAGTAGCTGGTCGTGCAGGTCGTAAGGGTGAGGGTAGGGTGCTTTTACAAACCAAGAATAGATCTTTTTTTGAAAAATATATACAAGATTATGATGGCTTTATAAAAGACGAGCTGGAAATTAGAAAAGATCTTTATCCTCCATTTAAAAGACTTTTAAGATTAATTATTGAAGATGAGGATAAAAATAAAGCTTTAAATTTATGTGAATTTATAGCTAATAAAGCACAAGAGTTAAAGCAAGTGCAATTAGTAGGACATGGTGTTTGTGGTATTGAAATGCTAAATAAAAAATGGCGTTTTTATGTATTATTACGTGCTAATACTCATCAAGAACTTGTAAAATTTGAACATTTTGCTTTAAATTTTAAAAATATTACTTGTGATATAGATCCAGTTGATTTTAGTTAGCTTTTTAAATTTTACGAAAGTCAAAAAAGTATAAAATAACAAAAAGTGAGAGCAAAATGGAATATAAAAGGTATAAAACAAGACAAATAAAAGTAGGTAATGTTTTAATTGGTGGAAATGCTCCTATATCGGTACAATCAATGCTTTTTACTAAAACAAGAGATATTGAAGGTTGTTTAGAGCAACTTAATAGGCTTTATTTTGCCGGTGCAAATATAGTGCGTTTGGCGTGTTTGGATATGGCAGATGCAAGAGCTTTAAAAGAAATCAAAGTAAAAAGCCCCTTGCCTTTAATAGTAGATATACATTTTAACTATAAGTTAGCAGTTTTTTGTGCTGAATTTATTGATGGAGTGAGAATTAACCCAGGAAATATAGGCTCAAAAGAAAATATCAAAGAAGTAGTACACGCTTGTAAACAAAGAAAAATTCCTATTAGGATAGGGGTAAATCATGGCTCTATAGAAAAGCAATTTAGTGATAAATATGGTTATAATATAGAGGCTATGCTCGAAAGTGCTTTGTATAATATAAAATTACTAGAAGATTTAGACTTTTTTGATATTAAAATTTCTATGAAAACTTCAGATGTACAAAATACCATAAAAGCTTATGAAGCTCTAAGACCGCTTTGTGATTATCCGTTCCATTTAGGGGTTACTGAAGCAGGAACTAAATTTCATAGTACGGTTAAAAGTTCGATTGCTTTAGGTAATTTGCTTTTAAATGGTATAGGCGATACGATGAGAGTTTCTATGACGGGGGAGCTTGAAGAAGAGATTAAGGTGGCAAGAGCGATTTTGCAAGATAGTGGAGTGCAAAAAAGTGGAGTTAATATCATCTCATGCCCAACTTGCGGAAGAATTCAAAGTGATTTGATTAAAGCAATTAAAATAGTAGAAGAAAAAACTAAGCATATAAAAGAACCTTTAAATATAAGTGTTATGGGTTGTGTGGTAAATGCCTTGGGTGAGGCTAAAGGTGCTGATGTGGCTATTGCTTTTGGTAAAAATCAAGGTTTAATTATAAGACATGGTGAAGTGGTAGCAAAATTAAAAGAAGATGAGCTTGTGGATAGATTTTTACTTGAAGTAGAAGATGAGGTAAAGCTTAGAGAAAAAGATTAATTTTTTTCTAAGTAATTTTTTTGCAAATTTTGTAATTTTTTAGAAATTTTTACTTTATAAATACTTGGATTTTGTAATTTTTTAAATTTATAATCTAAGCTTAAAATACTTTTTTTGTAATAATTTTGTATATTAATTAAATCAGGGTTATGATAGACTAACTCCCCATTTTTAAAAATAAGTTCATGTAAGTTTTTTTCCACAAAATCTTTATGGTTTTTTACATTTTCATCATATGCATATAAAGCATCAAAACAAGCTTTGCCATTTTTGTAATATCTTATAAGCTTTTTAAAGTGTGGTAAGGTTGTTTTACTTAAGCTCGCACTAATTTTAATTTTTGGAATAATTTTTTCATTCTTTTCTATTGCTACAAGTTTATATACAGCTCCAAAAATAGGCGAACTTGCTGAGGTAATAAGTTTTTCTCCAATTCCGAAAGCATCAATTGGAGCTTTATTTTTTAATAATTTTTCAATAGTAAACTCATCTAAAGCATTACTAGCTATGATTTTACACTTTTTTAGACCCACAAGATCCAGTTTTTTTCTAACAAATTTAGAAATTTTAAGCAAATCTCCTGAATCTATGCGTATAGAATAATTTTGCATAGTGTTTTCAGCATTTAGCTCGTTAAAAACTAAAATAGCATCTTCAACGCCTTTTTTATAGTCATAAGTATCAACCAAAAGACTTACATTGTCTTTATAAATTTGACAATATGTTTTAAAGGCACTTAATTCATTATCAAACATTTGTACCCAAGCGTGTGACATAGTTCCACTAATAGGAATGTTAAATTTTTTTCCAGCTAAAGTACAAGCACTTGCATGAAAACCACCGATAAAAGCAGCTCTAGCTCCGTTTAAAGCTGCACTTTCTCCATGAGCTCTACGGGAGCCAAATTCTAAAAGTGTTTTATTTTGTGCCACTTGACTTATTCTGCTAGCTTTAGTAGCAACCAAACACTGATGATTTAGTGTTAAAAGTATGAAAGTTTCTAATAATAAGGCTTCTATAATCGGTGTTTTAATATACATTAAAGGTTCATTTGCAAATACACATTCACCTTCTTTTACACTAAATATATCTCCACTAAAACGAAGAGTTGAAAGATAATTTAAAAAATTACTATCGAATTTTTTAGTATTTTTTAAATATTCTATATCACTTTTGGTAAAAGAAAAATTTTTGATATGTTCTATAATTTGCTCTAAACCACAAAATATAGCAAAAGAAGCTTCATCTGGAGCTTTTCTAAAGAAAACTTCAAAATATACAATTTGCTTATGCATATTTTGTTTAAAATAAGCATAAGCCATACTTAATTCGTAAAAATCACATAATAATGAAGAATTCATATTAAAGGATTTTTACTAAATATCAATCCATTTGGCGACGCAAAAAAGCAGGAACATCTAATTGTGAAATTACTTCTTCATCAAAACCACCACTGGCTTTGCGTAAATTCATATAACTATTTTTCTTACTTTCTTCTTGCTCTTTAGCACTTTCTAATCCTGCTTTATCCTCAAAACCTGTTGCGATAATGGTTACTTCAACACGATCTCCCATGCTTTCATCTGTAGTGGCACCAAAAATCACTTTAGCATTTTCATCTGCTATATCACTAATACTTTGAGTAGCTTGTGAAATTTCAATTAGTGAGCATTCAGGACCGATTTTATAATGTATGATTACACCTTTAACGCCTTTCATAGTCATACCATCTAATAATGGGGATTCAATAGCATTTGACAATGCATCCATAATAGCATTTTCACCTTCACCATGTCCAACACCCATTAAAGCTAAACCTCTATGACTCATAACAGTTCTAACATCAGCAAAATCCACATTAATATCACCATCTTCTAAAAGGATAGACACCATACCTCTAACAGCTCTAGCTAAGATGTCATCTACTAGCTTAAATGCTTCTTTTATACCTGCTTTTTTAGGAAGTATACTAAGAAGTTTTTCATTCTGTATTACAATAATAGAATCACTTTCTTTTTTTAATTCAGCTAAACCAGCTTCAGCCAATTTTTTTCTTTGTTTTCCTTCAAATGTAAAAGGCATAGTTACAACTGAAACAGTTAAAGCACCTACTTCTTTAGCAGCTTGTGCTACAACTGGAGCAGCTCCGGTACCAGTTCCACCACCAAGTCCAGCAGAAATAAACACTATATCACTTTGGCTTAAGGCAGCTTTTATTTCTTCGAAACTTTCTCTTGCACTTTCTGCACCAATTTCAGGTTGCATTCCAGCACCCAAACCTTTGGTTTTTTTCTCTCCAAGTTGAATTCTAGTTTTTGCTAAAGATTTTGCTATAGCTTGTGCATCGGTGTTTGCTGAAATAAGGTCAAGTTCATGCAAGCCCATATTTACCATATGGTCTATCATGTTACCACCACCACCACCGCAGCCTATAACTTTTATTTTTGCACCCTTTGCATGTTGCATTTCTTCTACTAGATATTCGCTCATTGTGTATCTCCTAAATTAGAACTGGTTTATTAGTTTATTCCAAAAATTATGTAAAAAACCTGATTTTTTTTCTTTTTTTACTTCAACTTTTATCAATTCTTCCTTTTCATTATCAAAATCATTTTGACTTTGATAAAAATCTTCAAGATTTTTATCTTCCTCTTCATTATCTTCTATGGTGAGGTTTTGTTTAATTTGTTTATTAATAAATTCAGGCTCTCCTTTATACCTTAGTTTCTCATTAGAATCTAACTCATAGGGAGTAAAATATCCACCACCATACAAACAAAGACCTATAGCACAACTATTTTCAGCATCATCAAAGATTTCTTTAAATCCGTCCATAGTATCTTTTTTTGCGGTTGCTATTCTAACAGCTTTATTATCAAAGTAAGCTGAAGCAAGTTTATCAAGTCCTGTAAATTTTGTCATACCACCAGTTAAAACTATACCAGCACCAGCTTGATTAGCACAAGTATTATCACTAAGCATTTTAGCTAAAATAATGATAGTTTCTTCAATTCTTGCATAAATTACATTAGATATAACTTCTACTGAGACTTCGTTTTTTCTTTTTTCATCACCCATATATGGAATTTGAATAATTGAATTTTCATTTTGTACCAATGATGCATAATTTAATTTTAGTTTTTCAGCTTCTTTTGGTGGAGTATGTAGAGCTATAGATAGATCATTTGTAATATTAACCGAGCCAATTTGTAAGCATTCATTATAGCGTATAGAATTTCCAGCATGGATTACCATATCACAAACGGCTCCACCCATATCAATTAAAATAGCACCTAATTCTTTTTCGCTTTCATCAAAACAAGCAATAGAAGAAGCATAACCTGAAAGAACTATATTATCAACCCTAAGATCCGCAAGTTCCACAGCTTTTTTTAAATTTTTTATATGAACTTCTTGAGAGATTATAATGTGGGTTGAAACTTCAAGACGATTTCCACTCATCCCTAAAGGATCTTCAACATGTTCAAGATCATTGACTTTAAAATTATAAGGTAATACATGGATAATCTCATATCCACTTGGAATATTAGCTGTGTGTTTTGCTGTACTAACTGCTCTGTGGATTTCTTTGATTCCTATTTCATGATTTGGTATATTTACTACTCCTATACTATCAACACTTTTAGCATAGGCACCTGAAATAGAAACTATAACTTTATCATAATGTACTCCTGACATCATTTGAGCATTAGATACTGCCTCTTCTATAGATTTAGAAGCAAGCTCTATATTAGTGATTGCTCCTTTTTTTATACCATTGGATTTAGATTTACCAAAACCAATAATTTTCAAACCTTCTTCATTTTTTTGTGCTAATATTGCACAAGTTTGTACCGATCCTAAGTCAATTCCTAAAATATTCAATTTGTGCTTCCTTTGTAATAGCGTTGTATTGGATATAACTCTATAAGTTTTTTTAGTAATTCTTCTTTGATTAAAGATTGCTTTGTTTGTCTTGCACTTTGTTCTATAATGAAACGATAAACTTCTTCTTTATTTTTGTTTTCTAAAGTCTGTGCTATTATCTCATAAATAACTGCTTTATCATCGAATAATACATAAGATTTTGCTTTGTTAGAATCAAATACTTGCATTAAAAATTCGCTAAACTCTGCATCATTCATCATATTGCCTACTTTAGAACCTTTTGCTGAGTCTCTACTGTATGTTCCTATGTCTATACCTTGAAAATTTTCCAAAGCAATTTTTGCTTTTTCTTCTAAAATAGATTTTGTTTTTTCTTTTATGTAAAGTTTGCTAACTTCATCCTTGGCTTGTTCGAAAGTCATTGTTTGAGCAGGATTGATTTTGATAATTTTAGCTATCATATAACCATCTTTGAATTTAAAAGGTTTAATAAAATCGCCTTCTTTACCTTTTTGTATAAGTTCTAAAGGGTAATAAATATCAGCATCATTTATTGTAATATTTTTATCAAAACTAAGTTCATTTTTTCTTAAAGCCACATAGCTTTCATTTGCTTTAAGTTTCAATTTAGATAGTTTTATATCTTTTAAAACTTGATTTTTACTTTGTTCTAAATTTAGAATTTTACCAGAAAAGTCCTTGTAGTTATTTTTATTTTCATCATAGTAATCTTGAAGTTCTTTATCGTTGATTTTTTCATTATCGGGTTTTAAAAAATAAGTCGCCAAGTTATAGGTTTTTTGTGTTTTGTATAATTCTTTATTTTTTTCCCAAGTTTGTTTTAGTTCAGCTTCGTTGATTGGGATGTTATTTGCATGAATTACTTGAATTTTTAATTTATCTTGCATTAAAAAACTAGCTGCAAACATATCAAGTTCTTCATTTTTGATTTGTAGATTTAAAATCATATTTATTTTTTTAAGTAATAATTCATCATGAATTAGTTTTTCATAAGTTTTTGGAGTGTAGTTATTTCGGGATAAAATATTGTAGTATAAATTTTTATCAAAAACACCAGATGCGTTATGAAAAATTTTTTGATGTGCTAAATCATAAGCAATTTCTTCTTCGCTTACTTCTAAACCTAAAGTTTTTGCATAAGAAAGAAGTAATTTTTCTTGTATAAGTTCATTAATAGCTTGTATGTCTAAACCATCTTTTTGTGCTTGTTCTTGAGTGTAATTGTTATTATTTAGTTGTGAGTAGTAGCTAAATAATTGAGAGTATTTGAGATTAAATTCTTCATGGCTTATTTTTTCGTTACCAACTTTTGCAACAGAATTTGAACGATCTGTATTAAAATCATAACTTCCCCAGCCAACAAAACCTGCTCCAACAAAAGCAATAACACTAATCCAAATTGTAACAACTAAATACTTTTTATGATGCTGCATCCATGTGAGCATTTTTTCCCCAATCGTAATATTGATAAAATTAAACTATAAATTATAAATAATTTGTGATTAATAAAAAATTAATTTTTAAAAATTATGATAAATTTGTTTCTGCTAAATGGATAATTTTACAAGAATTCTCTATTAAATCTACAATTTTTCCTAGCTCATAACTAGTTCTACCGTATGCAAAAATTCCATAGCCTTTAACTACAACAAAATTTTGTTTTTGTTCTATCATATAGCGATAGATTTCAGTTTGTGATCTATCTTCCCAATCCTCATAATTTTTAGGATTATAAACTCGAATTTCTTCAAGAAAAATTTCACCAAAATAATCTTGTGGTGTTATAAAATCATGATTTAAACTTATAGATAAGGTATAAGCTGGATAAGCAAAACACACAAATTTAGCTTCAGGAATATTCTCATATATGCTTTTATGAATTTCAGAGTCACTACTAGCTTCATTCCAGCTGTAATCTTTTTTAAAATTTAAAATACTTAAATTTTTTTCGTTGAGTTGATTTAAAAATGTATTGTTTTTATTGATAATAAATGAACTTTGTGAAAGTTTTGCTGATACCGAACCATGACATATTCCAAAAAAGTTTTTTTTAAACATTGAAGATGAGAGGGTTTGAATTTGAGAAATAATATTTTCTTTATTCATTAAAAACCTTATTTTAAACTTAGCTAAGATATTATACTAAAAAAATATTAAAAGGTATATTTTGCAAAGTCCTCATATTCCAGTTTTACTACAAGAGGTTTTAAAAATTTTTGAAGATGTTGATAATGGAGATTTTTTGGATTGTACTTTGGGCTATGGAGGACACTCCAAAGCTTTATTGCAAGCACATGAAAAATTAAATTTGATTGCTTGTGATAAAGATTTGGAAGCCTTGAATTTCTCCAAAGAATTCTTGAAAGAATTTCAAAATAGAATAAACTTTAAACATATGAGTTTTAGAGAAATACTAAGTAATATTTCTACGCAAAATCTAAGAGGAATTTTAGCTGATATCGGTGTTTCTTCTTTGCAACTTGATAAAAATGATAGAGGATTTTCTCTTAATTCTGATTTTTTAGATATGAGAATGGATCAAAATAACACTTTAAGTGCAAAAGAAGTGGTAAATTCTTATAGCAAAGAAGCTTTAGAGCAAATTTTTAAAGATTATGGAGATTTGACACCTGTAGCATCAATGCTTGCTCAAAAAATTATTATTGCAAGAAGTCAAAAAGAAATCACTAGTGCTAAAGATTTGTATCAAATAGTTGGAAATACTAAATTAAAAGGACGTAATGTACCTTTAGCATTACTTGTTTTTCAAGCTTTGCGTATAGAAGTAAATGATGAATTAGGAGAACTAAAACAATTACTTGAAAGTATAGAAAAAGCGAATTTAAAAAATTGTAAACTTGCTGTCATTAGCTTTCATTCTTTAGAAGATAAAATAGTAAAAAATACTTTTAAAAGATGGGAAAAAGATTGTATTTGTGATGAAAGAGCAATAAAATGTGAATGTGGTAAAAATCATAGCATTGGTAAAATTTTAACTAAAAAAGTTATAAGTGCTTCCAAAGAAGAAATAAGTTATAATAGTAGATCAAGTTGTGCAAAGATGAGAGTTTTTTATTTTAGGTAAGCAATGATTGACGATGATTTTTTAAAAGAAAAACAAAATATACGCGAAAAGATGCTTAAATATTCTAGAGCCATTAAAGAAGGTAAACCTTATGAAGAATACGAGCAAAATTTTAATGATAGTGATCGAATATTAAAAAATAGAATTCAGCGCAAAAAAAGACCTAAATTTACAGATTTTGATGAAGAATACGAAGAAAAACCTAAAAAACAATCTGCTATTTATTTAAAAGAAGATTTGATTAATGTTAAGCTTGAAGAACGAAAACCTTTTAAAATACAATTTAATTTTTTTAAAAGAAAAAAAGATAAGACTAATAAAAAAAATGAGAAAAATTCTAAAATTTATCAAGAATCAAAAAGAGTAGAAAAAACTAACCTAAAACAAGAAAAAAAAGAAATTAAAAAGTTTTCTAAAATTATTACCAAAAGTAATATTTTTATCACAACAAAAATTCAAGATTTAAAAGAAAAGAGAAAAGAACAAAATAAAATCAAGCAAGAATTAAAAGAGCAAAAAAAAATAGAAAAAGAAAGAGCAAAAAAAAATCAAGAGCAGTTAATAGAAAAAGAAAAACTAACATTACAAAAGCAAAAAATTTTAGAGGAAAAAGTTAGACTAGAGGAAAACCAAGAATATAATCAAGAAGATAAATATGAGCTTTTAGATAGTATAGTAAGTGAAGAAAATAGAAATTTAAGCCCAAAAAATTTATTATACGCAAACTTGATGATAATAATTGCTTTAATCATATTTTTTCCACAAATTTATATTAGAAATCAAATTTATTATATTAGCAGAGATATAGCTGATTTAAGATCTCAAGAATGGGTTTTAAGCGAGGAAAATAAAGAACTTCAAAGAAAATTGGAAGCCATTTATTTTCAAAATCAAATTTTAGATTATTTAGATTAATTTTGTGTTTGTATGATTTTTTCTAATACGTATTGTTCAAGTTGATTTTTTGAAATTTCTTCCTTAATAGCTTGGTTATAAATTTCTTCAGCAATTTTAGAGTATTTTTCATAAGCAAAGTAAGGAAAGTGTAAAGACCAAGCTTTCTGTAATAATCTTTTACTAATAACTTTCCTAGTATAAATTTTAAAGACATCATAACCTATAAAAACACAAACTGTTACAAAAATAGCACTCAAAATACTAATGTGAAAATCAATAATAGTTAAAAAATAATGTGTGATTAAAATTAAAGGAATAATAATTAAAGCACAAAAAAATGTATAAATAAGATAAGAATTAAAAACTTTAAATTTGAAATTTAATTTTGCAGGATCTACCATCATACCTTCATTTAATAAAGCATTTGCCTCAAGGAGATCTTTTAAGTTAACAGGTTGGTTTGAAACCTTAAAAATAAAATTTAAAATAAATTCTTGAATTTTCATTGTTTTGTCCATTTATTTTTTTATGATTTTATCATTTTTGCTTTTAAATAAACTAAAATTTAAGTCTTGTAAATGAAATCTTGTGTTAAAATCTATATTATTTTAACTTTAAAGAAAGAAAAATGGCAGATTCAAGATTTATGATGAATGTTAAAGGCATAGGTGGAGCTTTTATTCCAAGATTTTTATTTCAAAATAAATTGAAAAATATTTTTTTTGATATTTTAACATTAAATGTAAAAAATATAGAATACATAAAAACTAGAGTAAATTATTATAATAAGTTAAATTTTGATAGAGCAAAACATATTATCTCATCACAAAATGCTGAAAAAATAGGAAAATTTCCTTTTAAAAAAACCTCATTATCTTATGATGCTTATGCGATTAGTAAATATTTTAATGATGAATTTTTATGGATTAAAGCATTTGGTGATATCTCTTATATTTTAAGTGAAGCTTCAATTTGTAAAGATAGACCTATTTGTGATGGTAATTATAATAATATTATCATGAAATTAGATAAAAATAGACATTTTGTATTTTTAAAAGATGAAACTGAATTTGAAGACAAAAAAAATATTGCTGTTTATAGAGGAGCTGTTTATCAAAATAATAGAAAGGAATTTTTTAGAAAAAATTTTTTTAGAAAAAAATGCGATATAGGACATACTGGAAAAAAATTAGAAGAATGGAAAAAACATTTTCTAAGCAAACAAGATCAATTGCAATATAAATTTTTAATATCACTTGAAGGCAATACTTTTGCTAGTAATTTGATTTGGTCATTGAGCTCCAATTCTTTAGTTTTGGCACCAAAAATGCGTTATGAAACTTGGTTTATGGAAGGAAGATTAATCCCCAATGAACACTTTGCTTTAATTGATGATGATTATGAAAATGTAGAAGCTTTAATTGATTATTATCTAGCAAATCCACATAGAGCAAAAGAAATCATTCAAAATGCCCATGCTTATATAGAGCAATTTTTAGATGAAAAGATAGAATTTTATATAGGAATTTTGGTTTTAGCTAAGTATTTTTATTATTCAAAACAACTTGATTTGTCAAAAGATATTATTGATTTATTTGGATAAAGGAAAAAAAGATGGATGAAAAAGAAATTGTATTTTTAAATGATGAGTTTATAAAAGCTAGTGAAGCTAAGGTAAGTGTTTTTGATAGAGGCTTTATCTTTGGAGATGGAATTTATGAAGTAGTACCTGTAGTAAATGCAAAAATAGCTGACAAAGAAGAATTTTGGGAGCGTTTTGAGCGTAGTTTGGCACAAATTGAACTACAAATTCCTTATACAAAAGAAGATTTTGAAAATATTTTAGAGCAATTAATTATTAAAAACTCACTTAAAGAAGGTGGGCTTTATATGCAAGTTACTAGAGGGGTTGCTAGTAGAAATTTTGCTCTTTTAAAGGGCTTAAAACCTACCATAATGGCCTTTGCTTTTGAGTGTAATGTGATTGATTATGAGTTAGCAAAAATCGGGGTGAGTGTTATTTCTACTGCTGATTTAAGATGGAAAAGAAGAGATATAAAATCTATTTCTTTACTAGCTCAATGTCTTGCAAAAGAAGAAGCTATAAAAGCAAAAGTTTTTGAGGCTTTTATGGTAGAAAATGCTTTAGTAACTGAGGCTTCTAGTAGTTCAGCTTTTATTATAAAAGACAAAACTTTAATTACCAAGCCATTTTCTAATGAAATTTTACCAGGAATTCGTCGTAAAAATATCTTGAAATTTGCAAAAGAACTTAATCTTAAAGTAGATCAAAGAGCTTTTAGTATGAAAGAAGTATATGAGGCTGATGAGGTATTTATTTCTGCTGCTACTTTTTTGATTTTAGGTGTTATAAAAGCAGATAGCAAGGTGATTAGTGATGGCAAGGTAGGTTTTTATACTCAAAAACTAAGAGAAAAATATATAGAAAAAATACAAAAAGAGGTTTTTTAATCAAAGCCTGCATTTGTAAATTCTTTAGGATTATCTAGGGCGTAGCGGAATTTTTCCCAGTCTATTTGTTTATCCCAAATGGCTACGATCAAAGCTGCTACGCTATTACCACATAAATTTCCTACCGCACGAATTTCAGACATAAACTTATCTACACCCAAAAGTATAGAAATAGCTGCTACAGGTAAAACTTCACCTAAGTTAGCCCCTAAACCATTATTAGCTTCTGCTATATACATATTAGATAAAGCTGCAAGTGTGCTTCCTAGTATAATAAAACCCGAGCCAGTTACACCAACAGCACCTTTTGAAGCTATCATAAGAACAATCAAAATACTAATTTCATGCATTAAAGAAAGCTCTACATTAAAAGCTTGAGCAAGGAAAATTAAACTCATAGCTAAATAAATATTAGTGCAATCAAGATTAAAACTATACCCAGTTGGTAGCACCAATCCTACTGTAGCTTTTGAAATTCCTGCTTTTTCAAGTTTTCTCATAAGTGGTGCAAGAGCTGATTCGCTAGAGCTTGTAGCAAAAACTATCAAAACTTCTCTTGAAATGAAACGCATAAATTTAAAAATATTAACTTTGGCAATAAAACAAATAATCCCTAAAACTCCAAAGATAAAAAGCAAAGAAGCAAATAACATAACAACAAGCAAATACCCTAAATTGAATAAAGATTCAAGTCCATATTTTGCAACTAAAAATGCCATAGCTGAAAATGCTGCAATAGGAGAAAAATACATAATAATTTCTAAAATTTTAAAAACAAAACTTTGCATTATTTCTAAGGTTTTTTGTATAGCTTTTCTCTCATCAATTCGCATAAGTGAAATAATAAAAGCACAAGCTAGAGCTATAACTAAAATTTGTAAGGTTTTTCCTTCACTAAAAGCAGCGATGATGTCAGTAGGCATAGCATCTTTTAAAATATGTAAAATTTCATTTTGTGCACTTATTTCTATAGTATTATTAACAAATTGAGCTACACTATCTTTATCCAAAGCATTTGGGTCAAGATTCATTCCTTTTCCAGGTCCCATGATATTTGCCATAAAAATACCTATAGCTAAAGCAAAAGTGCTTACTATTTCAAAATAAAGCAAGGCTTTAACACCTATACTTCCAACCTGCTTTAAACTTTCAAGACTAATTACACCTAAAACTATAGTTAAAAATATAATAGGCCCTATTAAAATTTTTAATGCATGTATAAAATAATCCACCCCGATTTTACTAGCAATAGCTAATTCTTTATCTAATAATCCTAAACTAATGCCAGCTATAATACCTATAACTACCCAAAGTCCTAAATTCTTTATGATTTTTTTTATTTTACTTGGTTTTTTATGGGTAATTACAAGCACAAGAACTCCTTTTTTTAGTATATATTATCAAAAAAACTTACTTTTTAAAGTAAAATAAATAAAAATTAAACAAAAATTATAAAAATAATAATATTTTAATTTATTTTTGTATATAAAAGTAGCATTTTATAGTTTTTTGATATTTATTATGAAAAAAATAATGATAATGTTTATCTAAAATTAAGAATTTAAATAATATACTTCCGACTATGATTTTAAAAATGAATATCATTTTGGAGTAAAATAGTGTTAAAAAAGATTAGCTTATTGGTATTTTTGTTTTGTTTTATCATACATGCTAGAGAAATTGATTATCAAAAGGAAAGTCAAAACATAAAACAAATTTTAAATGAAAGTATGATTTTATACAAAGAAAATAAAAATTTAGAAGCTAAGAAAAAAGCCGAAGATGCTTACTTTCAACATTTTGAAAATATGGAAGGATCTATAGGGCGTAACATAGGTAGAAAAGCCATTGTTATGGAGCGTAAATTTGTAAATTTAAGAAAATTATATAAGGATAAAGCAGATTTTTCTAAAATAGAAGCATTAATTAGTAGTTTATATTTTGATTTAGATGAGGTTGTACCTGTTTTGGAAAAAGGCTTTCAGCTTAAAGCCGAAGTTAGTGATACTAATTATGATAAAAAAGCAGCTGAAAATTCATCTATAGAGGCAGAAAAACAGCGTCAAGCACAAGCAGCAGCTATGTTTGCAGCATTGCTTGGCGAAGAAGTCAAAGAGCAAGCTTCATCAAGTCCTCAAACTCAAAAAGATAACACACAAGATGAAAATATAAAAGATGATAAAGCGTTATTAGCTTTACAAGAAGCTTCAGCTATGGATGCAAGGTTGCAGTTTTTAATGGATTCAATGATTTCAAAGCTTGATCAAGCCGCATTAGCTTTTGTAAATAAAGACTATCAAAAATCTAAAGATCTAATCCAATCAGCATTGTTTGAAGATTATAGGAATTCAAAAGTAGAAGTTTTAGTGGCAAGATACACTAAAGCAGGTGTTGATAAAAAAATTCAAACAAAACTTAGAACTATTATAAGAAAAATTAATGATAATGCCTTAGATGAAAAAACCATAAGAGATGAAATTTCAAGTATATCAGATTTATTATATGAAGCATTTTTAGCCTTACCTAAAGAAGAGTTAGCTTTGCTTCAAGTAAAAGGATTTGATGAAAATACTATAAGCACTAAAAATTATACTAAAGTATATGATGATATTAAGATTGCACTTAATGATATTTTACAAAATTATGAAGGTTTTAATTTAAATAGTATAGATGCTTTACAAAATATTTATTTAGATATTTTTGAAGCAAGTGGTATGGAAAGTAAAATCGGTGCTATTGATAGTGCTTTAAAATTAAAAATAGAAAGTTATTTTTCAAAAGGCGTTGCTTTAATTAAAGCAAGTGCTTCCAAAGAAGAATTAAAACAAAATTTTGATGAACTTAGTGTTTTAATAGAAAGTTCTTTAGATAAAATTCAAGAATCTTCACCTATGTCTTTATTTATATGGGCCTTGGGTATCATTTTAAGAGAGGGTTTGGAAGCTTTAATTATTATTGTAGCTATAGTTTCGTATTTAGTTCAAAGTGGTAATAAAAATCGTTTAAATATAGTATATTCAGCACTTTGGAGTGGAGTATTTTTAAGCTTTGTTACTGCTTTTTTTATTTCATGGATTTTCAAAGAACACGCTGGACAAAGTAGAGAACTTTTAGAAGGTATTACTATGCTTGTAGCCGTAGCGTTGCTTTTTTATGTGGGTTTTTGGCTTTTATCAAATGCACAAAATAAAAAATGGGCAAATTATGTAAAAACTCAAGCAGTAGAGGCTATTTCAAATAATTCAGTAAAAACTTTATGGTTTAGTGTATTTTTAGCTGTATATAGAGAAGGTGCTGAAACTATTCTTTTTTATCAAGCCTTATTGTTTGATGCAAAAACAAGTGCAGATTATAGTTTTATATTTATAGGTTTAGCTAGTGGTTTAATTATACTTATCATACTTTATTATTTATTAAAGGCTGGTGCTTTAAAGATACCAGTAAAACAATTTTTTTATATAACTTCATACATTATTTTTTATATGGTCTTTGTTTTTACAGGCAAAGGCATTGGTGAGCTCATAGAGGCTAAAGTTATTACTCCAAGTTTACTTCCTTTTAATTTTGAAGGAATTTTATGGCTTGGAATTTATCCTTACTATGAGAGCATCATACCTCAGTTTATGGTTTTAATCTTACTCATTATGGGTATTTTTATAACAAAGCAAATTTCAAATAAAAGGGAAAAAATATGAAAAAAACTTTATTAAGTTTAAGTGCGGCAGCTAGTATTCTAGCTAGTTCAGTTTTTGCAGCAGAGGTGCCAATTGGCGATCCATATGAATTAAATGGCATGGAAATAGCAGCAGTTTATTTACAACCAATCGAAATGGAACCAAGAGGAATTGATCTTGCAGCTAGTTTAGCAGATATTCACCTTGAAGCAGATATTCATGCATTAAAAGGTAATAAAAATGGTTTTCCAGAAGGTTTTTGGATTCCTTATTTAACTATTGCATATAAACTTACCAATCTTGATAATGGTAAAGTAAAAACAGGAACTCTTATGCCTATGGTGGCAGATGATGGCCCTCACTATGGTGCAAATATAAAAATGGATACAGGTATAGGAAATTATGAGTTAGTATATTTAATTGAAAGCCCAGAAAAACAAGGTTTTGGACGCCATGTTGATAAAGAAACAGGTGTTGGTAAATGGTTTGAGCCGTTCTCAGTTAAATATAACTTCAAATATACAGGAAAACCTAAGTAATTTTATCCCTAGCTTTTTGCTAGGGTTTATTTGTGAAATTATTGATTTTATAAATAAATTCTATCAAAGAAGAGCCTATGTCGATTTATTTTGTACATTTTTTTGGAGTTTTTTTTTCTTATGCACTTTTAAGTGCTTTATTTTTTTATAATTTAAAAAATTTATTAGTATTTAAACTCGCTTTTACGGGTTTTGTTTTTGCTTACTTTGCATTTTTTATTAGTTCTAAAACACTAAGTTATGATTTGTTGTATTTTTTTAACAATGTTTTGTTTGTTTTAATATGTTTAATGATTATTACTTTAATTTATATACAAAACAATCTCATAAAAGAAAGAATCCAAAGCATTTTAGTTTTTTTATTGTCTTTTGCTTTTGGTATAAGATATTTACATATTTCCATAGATTTTCCTATACTAAGCACTAATTTCTTAGATTCTTTGGCTATTAGTTCTTTCGGATTTATTTTACTTGCTTTTATATTATGTTTTGGTGTATATCTTTTCACAAGATGGCTAAGAGAATTTGATTTTAAATTTTTAAATATATTTTTATTGATAATAATCGTTTCTTATTTAAATGAAGTTTTGGCTCAAATTTTATTACACCTTATGAGAGAAGGTGTTATAGAAACAGAAAGTTTATATTTAAGTTATGTAGCAAAAAGTGTGTATTATGCTAAATTTTATACTTATTTGTGGTTTTTATTGTTAGGAGCTTGCGTATTTTTAGTTTTAAAACAAAGAGTGAGTGAAAATACTAAGAAAAAAGATTTTGATATAGAATTTAGAAAAAATCATGCCAAAAATTCAAAAATCACAAGCTTTAGTGTAAGTATTTTTAGTGCTATAGTTTTAAGTCTTTGTATTTTTCTTTTTTATGATTTACATGCATCAAGACCGGTAACTATAGATGAGCCAACCTATGTAGAGCCAAATGAAAATGATGAATTTGTATTTAATGTAGAGATATTAAGAGACAATAAACTTCATCGTTTTGCATATATTAGTGATGAAGGAAAAGTAGTAAGATTTTTTTTAATTAATAAAAGAGAAGATAAAGATTCTCCAGTGGCTGTGTTTGATGCTTGCAGTATATGTGGAGATATGGGTTATGTAAAAAGAGGTGGAGAATTAATTTGTATTTCATGCAATGTTAGAATTTTCTTACCAAGCGTAGGTAAAGCAGGTGGATGCAATCCTGTTCCAATGAAATATAAATTTGAAAATGGTAAAGTTACTATACCTTTTTCAGAAATTTTAGATGGAGTGAATTTTTTCACTCAAGTAGTTGAAAAGAAAGTTTATGATCCTATTGATAATACAGAACTTATTAATTTAAAAGCACCAAGATCTTATGTTTATAAAGGAAGGACATATTTTTTTGCTAATGAAAAAAATTATGAAGAGTTTAAAAATGATCCTTTAAAATATATTGATACAAACAAGACTTCAAAATATAGAATTCATAATTTAATAGGAAATAACTATGCAAATTAAAATTATAAAAAATTCTATTTTTCAAAATAAAATTCAAAAATCTTTAGCTTTGGCGACAATTTTTTTAGCTACTTTGCTTATGGCTACGATGTTAAATCTTACTTTGGGTATAGGCAATGAAATCACAAAAGAACTAAGAAGTTATGGATCAAATATTTTAGTTTTGCCAAAGGGTGCAAGTTTAAGTGTAGAAGTGGGTAATAAAATTTATGAGCCTTTAAAAAATCAAAATTTTTTAGAAGAAGATAAACTCCATACCATTAAAGAAATTTTTTGGAGAAATAATATCAATGCTTTTGCACCGTTTTTAGATACTCAAGTAAAAATTCAAACTTCAGGTGCAAATTATGAAAATGTGTCTTTAGTAGGGACTTATTTTGAAAAAGCTATAAAAGTTCAAGATGATGATGATTTTTATGCAGGCATTAAAGAATTATACAAATATAGTCAAATCAAAGGAAATTACCCAAAAGATGATAGCTTAGATGAGGTAATGCTAGGAAAAGACTTAGCACAAAAATATGATTTAAAATTAGGTGATGAAATCACCCTTGTGCAAAATGATCAAATTTTTAAAACAAAAATCGTTGGTATTATAGATTTAACTCAAGCTTTTTCAAACAAAATCATTACTTCTTTACTTTTAGCACAAAAACTTTCAAAAAAAGAAGGTTTATTTGCTAAAGCAGAAGTTTCAGCTTTAACTATACCTGAAAATGATTTAGCTCAAAAAGCAAGACGCGATGTGGATAGTCTTAATCAGCTTGAGTATGATCAGTGGTATTGCACTGCTTATGTAAGTTCTATTGCTTATCAAATAGCAGAAGATTTTAAAGGTGCTAGTACAAAAGTAGTGAGTGCAATTTCAGATGCAGAAAGTTTGATAGTATCTAAAATTCAATCTTTAATGGCAGTAGTTAGCATCATATGTTTAATAGTAGCTTCTATAGCTATTTCATCTTTAATGAGTGCAGATATTTTTAGAAGAAGAAGTGAAATAGGACTTTTAAAAGCTTTAGGTGCAAGTATTTTACAAATTTATATGATTTTTGCTCTAGAAGGTGTTGTAGTAGCTTTATTTGGAGCTGTTTTAGGATTTATTTTTGGTGTAGGGATTTCAGAGCTTATAGCTTTGAGTATATTTGACCATATTATTGCAATTTCATGGATTATTTTACCAATTTGTTTATTTTTTGCAGTGCTTATAGTATTCTTAGGGTGCTTATTTTCTATTAAAGGCATTTCTAAACTTTCTACTTCAGAGGTTTTATATGGGAAATAATTTTTTTATTCAAGAAGTTTTTAAATCACTTATTTTTTCTTATAAAAGAGTTTGTATTATTTTTATAGCAGTGTTTATGGGTGCTATGGTAAGTGCCTCATTTTTTAATATATATTTTGATATTGATACAAAATTATCTAAAGAATTAAAAGCTTATGGAGCTAATTTTATCATCACTCCAAAAGATGATGAATTTTTGAATATGCAAGAATTTAACCAAGTAAAAGACAATCTTAAAGCCAAAGCTTTAACCCCATTTTTATATGGTTTTTATAATCTTGAAAGTTCAAGTGCGGTAGTAGTTGGAGTTGATTTTGCAAATTTAAAGCTTACTAAGCCTTTTATGGAGGTTTTAAAAGGTAGTTTTTCTTTAAGTGATTTTAGTGAAGATAGTGCCTTTGTGGGAGCTGATTTAGCAAAACAATTAGAGCTTAAAATAGGACAAGAACTACAAATTTACAATCCAAGCATTTCTAAAATAGTCAAAGTAAAAATTAAAGCAATTTTAAGAAGCAATGACGAACAAGATGGAATTTTGATTATTTCTTTAAAAAAGGCACAAGAATTGGCAGCTAAAGAAGTGATAAATTATGCTCAAGCTATTTTACTAGGTGATTATGAAAGCTTAGCTCAAAAAGCAAAAGAACTTAGCAAAGGCAATATAGAAGCCAAAGTAATAGCTTCAGTATCTATTAGCGAAGGAATTATTTTAGAAAAAATTAAAGCTTTAATGGCTTTGATTAGTTTAACGATTTTATTTATTAGTTCTTTGAGTGTAAATACTACGCTTAGTGCGGTAATTTTTTCAAGAAAAAAAGAAATAGCCTTGCATCTTGCATTAGGTGCTAAATATAAAGAAATCATCAAACTTTTTGGAGCTGAAGTGTTTATTTTAAGCTTAAGTGCGAGTTTGCTTGGTGCTTTTTGTGGATATTTTCTAGCAAATATTTTTGGATATTTGATTTTTAATGCAAGTATAGATTTTAGATTTCTTTCGGTGGTATTTGCAGTTTTTGTTTCTTTGGTATTTGCATTTTTTGCTAGCTTTTTGCCACTAAAAAAAGCTTTAAAAATCAATGTTTGTGAAAATTTAAAGGGTGAATAATGAAAAATATTATAAAAATTTCAAATTTAAATCGTAATTTTAATGAAGTAAAAGCTTTGCAAAATATCAACTTAGAAGTAAAGCAAGGCGAATGGCTAGCTATTATGGGTCCATCAGGTTCTGGTAAATCAACACTTTTAAATATACTTTCATTGATGGATACTCAAAGTAGCGGGGAGTATTTTTTAGATGGCAAGGAAATTGGAAATTTAAGTGAGGAAGAAAAAAGTATAATTAGAAGAGAAAAGATTGGTTTAATTTTTCAGCAGTTTCATTTGATACCTTATTTAAATGCTTTAGAAAATGTTATGCTAGCTCAATTTTATCATTCTAGTATAGAACAAAAAGATGCTATAATGGCTTTAGAAAAAGTGGGACTTTCACATAGACTTTCGCATTTACCAAGTCAGTTAAGTGGTGGGGAGCAGCAAAGACTATGTATAGCAAGAGCTTTAGTGAATGATCCTGAAATTTTATTAGCAGATGAGCCAACTGGAAATTTAGATGAAGCTAATGAAAAAAACATTCTAGAGCTTTTTTGTAAATTAAAACAAGATGGAAAAACTATAGTTTTAATTACTCACAATCCAGATTTAGCTACTTTTGCTGATAGAACCATCATTTTAAGTCATGGGGTAATGAAAAGTGAAGATTAAAAATATAGTTTTGGTTTGTTTATGCATATTTTTCTTAAGTGCTTGTTTTGAAAACAACAATAAAAATGGAGGAAAAGTAGGTCTAAAAGCACCAGAAATTGCAGCAAAAAATTTAGCAGGTAAAAAGATTAAAATAGCTGATTATGATAATCTTATTGTTTTAACTTTTGTAGAGCAAGGTTGTGCATCTTGCTTAAAAGATTTACCACTTTTGGAAAAATTAGCCAACGAATATCCTAAAAAAATCACTATTTTAGCTGTAGATTCTATTGATAAAGGTAAAGATTTTGAAGAATTTGCAACTAAGAATAATTATAAAAATATTACATTTTTACAAGATGATTTAGATATTTCATGGCAAAGATTTAGTGTTTTTGCTGTGCCAACAACTTTTATCATAAAAGATGGCATAGTACAAGATAAAATCATAGGAGAAAAACCATGGTCGTATTTAAAAGCCTCTATTGCTTCTTGGCTTTAGGACTTATGTTTTTTTTAAGTGCATGCACGGAAAGGAATTTTAAAGCTTTAAATTCAAATCAAAATTATGCTTTTGAGTATGATGGTTTTAAAAAAATATTAAAAATTCAAGATTTTAATAGTGCTTATGCAATATTTTTTTTCACTCAAGATTGTGGTGCATGTAATGCACAAATTCCGATATTAAATGAAATTTATAAAGAAAAAAAATTTCCTATTATAGCTGTATTAAATGGAGTTCAATTTAAAGAAGAAGCACAAAAAATTTCTTTAGAAAAAAAGCTAGATTTGCCACTTTTATATGAGAGTAAAGCAAGTTCTTTTTTATCAAAAGCTGTGGATGGAATTTATGGTGTACCTGTGATAGTTTTTTTTGATGAAAATGGCAAAGTGAGTGAAAAATTTATAGGACTTACTCCAAAGGGTATATTGGTAGATAAAATTAAAATCTTACAATAGCACATTGGCTTATTAAATGCATTAATAGTAATTTGCTTTAAATATTTATCATAAAATTTTCTCAAATTTTTTAATGTATATAATTTATAATATTAGTCATTATATTTACTCCATAAAAGCAATATTAATTCACTATCAATCATTCCTAAGCTTAAATTTATAAACATAATATTAACATTTCCTAATATAAACTATTAATTAGTTATTATTATTAATACTATTAATAATTTTATATAATTACAAACATAAACACACAACAATAAATATTTTTTGAAAGGACTTTTTCAATGAATACAAATTTATCTAAAAAATACTCTATGGGGGGGGGGAACGATAGTTTTCGTTTTAGCCTAACTTCTTTACATTATAAAAAATCCAATCTTTTAAAACTTTCTTTATTAACCATTCTTTCAATCAATTCTTTATATGCAGCTACCCAAGCAAATTATGATAAAACTTTAAATGCTTATGTAATTAAAAAACATAGTTTTAATAATGAAAGTGTATATGATTATACTAATAATACTTATAAATTTTTAAATGGTATAAATTATTATGGTCAAATGGCTACTAATAAAAACCTTTCTAATATTACTTTAATTTATGATAATCCTAAATCTGCAAAAAACAATAATATAAGTGATATGATATTAAAACAAGAAATCCTTACTCCAAGTATTAAAGAAGATATATTTGTAGTTAATGGCTTTCATGGAGCATATTCTATTAATGATATTATTAGTCAAGTAAGCTATATACCTTTTTTAGTTTCTGCTTATGTATTTAATGCTAAAGCTAATAATAATACTTTAATGTTAAAAACAGGAGAGCTTTCTTCAGTATATTATTTAAAACCTAGCAATAAAGACATAATGAATCCTAAAGCTAGTGGATATGATAATAAATATAATTTCTTAATCACTCCAGCTATAGCTAGAAAGGGTGAAGCTAATAATAATACTTTAATTTACTCCAAAGATACCTATGTTAATATGGGTGTTGAAAACACCTATACTCTTCCTTTAAATGGTGCTCCTTATGTAGTAGGTGCTTTTGGTATTGATGCTAATGTAAATTATAATAGTGTTATACTCAATAAAGGAGCAAAACTAGACTTTCATGCTACCCCCTATAAGCAAAACATCTTAGGTGATAATGTATTTGATGAGAGAATGACTCATATAGTAGGTGCTATGACTTATAATGGGAATGCTAAAAATAATAAAGTTGTATTAGATGGAGCTACTTTAATTATCCATGGACCAAGTGGATCTTATTCAACATCAGCTGCTACTCATTTAGCAGGAGCCTTTGTAGATGTAAATAATAACCAAAACTATGAAGTAAGTAATAATAATGTATTCATTAATGATTTAAAACTAGATTTAAGAGTAGATACTAAAAATACTCCATTAGCTTATAATGCTGTATTAAATGGAGAAGTTTATGGTGGTAAGATAGTTCAAGGTAGCTCTAATAAAAATACTATAGAGATTAAAGACTTACAAACCTTACTTGCTCTTAATACCAATGTAGAAGTAAAAGCACTCTTAGACTTTTATGCAGGTATTACTAAAAATGGTTATGCTAATGATAATAGCATTAATGTTCATCTTAAAAAACCTTTTGAAATTAATGCTAATTTTACAGGTAAGAATGAATTTAATTTTTATGGTGGAGTAGCTACTAAAGGTGCTAATAGAAATAGTATTAATATAAAAGGAGATTTAACTCAAGAAAGTGTAGTAGAAAACTACCAAGATAAAATTCAAATCACAGCAGCTACTACAGCTAGTGGTAAAGCAAATAATAATAAAATTACTCTAAGCTCTTCTAATATATCTATGCCTTTATATTTATATGGAGTAGCTAAAACTACTTTAGACAATAAAGACTATTATGCAAATAGTGCTAATGCTAATAGTATAACTTTAGATAATGTAAAATCAGGTAGAAATCTAACTACTATTATAGAAGCTGATAATTTAGAAAAAAATACTATACATTATAATTTAGTCCAATCTTTATCTAATGCTTCAAGTATAGATAAAGGCTCTAAAATCATTTTAAGAGCTAATGAAAATGCTAATGAAAATATTTTTAATATAAAAGATTATTCTAGTGCAGCTCATGATAATGTATATATTATTAGAGCTTATAACGAAAGTGCTAATAATAAAATCATTTTTACAAATATTGCACTAGGAACAGCTTCTGATACAAGAGAAGGAGATATATTAATTAGTGCTGGTATTGCTAAAAATACTCATGATAATTATACTCATATAACTAATTTAAATATAGATGAGTATAAAAACAATTCTACTATTTTTATAACTGCTTCTGGTATATATAATCAAGATGATAAAAGTTATAATAATAGCTTATACTTAAGTGGAACTACTAATATTTATAAAAATACTAATATAGATGTATTAGCAGGTAGCTTTTTAAGAGAAAAAACCAATGATAATACTTATATCTCAAAAGCACTTACTCATAAAAGTGGAACTAATAATCATCTTTATTTAAATACTAATATTAATGCTAAATTAGTAAATTACTTTGATCATTATAGCTTTATACTAAAAGATAATACTAAAAATTATTTAAATACTAAAGAAGCTATTTATCTAAGTGAAAAAACTTCTATTAATGTTTATACCAATAATACTTTAAAAAATAAAAGTTTTATTTTAATGCAAAGTGAAAAAGGCTTTGTAGATGAAAACAATAAACACTTAGATAAAAAAGATTTACAAAAACTATTAAATCAAATACATAAAAATCAAAAAGCCTTAGATAAAAACATTAAAGAAAAGGTTCAAAGAGCTACTTATACTTTAAGTATTAGTGATGATGCTAAAAGCATCATAGTAAATTTAAATTAAAACTACAAAGGAGCAAATATGAAAACAACAAAACTAACTCATCATATTATACTTTCAGGTATAACAGTATCTTTACTTTTTTCTCCACTAATGGCTTTACCTAGTGGAGGTAAATTTACTCATGGAACAACAGGTAGTATAAACATTAATGGTAATACTATGAATATTAATGGTCATAAAGTTAGTTCTGTCATTCAATGGGGTGGTGGATTTAGTATTAATCAAGGTGAGAGTGTAAATTTTGGAGGAAGCAATAAAAACTATCTAAACATTGCTCATGGAACAAGTAAATCTACTATAGCTGGTTTATTAAATGCTAATGGTAATAATGTATTTTTAATCAATCCTAATGGAGTAATCATTACTAAAACAGGAACTATCAATGCTAATCGCTTTGTGGTTTCTACTTCATCTTTAAATAATGCAGATTATACAACATTTAAAAATTTAACTTATGAAAATGCTCATACTTTCTCACCTGTATTTAAACCTAATAAATTAGGTAATGTAGTTAATATGGGTAATATTAATGCAGATAAAGTATTGCTTATAGGTAATAAAGTAGATATACAAGGTGGTAAGCTAGGTAATGTTAATTCTACTACACATTTAGTAGGAAATAATGTATATATAGATGCAGATAGTGCTAATTTAAATTCAACTATAAATGTAACAGCTATACAAAATGGTTACATACAAAGACAAATGAATAAATTTGCTAATGATAATTATAATTTTGGAAATTACACCAATATACAAAATACAAACTATACAGAAACTAACGGACAAACTCATAATGGAAGTAATAACTTCAAAAAAGTCCTAACTATAGGTAATATGGAAAATGAAAAAGCTAATGCTACAGAATGGTTTTACTTTGCTAAAGGGTGGAATGAATATATAGGTGATACACAAAGTGTTGATGAGTTTAGATTAGTAGGGAATGTGGATTTTAGTGGTAACAAAGGACAAGGAGTAGAAGGTAGAGACTGGCAAAACTATGCTAATTATTGTTTAAATGGTTTAGGTTGTACTTCTATGATAGTTACTTCTTTTGCTAAAACCTTTGATGGACAAGGCTATACTTTAAAAAATATCAATATAGACACAACTTCTTTAAGTAATAAGCCCGACAATGTTGGTATATTTGGTTCTACTAATAATGCTACTATTAAAAATATTAATGTAGATTATATGGGTGGTGGTATAAGGGCTAATGGTGGTAACTATGTTGGTGGTTTTGCCGGTCAGATTTATGGTAGTAATCTAGCTATTAGCAATATTTCTTTAAATAATATAGGTAGTATTAGTACTATTGGTAATGATAATGGTGGTTTAGCCGGCGGTTTTGCTGGTAGGGCTGATAGTGGAACCTTTAGCAATATTTCTTTAAATAATATAGGTAGTATTAGTAGTAGGGGTGTTTATGATCACGATTTTATCATTGCCGGCGGTTTTGCTGGTCGGACTGATAGTGGAACTTATACTAATATTTCTTTAAATAATATAGGGAATATTAGTAGTAATAGTAGTGGTCTTGATGGTGACTTTGCCGGCGGTTTTGCTGGTCAGGCTACTGATGGAACCTTTAGCAATATTTCTTTAAGCAATATAGGGAATATTAGTACTAGTGGTGCTAATTGGAATAACTATGTTGGTGGTTTTGCTGGTCAGGCTAGTGGAACCTTTAGTAATATTTCTTTAAATAATATAGGGAATATTAGTAGTAGAGGTAATGATATTAGCTTTGCTGGTGGTTTTGCTGGTGATGCTGGTGGAACCTTTAGCAATATTTCTTTAAACAATATAGGGGATATTAGCAGTAGTGGTGGTAATGGTGGTAATGGTGAATTTGGCCGTAGCCAAGCTGGCGGTTTCGCTGGTGAGGCTAGTGGAACCTTTACCAATATCTCTTTAAATAATATAGGGAATATTAGTACTAGTAGTAGGGGTAATGGTAATTATATCTATGCTGGTGGTTTTGCTGGTGAAGCTGATAGTGATTCTATCTTCAAAAACATTTATGTATTTTTTAATCCCAATATGAGTATAAGTGCAAGTGGTGGTAATTATAATTATGCAGGTAAATTCTTTGGTAAAGGTTATTTTACTGGTACTAATCCTGACAATATCCATATCTATCATCATACAAATGATTTAACTAATGCAACATACGATCAAAACTACTGGGGTAATACCAATGATAAAATCCAAATTCACACTTATACAGATAAAAACCAAGCCTACAATCAATTCAAACAACAAGATAACACCATAGCAAGACCTATAGTGCAACTTCCTAGTATAACCCCACCATCTAATCCATCTACCCCAACTAATCCTGATGTAATCTTAGGTAGTGATGATGTAATTAGTGCAAATGATTTAAATACTTGGTTAGGAGAAATTCTTGCAGGTAATTACTGGATAGATATAAATGATCTTAGTTCAATCAAAGGAATAAGTGAAGAACTAAAACAAAGTATATCTTTCCTAGAAGCCTTATATGGTCAAGAAGGTATGAAAGAAATACTAGAAGGTTTTGGTAATGACTATAAAACAAATTATAGAAATTATCAAAGATTTGCTACAAATAAGGCAAATCTTTTAGCCTTTATCAATGATAAATTAAAACCTTTAGTCAAACAATCTAACAAAGCCTTTATAGATTTAAAAACAGCTCAAGAACAATTAAAAACAGCTATAGCTAAATATAATGACTATGTTAAAAAAGTCAATGAAAATCCTAGCTTAAAAAATGATGCAACTTTAAATTCTTTAAAAGCTGAAGTAGATAGATTAAACAATCTTAGTAAAGAACTTTTTGCTAGTATAAATGATAATCAAGAATTATTACAAACTTGGCAAAGCAAAACAAGCACTGATTCAAATAATCACTTTAAAATAAAAGGTGAGTTTAAAAACTTAGCCTTACTTACACCTAATTTAGATGAAGTAATAGTTAATGGTAATGAAAATGAAGACTATAAAAAAGTATCACGCCAAGTAGCTAATGCTCAAAAACAAACACCTACTTTTGAATATGAAGAAAACGAAAAAGAAGAAGTAGAAGAAACAGCCCTAATGCAAAAAGGAAAGATTTGTATAGTAAGTGATAATTTTAAAACTATGAATCCTTGTGTTACTGGAAGTTTTTAAAAACAATCTATATAAACTACTAATTTTTAGTAGTTTATATAATTAAAAACAAATAAATAAAAAAAACAAAAACTCTTAACTTTAAAATAAAAGATTAATTAAAATAAAGGAAAAAACCAATATGAAAAAACTTTTACTTAGCACCATAGCAATTAGTTCTTTAGTTTATGCTAATAATGGAAGTATCACTATAACTAAAAATGATATAGGAAAAATTATAGAATTATCCCCTGATAAAAACATCCCTCAAAACAAAGCTATCAAAGAAAATCTAAAAACCCAAGATGATTATAAAAAAAGCCAAGAAGCTAAAAAAGACTTTGAAGAAAAAAAACAAGAATTAGAAGAAAAATTTAAACAAGAAGATGAAAAAGCTAAATCATCTACTAATAACTTAAACAATCAAACTAATACCAACCCAACCACTAATACAAACAATAATAAAACTAATACTAATTCTAATACAAAAGATAAAACTAACAATAATAATTCTAATAATACTACCAATAAAGAAAATAATACTAATATAAATAATAATACTTCAAACAATAAAGTTAATACTACTACTAATAATACTAATTTAACCAATACTACTACTAATAAAAAAATACTCACTCAATATAAATTTGTTCTTACTAATGAAAACACTAGCTTTGAAAAACTAGGTATTAAAGAAGAAGATTTACAAAGCTTAGTGAGTGAGTTTAAAACAAGAAGATTTAGCTTACAAGATTTACAAGATATATCTAATATCATTGCTTATTATTTTCAAGTAAATGGTTATCCTGCAGCAACAGCTTATATTCCTCAACAAGAATTTGATGGAAAAAACATTCAAGTTAATATTTCTTTAGGAGTATTAGGTAAGTATATAATAAAAAATAAAACTACTATAAAAGATCATTTTTTAGAAAGTAAGCTCAATCAAAGAATCAAAGGTAAAATCATTTCTACTAAATTAATAGAAGATAGTGTATATAAAGTCAATGAAATGTATGGACTTCAAACCTTAGCAGGTTTACAAGCAGGAGAGAATGTAGGTGAAACTGATATTCTTATAGAAGTAGAACCTGATACTAAGGCTAATGTATTAATATATAGTGATAATTATGGTATTAAGAGTGCAGGAGAATATAGAGCTGGTATTAGTATGGGATTTAATTCTATACTTAATATGGGAGATTATTATAATTTTTACTTACAATCTAGTGATGAAAAACAAATCAATTATGGAGCAAGTTATACTTTCTTTGTAGGTAATTTAAAAATTACTCCTAGTATATCTCAAGGAACTTATTATTTAGGAAGAGAATATGAGGGTTTAGGTTTTAGTGGTACTTCTAGGAATTTTGGTATAGATTTTTCTTATCCTATATGGATTAATACTAATTCATCTTTTTATATAACTTCTAGTATATATCATAAAATACTTAGTGATGTAACCTTAGATCTTTTAACCTTTGATAAAAGTTCTAATGTAGGAAGTATGGGTTTAGAAGGTTTATTTAGAGGCTTTGAAAACAATACCTTAAGTTATAGTGCTAAAATAAGCATAGGTAAGGTAAAAGATGATGGAACTACTGTATTTGGAGATACATCTAAAAGTGGTGGTAATGGCTTTGGTTGGTTTAGAAAACTCAATGCTAGTTTGAATAATTATTATAGTTTTAATGAATATATTACTCATACTGTTAATATAAACTATCAAAAGGTATTAGGGAATTTTGAGCTTGATTCTTCTGAAAGTTCATCTTTGGGTGGAGCTTATGGAGTAAGAGCTTATGATAATGGAGAAGGTGATGGAGATAATACTATAGTAGCTAACTTTGGTATAAGAATAAATATACCAAATACTAATTTTTATTTTACTCCCTTTTATGATATAGGTTATGCTTGGTATGAAAAAGATTCAGGTAATAGATTAGTAGATGATCATTTCTTAGATGCACTAGGCTTACAAATACTTTATAATAAAGCTAATGAGTATTATATAAAACTTGATGGAGCAAGAGCATTACATAAATACAAATTAGATGATGATCATAGAATGAAATTATATTTAAGTGGTGGGGTGTATTTTTGAAATTGCAAGCTAAAACAGCTTGCAATTTGAATTAAACATTGAATCTAAAATGCATTACATCGCCATCACAGACAACATAATCTTTTCCTTCAAGGCGTAATTTTCCAGCTTCTTTTGCTCCATTTTCTCCTTGGTAAGCAATATAATCTTCATAAGAAATCACTTCAGCTTTGATAAAACCTTTTTCAAAGTCATTATGGATAACACTTGCTGCTTTTGGAGCTTTCCACCCTTTTTGGATAGTCCATGATCTAACTTCAACCTGTCCTGCGGTAAAATAGCTAATCAAATTCAGTTTTGAAAAAGCTGTGCGTATAACTACTTCAAGACCACTTCTTTCTATGCCTAAAGATTTTAAAAATTCGTAATTTTCTTCATCACTTAGTGCAATCATTTCTTCTTCTATTTTAGAGCAAAGCTTAATTACTTCATGGCCTGATTTTGCGGCAAATTCTTTAAGATCTTTTACAAATTCATTATCTTCTAAAAGTGAATTTTCATCAACATTTGCTCCATATATAACTTCTTTAGCAGAAAGTAGTCTTAGTTCTTTTATAAGAGCTTGATAAATTTCATTTTTATTTGGAAATGAACTTGCACTATTATTTTGGTTTAAGTGTTCTAAAAGTTCATTTGCTAAAGCTAAACTTTCTTTTGCACCTTTTTCATTTGCCTTTACACCTTTAGATAGTTTTTCTATTTTTTTGCTAAGCTGCTCAATATCAGCTAAAATAAGCTCTGTTTCAATGATTTGAACATCACGCACAGGATTAACACTTCCTGCTACATGGGTGATATTTTCATCATCAAAACAACGCACTATATGTAAAATCATCTCTGTTTCGCGTATGTTAGATAAAAATTTATTGCCTAAACCTTCGCCTTTGCTAGCTCCTGCTACTAAGCCTGCTATATCAACAAATTCTATATTTGAGCGTATTATTTTTTGAGGATTGACTATTTTTGCTAATTCTTTTAAACGATAATCAGGCACAGGAACCACAGCTTTATTTGGCTCTATGGTACAAAATGGATAATTTGCACTTTCAGCATTTTGTGCTCTTGTTAGTGCATTGAAAGTTGTAGATTTTCCAACATTTGGAAGCCCTACTATACCTACAGATAAACTCATTTTTTATTCCTTGAAAGATAAAGTAAATATGAAAGGCACATTCTAACTCCAGCCCCAGTTGCACCAAAGCTATGATATCCCCAAGCTTTTTCTAGGTAAGCTGGCCCTGCGATGTCTAAATGCAACCACTTGTCTTTGTATTCATCTTTAATGAAAGAATTTAAAAATAACCCCGCTGTAATAGCCCCACCATAGCGACTTGAAGAGGTATTGCTAACATCTGCTATATTTGATTTTATAAGTTCTTTAAGATGAGGATTAAAATGTAATATAGTAGTTAAATCTCCACTTTTTTTGCTAACTTTAAAAAATTCATTTTGTAGATCTTCGTTATTTCCCATGATGGCACTTGTGTATTCTCCAAGTCCAACTACGCAAGCTCCAGTTAGTGTAGCAAGATCTATTAATAAATCAGGTTTTAGATCTTGAGCAAGTGAAAGACAATCAGCTAAAACTAATCTTCCTTCAGCATCGGTATTTCTAACCTCTATACTCACACCTTCTCTTGAAATAAGCACATCATCAGGCTTGTAAGCATTTCCGCCTATCATATTTTCAGTTGCACCTATGATAGAATGCACTTCTATATCAAGGTTTAACTCACTCGCACCTTTAATGATAGCCATTGCAGCTGCTCCGCCACTTTTGTCTGATTTCATAGTAAGCATATAATCGGCTGGTTTTAGACTAAGTCCGCCACTATCATAGGTTAGTCCTTTGCCTACAAACACTACTTTCATTTTTGCATTTTGTGGTTTATAAGAAAGGTGTATAAGTTTTGGAGGATGAATAGAAGCACGATTTACTGCCAAAAAAGCATTCATTTTTTCTTTTTCTAAAAAATCACTTTCATAAATTTTACATGAAATCTTGCAATCATTTTGACTTAAACTAAGCGCGTCTTCGGCCATTTTAGCTGGAGTATAGATTTGTGGAATTTCATTGACAATATTTTTTGCAAAATCACAGGCATTTGAAAAAATTTGCCCATAGTTTATTCCTGTGTAAGCATCATCTATATTATAAGTTTTATTATTAATTTCTTCTTTGGATATAAAAATATTTTCTAATTTACTTGGTGTTTTTTCTTTTTTGTATTTATTAAATTCATAAGCACCAAAAGTAAATCCTTGAACTAAAGCATTAAAGCTATTCACTACACATTGCCCTACAACACATTTTGTTTTAACACTTTGAATTTCAAGTTTTTTTAAAGCTTTATAGGCATTTGCAAAAGCAAGTCTTATGTCTTCATATTCTAAGCTTTTTAATTCACTATAAAGAATTTTATTTTGTATATCTATACAAATTCCCTCTCCTTTATATTGTGAAATTTTAAAAAGCTCTTGGCTTTTAGTGTATTCTTCTAGGTTTTTATTTTGAACTAGAACGACTTCAAAATCAGCACTAATAGAATTTAAATGTTCTTTTTTAAAACTAAAAATCATTTATGAATCCTTTTTCTAAGTATAGATTTTTCTATTTGTTTCATACCTAAAAATAAAGCAAGTAAAAAACAAGCTATAATAGGTATAGCAAAATACCAATGTGCTCCAGCCCATTCAACCGCTAACCAAATTTCTTTTCCAAAAAACCAAGCAAGTAGTATAGTAATAGCAGCCCAAACCCATGCACTTATAAGGTTAATAAAAGCAAATTTTTTCGCACTATAACGAGTTAAACCTATACTCATAGGTATTATAGTTCTAAAACCATACATATATCTTTGTACAAAAATAATAGGCCAACCAAAACGTTGCAAAAGTAAATGTGCTATAGCAAATTTACGCCTTTGAGTGCGAAGTTTTTTCTGAATATATTTTTTATTATATCTTCCTATATAAAAATATATTTGATCACCCACAAAACCACCTAAACCTGCTACAAAGATGATAAGTCCTAAATTCACATGACCTTCGTGAGCGAAAATACCTGCTAAAACAAGTGCAAGTTCGCCTTCTAATATACACCATAAAAACACGATGATGTAAGCCCAATTTTTATAATCATATAAAAGTTGTTTTAAAAATTCTTCCATTTTATACCTCTAAAATGCTATACACAGGAACAAATTTAGCTAATTCTTTAGCTCCATCAAGATCTTTTAGTTCTAGTAAAAAACAAGCTTCAATGCATTTTGCATTAAGCTTTTCTATAAGCTTAATAGCTGCGATAGCTGTGCCACCTGTAGCTATAAGATCATCTATGAGTAGTACTTTTGCGTTTTCGCTATTGTTAAAAGCATCTGTGTGAATTTCTATAATATCGCTACCATATTCTAAACTATAAGATTCTTGCAAGCATTTAAAAGGTAATTTACCTGGTTTTCTAATAGGAACAAACGGAAGTTTTAATCTAGCACTTAAAGCAGCACCAAAAATAAAACCTCTACTTTCTATACCAACAATATAATCAAGTTTTGTATTTTGATATTTTTTAACCAAATGATCCATTAAAAAAGTGAAAGCATTTTGGTTGTTTAATAAAGTTGTAATATCTCTAAAAATAATTCCTTTTTTTGGAAAGTCTTTTATAGCTCTAATATTATCTAGTAAATATTTTTTATCTTGCTCTTTCATTATAATAATGCCTCTATTTTTGCTTCTAATTCTTTAATTCTTTGTCGAAGTTTTTCATTTTCTATACGATATTGTGAATTTCTTGTTCTAAGGGAAGTTAAGTCTGCTTTGCTTTTATTAAGCTCTTCTGTAAGTATATCAATATTTCCTAAACTTCTTTGAAGTTGCACCTGTAGTTTCCTAATAACAATTTCAGTATCATCAAGATTATTTTTAATAAATTCTTTTGCTATTTTTTCTTTATGTAATAATGTTTTATAATACAACAACATAATAGTCATATAAATACTAATGCATATTAGTATAGTTAGTACAAGCCAGCTTAATATCATGAAATTTCCTCTATTTTACTAATTCTTACACAATGTCTTCCACCGCTAAAAGAAGTATTAATGAAATTGGTAATAATTTCAAAAGCCATATCTATCCCACATAGCCTTGCCCCTAAAGCTAAGACATTAGCATCATTATGTTCTCTTGAAAGTTTAGCACTTAATGGCTCATTACATAAAGCACAGCGTATATTTTTGTGACGATTTGCTGCTATACTCATTCCTATTCCAGAACCACAAACTAAAATCCCAAAACTTTTTTCATCTATTCTTGAACTAAGTAAATGAGCATAATCAGGATAATCACAACGTTCATTACAAAAAGGCCCTAAATCTTCTAAAATGATATTCTTTTCACTTAAAAAGTTAGAAATTTCTTGTTTTAGAGTAAATCCTGCATGATCACTTGCTATATAAATTTTTTCCCTTAACATAAATATTCACTTTTGCTACTTTTTTTAAAGTATTTATTTTATCATATTTAATTAAAATTTTTCTTTCTTGTATATAATGTTTTCAAATATTTATTTGATATAATAAATTTATTGTTTTTTAAGGTAAAATAATGAAACTTATATTAATTGGTTCTTCAACTGGCGGTCCAAGTCAACTTAAATTTTTACTCAATGATATAGAATTAAAAGATTGTGCAATAGTAATAGCTCAACATATGAATCCAGCTTTTATCCCTTCTTTTGTAAATCAATTCAAC
Source organism: Campylobacter sp. RM16704 (assembly GCF_000816245.1). Classification (NCBI taxonomy): domain Bacteria; kingdom Pseudomonadati; phylum Campylobacterota; class Epsilonproteobacteria; order Campylobacterales; family Campylobacteraceae; genus Campylobacter; species Campylobacter sp. RM16704. The sequence continues at coordinate 1,142,530 of NZ_CP007769.1, read as the reverse complement.
AAAGAAGCTTTAAGCGAAGTTATCATACCAAATGACAAAGAAATTTTGAAAAGTAAAATTTATATTTGCAAAAAAAATATGGTTTTTGGTAATGGAAATACTTTGACTTTAAATGCTACTGAACAAGTAAGTAGTTTTAATCCAGGAATTGATGTTTTGTTTAATTCTGCTGTAAATCTTTGCAAATATAATAAAATTTTAGCCTTGATTATGACTGGAATGGGAGATGATGGAGCCAAATCTCTATTTGAGCTTTATAAAGCTGGTGTTAGGTGTTTATGCGAAAATGAAGCTGATTCTATAGTTTATGGGATGCCTAAAAAGGCTAGAGATACAAATCCAAATTTAAAACCAATGAGTTTAATTGAACTTAAAAAAGAAATAGTTAATTTTGTGGAATCACAGGAAAAATAATGACAAAAATTACAGAAAATGAAATGCATGATTTTATAAAAATAGTAGAACAAATAAGTGGTAATAATTTAAACGCAAAAAAAGATATTTTACTTATAAAGCTTCCTAAATTTTTGCAAGAACTTGGTTTAAAAAGTCTTAGTGAATTAAACGAAAAAGTTCAATTTCAAAGGAATTTAAAACAAGAAACAATGGATTTTATCACAGTTTGTGAAACTTATTTTTTTAGAGAATTAGAACAATTAAAAGATGTAATTTTTTATATAAAATCTCTTGATCGTCCTGTAAATGTGCTTTGTGCTCCTTGCTCAAGTGGAGAAGAGGTGTATTCTTTAGCTATTTTAGCAAGTGAGAATTTTGTTAAAGGGGTCAATATTATTGGTATAGATATTAATAAAAAAATGATAGATAAATGTAATGATATGATATATTCAGAGCGTTCAGTAGCTAGATTAAATACTATGCAAAAAACGCGTTATTTTGATGTAAAAAATAAAATGTATTTTCTTAAAAAAGAAACTTTAGCTTGTAGATGTCGTTTTGAGCTTTGTAATGTTTTTGATGATTCTTTGTTTAAGCTTGGAAAATTTGATGTGATTTTTTCAAGAAATATGATGATATATTTTGATCAAGATTTTAAGATTAGACTTATGGAGCGTTTTTATAAGATTTTAAATAAAGAGGGTAGGGTTTATCCTGGAAAATCAGATCTTGTTCCAGAGACAGCTTATTTTGATAAAAACTTTTCAGCAGGTGGAGTTTATTATTCTAAGGTGGATTAATTATATTTTTTATTAAACCACCACCAATAAATTGCCGCAAATATAAAACATACTCCTAATCCAAAGGTAAAATAATTTAATTTTAATCCATAAAATTCAAATAAATATCCAGTAGAAAAAGCAATAATTGCACTAAAAGTTAAATATACCATATCATTATATGCTATTACCCTACCATAGTATTTTTTATCACAATCATTTTGCAAAAGCGTATAAGTATAGCTCCATAAAGATGAAGTGCAAAATCCTGCCATTATAAGTCCTATAAAAGCAATGTAAAAATTAAACTGCAAGCAAGCCCAAATCATTATACCTATACCTTGTGCTAGATATAAATATACTAAGGTATTTTTATTGATATATGGACTAAGTACATAAGGTCCTATAAGTAAAGAAATTGCTCTTATAGCATTAGATAATCCTATAGCTAAAGGTATGGAAATGATTTTGGCATATTCATATTCAGCTAAAAGCGTGATTAATACATCATAAGCTGTTATACCTACTACTCCATGAAGCAAAATTAAATGAATGATTTTTTTATTGCTGAAAACATAAACTAAACCTTCTTTGATGAGTATTAAAGGATTGTTTTGTGTTGTATTTTTTTCATTTGGCAAAAGTAGTGTTTTTAGTATAAGCATAGCACAAAATAACATTAAAGTATCAGCTATGAAAGCTGGTTTAACTCCAAATAAATCTATAAATAATCCTGCAGCACCCATACCTAAAGCATATGATACAGCCCATATAATACTATGAAGCTCATTGCCTAGTTTTAATTCTTGTTGGGTTAAGATTTTAGGTAAAACTGACATTTCTGTTTGAAAATACATACTAGCAACAGCCATACGGATAAATGTTAAAAGATACAAAAACCAAAGCATTGCTAAAGAATTTACAAAAATTAGCATAAAAATAGAAATCATTTCAATACTAATCATAGTTAATAATAAATTTTTAGGTTTAAATCTATCTACTATTATTCCATTTATTGGTGCAAGTATAATAGAAGGCAAGAAAACGAAAATAGCTGAAAAACCTATAATATTTGCTGGTGCTTGAAGTTCTTTTGTTAAAAGTGTAAAAACTCCAACTTGAGAAAACCAAGCTCCAAAATAGCTTATAAATTGAACTATAGCTAAAAGTCGAAAAGTTTTGTTGGTTTTAAGTAAAGATCTATAAGTCATAATGATCCTAGAAAATATGAAAATTAAAGGTTTTGATTATATCCTTTTTAAGATTATTTTACATTTAAATGTTATAATAATCTTTTTAAGAGGATTAAAAATGAATAGATTAAGTAAAGAAGAAGCTTTAGAAATACTTCAAAAAATGCCTTTATATGAATTAGGAGAAAAAGCTTATAATAAAAAATTACAACTTCATCCTGAAAAAATAACTACTTTTGTAGTAGATAGAAATATAAATTATACTAATATTTGTTGTATTGATTGTGATTTTTGTGCCTTTTGTAGAAAAGAAAAAGATGATGATTCTTATATTTTGAAATACGAAGAGATAGGGCAAAAAATAGAAGAATTACAAGCTATAGGCGGAACGCAAATTTTATTTCAAGGCGGAGTTCATCCAAAACTTAAAATAGAATGGTATGAAGATCTACTTTCATATATAAAAACACATTATCCTGCCATAACCGTGCATGGTTTTTCTGCTGTTGAGATAGCTTATATAGCAAGAGTTTCTAAAATTTCTATAGAAGAAGTTTTAAAAAGATTGCAAGCTAAAGGACTTTTTTCTATACCTGGAGCAGGTGCTGAAGTATTAAGCGATAGAGTAAGAGATATCATAGCACCACATAAATGCGACACGGCTACTTGGCTTAAAGTGCATGAGAGTGCACATAATATAGGTATGAAAAGCACTGCTACTATGATGTTTGGTACGGTTGAGAGTGATGAAGAGATTATTGAGCATTTTGATCATTTAAGAAATTTACAAGATAAAACAAATGGCTTTAGAGCGTTTATTTTATGGTCATTTCAAAGCGAAAATACCCCTTTGATTAAAAAACACCCTGAAATTATCAAGCAAAGTTCTAATAGGTATTTAAGATTATTAGCTTTAGCAAGACTTTACTTGGATAATTTTAAAAATTTACAAAGTTCTTGGGTTACACAAGGCTCATTAATAGGTCAACTTGCTTTAAAATTTGGAGCAAATGATTTAGGTTCAACTATGATGGAAGAAAATGTTGTAGCTGCTGCTGGTGCAAAATATAGAATGAATCAAGAGCAGATGATAGAGCTTATAAAAGATATTGGAGAAATTCCAGCAAAACGCGACACAGCTTATAATATCTTAGAAAGGTTTTAATGTTGCATTTAGATTTTGATAATACCAAAATAGACATAATATATGAGTATGAAAATGAACTTCCTATAGTTTATTTTAAAGTAATTTTTAAAAATAGTGGCAAAATAGCGGAAAAATATAATGCTGGTTGTGCGAGTATGCTTGCAAGAATTTTAAATGAAGGAAGCAATGATGAGTTTTTTAAAAGCTTAGAATATCGTGCCATAGAACTTTATGCTAAATCTAGCTTTGAACATTTTCAAATAAACTTAAAATGTTTAAAAGAGCATTTTGAATTTGCTATGTTAAAACTTCACGAATTGCTTTTAAATATCCGTTTTGATGAAAAAATACTACAAAGATTAAAAATAACAGCTCTAGGAGAGCTTGCAAGTTTAAATACAGATTATGATTATCAAGCAAAAAGACTTTTAAATAAAAATGTTTTTAAAGATGAAATTTTTATTAGTGGTCTTGATGGAACTAAAGAAAGTATAGAAAAGATTAGTTTAAAAGAATTGCAAGATTTTATGAGTGAAAATTTGGTACTTGATAATGCTTTATTTGTTTTTGGTGGAGATATTGTGGAAGATGAAATCAAAACAGCAACACAAAAAATTTGTCAAATCCTAAAAAGAAATATTCCAAATCAAAACAAAAGCTACAAACTAATTGATGAAAGCATTGAAGTAAGCGAGAAAAAGACTACAGAGCAAGCTTATATATACTTTTGTTCACCATTTAACGTACAAATTGATGATGAGAAAATGTATTTAGCTAAACTTGCTTTGTTTATCTTAGGTCAAGGTGGTTTTGGTTCTCGTTTGATGGAGGAAGTGCGTGTTAAAAGAGGTTTAGCGTATTCTGCTTATGCTATGCTTGATGTAAATTTAAACTATAGTAGAATTTTTGGGTATTTGCAAACTAAAAATGAAAGTGCAAATGATGCTAAAATTTTAGTTAAAGAAGTTTTTGAAAATTTTATTCAAAATGGAGTAAATGAAAAAGAATTTCAACTTGCAAAGCAATTTTTAGTAGGTTCTATGCCTTTAAGATATGAAAGTTTAACTAAAAGACTAGATATAATGCTAAATGAGTATTTACATGGTTTAAAACTTGGAAATTTAAAAGAAGAAGTGCAAAAGATCAAAAATGCTACTTTAGATGAATTGAATGAATTTATCAAAGCACATAGTGAAATTACCAAAGTGAGTTTTGCAAGTATAGAAAATGAAAGTTGAAGAAAAGGATTTAAAACTACTTCATACTTTAGGGGTTAAAAATTGTATTGATTTGGCTTTGATACTGCCTAAAAAATTTGATGATTTTAGAATTTCAAAGTTTCCAAAAGATACATTTTGCACCCAAAATGTAAAAATTATTAGCACGCAAAATTACCACTCTCAGCTTTTTATGCTTTGTGAATGTTTAGAATGGGGTATAAAAGCAAATATAGTGATTTTTCATCCTAATAAATGGCATTTTAAAATTTTTAAGACAAATGCTTTGGTTTGTATATACGCAAAGATGAATTTTTTTAATGGAATTTGGCAGTTTGTTAATCCAAAGATTGTAAAAAATATAGGTCAAATACTACCAAAATATCAAATAAGTGGTATTAAAGATGAAAATATACAACAACTCATATCAAAATATGTAAATGAAGTTAATTTACAAACATTAAAATTAGAGCAAAAGTACATAAATCTTCTTTTAAATTTGCATAATTATAAAGACTTGAAAATTTATGAAAATTTTAATGTTTTTATAAAAGATTTAAAATATATAGAAATATTTAATTATTTAAGACGATTAAAAGGTAAAAAGGTAGAACAAAAATCTTATAAAATAGAGCTTTTTGATATTTCTTCTTGGATAAAAAATTTAGATTTTGCTCCTACAAATGATCAACTTTTAGCTATTGAAGATATAAAAAAAGATTTGCAAAGCAATAGTGCAAAAAGGCGTGTGGTAATGGGTGATGTGGGTTGTGGCAAGACTTTGATTATACTTGCTGCAAGTTTGCTAGTATATCCCAAAAAGGCTATCTTGATGGCTCCAACTAGCATATTAGCAGAGCAAATTTATTATGAAGCAAAAAGACTTTTACCTGATTTTGTTAATGTGTTGCTTTTAAAAGGTGGAAAAAAGGATAAAGATTTAGCAAAATTAAAAGAACAAGCTCATTTTATTATAGGTACACATGCACTCATTCATCAAGAAGAATTTGAAGCAGTTTTAGTGATGATAGACGAGCAACACCGTTTTGGTTCTAATCAAAGACAAAAAATAAGTGAGCTTAGCAAAAACTCTCAATATACTCCACATATCATACAATTTTCTGCTACACCTATACCAAGAACACTTTCTATGATACAAAGCGAACTTGTAAATTTTAGTTTTATCAAACAAATGCCTTTTAAAAAAGACATTAAAACTTTTTGTATACAAGATAAAGATTTTAAATATTTGCTTAAAAAAATAGATGATGAAATAGCTAAAAATCATCAAGTAATTATCATTTATCCTTTGGTGAATGAAAGTGAAAATATAGATTATTTATCACTAGAGCAAGCACAAGGATACTGGATAAACAAATACAAAAATGTTTATGTCACTCATGGAAAAGATAAAAATAAAGATCAAATTTTACAAGAATTTAGAGAAAAAGGAGCAATTTTGCTTTCAACTACCGTGGTAGAAGTTGGCATTTCTTTACCTAAGCTTAGTGTGATTGTTATAGTTGGTGCTGAAAGACTTGGACTTGCTACTTTACACCAGCTTAGAGGTAGAGTTGGTAGAGTAGGTCTTGAGAGTTTTTGTTATTTATATACTAAACAAAAAGAAATTCCAAGTCGTTTGCTAGAATTTGCTAAAACTTTAGATGGATTTAAAATAGCCGAGCTTGATTTAAAAAACAGGCTAAGTGGGGATTTACTTGATGGTAAAATTCAACATGGCAATCATTTTAAATATTTTGATTTTGCAGATGATGAAGAATTAGTTATCAAAGCAAAAGAAAATATTAAAAATATGGAAAAAGAAAATGGATAAACATTTTGAGATAATAGCTTCTTTTGGTAAAAAAATACATTTTAAAAAAGGAAATATTTTGTTTTTTCAAGGAGAAAAAGCAAAAAAAATTCTTATTTTATTAAGCGGTAAAGTGCGTATATATAAGGTTAATGCTAGGGGGTTTGAGCTAACTTTACATACTTTAACTCATACAAATTTTATAGCTGAAATGCCTGTTTTTGAAGGTATTGAATATCCAGCCAATGCTATTTGTGAGCAAGATTGTGAAATTTGTGTATTGGATTTTGAAAAATTTAAAAAATTATGTATAGAAAATGGAGAAGTAGGTTTTTTACTTTTAACTTCTTTGATTGGTAAAATCCGAATTTTAGAAAATTTTATTAGACAAAAATCTTTGGATTTAAAATCAAGATTGCTTAGTTTTTTACTAGAAAATGAAGAAAAATTACAAAGTTTAAAGCAAAAAGAAATAGCGGTAATTTTAAATCTACCTCCTGAATCCTTATCGCGTTTTCTTAAAGAATTAAAACAAAAAGAGCTTATTTGCACAAATAAAGGTAAAATAATCATTTTAGATAAAGAAAAAATACAAAATTTAATTAAGTGTTTTTAAGTCTTATTTGTTACAATATTGTATTTTTAGCAACGGAAGGTTTTATGGATTTTGATTTTTTAATCAAGTTTAGCCCTATGTTTTTACAAGCTTCTTGGCTTACTTTAAAACTCGCTATATATGGTGTATTTTTTTCACTTATAATAGGATTGTTTTGCGTCATAATAAGTTATTTCAAATTTTCTTTTTTAAATACAATCTGTAAAATTTATATAGAATTTTCAAGAAATACACCATTATTAATTCAACTTTTCTTTTTGTATTATGCTTTACCTGAATTTAATATACATCTTAGTTCTTTTACTTGTGCTGTAGTAGGACTTAGCTTTTTAGGTGGTTCATATATGGCTGAGAGCTTAAGAGCAGGTATGGAAGCTGTAAAAAAACAGCAGTATGAATCTGGGCTTTCTTTGGGTTTAAGTAAATGGCAAAATTTATATTATGTGATTATTCCTCAAGCCTTAGGTGTTGCTATGCCAAGTATTAGTGCAAATATTATTTTTTTACTCAAAGAAACTTCAGTAGTAAGCATTATTGCTTTAGCGGATTTAGTATATGTGGCTAAAGATCTTATAGGACTTTATTATAAAAGCAATGAAGCTTTATTTGCTTTGGTACTTTGTTATTTAATTTTAATTTTACCTTTATCTTTAGTGTTAAACCGTATAGAAAAAAGGTTGAATTATGTTTGAAATTTTAAACCAAGATACCTTTTTTAGACTAGCACAAGGTTTAAAGATCACTTTAGAGCTTTCGTTAATTAGTGTTTTGATTTCACTAATAGGAGGAGTGATTTTTGGAATTTTAATGCATTCTAAAAACAAATTCCTTTATGCTTTTTGTCGTTTTATGCTCGAGTTTGTGCGTATTATGCCTTTGATTGTTTGGCTTTTTATAGTGCATTTTGGTTTAGCTAAATGGTTTGGATGGCATTTGAGTGCTTTGGGTTCAAGTGTTATTGTTTTTAGTATTTGGGGTGTGTTTGAGATGATGGATTTGGTTAGATCATCTTTGGCTAGTATTCCAAAACACCAATATGAATCCGGACTTTCTCTAGGTTTTAATAAATTTGAAGTTTATCTTTTTATCATTATACCTTTATCCTTAAGAAGACTTTTGCCAATGAGTATTAATCTTTTTACAAGAATTATTAAAAGTACTTCTGTGATTTATTTGATTGGAGGTATAGAGCTTATTAAGGTTGGGCAGCAAATTATAGAATTAAATTTATTTCGAAATTCTTATGCTGCTTTTGTTATTTATGGATTGATATTATTGATTTATTTTATACTTTGTTATCCTTTGTCGGTATATTCAAAGTATTTAGAAAGAAAATGGAGCTAATATGAGTATATTAAAAATACAAAATTTACAAAAATATTATGATAATCATCATGTTTTAAAAGATATTAATTTAGAAGTAAATCAAAAAGAAGTAGTGGTTATACTAGGTCCAAGTGGCTGTGGAAAATCTACACTTTTAAGATGCATTAACGGCTTAGAAGAAATGGCCGATGGGGCTATTTTTATAGATGATGAAAAAATTGATAAAAATTTTAAAAAATGGACCCAGATTCGCCAAAAAATTGGTATGGTTTTTCAATCTTATGAGCTTTTTGATCATTTAAATGTGGAGCAAAATATACTCTTAGGTCCATTAAAAGTGCAAAAAAGAAAAAAAGAAGAGATCTTAGAAGAAGCAAAATACTGGCTTGAAAGAGTAGGACTTTTACATAAATTAAAAGCCTATCCTAAAGAGTTAAGCGGAGGACAAAAACAGCGTATAGCTATAGTTAGAAGTTTATGTATGAATCCTGAAATCATGCTTTTTGATGAAGTTACAGCTGCACTTGATCCTGAAATTGTGCGAGAAGTTTTAGATGTGATTTTAAATTTAGCAAAAGATGGTATGACTATGCTTATAGTTACTCATGAGATGGGGTTTGCTAAAGCAGTTGCTGATAAAATAGTCTTTATGGATGATGGTAAAGTAATAGAGATTTCAAATCCTAAAGACTTCTTTGAAAAACCAAAAAGTGATCGTGCGAAAAAATTTCTCAATTTATTTGATTTTCATCGTTAAAATTGACTTTTAAAGAATTTGTTTAAGAAAATAATATAAGGTTTAAAAATTCAAAATTTTAATCATAAGGAAAAAGTATGAAAAAGATTTTTCTTTTATCGTTTTTAATGGCACTTTTTTTTAGTGCATGCTCAAATTCAAATTCTAATGAAAACTCCATAGAAAAAATCAAACAACATGGTGTTATCCGCATAGGTGTATTTGGTGATAAACCTCCATTTGGTTATTTAGACGCACAAGGGAAAAATCAAGGTTATGATGTGTATTTTGCTAAACGCATAGCAAAAGAGCTTTTAGGCGATGAAAATAAAGTGCAGTTTGTTTTAGTAGAAGCTGCAAATAGGGTGGAATTTTTGAAATCAAATAAAGTAGATTTGATTTTAGCTAATTTTACTAAAACTCCAGAAAGAGAAGCTGTTGTTGATTTTGCTTTACCTTATATGAAAGTTGCTCTTGGGATAGTGGCTCCTAAAGGATCAGATATTAAAACTATAGATGATTTAAAAGATAAAACTTTAATTTTAAATAAAGGAACTACAGCTGATGCATATTTTACAAAAAATATGCCAGAGGTAAAAACAATTAAATTTGATCAAAATACAGAAACCTTTGCAGCTTTAATCGGTAAAAGAGGCGATGCGCTAAGTCATGATAATGCATTGCTTTTTGCTTGGACTAAGGAAAATCCAAATTTTGAAGTGGTGATTAAAGAGCTTGGAAATCATGATGTCATAGCTCCTGCTGTAAAAAAAGGCGATGAAGTTATGTTGAAATTTATCAATGATTTGATTGTAAAATTACAAAATGAGCAATTTTTCCACAAAGCTTACGATGAAACCTTAAAACCATTTTTTAGTGATGATATTAAAGCTGATGATGTAGTAATCGAAGGTGGTAAAATTTAATAATGCAAAAAGCTTTTAAAAATACCATCTATGCTTCTTTGGGTGGTATTTTAGAATTTTATGATTTTGTGCTTTTTGTCTTCTTTGCGAGTGTTTTTGCAAAGATTTTTTTTCCTCAAAATGATGATTTTTGGCCTTTAATAAATACTTATATAGCTTTTGGTGCTGGGTATTTAGCAAGGCCTTTTGGAGCTATTATAATGGCTCATTTTGCAGATACTAAAGGTCGTAAAAAAGTTTTTTATATAAGTATGCTTTTAATGGTTGTTCCAAGTTTTATTTTAGCAATCTTACCAACCTATGAAAGTATAGGTTTATTTGCGACTTTTACACTTTTTATTATAAGAATTACTCAGGGACTGGCAATTGGGGCTGAGGTAAGTGGTGCATGGATTTTTGTTAGCGAATTTGTAAGCAAAAAAAGAGTAGGTTTGGCACTCGGTTTTATTTCAGCAACTCTAACTTTAGGATTGTTACTTGGAAATTTAGCTACTTTAGCTGTTTATGAGTATTTCACAAAAGAAGAGGTCGAAAAATTTGCTTGGAGAATTCCTTTTATAATTGGTGGATTTTTTGGAATTTTTAGTTTGTTTTTAAGAACCAAGCTTAATGAAACTCCACAATTTAAAACTCTTAAAGCCAAAAACTCTATTTTAAATTTTCCTTTAAAAGATGCTTTAAAAACTCATAAATTGAGTATGTTTGTATGTGCCTTGCAAACTATAGTTTTAACTAGTGGTGTTGCCACTTTAATGATACTACCTCAATATTTTGAAAGCTTGTTAGAAGTTAGTAAAACTACTGCCTTGTATTATCAAAATTTGGCTATAGTTATGATTATTTTGGGTAGTTTATTACAAGGTTACTTAGCGGATTTATTAGGACATCTCAAAATTTGTGTATTTTTTACATTTTTATTTGGTTTTTTTGGAATTTTGTTTAGTTTTTACAATGAACAATTTTTAATGTTTTATTTGTTTGCTTGTTTTACTCAAGGTATTATAGCTTTTGCACCTATTTTTATGACTCAAATTTTTAAAACTTCACTAAGGTCAAGTGGTCTTTCTTTTGCTTATAATATCTCTTATGCTATCTTAGGTTTTTTAACTCCTTTTGCGATAAATTTTTTATATAAAGATTTTATGCATATTTATGTTGTATTTATTGTATTATCTAGTTTATTAAGTATTGTTTTGATTAAGAAATTTTTTTACTAGTATTTTAAATAATACTTTTAATATTTATTATTTTTTAATAATATATATTTATTACATTAATATTTTATTATTATAAATACCCCAATTTTAAGCTTAAATTTACAAATATAATATTAATATTCTTTTGTGTGTTTTTAAATTATTAATAATCATTATTAGCAATAAAAATGTAGAAAATATAGCAAAATATTTTTTTAAGGAACTTCCAATGAATAAGGATTTATTTATTAAACACCTTAACGGGGGGGGGGGATCGATAATTTTTTTTATAACACCCTATATGTTAATATTTTTAAAAAAGTCAAAACTTATAAATTCTTAACACTTTTTTATTTATCGTTTGTTGTAAGTAATAAATCTCATATTTTTAATTGATTGTGAAATTTATTTTAGAATTAAGGAATTTAGTTTAGTGTTAAGTTGGAAAGAAGAATATAGCGTACACAATAAAACTATTGACGAACAGCATAAAGCTTTATTTGAAATAGCAAAAAAAATTTATTTTATGACAGAAAATCATGTTAAACTTCAAAAAATTAAATCTATTTCAGCCGAACTTTTTAAATGCGTAAAAATACATTTTAGAGATGAAGAAGATTATATGGAAAAAATAGGCTATCCAGATTTAGCACATCATAAAAAAGTCCATAAAGAAATTGTATCATTTTTAATCATATTATTTAAACATAGTAGAACTGTTAATGAATTTAAAGAAAGATTTAATATATTTATAGAAAAGTGGCTTTTAGGACATATTTTATATGAAGATCAAAAATATCGCGAATATGTAAAACAAAAACTTAGGGAAAAAGAATATACATTTGAAGAAGACGATATATCCACAGAACCTATCTTTGAAGAATTTGCTCCAAAGTATGTTGTTTATGTTTGCGGTTGTATTAATAAGCGTAAAATCCCTTATCGTTTGCATCAACAAATACTCAATGGTGTAAAATACAATTGCAAATTTTGTAAAAAAATCATTCACCCAGAACGAGAGTTTTAAATGGAAGTATTTCCTGCTTGGGATGAGAAATTTAGTGTAGGCAATGTAGATATAGACTTGCAACATCAAACTCTTTTTGCTTTGGCAGAAAAAAGTGCAAAACTTTTAAATAGACACATTTATAAAACAGAAGTAAAAGAATTATTGTGTGATTTATTTGATTATATGCAAGTACATTTTAAAGATGAAGAAGAATATATGGAAAGTATAAATTATCCATATTTAGTAGAACACAAGGCTATGCATAAAAAAATCATCAAAGATATGTGTTGTTTAATTGTGGATTGCTCTACTACTAATGATTTAAAAGAAAAATTATATGAAATTGTATCAGTATGGCTTTTAGAACATGTTCTAGAACACGATATGAAAATAGGAATATTTAAAAATTCTTTAGAGCAAAAAGAAAATAAAGAAGAGACTATAGAAAAAGATGAACAATATGATTATGTTTGTGATTGTAAAGATATGATTCATAAATTAGATTATGGTTTGCATATAAAAATTAAATACTTAAACATAGCATATAAATGTAAAAAATGTTCTAAAGAATTAGTTTTTAATGATTTGAAAGAAAAAACAGAATAAAATATTTTCATATAAAACATTCAAATAACTATCTTGAAAGTCTATATTATAATATATTGTTCTCTTTTATAATATTTTATTATTATTTATATTTAAGCTTAAATTTATAAACATAATATTAACATTTCCTAATATAAACTATTAATTAGTTATTATTATTAATACTATTAATAATTTTATATAATCACAAACATAAACACACAACAATAAATATTTTTTGAAAGGACTTTTTCAATGAATACAAATTTATCTAAAAAATACTCTATGGGGGGGGGGAACGATAGTTTTCGTTTTAGCCTAACTTCTTTACATTATAAAAAATCCAATCTTTTAAAACTTTCTTTATTAACCATTCTTTCAATCAATTCTTTATATGCAGCTACCCAAGCAAATTATGATAAAACTTTAAATGCTTATGTAATTAAAAAACATAGTTTTAATAATGAAAGTGTATATGATTATACTAATAATACTTATAAATTTTTAAATGGTATAAATTATTATGGTCAAATGGCTACTAATAAAAACCTTTCTAATATTACTTTAATTTATGATAATCCTAAATCTGCAAAAAACAATAATATAAGTGATATGATATTAAAACAAGAAATCCTTACTCCAAGTATTAAAGAAGATATATTTGTAGTTAATGGCTTTCATGGAGCATATTCTATTAATGATATTATTAGTCAAGTAAGCTATATACCTTTTTTAGTTTCTGCTTATGTATTTAATGCTAAAGCTAATAATAATACTTTAATGTTAAAAACAGGAGAGCTTTCTTCAGTATATTATTTAAAACCTAGCAATAAAGACATAATGAATCCTAAAGCTAGTGGATATGATAATAAATATAATTTCTTAATCACTCCAGCTATAGCTAGAAAGGGTGAAGCTAATAATAATACTTTAATTTACTCCAAAGATACCTATGTTAATATGGGTGTTGAAAACACCTATACTCTTCCTTTAAATGGTGCTCCTTATGTAGTAGGTGCTTTTGGTATTGATGCTAATGTAAATTATAATAGTGTTATACTCAATAAAGGAGCAAAACTAGACTTTCATGCTACCCCCTATAAGCAAAACATCTTAGGTGATAATGTATTTGATGAGAGAATGACTCATATAGTAGGTGCTATGACTTATAATGGAAATGCTAAAAATAATAAAGTTGTATTAGATGGAGCTACTTTAATTATCCATGGACCAAGTGGATCTTATTCAACATCAGCTGCTACTCATTTAGCAGGAGCCTTTGTAGATGTAAATAATAACCAAAACTATGAAGTAAGTAATAATAATGTATTCATTAATGATTTAAAACTAGATTTAAGAGTAGATACTAAAAATACTCCATTAGCTTATAATGCTGTATTAAATGGAGAAGTTTATGGAGGTAAGATAGTTCAAGGTAGCTCTAATAAAAATACTATAGAGATTAAAGACTTACAAACCTTACTTGCCCTTAATACCAATGTAGAAGTAAAAGCACTCTTAGACTTTTATGCAGGTATTACTAAAAATGGTTATGCTAATGATAATAGCATTAATGTTCATCTTAAAAAACCTTTTGAAATTAATGCTAATTTTACAGGTAAGAATGAATTTAATTTTTATGGTGGAGTAGCTACTAAAGGTGCTAATAGAAATAGTATTAATATAAAAGGAGATTTAACTCAAGAAAGTGTAGTAGAAAACTACCAAGATAAAATTCAAATCACAGCAGCTACTACAGCTAGTGGTAAAGCAAATAATAATAAAATTACTCTAAGCTCTTCTAATATCTCTATGCCTTTATATTTATATGGAGTAGCTAAAACTACTTTAGACAATAAAGACTATTATGCAAATAGTGCTAATGCTAATAGTATAACTTTAGATAATGTAAAATCAGGTAGAAATCTAACTACTATTATAGAAGCTGATAATTTAGAAAAAAATACTATACATTATAATTTAGTCCAATCTTTATCTAATGCTTCAAGTATAGATAAAGGCTCTAAAATCATTTTAAGAGCTAATGAAAATGCTAATGAAAATATTTTTAATATAAAAGATTATTCTAGTGCAGCTCATGATAATGTATATATTATTAGAGCTTATAACGAAAGTGCTAATAATAAAATCATTTTTACAAATATTGCACTAGGAACAGCTTCTGATACAAGAGAAGGAGATATATTAATTAGTGCTGGTATTGCTAAAAATACTCATGATAATTATACTCATATAACTAATTTAAATATAGATGAGTATAAAAACAATTCTACTATTTTTATAACTGCTTCTGGTATATATAATCAAGATGATAAAAGTTATAATAATAGCTTATATTTAAGTGGAACTACTAATATTTATAAAAATACTAATATAGATGTATTAGCAGGTAGCTTTTTAAGAGAAAAAACCAATGATAATACTTATATCTCAAAAGCACTTACTCATAAAAGTGGAACTAATAATCATCTTTATTTAAATACTAATATTAATGCTAAATTAGTAAATTACTTTGATCATTATAGCTTTATACTAAAAGATAATACTAAAAATTATTTAAATACTAAAGAAGCTATTTATCTAAGTGAAAAAACTTCTATTAATGTTTATACCAATAATACTTTAAAAAATAAAAGTTTTATTTTAATGCAAAGTGAAAAAGGCTTTGTAGATGAAAACAATAAACACTTAGATAAAAAAGATTTACAAAAACTATTAAATCAAATACATAAAAATCAAAAAGCCTTAGATAAAAACATTAAAGAAAAGGTTCAAAGAGCTACTTATACTTTAAGTATTAGTGATGATGCTAAAAGCATCATAGTAAATTTAAATTAAAACTACAAAGGAGCAAATATGAAAACAACAAAACTAACTCATCATATCATACTTTCAGGTATAACAGTATCTTTACTTTTTTCTCCACTAATGGCTTTACCTAGTGGAGGTAAATTTACTCATGGAACAACAGGAACTATAAACATTAATGGTAATACTATGAATATTAATGGTCATAAAGTTAGTTCTGTCATTCAATGGGGTGGTGGATTTAGTATTAATCAAGGTGAGAGTGTAAATTTTGGAGGAAGCAATAAAAACTATCTAAACATTGCTCATGGAACAAGTAAATCTACTATAGCTGGTTTATTAAATGCTAATGGTAATAATGTATTTTTAATCAATCCTAATGGAGTAATCATTACTAAAACAGGAACTATCAATGCTAATCGCTTTGTGGCTTCTACTTCATCTATGGATAGTGCAGCTATGCAAAACTTTGCTAATATGAATAATTTCAATGATGGTTTAAGCTTTTCACCTGTATTTAAACCTAATAAATTAGGTAATGTGGTTAATATGGGTAATATTAATGCAAATAATATTACCCTACAAGGTAACAAGGTAGTATTAGGCTCTGAAAACTATAACAACATAAATAAAGTTATGGCTAAAAATATAAAACTAGAAGGTAATGAAGTTTATGTAGATGTAGCTAGTATAGATGGCAATACTTTACAAGGTCTAAATGTTGATGCAAAAACAAAAGGTAATGCATATTTAAATGCTAATGGATATTATTATAATCCATATTCTTTTAGTGTGTTTTCAAAGATTAGTGGAAATAATAACTTTAAAAAAGATGCATATGTAGGTATAGGTTCTGATGTAGATTGGTGGCATTTTGCTAAAGGGTGGAATGAAAACAAAACAGGATTTAGAACTAGTGCTAGTGAATATAGACTTACTAAAGATATAGATTTTGGTGGTAATAACAATAAAAACTATGCTAATTATTGGATAGACTTAAATG
This sequence comes from Campylobacter sp. RM16704, assembly GCF_000816245.1. Classification (NCBI taxonomy): domain Bacteria; kingdom Pseudomonadati; phylum Campylobacterota; class Epsilonproteobacteria; order Campylobacterales; family Campylobacteraceae; genus Campylobacter; species Campylobacter sp. RM16704. Next base: position 1,125,759 of record NZ_CP007769.1, on the reverse strand, counting down.
GTGATGGGCAAAAACAAGATAATGAATACACCAATATGATAGTAGGAAATCAATACGATTTACAATATGGCAACCCTGTTGATATAGGTGCTTTTAATAAAATCTTTGATGGACAAGGTTATACTTTAAAAAATATTAATATAAAAGGTTCTAATGATGATATGTATTTGGGTATTTTTGGAGTTATATCTAATGGAACACTAAAAAATTTCAATGTAGATTATGAAAATGGGAGTGTTATAGGAAATAGTGATAAAGGTTCAGTGTTTGCTGGAGGTATTGTAGGGATTATGCTTGGTGGAAGTTCTGCATCACATATAACACTTTCTAATGTAAATGAAATAAAAGCAATTTCAACAGTAGATGGAGGATATGCTCGAGCAGGTGGTTTTGCTGGTGGTATTATTGATACTTTAGAATGGTCGCGTAATTGTGGCAATGATGCTAGTAATCCTTATTGTTATATATCTGCAAGTACTTTAGATAATATTTATTTAAAAAATATCAATAAAATATATAGTCAAGCATCTAGTGTAGCACATTCAGGTGGTTTTACTGGTGAAATATGGACAGGAAATTATAATTATAATAAAATTGGAAATAGTTTTGATAATATTGTTCTTAATAATATAATAAATATTGAGGCTTTTGCACACAAAAGGTTTGCGTATTCTGGAGGTTTTGTAGGTCATGCATATAATGATCTTCAGCTTAAACAAGAGGGTGAAACAGGAGATAATATAAGAAGAGATAGTTATAGCAATATAGTTTTAAATAATATAAAATTAATAAAAGCATATAATAATGGAGAATTCAACAATGAGGAAAGTTGGTTCGGAGAAAATGACTTATCTTATGCTGCTGGTTTTGCTGGAAGAATGACAACTAGTGATCTTTCTAATATAGTTTTAAACAATATAGGAAAAATAAATGCCATAGCAACAAATAAATCTGAATTTAGTTATGCTGCTGGATTTGTATCTGTCTCTAGAGATTCAAGGTATTTTAATATAATTATGAATAATATGGGAAGTATAATAGCAGAGGGTTCTACGACATATCATCCAGATCAATTAACAGGGGCTGCTGGTTTTGTTGTGAATACAAATAGAAATAGTTTTAATAATATTTATATGTTTTTTAATAAAGATGCTACAATTAAATCTTCAGTGGCTGATTATTATAAGCTAATTGGAAATTTTACAATCAGCAGCAATAAACCACAACATAAAAATCAGTATAAAAATGTCTTTATGTGGGCACCTAATAATATACTAGCAACATCAGAAGCCACTAAGGTTGTGCAAATGCCATCAGATGTTGATTTTAATTTGCAATCATATGCAGCTAGTCAAGAGCAAAATTTTTATACACAATTTAAGAATAAAATTCAAGAAAAATTTCAAGATTATGGTTTACACCAAAATGGAGATAGTTTTACCTTTACTACAGATTTTACTATCACTCAAATACCAGTATATTTACCTGATATTAACAGCATTAAAAACGAACAAGCACAATTAGACAATGATGATTTAATTAGCAATGATATATGGGATGAATATATTATCAAAGATATTGATAAAGTTAATTATAAAATAAATATGAGATTATTGGCTAAACTATTAAAAGAATATCCAGGAATTGCTAGTAAAACAGAAAATGAGCAAGTTAAATTTATGACTTCTTATTTAGGTGTTAATGAAACAGATGCTAGAGCATTACTACAAAGTTTAAGCTTTTTAAATGCATATAAAGACAACACAACAACTGGTGTTAATTTTAAAGATAATAGCGTAAAAACAAAATTTGAAACTTCGTTTAATAATGCTGGAAATAAAGTTAATGTTTTTAATACTAATAAAAACTTATGGCATAATAAATTAATTACTCTTTATAATGATACAGTTAAAGATGGTCTTTTGATTGAAGAACAATTATTAGCTAATCAAAATAAATTAGATCAAGCAATAAAAGCTTATGATAATTTTGTAATGCTAATAAAAAAAGGACTTAAAAATGAAAATGATCCAGCTTTTATCATTATAAAAGATAATATCACAAAACTAAACAAAGAAGCTAAAGAGCTTTATGCTAATTTATCAGTTTATAAAAAAGATCTTAAAGATTTTAAAACTGCAAATAATACTACTAAGGTAAGTGTTGTAGGTAATTTTAAAGATATGTTGCTTGTTGTGCCTGATGTAAATAAACCAATTAGTGGTGGTGGCGATGGAGAAGATCCAAACAAACCTGATCTTCCAAAAACTGATTTAGATTTTGAACAAACTGCCTCACTCAATCTAATAGGTGATAATACTTTAGAAGAAGAAAGTGAAAAGCAAGAAGTAGAAGAAACAGCCCTAATGCAAAAAGGAAAGATTTGTATAGTAAGTGATAATTTTAAAACTATGAATCCTTGCATAGTTAGAAGTTTTTAAAAACAATCTATATAAACTACTAATTTTTAGTAGTTTATATAATTAAAAACAAATAAATAAAAAAAACAAAAACTCTTAACTTTAAAATAAAAGATTAATTAAAATAAAGGAAAAAACCAATATGAAAAAACTTTTACTTAGCACCATAGCAATTAGTTCTTTAGTTTATGCTAATAATGGAAGTATCACTATAACTAAAAATGATATAGGAAAAATTATAGAATTATCCCCTGATAAAAACATCCCTCAAAACAAAGCTATCAAAGAAAATCTAAAAACCCAAGATGATTATAAAAAAAGCCAAGAAGCTAAAAAAGACTTTGAAGAAAAAAAACAAGAATTAGAAGAAAAATTTAAACAAGAAGATGAAAAAGCTAAATCATCTACTAATAACTTAAACAATCAAACTAATACCAACCCAACCACTAATACAAACAATAATAAAACTAATACTAATTCTAATACAAAAGATAAAACTAACAATAATAATTCTAATAATACTACCAATAAAGAAAATAATACTAATATAAATAATAATACTTCAAACAATAAAGTTAATACTACTACTAATAATACTAATTTAACCAATACTACTACTAATAAAAAAATACTCACTCAATATAAATTTGTTCTTACTAATGAAAACACTAGCTTTGAAAAACTAGGTATTAAAGAAGAAGATTTACAAAGCTTAGTGAGTGAGTTTAAAACAAGAAGATTTAGCTTACAAGATTTACAAGATATATCTAATATCATTGCTTATTATTTTCAAGTAAATGGTTATCCTGCAGCAACAGCTTATATTCCTCAACAAGAATTTGATGGAAAAAACATTCAAGTTAATATTTCTTTAGGAGTATTAGGTAAGTATATAATAAAAAATAAAACTACTATAAAAGATCATTTTTTAGAAAGTAAGCTCAATCAAAGAATCAAAGGTAAAATCATTTCTACTAAATTAATAGAAGATAGTGTATATAAAGTCAATGAAATGTATGGACTTCAAACCTTAGCAGGTTTACAAGCAGGAGAGAATGTAGGTGAAACTGATATTCTTATAGAAGTAGAACCTGATACTAAGGCTAATGTATTAATATATAGTGATAATTATGGTATTAAGAGTGCAGGAGAATATAGAGCTGGTATTAGTATGGGATTTAATTCTATACTTAATATGGGAGATTATTATAATTTTTACTTACAATCTAGTGATGAAAAACAAATCAATTATGGAGCAAGTTATACTTTCTTTGTAGGTAATTTAAAAATTACTCCTAGTATATCTCAAGGAACTTATTATTTAGGAAGAGAATATGAGGGTTTAGGTTTTAGTGGTACTTCTAGGAATTTTGGTATAGATTTTTCTTATCCTATATGGATTAATACTAATTCATCTTTTTATATAACTTCTAGTATATATCATAAAATACTTAGTGATGTAACCTTAGATCTTTTAACCTTTGATAAAAGTTCTAATGTAGGAAGTATGGGTTTAGAAGGTTTATTTAGAGGCTTTGAAAACAATACCTTAAGTTATAGTGCTAAAATAAGCATAGGTAAGGTAAAAGATGATGGAACTACTGTATTTGGAGATACATCTAAAAGTGGTGGTAATGGCTTTGGTTGGTTTAGAAAACTCAATGCTAGTTTGAATAATTATTATAGTTTTAATGAATATATTACTCATACTGTTAATATAAACTATCAAAAGGTATTAGGGAATTTTGAGCTTGATTCTTCTGAAAGTTCATCTTTGGGTGGAGCTTATGGAGTAAGAGCTTATGATAATGGAGAAGGTGATGGAGATAATACTATAGTAGCTAACTTTGGTATAAGAATAAATATACCAAATACTAATTTTTATTTTACTCCCTTTTATGATATAGGTTATGCTTGGTATGAAAAAGATTCAGGTAATAGATTAGTAGATGATCATTTCTTAGATGCACTAGGCTTACAAATACTTTATAATAAAGCTAATGAGTATTATATAAAACTTGATGGAGCAAGAGCATTACATAAATACAAATTAGATGATGATCATAGAATGAAATTATATTTAAGTGGTGGGGTGTATTTTTAACACCCTAGGTTTAATCATCACTCAAAATACACTTTTGTGGATAAATTTAAACACCAAAGAAAATTTCAGGTTTTAATTTAAGCATTAAGCTATAAGCAGCTAGACTAGCTTGCTCTCTTGTGTAGTTTCTATTACCTTGTATATGAATACATTCTTGTAAAAAGGTTCCATCTTTATACATAGCTCCTATATAGATGGTGCCTGCTTTTGTGTTTTTGTCACTCTCTTCTCCTGCTACACCACTAATTGCTAAAGCAAAATCACAATTTGTAGTTTTAAATGTGCCTTTTAGCATAAAATAAATACAACGATCAGAATATTCGCTTACACTTTCTAGGGTATCATTACTCACTCCAAGCCAAGAATTTTTCAAACGATTAGAATAAGTTATCAAAGAACCCTCGAAAATATCTGAAATTCCAGAAATTTCGGCTAATTTTGAAGCACAAAGTCCAGCAGTGCAGCTTTCTGCAAAGGATATTTTTAATTTTTTTTCTAAAAGTTTCTTGACTACAAATTTAACAGGATTGTTTCCTAAAAATACTTTCCCAGAAAATAACTTAAAAACTCCTTTTAAAAAACCTTCTAATTTGCCATATTGGCTAGCACTTGCTCTTATGCAAATTAAATTTTCAAGTAAAGTGCTTGATTTTACTTGAATCTCGAATGATTTTGTTAAAGTGTTAAGTAAAATATTGGCACTTGTTTCATCTATATCTAAAATACAAAAATATGCATAATTTAATTTTGGTTCTTGTAAAATTTGTGGTAATTTTGTTTCCACATTAGTATTTAATAAATTAATACAACACTGCTTGAGGTTGCTTATAAAACTATTCTTTACGCGAATTGCTTTTGATGGTACTAAAGTATCATTTTCTAAGATTAGAGCATCATCGTTTAAGGTTGCTATAATTTTAGCTATAGTTGTGTAGTATTCATTTGTGCTAAAAATTGTTATGTAATCGTACTCTTGAGAAAGTTTTTCAAGTAAAAAAGGAAGGTCTTTGTCAGGTTTAGAAATAAATTTTAACTCATGAAGTTCTAAAAATTGCTTTTTATATTCTTCTTGAATATAACGCATATAATTATCATTGATAATAAGTTCATTTCCCATAACGATGATTAAATGTTTCACAATTTTCCTTTTTTTGTTGTGATTATAGCAAAAAAATAAGTGCAAATTAAAAGTATTTTAAGTAGAATTAGCTATTTTTAAATTTTTGAAGGTGGATAGTATGGATTATAAAGATACGCTATTGCTTCCAAATACTACTTTTGCAATGCGTGCAAATTTAGCAGAGCTTGAGCCTAAGCGTTTTAGTAAGTGGTTTGAAAACAATTATGCTTATGAGAAAATGAAACAAAAAAGACAAGGAGTAAGCGAAAGCTTTACTCTACATGATGGTCCTCCTTATGCTAATGGGCATTTGCACATTGGTCATGCTTTAAATAAAATTTTAAAAGATATCATTATAAAAATGCATTATTTTCAAGACAAGAAAGTGCGTTTTACTCCAGGATGGGATTGTCATGGTTTACCTATAGAACAGCAAGTTGAAGTTAAGCTTAAAGATAAAAAGCAAAGTTTTAGCAAAAAAGAAATTCGTGAGTTTTGTAGAGAGCATGCAAGAGAATTTGTAAATATCCAAAGAGATGAATTTAAATCTTTAGGTGTGATTGCTGATTGGGGCGAGCCGTATTTAACTATGAAAAATGCTTTTGAGGCAGATATTTATAAGGCTTTGTGCAAGATAGCTAAAAAAGGACTTTTGCTTGAAAGAAGTAAACCTGTTTTTTGGAGTTGGGCTGCTAAGAGTGCTTTAGCAGAAGCTGAAGTAGAGTATGAGGACAAAGAAGATTATTCTATTTATGTAGCATTTAAACTTGATAAAGAATCTTGCGAAAAATTAGGCGTTGAAAAAGCAAAAGCAGTTATTTGGACTACCACACCTTGGACTTTACCAGCAAATCAAGCTATATCTTTAAATCCAAATGAAAAATATGTTATCACTGAAGAAGGTTTTATTTTTGCTAAAGCATTGCTTGAAGCTATGATAAATAAAGGCTTTACCAAAGGTGAAATTCAAAAAGAACTTCTAGGTGTTGAATTTGAAAATTTAAATGCTATTAATCCACTTAATCAAAGAAAATCTACTTTAATCTTAGGTGATCACGTTTTAATGGAAGGTGGAACAGGACTTGTTCATACTGCACCAGGGCATGGCGAGGATGATTATTATGTGTGTTTAAAATATGGCATTGAAGTGATTATGCCAGTAGATGATGGTGGATGTTATGATGAAACGCTAAGAGTTAAAGGGCTTTTACCAGAGCATTTGTTAAGTGAGTTTATAGGGCTTCATATTTTTAAAGCAAATGAGCGTATTTTGGAGTTGCTTGGCGATGCTTTGCTTGAAAGTTCTAAATTTATCCACTCTTATCCATTTTGTTGGAGAACACATAAACCAGTTATTTATAGAGCTACAAAGCAATGGTTTATCTTAATGGATGAAAAAAAATTAGATGGAAAATCTTTAAGAGAACTAGCACTAGAGCAATTAAATAGCGTGAAATTTTATCCAGAAAGTGGAATTAAGCGTCTTAGCTCTATGATAGAAAATCGCCCTGATTGGTGTATATCAAGACAAAGAGATTGGGGTGTGCCTATAGCATTTTTTAGAGACAAAACTACCAAAGAAGTGATTTTTGATGATGAAGTTTTAGATCATTTAGTAAGCCTTTTTGAAGAAAATGGTGCTGATATTTGGTGGGATTTAGAAATTAAAGATTTATTACCGCCAAATACTAAATATGATCCAAATAACTTAGAAAAAGTATATGATATTTTAGATGTTTGGTTTGATAGTGGTAGTACTTGGGAAGCAGTACTAAACTCAGCTAGATATGACGCAGGAGAATACCAAGCTTCGATGTATCTTGAGGGAAGTGATCAACACCGCGGATGGTTTCAAAGCTCGCTTTTAATCTCAACTGCTATTAATCATAAAGCTCCATATAAAAATATCTTAACTCATGGTTTTACCGTTGATGAAAAGGGTCAAAAAATGAGTAAATCTAAAGGCAATGTAATCTTACCTCAAAATGTAGCTAAAAATTATGGGGTAGAGATTTTAAGACTTTGGATTATGCTTAGTGACTATTCAAGTGATTTAAAAATTTCAGATAATATCTTAAAGCAAGTAAGTGAGCAGTATAGAAAGATAAGAAATACTATAAGATTTTTACTTGCAAATACTAATGATATAGAATTTTTAGAAACAAAAAATTTCACGCTTTTAGATAAGTGGATTTTAATGCGTGCAAAAATTGCTTTTGAAACATGTGAAGCTGCTTTTGAAAAATATGAATTTGCAAAAGGCTTTAGTGTGCTTTTAAATTTTTTAAGTGCTGATTTGAGTGGAATTTATTTAGATATTTGTAAAGATAGATTGTATTGTAATGCTAAAGATGATGCAAAAAGAATAAGTGCGCAGAGTGCTATGGTGCTAATAGCTAGAAAACTTTTCACACTTTTAGCTCCAAGTTTAACTTATACCATAGACGAGGCATTAGAACATGCAAATGCAGTTATTAAAGAAAATGCTAAAGATGTATTTGATTTGATGTGGAAAAATGGCTTTGATTATGAGTATAAAATCGAAGATGAATTATTTGTAAAATCAAGGGAAAAATTCTTTGAGCTTGTTGATGTATTAAAAAAAGATAAAATCATCAAATCAACTTTAGAGTTAAGCCTACAAACAAGTGCAAATGAGCTTTTGAGTGAAGATATTGAAGAAGTAGCTGATTGGTTTATGGTAAGTTTGGTTGAAAGCTTAGATGATAAAGAAGCTTTGAGTGAATTTAAAATAGATGATCATAGTTTTAAAATTGTCCGTTCTTCATTGCATAAGTGTCCAAGATGTTGGAAGTTTTTAGCAAAAGAAGAAGAATGCTTATGTCCAAGATGTAATAGTGTGGAAAAAGCAAAAAATGTTTGAGCAAGCTTTACCTTTTAGCGTGGTTGTGATTACTCTAATTTGTTTTTTATTTATCACGCTTTTTTTGTTTTATTTGGTTAAAAAATTTAAGGATAAATAATGGTAACTTTAAAAGAAGCTTTGAAATTTTCAAATGAAGAATTAGAAAATCTAAAAAAAGAATTAAATGAAAAAGCACATAAACAAAAACATTTAGGTGCTTATGTAGAGCAATTTTTAGAGAAAGACTTAAATACTTCAGGTGTAGGTGTGCCAGTAGCTATAAAAGATAATATTAGTGTAAAAGATTGGGAATTAACTTGTGGTTCTAAAATTTTACAAGGTTATGTAGCACCTTATGATGCAAGTGTTATTATAAATTTGCGTAAAAATAACTTTGCTCCATTTGGAAGATGTAATATGGATGAATTTGCTATGGGAAGCACAAGTGCGACTTCTTTTTATGGTAAAACTTTAAACCCGCTTGATAATACTAAAGTCCCAGGTGGAAGTAGTGGAGGGAGTGCTGCTGCAGTTGCTTCTGGGATAGCTTTGGCGAGTTTGGGTTCAGATACGGGTGGCTCGGTAAGACAGCCTGCTGCTTTTTGTGGATGTGTAGGGTTTAAGCCAAGTTATGGAAGAGTTAGTAGGTATGGATTAGCCGCATATTCTTCAAGTCTTGACCAAATTGGAGTGATTACTCAAAATGTTACAGATGCTGCGATTTTGTATGATGCTATCGCAGGGTATGATGAAAAAGATAGCACAAGTGCAAATATAGCTTTTGAACCAACTACGCCAAAACTTAATGCAGGTAAAAAGCTAAAAATAGCTGTAATTAAAAATTATGTAGAACAAACTAATGAAGATGTAAAACAAGCCTTGTTAAAAACCATAGATATGCTAAAAGTAAATGGTCATGAGATTGTTTATAAAGATTTGATGGATTCTAAATTTGACGTTGCTGCTTATTACATCATTGCTGCAGCTGAAGCAAGTGCAAATTTAAGTCGTTATGATGGTGTAAGATATGGTAGAAGAAGTGAAAAATGCGATAATCTAAACCAAATGTATGTAAATAGTAGAAGTGAAGGTTTTGGCGAAGAAGTAAAAAGAAGAATTTTGCTTGGAACCTTTGTTTTAAGTAGCGGATACTATGATGCTTATTATATTAAAGCTCAAAAAGCTAGAAGATTTATCAAACAAAAGTATGAAGAAATTTTAAGTGATTGTGATTTGATTTTTATGCCGGTTGCTCCAAGTGTGGCTTTTGGTTTTAATGATGTTAAAACTCCGGTGCAAATGTATTTAGAAGATGTATTTACTATTTCAGTTAATTTAGCAGGGCTTGGTGGCATTAGTGTGCCAGTAGGAAAAAATGAAAATGGACTTAATATTTCAGCTCAATTAATTTGTAAAGCCTATGATGAGCAAACTTTGCTAGATGGTGCTTTAAGCTTGGAAGAAATTATCAAAAACAAATAAAGGAAAAATTATGAAAATCATCAAACGTGCTTTAACTTTTGAAGATGTTTTATTGGTTCCTCAATATTCTGAAGTTTTACCTAAAGAAGTGGATATTAAAACAAGACTTACAAAAAATATCATTTTAAATATGCCTTTAATTTCAGCTGCTATGGACACAGTAACAGAGCATAGAGCGGCTATTATGATGGCAAGACTTGGTGGCATAGGAGTAATCCATAAAAATATGGATATAGCTTCGCAAGTTAGAGAGATAAAAAGAGTTAAAAAAAGTGAAAGTGGCGTGATTATGGATCCTATTTATATAGGAGCTAAAGCAAGTGTTAAAGAAGCACTGGAATTAATGGCTGAATATAGAATTTCAGGTGTTCCTGTAGTAGATGAGAATAAAATTTTAATAGGAATTTTAACTAATCGTGATTTAAGATTTGAAACAAATTTTGATAATTTAGTAGAAAATGTTATGACTAAAATGCCTTTAATCACAGCTAAAAAAGGCTCTACCTTAGATGATGCTGAAAGAATTTTTTCTACCAATAAAGTAGAAAAACTTCCAATAGTGGATGAAAATAATCATTTAGAAGGTTTGATTACTATAAAAGATTTAAAAAAACGCAAAGAATATCCAAATTCTAACAAAGATGCCTATGGAAGATTAAGAGTAGCTGCAGCAGTTGGTGTGGGTCAGCTTGATCGTGTAAGAGCTTTGGTAGAAGCTGAAGTTGATGTTATCGTAATGGATAGTGCACACGGGCATTCTAAAGGGATTATTGACACATTAAAAGCGATTAAAGCTGAATTTGATGTAGATGTGATAGTAGGAAATGTTGCAAGTGCAAAAGCGGTTAAAGATCTTTGTGAAGCAGGTGCTGATGCGATTAAGATAGGTATAGGACCTGGTAGTATTTGTACTACGCGTATAGTTTCAGGTGTAGGTGTACCTCAAATTTCAGCTATAGATGAATGTGCAATAGAAGCTAGCAAATATGATGTACCGGTAATTGCTGATGGGGGTATAAAATACTCAGGCGATATTGCAAAAGCTATTGCAGCAGGTGCAAGTAGTGTGATGATAGGCTCACTTTTAGCAGGGACTGATGAGAGTCCAGGGGAATTGTTTACTTATCAAGGAAGGCAGTATAAGAGTTACCGCGGTATGGGAAGTTTAGGAGCTATGCAAAAAGGAAGTTCGGATAGATATTTCCAAGAAGGCACAGCTCAAGATAAACTTGTGCCAGAAGGCATTGAAGGTAGGGTGCCTTATGTGGGAAGTATAAAAAGTGTAGTGCATCAACTTTTAGGTGGGCTTAGATCTTCTATGGGTTATGTGGGTGCAGTGGATATCAAAGCTTTCCAAGAAAGAGCTGAATTTGTAGAAATTACCGCAGCAGGTTTAAAAGAAAGCCATGTGCATGATGTGACCATCACAGCTGAAGCACCAAATTATAAGGTAAGTAATTAATGGAATTTGAAGATCATATCAAACAAGCTGAGCTTTCTTTGGAAAAACTTAATGATAAAGATTTAGACCTTAAAACTTGTGTAGAAATTTACAAAGAAGGTTTAAAAAGCATAAAACAAGCAAGAACTATGCTTGAAAAAGCAAAATTAGAAATCGAGCAAGTAGATGAGTAGTATTGTCGCTTTACAATTTCCAACTTTGGCTTTGAGTGAATCAAGACTTGATTATTATTTAAAGGCAGCTAAAGAAAGTGGTGCAAATTTAGTAGTTTTAGGCGAGTATGTCATAAATAGCTTTTTTAGTGAGCTTAAAACTATGCCAAAAAGTATGATTAAAGAACAAAGCCAAAGTAAAAAAGCAAGTTTGATAAAACTTGCAAAAAAATATGAGTTAAATATCATAGCTCCATTTATTAGCGTGGAAAACGATGGTTTGAAAAAAATATGCTTAAAAGTAGGTCCGCAAAATGTAAAAGTATATGAACAGCAAATTTTAATGCCTTATGCACATTGGAACGAAGAAAAATTTTTTAACAATAAAAAAACTGATAAACTTAAACTTTTTGCTTTTACTCATGAAGGGCTAAAATGTGCTTTGCTTTTTGGTTTTGAAGCTCATTTTGATATATTTTGGCAAATGATTATGAAAAAAAAGATAGATTTAGTCATCATTCCTACAGCTAGTACTTTTGAGAGTAATCAAAGATGGCTAGAGCTTTTAAAAACTAGAGCTTTTTTAAACTCAACGAGTATTTTAAGGGTTAATCGCATAGGAAATTTAAAACAAGAAAATGAGTGGAAATTTTATGGAGATAGCTTTTTTATCAATGCTTTTGGAGAAGTACAAGAACAACTTGGCGATCAAGAAGAAATGCTTGTAATAGAAGTTAGTAAAGCAAATGAAGCTAGAAATTTATGGGGTTTTGATAAAATTCTTAAAAATTACGAAGAGTAAATTGTATTTTTTAGCTATAAAATATCATTTTAAAGGAGAATGATGAGAAAAATTTTATTACAAATTCTTTCTTTTAGTTTTATTTTTATGGGAATTTTTGCTTCAGTTAGATTTTTGATGATAAAAAATTTAATTAATGAAAGCGAAAATGTCTTAATGGTATATGCGTATGGATTAGGTCATGATATGAGAACATTTAGCACCATTTTTCTACCCATATTTTTGTGTGGTTTGTTTTCTTATATAAGTTTAGTTTTTAAAGATAGCAAATATCATGCTATGGGGGGGGGTAATCGCTAAATTTTTATTCTTATCTTTCTAGCTTTTATGTAGCTTTTATAGCTTTTGTTGTTTTAATTTCTGCATTTATACATTATTATTACTTTCAACTTTATGCAAGCAAAATTGATATTTTTATTTTTGGTTTAAAAGATGATAATACCAAGGCTATATTGTCGATAGTTTTTTCTGATTATCCTATTATAAAAGCATTATTTTTAGCTACGATTTTTGGTGTATTTTGCTTTTATCTTAATGTAAAAATTTTTAGTTTAAAGTTAAAAACCATAAAGATGAAGTTGATATTTTTTTCTTGTTAAATGTTTTGCTAATTTATGCTTATGTTGTAGCATTAAGAGGGCATTTTACTTATAATGCTCTAAGAGCTTCAAATTATGAATTTAGCACTATAAAAGCTTTTAATGAAATTTCTACAAATCCTTTGATGGCTTTTTCTTGGGCTTATAAAGAATACAAAAACCAGCAAGAATTTAAAAATGTTAGTTTGGAAGAAATTTCTAAACTAGAAGAAAAACTTTTTCCTATATTTGATACTACCTCGATAAAAGAAATTCATGTAAAAAATCATATATATCTTAATATCATGGAAAGTTTTGGTTTGAATTTAGCCAAATTTGGAGATGAGAAATTAAATCTTTTAGGTAGTTTGAAAAAGCATTTTGAGCAAGATATTGTTTTTACTCGATTTTTATCTAGTGCAAATAACACCATAGAAAGTTTTAATCGTTTAGTTTTTTTAAGCCCAAATATCATATCAAATGGATTGTACCAAAAAGAAAAATTAGCCTTTACACCTTTGCAAATTTATAAAAATGCAGGGTATAAGATAGTTTTTGTTTATAGTGGTAATGCTTCTTGGTATAACCTTGGAAATTATTTTAAAAATCAAGGTGTAGATGAAATTATAGATGAAAACACGCTTTTGCAAGATTTTCCACAAGCTAAAGAAACTAAACACAAGTATGGCATAGCCGATGAGTTTATGTATAAAAAAATATATTCTATTTTTGAAAATGCTAAAAGTCCTACGCTTGTTATTTTTCTTAGTATTTCTACACATAGACCTTATATACATAAGAGTAAAAAACAACTTATAGATGAGGGTGCTTTAGATAAAAAAATATCAAATCAATTTATTATCAGTGATTTTATAGGTGCTTTAAATGCTTATGCGTATGCAAATGATGAATTTGGAATGTTTTTAGATTATGTAAAAGAAAGCGAATTTAAGGATAATATCATCGTTGCAGCAACAGGTGATCATAGATTTAGAGATATTAAGATGGATACAATTTCTCAAAAGGCTTTTGCTTATAGTGTGCCTTTTTATTTGTATCTTCCAAAGCATTTAAGAAATGATATTTATTATGATAAAAATCGTGTGGGTTCGCATAAAGATATTTTTCCAACACTTTATAATCTAACTCTTAGTAATACAAGATATTTAAGTTTAGGTGGAAGAAATATGTTAGCACCTATAAAAAATGAAAAATTAGAATTTGGTTTTAATGAGCTTATATGGGTTGATAAAAATGGAGTATATGAAGGTAATAATGGATATTATTTTGAAAATAACACAAGTTTAAAAAATACAAATAAAATTTTTATATTAGACCCTTATCATAAAGAATTTTCAAATACATATAAAGAGCTTTTTCAAAAACAATTTATTTATAGGTTAGTTAATTTAAAAAGCTGTGGGTAGTTTTGCATTTAAGAGTTTTATATTTTTATTTTAGTAAATAAATGATAGAATTTTGCCTTAAATTTTCAAAAATTTGAGGCAAGAATGCAAAAAATTCATTTTATAGGTATAGGTGGTATTGGAATTTCAGCTTTGGCGAGATTTTTAAAAGAACAAGGTTTTAAGATAAGTGGTTCTGATATTAAAGAAAGTAAAATTACAAAAGAATTAGAAAAAGAGGGAATGAGTATAAAAATTCCTCATCATAAAGATAATGTTAAAAATGTAGATTTAGTAGTATATTCAGCTGCTATAAAAGAAGATAATGAAGAATTAATCAGTGCAAAAGAACAAAATATCACAACTCTTTCAAGAAAAGAAGTTTTGCCTATGATTTTAAAAGACAAAAGAGTTTTTGCGGTTGCAGGGGCTCATGGTAAAAGCACAACTTCAAGTATTTTAGCAAGCTTGATAGAAGCTTCTGTGATTATTGGTGCTGTTTTAAAAGAAAGTGGCACTAATATGCTTTATAAAGAAAGTGAAAATCTTATATTTGAAGCTGATGAAAGCGATAGTTCTTTTTTAAATTCAAATCCATATTTAGCTATAGTAACAAATGTTGAAGCAGAGCATTTAGATCATTATAGTAATGACTTAGAAAAATTACACAAAGCTTATGCGGATTTTTTAAACCTATCTAAGATTCAAGTTATTAACGGCGAAGATGAATTTTTGGCAAGTTTAAATTTAAGTAATGTAAAAAAACTTTATCCAAGTAAAGATATTACAAATATCTATATGAAAGTAGAAAATTTCAAACCAAAAACATATTTTACACTAAAAGATTTAGGGGAATTTAGTGTTTTTGGCATGGGTGAGCATGTAGCGATGGACGCTGCTTTGGCTATTTTGGCTGCGAGTGAATTTGCGAGTATAGATGAAATTAAAACTAAACTTTTAAAGTATCAAGGTATTAAAAAAAGATTTGATATTTTATTTGCAAATGAAAATATGGCTTTGATTGATGATTATGGACATCATCCAACAGAAATCAAAACTACACTTAAAGCAGCAAACGAGTATGCAAGACTAGCTAGATATAAAAAAATCATAGCTATTTTCGAACCTCACCGCTATACGCGTCTAAGTGCAAATATAGAGTATTTTAGTGAAGTTTTATCTAGCGTTGATGGGCTTTATATTTTACCTGTTTATGCAGCAGGGGAAGATAAGATAGAAATTAATATTCAAAAATATTTCCCAAAAGCTAAATTTATAAAAGAAATTAAAAGAGAAGAAAAAGCCATTTATCTTGATGATGAGCTAATTGAAAATGATTTAGTGATTGGTTTTGGTGCGGGGGATATAAGTACAAAGCTTAGGGGAAAATATGTTTAAGATTTTTTTATATATCTTAGCTTTTTTTGCAATCTTGCTTTTTTTTATTTTTTTACGCAAGAAAATGGGAAAAATTAGCAATTATCTTTTGGTTTTAGTACTGATTTTAGCTGTAGCTTTTGCAATTAAATTTGAACTTAGTGCTACAAGAAGTGGCGTGCTAAAAAAAGAAACGCTTAATGCTTTTTTACAAGGGCAAAGCCTAAAATGCAAAGACACTAATGTAAGTAAAGAGTATTTTAACTTCGAGCACGGAACGCAAAGTTTTGTTTCTAATGGAAAAAACAAACAATTCAAAGCTTTAATTTTTGATATAAAAGATTGCAAGGTAGAAAAATAATGCAAGAGCAGTTTTTTAAAAAGTTAGATTTAGATGGATATGTAACAGAATTTAAAGGACTTTTTGCAAGAGATAAAGAAATATTTTTGCAAGGTGATAGTAAGCTTCATTTTAAAAGACTTAACGAGCTTTCGCTGATTGATTTTAATCCTCCGCCTATGGTAGATGAGCTAAGTGGTGCTTTAACTCATCTTAGCAAACAAGGAATTTTGCATTTAAATCAAAGTTTTGAGTTTATAAAAATTTGTATGTATTTTGAATATTTAAAAAAATTAAAATTTGAAGAAAGTTTAAAAGAATGGCTTTTAAAGATAGAAATTCCACAAGCTATTTTAGAACTTTTTGGATATTTTGATGAAAAGGGTGAGATTAAGGAAAGTATTGATGAAAGACTTGTCAATTTAAATTTAGCTCTAAAAATGAAAAAAGAAAGTTTGGTAGCTGAGTTTAAAAAACTCACATATACTAAAAGTCTTAGTGTGTATTTAATCGATACTCAAATTCATCTTATAAATGGTATGGAAGCTTTGCTTTTGCGTGGTGGGTTTAATCATATCTTAAAAGCAAAAATTATAGGTAGAAGTAGTGGCGGTGGATTTTATGTAGTGCCTTTGAGTGTAGAAAAAATTCAAAGTCAAATTGATGAAATCAAAGACGCTAAAGAAGAAATTTTTTATGAATATGCTAAAAAAATTAGTCAAATTTTTTACAAAAATCTAATGTTTTTAAAATTTATCAATAATGCTTTTGATTTGTTTGATCATTATAGTGCTAGGATTTTAATGGCAAAAAAGCATGATTATGAGTTTGTTTTAGCAGATAATTCTAATAATCTAAGTTTATATAACTTCGCACATCCAGCTTTAAAAAATGCAAAAAGTGTGAATGTGGAATTTAATAAAAAAGTTTTAATCATCACGGGTGTAAATGCGGGTGGTAAGTCTATGCTTTTAAAAGGAATTTTAAGTGCGGCTTTACTTGCAAAACATTTACTTCCTATGAGAATTAACGCGCAAAAAAGCCAAATAGGAAATTTTAAAGAATTTGATGCGATTTTGGAAGATCCACAAAATGTGAAAAATGATATTTCTACTTTTGCAGGAAGAATGCTACATTTTTCTAAACTTTTAGGTAAGAAAAATGTTTTATTAGGAGTTGATGAGATAGAACTTGGGACTGATTTTGAAGAAGCTGCTTGTTTGTATACAGAGCTTATTTCTAAGCTTTTAGAACAAGATAATAAAATCATCATCACAACCCACCATAAACGCCTTGCTATGCTTTTGGCTAAAAATTCACAAGTTGAACTTATAGCTGCTTTATATGATGAAGAGCTTTCAAGACCAAAATATGAGTTTTTAAAAGGCACCATAGGTAAATCTTATGCATTTGAAACAGCTTTGAGATATGGTATAAGTGCAAATTTAGTGCAAAATGCTAAAAAGCTTTATGGGGAAGATAAAGAAAATTTAGAAGAAATGGTAAGTAAAAACATCAATCTTGAACTTTCTTTACGCAAAAAAAATGAAGAGCTTGAGAAAAAAGAAGCTAAGGTAGATGAAATTTTACTTTCACTCAAAGATCAAAAAGAAAAAAACGATCAAGAATTTAAAAAGCTTGTTTCTAATTTAGAATTTAAATATCACAAAGCCATAGAAGAAGCTAAAAAAACGATAAATCTAAAAGATATCAAAGAAAAACAAAGAAGTTTAAATAAAGCAAATGAACTTAAAAAAAGCATTATTTTGCCAAGTATGGAACAAAATGAAGAGCTTAGAGTGGGGGATTTTGTCAAATATGAAAAAATCAAAGGTAAAATCACAGCTATTTCCAAAAATGAAGCAATGATTCAAAGTGATGGTTTAAATTTGCGTGTGCCACTAAAACTTCTTAAAAAGAGCAATCAAACTCCTACGCAAAAGGTAAAATCAAGTGTTAGTATAACCCGCCCAAGTGCTTTAAATATGACTTTAGATTTACACGGTCTTAGAAGCGATGAAGCACTTGAAAGATTAGATAAATTTATATCTGATGCTTTGATAGTAGGTTTTGATGAGGTTATAGTTTATCATGGTATAGGCACAGGAAAATTAGCTTTTGCGGTAAAAGAGTTTTTAAAAGCTCACAAAAGTGTAAAAAGTTTTAACGATGCACCGATTAATCAGGGTGGTTTTGGTGCTAAGGTGGTGAGGTTGTAAAGAAATGGAGTTTTGTGATAGCAAAAAAAGAAGCGCAAACGGACTTATGGGTATATGATCTTTTGAAAGAAGCAAACATTAATTTGACTTATCAAGGTTCAGATATTAAAGAGTTGAATGAAGCTTTAAGTAATGCATCTAAAAAAGGAACCTTTTTTATCAGTAATTTCACAAAGCTCATTAATCTTTTTAGTGTCTTTTATCACGGAAAATTGTGTTAAAACTTTATCAAGTTTTATTTGTGGTGCAAGATGAGAACGCTTAAGATTTTTTTCAATAAGCTCATAAATCTTATTTCCATCTGTATTAATATCATCATTATTAAGATAACTTAAATTCAATTTTTGAACTTCCATTTCAGCTAATGCAAGTAAAATCCCTGCTACAACCAAAGGCTTATTCCTATCGTCTAAAGCCCCATAATTTCTTAAATCCTCATGTAATGTGGCAGCAATTTTTTCAATCTCTTCTTTTGTTTTTTTGTTTATTAGATTCTTCCTTTAAAACCTCTCTTTTGTAATATTCTTCTATATTTTTCTCATTTAAAAGCATAAAAGTTTCTATATCTTCCAAAGGTTCTTTTATCAATGCTCCGTTATCTACAAATAAAGGTGTAATTTTATGTTTTTTGCTATCTCCACTTATAGCAATAGCAAAAACTTTTTTATAAGTATTTTGATTTTTAATAATATACTTTGCATACCACAAAGCGCCATTGAGTGCGTAATTTTCTACATCTTTTTGTTCTTGCAAAATGAGATTTTTATCATTATATTTTACATGCTTATTCACATCTACCTTATTTTCAATCACAATTACAAAATCTTTAACAACACCACAATATTCAGGATATCCTTGCTTATTTGTTGATTAAAGATAAACAAATTTAAGGAAAGACTCATTATTTTAATAATAGTATAGAAATTTTACAGATAATCATGAAAATAAGAAAATTTAACAATTGTGTTTCTTTGGCAAATAGTGGAAGTGTTGGTAGTGCGTTTTACTCCCAATTATTATTTGATTAAGTGTCAAATATAGTTTTAATCGAGAAATCAAATAATAAAAGAATTAAAAGAGAAAAATTATTACTTCCTATGGGCTCTAAAGCTAATCCAGATTATGAATTTATGAAAAACTATATGAAAAATGTAGAATATAAAAAATAAAAAATAATAGCTCACTATCAAGAAAATTATAAAAAACCAATATTTCTTAAAGCATTTTTCGCTAAACTTTGTAAATTTTATAAGGTTTAGCGATGAAAAACATTATGATTTTAAGTGGGGCAGGTTTATCCGCTCCAAGTGGTATAAAAACTTTTAGAGCTAGCGGTGGGTTATGGGAAGAGTATGATGTGATGGAAGTTTGCTCTGCAAGTGGTTTTAGAAAAAATCCTAAAAAAGTTTTGGAATTTTATAATAAAAGAAGAAAAGAACTAGCTAGTGTTAAGCCAAATCATGCACATAAAATCATTGCTTTATTAAAACAAAAATTTCCAAAGCAAATTAGCATTTTAACGCAAAATGTAGATGATTTATTAGAGCGAGCAGGCTGTGAAGAAGTGGTGCATTTGCATGGCTTTTTACCTGAGCTTAGGTGCTTAGAATGTGAAAGTATTTTTAACATAGGTTATGAAAGTAGTGATGATAAAATTTGTCCTAAATGCCAAAGCAAAAGTGTAAGGCACAATATCGTGATGTTTGAAGAAATGGCACCAAATTATAAAATTTTGTATGAAAAATTACAAAATTGTGATTTGTTTGTATGTATAGGCACAAGTGGGCAGGTTTTACCCGTGGGAGAGTATGCAAGAGTATGTAAGCAAAGTATATTAAACAATCTTGATGAGGATAAATATTTAGAAAGTAATTTTACTAAAGTTTATATAGAAGATGTTTGCACAGCCATTGATAAAATCAAAATCGATATAGAAAATTTCTTGGAAGCAAAATGTTAGAAGTAATCTTACAAGGTATAGTTTTAGGTATGGGTGTGTCTGTGCCTTTTGGACCTGTAAATATTTTAATCTTAAATACTGCTTTGTCTTCTTTTAAAAATGCTTTTTGTGTTGGGCTTGGTGCTTTAAGTGCTGACATACTTTTTTTGATTTTGATTAACCTTGGGCTTTTAAGCTTTGCAAATAATGAATTTTTTTATAAAATACTAGCTGTTTTTGGCTTTTTCTTTTTGAGTTTTATGGTATTTCTAATGCTAAGAAAAACAAGAAAAGTTGATCTTAACAAGGTAAATAAAACCCATCCTTTAAAGGGTTTTAGCAAAGGATTTTTCTTAAATGTTACAAATCCTTACGTTATAGGCTTTTGGGTGAGTGTAGCAGGACTTAGTATGCAGAGTAAAAACTCTTTTGCCTTGCTTTTTGGTTTGGTGGGTTTTATTGTGTTTTGGATTTTTACTCTATCGTTTTTTGTGTCTAAATTTAAAGCCCTTGTGAAAAACAAACATATATTTTACATTAATCTTTTCTCAGCGTTTATTTTAGAGTATTTTGCTCTTTCTATGCTGTATAAAGCTTTTATAGGATAAAACATGCAAGTAGTTGAAATTTTTAAAGAATTAAGTAAATTTAAATCCATCACCCCAGATGATGATGGGGCGTTAAATTATATCGCAGTGGAGTTAAGTGATTTTGAAGCTTTTTTTATAGAAAAAGAAGGTGTGAAAAATCTTTTACTGACTAAAAAATTTAGTGATGATGGGGAGCATTTGGCTTTTGGTGGGCATGTGGATGTAGTGCCTGCGGGAGAGGGTTGGAGCAGTGATCCTTTTGAACCTTTAGAAAAAGATGGATTTATTTATGTAAGAGGTGCACAAGATATGAAAAGTGGTGTAGCTGCTTTTATGTGTGCGGTTAAGGAAGTAAGAAATTTTAAAGGAAGAATTTCACTTATTTTAACAAGTGATGAGGAAGGTGAGGCTAAATACGGCACGCTTGAAGTGCTTAAATTTATGCAAGAAAAAGATATGCTGCCTGATTTTGCTGTGGTTGCTGAGCCAACTTGTGATAAAAAATTTGGAGATAGTATTAAAATAGGGCGTCGTGGTTCTATCAATGGAAAATTAATCATCAAGGGCAAGCAAGGTCATGTAGCATACCCGCAAAAATGTATTAATCCGGTGCATAATTTTGCTTCTGCTTTGAAATTCTTAGCAGGATTTGACCTTGATCCAGGTGATGAGGTATTTGCGCCATCTAAAATTGTCATTACTGATATACGCGGTGGTATGGAAGTGTGCAATGTAACCCCAAATGATTTGAAATTGATGTTTAATGTAAGAAATTCCCCACAAACTAGCCTAGAAGATATAAAAGCTTATGTAGAAAAGACTTGCGAAGGGCTTGATTATGAGTTGTGTTTAGATCAAAGTTCAAAACCTTTTTTAACACAAAGTGATTCTAAGATCGTGCAAAAACTAAACGAAAGTGTGCAAAAAATTAGCCAAGTGGTACCAGAGCTTAACACTAAGGGCGGTACAAGCGATGCAAGATATTTTGCTGAGTTTGGTGTGAAGGTAGTAGAATTTGGCGTGTGTAATGATAGAATTCATGCAGTTGATGAAAGAGTTAGTATAGAAGAGCTTGAAAAATTGTATTTGGTTTTTAAAGACTTGATAGAGAGTTTTAACTAGGAGTTATATATGGAAAATACAATACTTTCTAATACAAAGAGCGTAGAAGAATGTTTAAAACAAACCTATAATATTGATTTTTATCAAAGAGAATATGTATGGAGTAGAGAAACTGCGAAAATTCTTTTGGATGATATATTTTATAATTTTGATTTGTGTTATGAGGAATATAAAAATAGTGATATCAAAGAAGAAGTTATCAGTAAGTATAATTGGTATTATTTGAATGTATACGTAATAAATAATATAGATGGAAAAAAATATATAGTTGATGGACAGCAGCGTTTAAGCACATTAACCCTTATTGCTTCTAAGCTTCATAATATGATGCAAAATAACAACAAATTAAAAGGATTAGGGGAATTATTAGGTCAATGTGTTTATCATAATAATGGTTATGGATGTACCTTTAATATAGATAATAACAAAAGGCAAAATATTATGAGTCGTATTTTTAAAGCCGAGAATGTTGACATAAGATATAATAGCAAAACAGAGGAAAATCTTGCGAAAATATATAATTATATATCGACATATTTTGATATTAAATTCCAAGATAATGATTTGAAAAAATTGCAATCATTTGCTCTATATTTTCTAAAACGTTTAACTTTGGTTGAATTATCTATTAGTCAAAATGATACTCCTATGATTTTTGAGGTTATTAATGATAGAGGTCAAGCGTTAAAACCTTTTGAGATCTTAAAAGGAAAATTAATAGGTGTTTTAAATAAAACTGATACAGATAGATTTTGCGAAATATGGGATATTGCATTTAAAAAAATATTAGATCATGAAGATGAATTTTTTATTGATTTTATAAAATCAAAATTTATTTTTAAAAGAAATTCTGAGCTAGAAAAAAATATTAATAATTACTATCATCGATTTATATTTGAAAATAACTCAATAGCGGATAATTTAAAACTTAGAAAACAAGATAAAGAACATATTTTGAATATAAAAAGTTTTATTGAAAAAGATATTTCGTATTATGTTGTTTTATACGCAAAGATTATTAAAAGTGATAATGAATTTTTGCGTTATTGTAAAGATATTAATTCTTTATCTGGTCAATATCAAAACATTTTGGCTGCTTGTAAAATAAATGATATAGAAGAAAAAGAAAAAATAGAAACTATTGCAAAAGAATATGATAGGCTATGGGTGCTATTAAAATTAAATGGCATATATGATAGCAATAGTTTTCAAGAAATTACATACAGTCTAAGTGAAAAATTAAAAAATGCTAATTTACAAGACTATCAGAAGATTTTTGATGATACATTGAGAGATATTATTAAAAATAAAAAGAATTTACTAGAGGTCATTTCTTTGCTTGATTATCAAAGTTTTGCTAGTAATAACTATTCAAATACAGCTATAAAATTTTTACGTTATTTATTAGCTAGAGTGGAAAAATTTATTTGTGATAGTATAGGTCAAACATTGCAAAATGATGTTGTTTATATTTCAACAAAAAATATCTACCATATAGAACATATATTAGCTCACAATCAGACTAATATAAAATATTTTGATAATGAAGAAGATTTTAAAGTAAAAAGAAATTTTTTAGGCGGATTATTGTTACTTAATGGTAAGGTAAATATATCTTCTAGTAACGAAGAGTATGATAAAAAATTAAATACATACAGCGGTCATCTTGTTTGGGCGCAATCTCTTTGTAAAAATTTTTATCATAAAAATGTATTATTTTTAAACTTTAATGAAAAATTTTTTGCTGGAGATATAAAATTTGAACCTTATGATAAGTTTGATCAAGATGCATTAGAAAAAAGAACAAAACTTTTATATCAAATTGTAAAAATTATTTGGGAAGTTGATAGATAAATGATTATCAGCGGACAAAAGCTTGAGTTAAAAGAGCTTAGATTTATGGATTATGTTAAAGAAAAGCAATTAAAATAGAATTTATCGCTTTGGGATTAAACGGAGAAATTATCCCAAAGGATAAATTTGAAAATCTAATTTTAAAAGAAAACGATAAGGCAGAAATTGTTATTTTTGTAGGTGGTTGATGAGAATTAAATTTAATGGTAGAGTGATAGATATACATTTTAAAAATACTTTGGAATTTTTTCAAAGCGTGAGTAAAAATGAAAATGATGTATGGATAGTCAATGGCTTTGCGACAAAAGAGAAAATAAAATTAAGCGAAAATGATGAACTTTTTTGTATAGAAAAAAACACTTTACCTCCTTATGAAGCTCTTGATGCGATGATGAGAGCAAGACATACCCCAAAACTTCATGATAAACTTAAAAAAGCAAGTGTAGCAGTTTGTGGCTTAGGTGGGTTAGGGTCTCATATAGCCATAAACTTGGCAAGAAGTGGAGTTGGTAGGCTTCACTTGATTGATTTTGATATAGTTGAGCCAAGTAATCTTAACCGCCAAGCCTATATGATAGAAGATTTAGGTAAATTTAAGGCTGAAGCTTTAAAAGATCAAATTAGTAAAATAAACCCTTTTATAGAAGTTTTTGCTCAAATTTTAAAAATAGAAAAAGAAAATATAGCTGAACTTTTTATAGATGATGATATAGTTTGTGAAGCTTTTGATAGCGCCATATATAAAGCACTTTTAATGCAAAATTTTCATCAAATTTATCCGCATAAAACTTTAATTTGTGCTTCAGGTTTAGCAGGTTATGGAGATAGTAATAGTATACAAACAAGAAAAATTGCCAATAATTTTTATATATGTGGAGATTTAAAAAATGAAGCCAAAATGGGTAATGGACTTATGGCTCCACGAGTAAATATTTGTGCAGGTCATCAAGCTAATTTAGTCTTAGAACTTTTAGCAAACTTTAGTCTTTAAATTAAAGACTAAAGCCAAAAGAAATAAGCAATAATAGCAAGACTAGTTGAGCAAAATATATTTAGTATAATTCCTACTTTTACCATTTCTTGTTGTTTGATATATCCTGTACCAAAAACTATAGCATTTGGAGGTGTTGCAACTGGTAGCATAAATGCACAAGATGCACCTATAGCTATGACTAATGCAAGTCCTAAAGCAGGAACACCTAAAGTATCTGCAATAGATATAAACAAAGGAACAAGTAATGCTGCTGAAGCAGTATTTGATGTAAATTCTGTTAAAAATACTATAAAGAACGCAACAATCAATCCTATAATAAACAAGTGCCCATCTTCTATAAAAGATATAATAGTATCAGCCATTACTTTACTAGCACCTGAATCCCTTAATACAACACTTAGAGTTATTCCACCTCCAAATAGCATTAAAACACCCCAGTCTGTATTTTTTTGTATATTTTTCCAGTCAATAACTCTGAAAGTACAAACTAAAACTGCTGCAAGTAAAGCTATAATAGCATCTAAATTTGCTATTTTGTATCCAAAAAGATTTTCTATAATAGGATTTATTTTTCCACTAAAAATCCAAGATAAAGCCACAATTAAAAATATAATTAAAGTAACAAGTCTCGGTTTAGTAAGTTCTATTTTTTCCGTATGTAAGTTTACTTGCATATTAAATTTTGGCTTAAATACGAAATATAGAATTAAAATCATTGCTGGTAGAAAAACTAGAACAATTGGAATACCATATTTTAGCCATTGAGCAAAATTAATGTGTAATTGCGTAGCAACAATAGCATTAGGAGGAGTTCCTACTATAGTACCTATACCACCTATACTAGCACTAAAAGCTATACCTAAGAGAATAAATACATAAGTATTTCTATTTTTTTCTGGGTCAAGCGAAGCTAACATTCCTATAGCAAGTGGAAGCATCATTGCGGCTGTTGCGGTATTACTCATCCACATTGATAAAAAAGCAGTTGTGATAAAAATATACAAACTAGACAAACCTAAATGTCCTTTAGCAAGAGTTAAAATTTTATGTGCAATGAGTTTGTCTAGTTTTTGATGATGCATTGCAGCTGCTAGAGCAAATCCACCAAAAAATAAAAATATATTAGAGTCAGCAAAACCAGTTAGAGCTTTAGAAGTAGGTAATAATCCTAAAACAGCGGCTAAAACAGGAACTAAAATAGCTGTAATAGTAACATGTAAGGCTTCACTGAGCCATAAAATAGCTATAAAGACTAGTAAAGATAAGCCCTGATTTACTTTAGTTTCTCCAAAAGGCGAAAAATATAGCAAAGCCATAAACAACACTAAATCAGCAACGACTATTAGTGTTTTTGCATTTGAACTCATCAAAGAACTCCTTAATATTGTAATTTAGTAACATATTCTAGGTAATTTTTGTTTTAAAAGTCAATTTTTTATAATTTTTTTTAGATAAATAAATAATTTATGTGAAAAAAAGTAAATCTTGTTTAAAATTATATGTTTTTGGTATAATTCTTGCTATCAAAATCATTAAACTTTAAGGAGAGATGATGATTAAAAGAGTACTTATATTTATTTTGGCTTTATTTTTTAGTGCGTGTGCAGTAAATTCTAATAATAATCAAAAGATTGCTAAAGTTAATGAAGCTATAAAAATTCAAGAACAATGTTATAACCTTTCAGATTCTAAAGCTTATGAAGCAAAAATTAAAGGTCTTGTGTATATTAGTGATGTAGGACTTAAATATTGTTCTAATAAAAGAACTATAGACAAAAGTATTTCTTTGAAAAAAGTATATATTCATAGGATTTATGATTTAAATGAAAATTTAAAATATTCACTTTCAGGGACAAAAAAATATTATATTAATGAAAATTTTAATTATTATTTTTATGTTTTTTTAAAGGAAGAATTGCAAAATAGAGGTATTATTGTAGTAGAAAATATAAGTGATTCTCCTTATGTATTAAAAGTTGATTTGAGCTTTAATGATTTTTACTCTAAATTTGATTCAAATTCTCTTTTTTCTATAATAGCTAGTCAGTTAACATTAAAAGATATTAACACAAATAAAACTATTAATATTAAAACAAGACAAGAGGTAAAAGGATTTTATAAGATTAATGATTTGCCTTTTTTTACCCAGCTTCTTATTAAGCAAGTGGCAAATAAATCCGCAGATATTATAAGTTCTTTGTGAGATGTTTTAATTGTCATGGTTTTTCTCTTACAAGTTTTTGTTCAGCTTGTAGAGAAGAATTGTTGGAATATTCTTTAGGTATTAGAAAACTAGAAGGTAATTTTAAGGTTTATTATTTTTACCAATACGAGCAAATTAAACATTTGATCCACTTTAAGCATAAATTTCAAGGGTATTTTGTTTTAAATGCATTAGCAAAACTAAGTTTTGCTAAATTTAAAGATTTTTTTAATCCTTCCTACGAGATTAATGCTATAGCATTAGATGATAAAACCTATAAAGATTATTCTCATACAGCTATTTTAACTCATCATTTAAAAACTAAATTTATAAAACCCATGTATCATACTTTGCAAGCTAGTTCAGAGATAAAGTATAGTGGTAAGAATTTACAATTTCGCAAAAGCAACAAGAGATTGTATAAACTTTTAAAATACCCAAAATACCCAGTAATTTTAGTAGATGATATTGTAACCACAGGTTTGAGTTTGCTTGAAGCAAAAGAAATTTTAGAAAAAAATAATATTGAAGTACTTTTTGCTTTAGTTTTAGCTAATGCAAAATTTGATATAATGTGAAGATTAATTTTAAGGATTTTTATGGAAAATATTTTTACTAAAGATTCAGATATTGAAAATATAGATATAGAAAGTTCTATAAAAAGTAGTTATTTAGATTATTCTATGAGTGTTATCATAGGCCGTGCTTTACCTGATGCTAGAGATGGTTTAAAACCGGTTCATAGAAGAATTTTATATGCTATGAATGATTTAGGTGTAGGAAGTCGTAGTGCATATAAAAAATCAGCCCGTATAGTAGGGGATGTAATTGGTAAATATCATCCACATGGTGATACCGCTGTATATGATGCTTTAGTTAGAATGGCACAAGATTTTTCTATGCGCTATCCAAGCGTTGATGGGCAAGGTAATTTTGGCTCAATTGATGGAGATGGTGCTGCAGCTATGCGTTATACTGAAGCTAGAATGACAATTTTAGCTGAAGAGCTTTTGCGTGATATAGAAAAAGACACAGTTGATTTTGTACCAAATTACGATGATTCTATGAGCGAACCTGATGTTTTACCTGCTAGAGTTCCAAATTTATTGCTTAATGGTTCAAGTGGTATTGCAGTAGGTATGGCTACTAATATACCTCCACATAGCTTAAATGAGCTTATTGATGGTTTGCTTTATTTAATTGATAATAAAAATGCAAATTTAGAAGAGATTATGCAATTTATTAAAGGGCCTGATTTTCCAACTGGTGGCATTATATTTGGCAAGAAAGGTATTATAGAAGCTTATCGCACAGGTCGTGGTAGAGTTAAGGTAAGAGCAAAAACTCATATAGAAAAAAGAGCAAATAAAGATGTAATAGTCATAGATGAGCTTCCTTATCAGACTAATAAAGCAAGATTAATTGAGCAAATTGCTGAACTTGCCAAAGAAAAGCAAATTGAAGGTATTGCTGAAGTTAGAGATGAAAGTGATAGAGAAGGGATTCGTGTAGTAATTGAACTAAAACGCGATGCTATAAGTGAGATTGTTTTAAACAATCTTTTTAAATCTACTACTATGGAAAGCACTTTTGGTGTGATTATGCTTGCAATACATAATAAAGAACCAAAGGTTTTTTCTTTAATTGAGCTTTTAAATTTATTCTTAAATCACAGAAAAACTGTAATTATTAGAAGAACTATTTATGAATTACAAAAGGCTAGAGCTAGAGCACATATTTTAGAAGGTTTGAAAATTGCTTTAGACAATATTGACGAAGTGATAGCTTTGATTAAAAATTCTCCCGATAACCCAACGGCTAAAAATTTATTAATGCAAAAATTTGGTTTAAGTGAGCTTCAATCGAATGCAATTTTAGATATGAAGCTAGGCCGTTTAACAGGACTTGAAAGGGAGAAAATCGATAATGAATTAAGAGAGTTATTAACAGAAATTGAAAGACTTGATCAAATTTTAAAAAGCGAAACTTTACTTGAAAATTTAATAAAAGATGAATTAAAAGAAATGAGAACAAAATTTGATGTTCCAAGAATTACTCAAATTGAAGATGATTATGATGATATTGATATAGAAGATTTAATACCAAATGAGAATATGGTAGTTACCATCACTCATCGTGGTTATATCAAACGTGTTCCAAGTAAGCAATATGAAAAACAAAAACGTGGCGGTAAAGGCAAAGTTGCAGTTACAACTTATGATGATGATTTTATAGAAAACTTCTTTACAGCAAATACACATGATACTTTGATGTTTGTCACTGATCGTGGGCAACTTTACTGGCTTAAAGTTTATAAAATTCCAGAAGGAAGTAGAACTGCCAAGGGTAAAGCTGTGGTTAATCTTATTAATTTACAAGCAGATGAAAAAATCATGGCAATTATTCCAACCACTGATTTTGATGAGAGTAAATCATTATGTTTCTTTACTAAAAATGGTATCGTAAAACGCACCAATTTAAGTGAATATCAAAATATTAGAAGCGTAGGTGTAAAAGCGATTAATTTAGATGAGAATGATGAGCTTGTTACCGCGATCATCGTAGCAAGAGATGAAAATGAAATTACAAATGCAAACATAGATGAAAGTTTAGAAACAGAAAATATTCTAGAAATTGAAGTAAATGAAAATAGTGAAGAACTAGAAAATATTGTTAGCGGTAAAATGCTTTTTGCAGTTACCAAAAAAGGCATGTGTATTAAATTCCCACTTGCTAAGGTTAGAGAGATTGGTCGTGTAAGTAGAGGAGTTACTGCAATTAAATTTAAAGAAAAAGGCGATGAAGTTGTAGGTGCTGTTGTCATAGAAAACGATACACAAGAGATTTTAAGTGTAAGTGCTAAAGGTATAGGCAAACGCACTGATGCTGGAGAGTATAGACTCCAAAGTAGAGGTGGTAAGGGTGTAATTTGTATGAAGCTTACTGCTAAAACTAAAGATTTAATCGGTATTGTTATAGTAGATGAGAGTATGGATTTAATGGCTTTAACAAGTAGTGGTAAAATGATACGTGTTGATATGCAAAGCATTAGAAAAGCAGGTAGAAACACTAGTGGTGTTATAGTAGTAAATGTTGAAAATGATGAAGTTGTAAGTATAGCTAAGTGTCCTAAAGAAGAGGAAGATTTGGAATTAGAAAATGAAAGTAATATGGATAAACTAAAATAGTAAATTGTTGGAATACTTTTTGCTGTTATATTAATATCAAATAAATTGAAGGTGAAAAAATGAAAAAAGTTATTTTTATGTTTTGTTTGGTTTTGGGTTTTAGTGCTTGTGCACTAGATCAAAGAGGTGTGAATCCAAATAAAGCTCAGTCTGCACAAGCTGCAAGTTCTGATGTTGTGATTCAAAAAGTAGATAAAGATGATGTGCGCAATATCATTAAAGAAGAAAAAATGCTTGCAAATGATATAAGTGCAGATAATGATTTAACTTTTACTGCAGTAGGTGAGGGTATTGCTCCATTAAATACAGTTTCAGTAGGTCAAGCTTTAGCACTAGCTAAAAGAGCAGCTATTACTGATGCTTATAGGCAATTAGCAAGTAAGCTGTATGGTGTAAGAGTAAACGGTAAAGACACAGTAAAAGATGCAATGCTTAAAAGTTCAACCATTACAGCACAAGTAAATGGTTTGATTAAAAATGCAAGTGTTGTTGATCAAGATTTTAAAGATGGTCTTTATAGAGTAAATGTAGAACTTAAAATTGATGCTGACAAGTGGAAAGAATTGTTTGCTTATTAATTTTCATAATTTTTAATGTTGTTGCCCAAGATGAATTCATATTTTGGGCAGAACTTTCTAATAAAAATTTTATTCTTCATCATCAAAATGAAACTATTTCTATGGCTATGACTAAAAGTAAAAATAAAACTTTAGAGTATGCTTGTGAGATAACTTATGTTCAAAATGATTTTAAAGAAAAAATGTATGATGATTTTGGTGTTATAGCAGAAGAAAAAATGACTAAGTTAGACAAATTTAATTTTTTAAATATACATAAAAATGATTTAATTGATTGTTTTTTTAATTCAAAGATAGATGTAAAAGACTTTGTAAAAAGCGAACAAACATACGTGCAAAGTGAAACTTATGTTAGAATTTTACCATTAAGGTTTGTAGTAGAATTTCATGACAATAGTGCTTTTATATATTATCTTAAATAAATACAAAGCTTGTTTTTATTAATTTCAGATAAAATACTTAAAAAAATATTAAGAGTAGAAAATGTATAAAAGTATCCCTCGTTATTTGTTGTTTAAATATATGCGTTTTGATAAAGAACAACCCTTTATAATGTTATCAAAAGCTTTGGCATTTTTAGGCGTGAGCATAGGACTTTGTGTGCTTTTGGTTGCAATGGCTATTATGAATGGTTTTGATAAGGAATTTGAAAAAAAACTTTTTACAATGAATTATCCTATCACGATACTACCGCGTTTTGGAGCAAATGTAGATGAAAAATTAATACAAGAGTTAAAAACTAAATTTCCAAAGTTGGTTTTTAGTCCCTATATTAGCACTCAAGTAATTGCAAGAAATAATTTAAAATTAGAAGGTGGAATGCTATTTGGCGTTAATTTTGAAGATGAGAAAAAAATTAATGAAGTAGTATTAGAAGCCTTAAAAGAGAATACACTACAAGGATTTGATATATTAATAGGTAAAGGTTTAAAAGATGAATTTACTTTAGATTTTAATGATAAACTAACATTGATATTTTCAAATTTAGATGCCAGTGGGTTATCATTGATTCCTAAAATCAAGCGGTTTGATGTAAAGGCAGAATTTTCTTCTGGATTACTTGCATATGATAAAGCTTATATGTATATGGATGCAAAAGTCTTAGCTAAAATTTTATCTTATCCAAAAGGTGTTTATGATGGTATTCATGTGTATTCAACCAAACCATTTGAAGATATCAAACAACTAGATGCTTTTTTGGGGGCAAGATATGCTAGCATAGGTTGGTGGGAGCAAAATGGAAATTTTTTCGCCGCACTCGCTTTGGAAAAAAGAGCTTTATTTATAGTGCTAATGCTTATTATTTTAGTAGCGAGTTTAAATATAGTCAGCTCATTATTAATGATAGTTATGAATAGGAGAAGTGAAATAGCTTTACTACTTTCTTTAGGAGCTAGTAAGCTTGAAATTAAAAAAACATTTTTTTCTTTAGGTTTTCTAATAGGTGGCAGTGGAATTGTGTTAGGGATAATTCTTGCAGGTGTAGTTTTATGGATACTTGGAAATTTTGATATAGTTTCTTTGCCAAGTGATGTTTATGGTATGAGCAAACTGCCATTAGATCTTTCATTAGTTGATTTTTGTTTAACTGTTTTTGGTGCGATTATTATAGTAGGTTTATCATCTTATTATCCTGCTAAAAAAGCAACGCAAGTAGATATTTTAGACACTTTAAGAAACGAATAAATTTCAAAATTTATTCGTTTAAAAATTTTTTTATTTCATTATAGAAATTTTCATAACTTATATCTTTGATGGTTTTTATGAATTTTCCATTTTCATCAATAAGGTAAAATTCGCCACTATGTGCTATAGAATATGTCATAGCAGAATCTTTAAGATCTATTTTTTTATATACAACACCATAATTTTTAGCAACTTTTTCTAATTCTTTTTCATCTTTTGCAACTAATGCTGTAGAGTTTGGATAAAAATATTTAACCCATTGGCTAGTTTGTGTTAAATTGCTATCTCTTTGCGGATCTAGTGAAATAAATAACACATGAGCTTTATCTTTATTTGGCATTTTCTCTAAAACATTTCCAATCAAAGCAAGTTCTGTTGGACAAACATCAGGACAATAGGTATATCCAAAATACACAATGAGTTTTTTGCCTATAAAATCTTTTAAACTAAGTATACCTTTTTCAGAATTTAAATGAAAATTATATTTATTATTTTCAAAATATTGTACAGAAATAAAAAACACTCCAAAAACCACAAAAATTAGTAAAAATAAATTTATTTTTTTCATTATCCTACCTTTTTACATCAAAATCAAAATAAAAATTCAGTGGAGTTTCATCATCAAAAAGTTCTATTCTAAAACGCATAATTTCTAAAGTACAAGAGCTTAAAACCAGTTTAGCATGATAGGTATTATTATTCTTTTTAAATTGTGGAACTATGTCGCCCATATACATATTAAGTCCATAAACCCTAGCGTTTAATTTTTTATAATCCCCTAAATTGCTAATGTTTAAATCTAATTCATCTAAAGTTGTAATTGGTTTAGGGTTTAAAGTAACTAAAACTTGTTTGTTTTTAAAACTATATGTACATTCTTGTGTATTTAAATCACATTCTAGTGGATTTAGAATGGTAATTAATTCTCTTTTTTTAAAGCTACTATCTGTAGAATTAGTATAAAAATAAGCCCCGCATACAGCAAAAACTATAGCAAGAGCAAAAATAAATAAATTTTTCATTATTTTCTAATACTTCTTGAATTTATATTTTTAAGTTCAATAGTACTGTTATCATCAAAATAAAGCGTAAGACTAGCTTTTGTTTGTGGAGTAATATTTTCTTTAAGATTTAGAACCATTATATGTTTTCCGCCTGGTTTAAGTTGAGTACTCGAATTTGCTTTTATAGTAATTTGTGGAATTTGCACCATCATTTTTTTTCCATTTTCCATTATATGATCATGAATTTCAGCTGTATCGCTTAAAGAGCTTTGAGCTTTTATAAGTTTTATATCTTTATTAGAATTATTTTTAAGTTCTAAAAAAAAAGCTGTTGTTTTAGAATTTGGAGGGGTTTGTCTTACATAAGGATTGCTAACTGTAATTTCATTTGCTAAAAGAAAAGTACCTAATAAACTTAAACTTAGTATTTTTTTCATAATGTTCCTTTGAAAATTTAATATTTGTATTATACACGTAATAAAGTTAAAAATATATTTATTGAAAAATACTATAATTAGACTTTTTATTATTTTAATTTTCTTAGAAAGGTTAAAATTGTTTAAAATTATATTTGTATTATGTGGTTTAGCTATATTTGTTAATGCAGATAATCTTGTAAAGATTTATTTAAATGATGGCATTAATGCTGTTGAAAAAATATTAGAGCAAGAATTAGGTAAAAAAGATTTTTGGTTAAATGAAATCAGAGATAAAAATGTAAGTTTAGGATATTACGAAGAAGAAGTAGCGATAGTTTTGACCAACAAAAGTGACAAAGTGATTAGAATTTATCACTATAATGATGGAAAAATTGAAAAGAAATTTATACAAAAAGATGTTTTAACTGGTTTAGCAGGTGATAAAGAGATAGAAGGAGATTTGAAAACTCCTATAGGTTTTTATGAACTAGGTAAGAAATTTTACCCTGGTGATCCATATTATGGTCCATTTGCTTTTGCTACAACTTATCCAAATGTACTTGATAAAACTTTAGGTAAAACAGGTGGGGGGATTTGGATTCATGGTTATCCTCTAGATGGAACTCGTTTGGATACTTATAAAACTAGAGGATGTATTGCAGTTCATAATAATTTACTTGATGAGTTTAATAAATTAGTTGCAGATAGAAAAACATATGCAATGACAGAAGAAAAAAATAAAACTATAACTAATGCAGATGAGATAGCTATTTTATTGGCAAATTTATATGCTTGGAAAGATAGTTGGCAAAAAAACGATATAGAAAAGTATCTTTCTTTTTATGATCAAAAAGTATTTAAGCATAGAAATAAAATTAAATATGATCAGTTTGCAAAAACAAAAGAGAGAATTTTTGCGAAAAAAGAAGAAAAAAATATTAAATTTTCAAATATCAGTATAAGTCCTTATCCAAATATTGACAATGAGAAAATTTTTAGAATAGGTTTTTATGAAGATTATTATACACCAAATTATAAATTCAAAGGTGAAAAAGTTCTTTATGTAAAACTCCAAAATGATAAAATGCAAATATTAGCTGAGCAATAATGGCTTACATAGAAATTGATCGTTTAGCTTATGAACATAATCTTGATTTAATAGCATCTAAAGCGGAAGGTTATGGAAAAGTAATATGTGTTTTTAAGGATAATGCATATGGACATGGGGCTAAAATTTTAGCTCCAATAGCTAAGAAAAAAGGCGTTAATTTTGTAGCAGTGAAAAATGAAGAAGAAGCTAAAAATCTAGAAGATTTTTTCGAAAATATATTAATTTTATCTCATCACCCTCATTTTAATGAAAGTGAAAAATTTATTTATGCCATAAACGATAAAAATGATATAAAAAAAATTAAAAAAAATACAAAAATCCATTTGGTCATAGATACAAATATGCATAGAAATGGTATATTACCTAAAGATATTAAGGAAGTTTTACAGGATTTAAAAAAATACAATTTGCAACTTCATGGAGTAATGATGCATTTTGCGGGTAGTGATGAAATAGATGCTAGTTATTTTGTTCAAAGGCAAAAATTTAAACAAATCAAAGATCAAATTTATAATTTACTTCAAAATAAAGCAAAAAAACTTGTATTTCATTCGCATAATTCTGAAGCATTATTTCGAGCAGATAAACTTGAAGATGATGAATATTGTAGGATTGGACTTGCTCAATTTGGTTATGCATATTTTAATAATAATTTGCGTAAAGTTTTGAGTTTATGGGCTGAAAGATTAAGCCAGAGAGTATTAAAAAAAGGACAATGCGTAGGTTATGGTGGTGTATATAATGCAAAAAAAGATATAGACATTGCTACTTATGATTTAGGTTATGCTGATGGACTTTTTCGTTATAATGGAAAGGAAAAATTTTTATTGCCAAATGGAAAAAGAATACTAGGAAAAATGTCCATGGATAGTTTTTCTTGTGAGGATAGTGGAGAAGTTGTGTGTGTGATAAAAGATGCTAATGATATGGCAAAATTCTTTAATACTATAAATTATGAAATTTTGGTAAAACTTTCTCCATGGCTAAAAAGGGTTGTTATTTAAATAATAAAAACAGAGAGGTGAAAAATGGCATTTTTAAATTGGGCTATTTTAATTTTATTTTTGTTTATAGTATTTTTGTTGATTAATCGCTATGAAAGAAAAATTAAAATTTTATATAAGAATATTGAAATTTTAAAAAATGAATGTAAAAAAAATAGTGAAAATATCGAACAAAATAGAATTTTAATAGAGAAAAATAGACTAAATATTGAAAGTATGAAAAATCAAGATTAAATTTTAATCTTGAAGTATTTTTGCTATCAGCTCTAATGGATGTGAAAATTTTACAGAAATCTTTTCATGTTCTAGAGCATTTGAGATTTGCATTCTACAGGCTGAGCATTCAGCACTAATGATTTCAATATTGCTTTTTTGTATATTTTTAGCTTTTTTGATCCCAACTTCTAAAGCTTTTTTATAGTAGTTAGTTTGCATACTAACACCACCAAAACCACAACATTCATTTGAATCAATAAGTTCTTTAAAAGCATAATTTTGTTTTAATAAAGATCTTGGTTCTTTGAAAATTCCTTGCATTTTTCTAGCATGACAAGGATCATGATAAGTAATACTTGCATTGATTTTTTTCTTTGTTTTTAATAATTCTTCTAAATTTGTATATTCATAAAAATACTTTGTTGCAAGTAAAATTTTACTAGAGATATTTCTTGCTCTTATTGCCCATTCTTCATTTTCTTGCATATGAAAAAAATGTTCATAGTCTATATTGATCATTGCAGAGCAAGTTGCTTCCGGGATAATGATATAATCAAGTGTTTTTAATTTTTCTTCAAAATAGATAATATTTTTTTTCGCTAAAATTTCTACGCTTTTAAAATCACCAGTAAAATAGTGTGGAGCTCCACAGCAAGATTGATCTTTTAATAAATCTACATTGATTTTAAGGTGTTTACATATTTCAAGCAAGGCAAATCCTGTATCAGTATAAGAGTAATTTGATAAACAGCCTATAAAAAGTCCTATAGTTTTTTCACCTTGATTGTTTATAAAATCAGAAGTTGATTCTAAAAAGCTTTTTTTTGCTAAAGAAGGTAGTAAACGATCTTTTTTTATTAAAGGTAAATTGAATTTAGGTTTCATTCCTAAATTGTTATTTTGCAAATTAAATGCACAACTTTGAAAAACATAACCTAATCTTGCTAAAAAATTTAATACTTTTCTATGTCTTAAAAAAAAGAAAACTATTTTTTTATACCAAGCTATTCCAAATTTTTGAGCTATATCATAACGCACTTTTTCAATGACACTATCTACTCTTAAATGATTTGGGCAAACTTCAACGCAATTAGTACATAAAAAACATGATTCAAAAGTTTTTTTAAGATTTTTATCAAGTTCAAGTTCTTGATTTTTATAGGCACCGATTAGATCTAAAAATCCACGAGGAGAAGTAATCTCATCGCGATTTATTTCATGTATGGTGCAAACTGGTATGCACTTTCCGCATTTTACACAAGCATTAGAAATTTCATTAACATTTAACATATTAAACCGTTTTGGAAAATACTTTTTTATCTTCACTAATGCGTTTTAAATATTTATCAAAACACATGGCGATATTGCGGATTAAAAGTACTCCGGTTTCATTTACTTTGATGCGGGCCTTGTCTATGGTGATAAATTCGTTAAGTTTTTGCAACTCTTTTAAGTCTTGCTTAAAATATTCAAAAAAATCTATTTTAAATCTTTGTTCTATATTTTTTATGTTAAGGGTGAAATTGCTCATAAGTTCCATAATAACTATTTTTCTCAATTCATCATCATCATCAAGCATAATGCCTTTTTCACATGGTAATTTACCCTCATCAATAGCTTTTTCATAGCTTGGCATATCTTTAAAATTTTGCATATAATGTCTTCTACCTTCACCTATGCTAGTTAAGCCAATTCCGATTAAATCAGTTCCCCCTTTAGTGGTATAGCCTTGAAAATTTCTATGTAAACTGCCATTTTCTAGTGCTTTAAAAAGTTCATCTTGAGGTTTTGCAAAATGATCCATTCCTATCATTTTATAACCATTTTGGGTTAGAAATTTTTCACAATATTCCAAAATCTGAAGTTTTACATCAGGACTTGGTAAAGTATTTTCATCAAATTTTCTCATATTTTTTTTGAGCCAAGGTACATGAGCATAATTAAAAATAGCAAATCTATCAGGATTGATTAGTAAAGCCTTTTCTAAAGTTCGTTTAAAACTTTCTAGACTTTGAAAAGGTAGACCATAAATTAAGTCCATATTGATCGATTTTACACCCTTATTTCTTACCATATCTACTACATTTTTAGTAAGCTCAAATGGCTGAATTCTGTGGATTTCTTTTTGCACTTTTTCATCAAAATCTTGTACGCCAAAGCTAATACGGTTAAAACCATTTTGGATTAAAACATTGGCTTGTTCTTCGTTTAAAAATCTAGGATCAATTTCGCAGCTTATTTCACTATCTTGGGTAAAATTTGGAAAAATGTTTTTGATTTTTAAAATTAAATTTTCAAGTTGTTTAGCGGAAAAAAAGGTAGGGGTTCCACCGCCAAAATGCATTTGTACTACTTCTCTTTGAGTGTTAATAATTTTTGACAAAAGATCAAGTTCTTTAAAAAGATAATCTAAATATCTTTCTTTGCTATCTTCTTTTGCTGTATATATTACATTACAGCCACAAAAATAACAAGCACTTCTACAAAATGGTAAATGAAAATACAAAGATAATTGTGCTTTTTGGTGTTTTAAAATTTCTATATAATCTTCATATTTAAATTGAGTGTTGAATTCTATTGCTGTAGGATAAGAAGTATATCTTGGACCTGGCTTGGAATATTTAACAAAGCTTTTATAATCTTTCATTTGTTTTTACCTTTTGCATTACTTCTTTCATATCAATAAACAAATTAGGATGTTTGGTATGAATGTTACTAATTAACTGATCTAAATTAATATTAACCTCTTTAACACCCTTGGCAACTTGGTGTTTTATTTCATCCATAGCAACAATCCATACATCATTGAAATCAATAGGAATTTGTTGGTATATAGCCTTTTCTAGTTTAAGTTCAAAATTGTTTTTTTGCAAATCCTTGGCATTTTGTAAAAATTCAACCAGTGTCTTTACAGAAAACATAGTTTTAACATCATCATTTTCATCTACTATAAACCATGGTTCAGGTGCTAATTCATGGCCATTTTTTAAATGAAGTTTTTTTTCTTTTTCATTTATATGAGTTAAATAAAATATAGTTTGATTGTGTTTTTCTATACCTAAATGAGCTGACAATTCATCTATAATTTCTTGAGACCTTTTTTTGATCAAGCTATTCAACAATCACTCCTTATTTTTTAATAATTTCGCAATTTCTTTTGCATGATAAGTAATGATCAGTTTAGCTCCAGCTCTTTTAAAAGCAAGCATTGTCTCAAGCATTACTTTTTCATAATCAATTACACCCGCTTTTTGACCAGCTTTCAATAATGCATATTCTCCACTTACATTATATACACAAAGTGGTAGTTTAGAATGATTTGCTATATCTTTTACTACATCTAAATATGCAAGTGCTGGTTTAACCATTAAAATATCAGCACCTTGTTTTTCATCCTCTATGCTTTCACATAGGGCTTCTTTTCCATTTGCAAAATCCATTTGATAGGTTTTTCTATCTCCATAGCTTGGTGCAGAATCAGCTACATCTCTAAAAGGTCCATAGTAAGCTGAAGCAAATTTGGTTGAATATGCCATAATAGGTAAATTTTCAAAACCATTTTCATCTAAGGCATTTCTTAATGTTTGGATAATTCCATCCATCATACCACTTGGTGCTATCATATCTGCACCATTTTTTGCATGAATTAAGGCTTGTTTTGCCGAAATTTCTAAAGTCAAGTCATTATCAACGCTTTTAGTTTTTGGATCTATTATGCCACAATGACCGTGATCAGTATATTCACAAAAACAAAGATCTGTAATCACTACTAAATTAGGAAATCTTGCTTTAATAGCTCTTAAACTTTTAGCAATTAAACCATCATTACTTAACGCATCACTACCACAACTATCTTTCTTGCTATTTTCTAAAACACCAAATAAAATAATAGCTTTTATACCAAGATGGATTAACTCTTCGCATTCTTTTAAAATCTCATCTAAACTCATTTGAAATACACCAGGCATAGATGAAATTTCATTTTTAATATTTATTCCATCAACAACAAAAAGAGGGTAAATTAGATCATTTAAATTTAAAGTATTTTCCTTTATTAAGCTTCTAATATTCTCATTAAGTCTTAATCTTCTGAAGCGTTTAAACATAAATTTCCTTTTTGTTTGTTAAAATTGCCTAAATTCTAGCATATTTTTTATAAAAAAGGTAAAGTAAAATAATGACTATTCAAATTTCTGAAATAGCAAAACTTCCTACACGTTTTGGAGAATTTAATATACAAAGTTTTAAAGAAAATGATAAAGAACATCTTTGTATTTTTAAAGGAAAATTAGACAAAGAAGTTAATATTAGAATTCATTCAGAATGCTTAACTGGTGATGTATTGGGTAGTTTAAAATGCGATTGTGGCGAACAGCTTGAGTTTTCTTTAAAATATATTCAAGAACATGGTGGTATGATAATTTATCTAAGACAAGAAGGAAGAGGTATAGGACTTTTTAATAAAATTAATGCATATGCTTTACAAGATAAAGGTTTGAATACCATAGAAGCTAATCATCAATTAGGTTTTAAAGCAGATGAACGCAGTTATGAAATAGTAGATTTTATACTCAAGCATTATAGAATTTCTAAAATCAATCTTTTGACTAATAATCCTGAAAAACTTAATACACTTAAAGAAAGGATTAATCTAAGAGTGCCTATTTTAATAAAAGCCAATCGTTTTAATAAAGATTATTTGGAAGTCAAGCATACACAAATGGGACATTTAAATTGAAAAAATATGAAGAACGATTAAATTTTTTACAAAATTTAAATAAAGATGATTTTTTTAAAAAAATTACACTTTATAAAGAATTGTTGAAAAAATTTAATGCTGTGCACAATCTAACACATTTTGAAAATATTGATGAAAATATTATTGATAGTGTTAAAATTTTAGATTTATATGATTTAAATAATATGAAGAAAATAATTGATGTTGGGAGTGGTGCAGGGTTTCCAGCTGTTTTTTTAGCTTGTATTTTACAAGATAGTGACTTTTTTCTTTTTGAGCCTAGTGCCAAAAAAACTTCCTTTTTAAGGGTGATTAAAACTGAACTTAATTTGATAAATGTAAGCATTATAAAAGAAAAATTACAAAACTATCCACCTTTTAAAGTAGATTTAATCATTTCAAGGGCTTTGATGGATATAAAACCTTTAGTAGAAATTTCAAATGGTTTTTACGATGAAAAAACTTCATTTTTGCTTTATAAAGGTAGTGGAGTTTATGATGAATTACAAGGATTGAAAGATTATCAAATCTTCAATCAAGGCTTTAGGAATTATTGTCTTTTAAAGATAAAGGAAAAATTATGTTAATTTTTGGACACCCTTTGATAAATATGCAAAAATTTAGTCATTATGAAAATATTTTTATTAAAACGAATGTAAATTGTTTTGATTATAATGAGCAAAATATAAAAGGTGCAAAAGAAAAAAAGATAGATTTTGGTATTTTTGTTAAAAACGAAGAAGAAATTTTGCTTTCTAATGCACTAGGGGCAAAATATATTTTAATAGAAGATGAGAATTTAGCAAAAACAGCCTCAAAAATGGCTGAGTTTTATATGTTTGATTCTAAAATATTATTTTTACTTGATACTTTAAAAAATAATCTAAAAAAAGCTTATGAATTAAGTGTAGATGGGGTTTGTTTAAAATCTTACATTGATTAAAGCTTAACCCTTTTTAGGGTTTAGCTTTTAAAACTTCTTCTTCTTAGCATCTTCTAAAATATCATTAGCAATTTGATTTACATTCTCAGATATTGCAGCACTATCTTTTGCTATTTTAAGATTTTCTTGGGTTACACGATCAATTTGTGCTACAGCATCATTAATTTGAGTAATACCTGTAGTTTGTTCTTTAATACTTTCACCCATTTCATTAATAGATTGAACTAAGATATTAGTATTAGCTTCAATTTCACCTAATGATTTTTGAGTTCTTTCAGCTAGATTTCTTACTTCATCAGCAACAACAGCAAAGCCACGTCCGTGCTCACCAGCACGTGCAGCTTCAATAGCAGCATTTAATGCAAGTAGATTGATTTGATCAGCAATATCTCCTATGATAGAAGTAACATTCTTAATCTCTTCACTTTGAGCAATAACTTCACTAGTTTTATGAGATACATTTTGCATAGAAGAAGTAATCTCTTCTAAAGTAGCAGCTGTTTCTTCTAAAGAAGAAGCTTGGCTAGATGAAGAATCAGTTAAGTTCTTAACAGCATTTTGTAATTTACCACTCTCATCAGCTAATAAAGAAGCAAATTCAGATGATTGCTTTAACATATCAATGATTTCTTTACCTAGGGTATTAGTTGTTACTTCAACACCACCTTTAGCATTTTTAACTTCAGTGGTAAAGTCTAATGCTTTATAGCTATCAAATACTCTATTAATTTCATTCATATTAGAACCAACTTTTGCTTCTAATACATTAAGCATTTCATTTAAAACATTTTTTAATTCTATTAATTGAGGATTAGCTGGAACAGCTGTAATTCTTGCTGTGAAATTACCACTTTCTATTTCTTTAGCAGTTTCTACTGATTGTTCTACTGCTTTAGAATCTTGTTCTAATGCATTTTTAGTTTTAGTGATGTTTTCATTGATGGCTTTAGCCATAGCACCAAGTTCATCATTGGTATTTACATTAATCATAGCCGAATCTTTGGTTTTATGATTGATAAAATCAAAGAAAGAGTTAAGACCGGTAGTAATAATTGCTATTGGCTTTAAATTTTTAATAATAGCAAATCTTACTAGTATTAAAGCTATAATAATAGCAATGATGGCAATGATGATTTGTTGAAATAATACTTTATTTACTGCATCAGTATATACAGATTCTTCTGTGATAGAACATACTATGTATTTAGGATTTAATGTTGGAGCACAAGTTACTGCTTGAGTTTTACCTTGACCATCTTTTGCATAAAATAAAGTTTCTTTGGTTGGATCAGCTAAATCAGGATTAGCTTTTACTGCATTAGTTACATTAATACTTAAGTCATTTTTAGCAAGCATTCTATCTTTTTCTTCGTGAAATACTATTGCACCATCTCTATCATATACTGCAGCATAAGAGCTATTAGAATGACCTATAGCTAAGACATCTTTAGAAAATGTATGTAGATTATAATCGCCACCAACAACAGCTATAAATTTACCATTATGATAAACAGGGGCAGCATAAGTAATACCAATATTACCAGTTGTTACAGATT
This sequence comes from Campylobacter sp. RM16704, assembly GCF_000816245.1. Taxonomy (NCBI): domain Bacteria; kingdom Pseudomonadati; phylum Campylobacterota; class Epsilonproteobacteria; order Campylobacterales; family Campylobacteraceae; genus Campylobacter; species Campylobacter sp. RM16704. The sequence goes on along the minus strand of NZ_CP007769.1, from coordinate 1,082,286 downwards.
TGTACGGATCTGTAACTATCAATTCTCCTGCCTCTTTAGCTTCTTTATACCATCCTCTATTTCTTGTATCATAGCCTACTGATAAATCTAAAATTTCTCCATTTGATTGATAATTTTTACCATCTTTTTCAAAGCCAACATAAAGTAATTCGAATTTAAATGCATTAGCCATAATTCTAACAATATCTAAAATTTCTTCTTCTGGCATATTTGGTTTTTTAGAAATTTCATCTTTTAAAGCAAGTATAGCATCTCTTTTAGTAAGTGCATATAATTTATATACTTCATCAACATCATTCATGGTTTTAAGCTGAATTTCTTTTAAATAACTAAAAGTACTTTCTTTTGAAGTATAATAACTGATTGCATTTGTTGCAATTACAACTAGCATAACACATGCAAAAACAACTCCAACAAGTTTAGAAGATAAACTTTTAAAACTAAACATTTTGAATCCTTATTTAAAATTTAGTTAGTATTTTAAAAGTATTATTATACAAAAAAATAAAAAATAAATTTTTAATATTTATTGAATATATGGAATAAATTTAAGCAAGCAATAGAAAGTATATTGTAGGTTTCTTCGAAATTTCCACTATACCATGGATCAGGAACTTCATCATAACCTAATTCTACAGCATAAGAAGTAATTTTTTGAATTTTATGTTTGAAATCGGGAAAATTTTTAACAACATCTTTAAAGTTTGCATTATCCATTACTATAATATAATCATTTTCTTTACATATTTTTTCAGTTAGTTTTTTACTATAAAATGGCTCTGAAATAATATCTTTATCTTTTAGTAAAGATTTTGTTTTATAATGCATATCTTCTCCATCATGATAACCAGCTGTTCCAGCGCTGCAAATAGTAAATTTATCGTTTAAATTTGCTTTTGATATAAGATCTTTCATGATAAATTCTGCCATAGGAGAGCGACAAATATTACCCAAACAAACAAAGACAATTTTAACCATAAAATTCCTTGAATTTTTTATAAATTAAAATTATACCAATATTTAAAAATTTTTTGGATTAATTAAAACTAAGGTATAATTTTTAAATGGGGAGCTTTTGCTGAGAGGAAGTTTGGCTTCGACCCTTGAGAAGCTTGGTAATGCGAGCTTTGAATTCTTGCAAAAACTTTCCTTTTTTTAAAAAAAGGATACAAATGATACATGCAAATACTAAAACAAAAATTCCAGTTTTAACTATAGCTGGAAGTGATTGTAGTGGGGGTGCTGGTATACAAGCTGATTTAAAAACCTTTAGTGCACATAATTTATTTGGCATGAGTGTGGTTTTAAGTGTAGTAGCTGAAAATACTGCAAGGGTGATTTCTTGTTTTGATATACCAACAAAAATTATAGATGAACAAATATTAGCAGTATATGAGGATATTGAGCCAGTTGCTGTTAAAATAGGTATGTTAGGTTCTAAAGAAATCATAAGTTGTGTAAAAAAGAATTTGTTGAATTTTAATGCTAAAAATATAGTGATTGATCCTGTGATGTTTGCTAAAAATGGATATGCATTAATGCCTTTGGAAAATTGTCAATTTTTTAAAGATGAGATGTTATCTTTGGCTGATGTGCTTACTCCAAATATTCCAGAAGCTGAATTTTTATGTAACTTTAAAATACTTAATGAAGATGATATGAAAAAAGCAGCTATTAAGCTTTATGAAGAAGGTGCTAAAAGTGTTTTGGTTAAAGGCGGACATAGTAAAGATAATACCAATGATATATTTTATGATGGTAAAGAATTTAGTATTTTTACCGCAGAAAAAGTTAATACAAAAAACACTCATGGAACAGGTTGTACGCTAAGTTCAGCCATAGCAAGCAATCTTGCTTTGGGCAGGGAAAAATATGAGGCCATAAAGCTTGCTAAAGATTATGTTTATGGGGCTATTTTAAATTCTTTAGCGCTTGGAAAAGGTTGTGGTCCAACTAATCATTTTTTTCAATTTGATAAGGAGTAAAAATGATTATAAAAACAATAAGAGAAAAAAATCCTTTAATTCATCATATTACTAATTATGTTACAGTTAATGATTGTGCAAATGTTACTATTGCTATGGGGGCAAGTGCTGCTATGGCTGATTTTTACGAAGAGCAAGCTGATTTTGCTAAAATAAGTTCTGCTTTGGTATTAAATACAGGAACTATTAATCAAAGTATTGCTAACTCTATGTTAAAAGCTACTAAAGAATATGCTTTGATAAATAAACCTATAATTCTTGATCCAGTTGCATTAGGAGTAAGTCGTGCTAGAGATGAGATTAATTTTAGTTTGCTTGATTTAGATGGCATTCATATTATAAAAGCTAATGCCTCAGAAATGGCTAGTGTGGTAGGTTTAGATGGTAAAGCAAGAGGGGTTGATAGTACTTTTGTGATTAATGATGATTTTTTAACACAAGCTCAAAAATATGCTACAAAAACTAAACGTATATTAGCTATAACAGGTAAAATTGATTATATTATTAGTGAAGAAAAAATTGCAAAAATATACAATGGCTCTGCTATGGCAGCTAAAATTACTGGTGCTGGGTGTATGTGTGCATCTATGTGTGGAGTATTTTCTGGCGTTTTGGAAGATAAATTTCAAGCTAGTTTATATGCTTTACTTAGTTTTGGTATAGCAAGTGAGATAGCTCAAGAAAGCTCTAGTGGAAGTGGCAGTTTTAGAGTAAATTTATTAGATGCTTTGAGTAATTTAAGCGATGATGATGTAAAAAAAAGGGCAAGATATGAAATCATTTGATGTTTATCTTGTTGCTAGTAAGGGTTTAAGAAGTGAGGTTGAATTTTTAAATATTATAGAAGCTTCTTTAAAAGCAGGTTTAGGTATTTTACAACTTAGAGAAAAAAAGCTAAGTTCATTGGAATTTTATAATCTTGCTTTAAAGGTAAAAAAGCTATGTGATGCGTATAATACGCCTTTTATAGTTAATGATAGAATAGATATAGCCATGGGTGTAAATGCTAGTGGGGTGCATATAGGGCAAGAGGATATACCATTAAAAAAAGCTAGAGAGCTTTTGGGAAGTGATAAGATTATAGGAATTAGTATAAATCATAAAAATGAACTTAAAAACATAAAAGAGGCTGATTATATAGGAGTAGGGGCAATTTTTGCCACCCCTAGTAAAAAAGATTGTGTAATACTAGGTGTAGATGGTTTGAAAGAAATTGCAAATTTAAGCCCTTTGCCTGTGGTGGCTATTGGGGGGATAGATGAAAATAATGTTTTCTTGCTGAAAGATTGCAAAATTCAAGGTATAGCAGTTATTAGGGCTATAATGGATTCAAGCAATCCTTTTTTATCAACTACAAATTTAAAGAAAATATTTGCGGAGTTTGACAAATGAGTGTTTTGATGGAATTTAGTATATTTAGTATAAGTGGAGAAATTTCTAAAAAAGAAGAGGTGGTTAAAATTTTAAAAAAGCTACAGAAAAAAAATATAGATTTTAAACTCCATAGTATGGGAACTTGCGTAGAATGTAAAAATATAAAACAAGCTTTAAAAATTTTACATTTAGCCTCAAAATGTATGGATACAAAAAGGTATTACATAAACGCTAAATTTGATTGCTATAAGAATAGAAAAAATGCCATAAAAGATAAAATAAAAACAGTTAAAGAGCGTTTATAGTGGTATATTTTATAGGTAATGAATACTTTGATGGAATTAAAACTATAAAATTAAATGAAATTTATTTTTGTAATTTTGAAATAAATTTGAAAGAGTTTGATTGTTTAATTATTAGCTCTAAAAATGCTTTAAAATCTTTAATGAATAGCAAGAGTAAGATTGACTTTGATATAAAAGTTTATACCGTGGGCAAAAAAAGTACTGATTTTGCAAAAGAACTTGGCTTTAAAAATGTAAAATATCCTAGCAAAGCTTATGGACAAAATCTAGCAAATGAATTTTTATCTGAATTTAAAAACAAAAAATGTATTTATTTAAGAGCTAAAAAAATTAGTTCTGGTCTTGATGAGTATTTATTGAATAAAAATATTTGTTTAAAACAGGTTATTGCTTATGAAAATGTAGCAATAAAGCCAAAAAAAGATGAGTTAAGGCTACACCATCCAAGTGTTTTTATTTTTAGTGCACCTTCTAATGCTGAGCAATTTTTTAAATTTTATTCTTTAAAAAAAGAAGATAAAGTAGTTGTTATAGGCGAAAGTACAGCTTTAAAATTTAAAGACTTTGCAAATTTATATATTTGCAAAGATCAGGATTTAAACTCATGTGTAAAATTGGCTAAGAGTCTAGATTCTTAAAGGTTTTATATAAAAAAATAAAAGCAATAAGCACTATGCAAGTTTCGCTCATAAAAGAAGCAAGCCAAACTCCATTTAATCCAAAATAGTGTGATAAAATTTGGATGAACATAAAAGGTAAAATTAAACTTTGAGTTATAGATACAATCAAAGAGAGTATAGGTTTATCTAATGAAGTAAAAAATGAGGCACAAAGCTTTCCAAACCAGCTAAGTAGGAAAGAAAAAGAAAACAAGGCAAGTGCATTTTGTGCTATATTTGCAAATTCTTCATTGTTATTTTTATTGAAAAAAGAAACTATATAATCATTATAAAAATATACAACAACAAAAACAAATGTTCCAAGTAGGCAAGATGCAAAAAACATTCTTTTGAAAATCATTTGAATTCTTGGTGTATTTTTATAACCATAATTATAACTAATAGCAGGCTGCATTGCTTCACACATTGATAAAATTAAAGCAAAAGTAAAGGTGCTTAGATAAAGTATAATAGAAAATGCTGCTAATGCTTGATTGCCAGATATTTTTAATAATATAGCGTTGGCTAAAATGGTATAAATAGAACTTGATATATTAGAAAAAAATTCAGAAGAACCATTATAAATAATATTTTTTAATATTTTAAATCTTATCATAGGTTTTCTAAATTTTAAGACCAAATCTTTGGATATAAAAGGTAAAAATCCCAAAATAGTTCCTAAAGACATACCTATACAGGTTGCTAATGCCGCTGAAAAAAGACCCCATTCAAAAACTACTATAAAAAGCCAATCTAAAACTATATTACTTAAAGCTGTTATGATATTAACTAACATACTATAGAATGTTTTCCCACAAATTCTTAGATAATTATCCATAGCAAAAGCTAGCATATTCAATGGAGCAAAAATGGCAAATATCTGCATATATTCAGTTGATAAATTTTGTATATTTTCATCAGCTCCCATAAAAGCACTAAGAGGTTTTGCAAGAAAAAATCCTAATATTCCCATTAAACAAGAAATTCCAAAAATGAGTATTATACAAAAAGAAAAAATACGTCTAGCGTTTTCTATTTTTCCTTTTCCGAGATTAATAGCTATTTGAACTGAAGATCCTATGGCTATCATATCAGCCAAAGCAAAGCTAATCATAATAAAGGGCATGACTAAATTCATAGCAGCTAATGCATCTGTGCCAAGATATCTTCCTACAAATATTCCATCTATAATGACATAAAGATATATAAAAGCAGCACTTGCCATATTAGGCAAAGCGCACTTATAAAACAAGATAGTAGGATTTATATTAGTATAAAAATTGTGTAATGACATAAGTTTTCCTTATTAATATTTATTTTATTGTTGATTTAAATAAAATAAAGCTAATAAAGAGACTCAATACCTTCTATAGTATCTTTAAAATATGGGTCTGAAATTTCAATAAAATAATCTTTGAAAAACATAAATCACCTAAATTCTAAAAATCCTATAAATATAATATTAATATTATATTACAAAAGCCTTTATTTTTAGCTTAATATAAAATTTAACACTCTTTAACCGATTTTAATAAACCCACAAATAAAAGGAGCAAGGATGCAAATAAATTCGTATTCACGTGTGGCTATGGAGTCACAAGTTAGCAATAGGAAGGCTGATTCGAATACAAAACTTGAAGATGCCAATACTAAAAGTGCTAATAGTACAAAAAATATTGACGAGGATAAACTCAGTAAGCTCGCTAGTATAGGTGGTAAGGGGATAACAGAACTTTACACAATAAGCTTTATGCAACAAGCTTTTAGCATGAGTTCTTCAAACAGCTTATCTCAAGCAGGAATATTTGGCGGTATCCATTCTAAAGATTCATTATCATCTATTTTATCCAATGTGGATTTTAAAGCTATAGGCTATGATGGTAAGGATTTACTTAGTTTAAGCGTTGATGAAGCAAAAGAGCTTATCAGTGAAGATGGGTATTTTGGCGTGGCAAAAACTTCTGAGAGATTGGCTGATTTTGTTATAAAAGGTGCTGGTGAAGATGTAGAAAAACTTCAAAAAGGTTTAGAAGGTCTAAAAACAGGATTTGCGCAAGCGGAAAAAATGTGGGGTGGCAAACTTCCTGATATCAGCTATGAAACTATTGATAAAGCTATTGAAAAAGTAACCCAAAAAATAAATGAGTTGGGTGGAAATTCTTTAGATATCAATGCGTAGATTAATCCCTAGTAATCTAGGGATTAATCTATTTTTAAAACACTCAAAAATGCTTCTTGAGGCAAATGAACTTTACCTATAGCTTTCATTCTTTTTTTACCTTCTTTTTGTTTTTCTAAAAGTTTCCTTTTTCTTGTGATATCTCCACCATAGCATTTTGCAGTTACATTTTTACCCATGGATTTAACATTTTCTCTTGCTATGATTTTATTCCCTATGCTTGCTTGAATTGCAACTTCAAAAAGTTGTCTAGGAACTATTTCTTTCATAGCTTTTACAAGTTCTCTACCTTTACTTAGTGCTTTTTCGTTCGGTACTATAATGCTTAATGCATCAACATTTTCTCCAGCTACTTTTATATCAAGTTTTACAAGATCTCCTATTCTAAATTCAATAGGCTCATAATCAAAGCTAGCATAACCTTTAGTTAGTGACTTTAACTTATCATAAAAGTCCATTACTATCTCATTTAAAGGTATATCATATTCAAGCAATACACGTTCAGGAGTAATATAGTCCATTTTAACTTGCATACCGCGCTTGCGATTTAAAAGAGTAATTAAATTTCCTAAATATTCACTAGGTGTTATGATGGTAGCTTTTACATAAGGCTCTTTAATGTGATCTATTTTATTAACTGGTGGTAATTCACTAGGATTTTGAATTTTTAAAATTTCACCATCTGTTTGATAAATCTCATAAGTAACGGTTGGCGCAGTAGCTATTAAGTCAAGGTTGAATTCGCGTTCTAATCTTTCCTTGATAACTTCCATATGTAAAAGTCCTAAAAATCCAACCCTAAAACCAAATCCTAGAGCTAGTGAGGTTTCGGGTTCATAGGTAATAGAACTATCATTAAGTTTTAATTTATCCAAAGCATCTCTTAAATCTTCAAATTTATCTGTCTCTATAGGGTATAACCCTGCAAAAACAAAAGCCTTTGCTTTTTCAAAACCACCAATAGCTTCTTTTGCTCTATTTTTGGTTAATGTTATAGTATCACCAACTTGAACATCGGCTACATTTTTAAGTCCAAGTACTATAACTCCAACTTCACCAGATTCAATTTTTTTAGTTTTTATAGGACTTAATGGGTGAGGATAGAAAAGATCTTGTACTAGGTGTTTTTTATCAGTACTCATTACTAAAACTTCATCGTTTTTACTAATACTTCCATCATAAACCCTGACTAAAGCCAAAGCGCCTAAATAATTATCAAACCAAGAATCATAAATCAAAGCTTTAGTAGGTGCTTCATCGTCAGTTTTTGGTGCAGGAATTTTTGTGATGATAGTCTCTATAAGCTCTTTTATACCAATGCCAGTTTTAGCACTAACACAAACTGCTTCAGAACAATCAATTCCTATGATATGTTCTATTTCGTGTTTTACTTTTTCAATATCTGCTGAAGGAAGATCTATTTTGTTTATTACAGGAATAATTTCAAGGTTATTTTCTAAGGCTATATAAACATTTGCTATAGTTTGTGCTTCTACTCCTTGAGAAGCATCAACTACAAGTAAAGCTCCTTCACAACTTGCCAAAGAACGATTAACCTCATAGGAAAAATCAACATGACCTGGGGTGTCTATTAAATTTAATACATATTCTTCGTTGTTTAATTTATAATTTAAGCGTACAGATTGTGCTTTTATGGTTATACCACGTTCTTTTTCTATGTCCATAGTATCCATTACTTGGGCACTCATTAATCTATCACTAATTGCTCCGCATTCGCTAATAATTCTATCTGCAAGAGTAGATTTACCATGATCAATGTGTGCTATAATTGAAAAATTTCTAATATTTTTCATCAAAAGTTACCTTTATGAATGTTTCATTTTTCTTTTTGCTAAACCTATTTGTTCATAAGTGTCAATTTCTTTTCTAAGGCTTTTGTATCTTTTTTTGAGTTCATTATTTAAAAATGATATGTTTTTTGCTGTAGCATTAATATTAGCCGATATTGCACTTACGAAATCTAATTTCCTTTTTGTGGTATTATCTTTTGGGTTGTTGCTTATTTTTTGTGAATTTAAAAATTGCAAAATTAAATTTTGTATTTCTTGAGAATTTTTAGCTGTATTTGCTTTAGAAATAAAATCTTCAATATTATTTATCAAAGAATTGCTTTGATTGGTATTAGAATTTTTAGAATGTTTTTCCTTATGTGAAAAAAACAATGCTAAAAAAATTCCTGATATAATAATTACCACTAAAGCAATGATTAAAAAAATAAAAATAAAATTATTCATTGTTGTATTTTCCTATATCTTTCTTGCATAAGACTTTTTAAAATAACTAACAAGACTTAAAATTACCATGAAGATAAAACTCCAATATACATAATCAGGAATTTTTACAGAATCTCCAGCTGCATAAGAGTGCATTCCGGATAGAAAATAATTTACTCCAAAATATGTCATTATAATTACCCAGTAGGCAAACATAGAGCAAACTGCAAAAGTATATTGATTTGCCCATTTTGGAACTAATCTTATGTGTAATATAGCTGCATAAACTAAAATACTTATTAAAGCCCATGTTTCTTTAGAGTCCCAACTCCAATATCTTCCCCAGCTTTCATTTGCCCATATAGCACCTAAGAAATTTCCAACTGTGAGTAAGCATAAGCCTAAAATCATGGCCATTTCATTGATTCTTGTTGCTTCTGTGATATTTCTTAAAATATTTTCATTGTGTTTGCCATTTGATTTTAACATACATAGTAGTATTAAAACAAAAATTCCTAATAATGTACATAAGCCTAAAAATCCATAGCTAGCCGTGATTACTGAAACATGTATAGTTAGCCAATAAGATTGTAAAACAGGAACTAGATTGGTAATTTGAGGATCCATTTGACTAAGATGAGCTACACCTAAAGTAACTCCTGCTAAAATAGAAGTTAAAGAAAGAGCTATAGGACTTTTTCTTGAAAAGAAAATTCCAGATAATGATAAAGCCCATGCTATATAAACCATACTTTCATAAGCATTACTCCAAGGAGCACGACCTGCTATGTACCAACGTAAAGCTAGACCTAAAGTGTGTATGAAAAACGCAAAAATATTAAATACATAAACACATTTAAAAACAAAGTCAATACGAATTTTTGGCATAAGCATTTTTATAAAAACAATAACTAAAAGTAAAAATCCGGCAAATAAATAAAGAGGAGCAAGATTTACGAAAATTTGACTTTTATTGAAAAATATTTCTGTTTGCAATTTGGTATTATTTGGCATAATCTCATGCCCATATTTATCTTGATAATTTTTTATTATATTTAGATTAGCTGTTGCTTCATCCCAGTTATTATGTATAATAGAATTTGATACAGCATTAAAATAGTTTTCAAGCATTGATCTAACTTCTTTACCTTCTTCATCTTTTAATCCAATAAAAGCTTCATAAGGTGAAATCCATTGATTGTTTGTGCTATTTTGCAATGGAATAAATTTAAAAATTTCACCAGAAAAAATAAGATTTAGAATATTTACTCTTTCGTCTAGCTTGATAATTTCTTTGTCAAAAACGCTTCTACGATTTGGATTTTTTCTATTTGCATTTTCTACATACTTTTGTAGCTTATAAGTGTCTGTTGTAAAAAAATCTTTAAAACTAGCATAAGCACTTGGTTGAATATTTAAAATTTTTGAAATTTCTTCATTAACTAAACGACTTTTTGGCATAAAAATTACAGCCTTATCATACCACGCACTACCATCAAAAATCATTGATATGATAGTAGATTCCGCACTCTGATTTTGATAGTTTGTATTTTTGTAAATTTTTTCTAATACTTCCATTGCCAAAGTATTAAATGGAACCATTCTCCCATCTGGTTTTTGAACTACCAAAGAAGCTAATTCTTCGGCATGTTTTTCATCTACTTTAATAGGTTCATTTGCGAAAATATTTTGACTATTAAAAGTTAAAAAAATAAATAATAAAGCAGAGCTAATTTTCTTTAAGGCATCTTGATTAATTAATTTTGCTAAATTTCTAAATCTTGAATGAGGATTTAAAACATTTAAAAACATCCCTAAAGTAAGGAGAAAATATCCTATATAAGTAGGGATTTTACCTGGATCTTTATTTACTGAAAGTATAGTCCCTAATTCATCTTGATCGTAAGAACTTTGATAGAATCTATATCCTTGATAATCTAAAACATTATTCATAAAAATTTTATAGTCTAATTTTTCATCACTATTATTGATTTCAACATAACTTGCATAAGACATAGGCGACATTGAACCTGGATAGCGTTCTAATTCAAAATCTTTCAAATACATTTCAAAAGGCATTTCTATTCCTTTGGGACCCCATCTTAAAAAGAAAGGTTGTCCTGCTACATCAATACGAACTGGAGAGTTGTATTCTGCTAAAAATACTTCTTTACTTTCTCCTTTATATGTTACATTTAATTTTAAAACATTAATAGCATTTTCTGAAAGTTGTGTTGGCATATATTTTGTAGTTTGGGCAAAGTCTTTGAAGTTGTTTAGTAAAGAATTATTCCAATATTTTGCTTCACCAAATAATGAAATTAAAGCATTACGTCCTAATTCCATCCAACTATTTTTAAACCAAATAAAAAAATTTTCATCTTGAGCTTGATTTATACCTTCTAAGGTTTTTTTGCCATGCAAAGAAACAAATTTTACAACTAAATTGACATCATTAAAAGAATATAATCTTGGCTCACTTGCTAAACTTTGCTGTTTTGCCTTTAAAATATTTTCTTTTCCATCACTCATTGACATATATTTTAAGTCAAAATCTGAAGTTAGATTTAGATTTTCATCAATTTTAATATAAGGACTGGCGACAGAATTATTTAAAAATGCAATATTAATACCATTTATATTTTCTATATCTCCTTTATGAAGTATAAATTCTTCTGTAATATTGTTTTGAGTTATCATAATAGAAAGCAAAGGATCTGACACATTGTCATCTATATAAATTTCTTTGGCATCTAATATTAAATTTTTATAGCTAATGTTAGCTTTTTCTTCTGGCATTATCAAATCAAAAGAAAAATTATTCACAAAAGGCAAAGTTGCTATATATTCGGATTTTGATGCACTATAAATTTTGTCATTTTTTAGTGTTGCTATATATATATAGCTTTTTGAGGTTTCAATTATATTGTTTTTCTCATTTTCTCTTATATGCAAATTACCTTCAAAACCCATATATCTAGTTATTGCAGAGCCTAATAAAATAAATAAAAATGAAATATGAAAAATTAAAAGTGGTATTTTTTTCTTATTAAACATTTTATATTTAAAAAGAGCTATTAATAGATTTAGTCCTAATATAAATTGTATAAATCCAAACCAAGTTGTGCCATAGATCATTGCCCATGCTGTAGGTGTATTATAAGCACTTTCTATAAAAGTTGCTAAGGCACAAAATAATGCAAAAATCAAAAATAAAAAAATAGAAATTTTTATATTTCCAAAGGCTAGAATTTGTTTTAACATTTGTTCAGGCTCCTAGGTATTTTTTTCTAATCTCATCATCGCCGATAAGATCTTTAGCTGGTGCATGCATAGCGACTTTTCCGTTTTCTAGCACATAGGCGTAATCACTTATTTTTAAAGCCGAAAAAGCGTTTTGTTCAACAAGCAAAATAGTGATACCTTCTTCTTTTAATTTAACAATAATATCAAATACTTCTCCAACAATTTTAGGGGCAAGTCCTAGAGATGGTTCATCAAGCATTAAAAGCTTAGGTTCACTCATAAGGGCTCTTGAAATAGCTAGCATTTGAGCTTCACCTCCGCTTAAGGTTCCTGCTAGCGCATTTTTTTTATCTTTTAATCTTGGAAAAAGTCTATACATTTGATTTTTTAAATGTTCGTAGTTTTCTGCGTTATTAAAAGCACCAATTTTTAAATTCTCTTCTATGGTAAGGTTAATAAAAACTCTTCTTCCTTCTGGAACTAAAGCTATACCTTTTTGTACTAAAGTATGTGGTAAATGTCTTTGAGTATCATAGCCTAAAAAAGTTACTTCGCCAGTTTTTTTAACACAATTTAGCATTGCATTAAGTGTAGAAGTTTTACCTGCTCCATTGGAGCCTATCAGGCTTACTATGCTTCCTGTTTTTATGGTAAAATCTATACCTTTAACAGCTTCTATTAAACCATAATACACATGTAAATCTTTAACAACTAGCATTGAAATCTCCCAAGTATGCACTAATTACTTCTGGGTTTTGTACCGCATCAATAGGTTTTCCTTCAAATATAGTTTTACCATAATCAAGCACCATAACTCTATCGCAAAGTTTATTTACAAATTTCATATCATGTTCAATAAGTAAAACACTAATATTTTTATTATCCCTTATATTAAAAATCAATTCAGCTAAATCATCACTTTCAGTTGAATTCATACCAGCAGCAGGTTCATCTAGTAATAAAAGTTTAGGTTTAGTTGCTAAAGCTCTTGCTATTTCTACTTTTCTTTGTTGTCCATAACTTAAGTTTGTAGCTTTTTCATCAGCCAAATGTGCAATATTGAGTTGTTCTAAAATTTCATAAGCAGCTTTTTTAGCATTTTTTTCTGCTTTGGAAAATCTTCCTAAATGTAAAAATGCTTCAAAAATATTATATTTAATGCTTTTATCAAAACCAATTAAAACATTTTCTAAAACATTCATACTTGAAAAAAGCCTAATATTTTGAAAAGTTCTTGCTATACCCAAATGAACTATTTTATGTGGTTTTAAATGATCAATTTTTTTACCTAGAAAAAAAACTTTACCACTACTTGGTTTGTAATTTCCTGTGATAATATTAAAAAGTGTGGTTTTACCCGCTCCATTTGGCCCTATAAGACCAAAAATTTCATTTTCTTTAATAGAAAAAGAAGTATTAGCTATAGCAGTAACACCACCAAAATTTTTACGGATTTCTTTAAGTTCTAAAATCATTTTTTATTCCTTTTAGAAAACTTAAATAAAAAGTCTGTTAATTCTTTATCTCCCATTATTCCTCTTCTGGCAAAAAGCATAACTAATATTAATATAATTGAGAATACTACCATTCTAAGACCAGGCATAGCTGGAGTTTCAAAACCAAAAATACTCATACTTTCATCTAAAAATCGTAAATATTCGCTTCCACCAATTACTAAAATAGCTCCTATAATTGCACCAGTAGTAGAACCTAATCCTCCTAAAACAATAATAATTAAAAGTTGAAAGGTAAATAAAAAATCAAATTGTTCAGGTGATACTGAGGCTAAAGCACAGGCTAGTAATCCACCCCCAACACCTTCTAAAAATGCCGAGGTACTAAAAGCAAGTGTTTTGATATTGAAAGTATTAATACCCATTGCTAAAGCAGCATCTTCATCATCTCTAACCGCCTTCATAGCTCTGCCAAATTTAGAACTAACAATATTTAAAATAATTATTACAGAAAAAATGGCGATTCCGCCACTCCAATACAAAGTAGTATGTTTTGGAATATCATTTAAGCCTAAAGAACCGTTAGTCACAGAAGCAAAATTAATAGCCATTAATTTGATGATAATACCAAAACCTAAAGTTACAATAGCTAGGTAATCTCCTCTAACTCTAAATACAGCAAAAGCTAAAATTAAAGACAAAAGCATAGCACAAAAACCAGCAGTAAGTAAGGCTACAATAAAGCTTGGAGAGTGAATCATTAAAATAAAATTACTAGGATCTTCTAAAGAAAACTGATCAATTTTGCTTTCGCTTGTAAGTAAAACTAGAGCAGCTACATAAGCTCCTACGGCTACAAAACCATTTGGTTCTAGTGAAAATTGACCTGTTACTCCATTAATAAGATTATAGCTAACTGCTAATATGATAAAAATGGCAATATTGCTTATAATTCCTATTTTATAATCGTTAAAAAAATAAGGAGAGATGAAGAGAAAAGCAAGTGCTATGATAAAAAAACTTAATTGCATAATTTTTTTTGTTATCATGTTAAAACCTACTTTTTTCAAAATTTATGCCTAAAATTCCTGTTGGTTTGAAAAGTAAAATTAATACCAAAAAGATAAAGGCAAAAGCATCTTTAAATCCTGAAAGATCAGGGAAAACAGCAACCACCACTACTTCTGTAAAACCTATGATTAATCCACCTAAGACTGCTCCAGCAACAGAGCCAATTCCACCTAATACAGCGGCTCCAAAAGCTTTAAGTCCTATAAGAGTTCCCATGCTAGGTTCAACTGAAGGATAGCTAACTGCCCAAAATATACCACCAATGGCAGCTAAAGCTGAACCTAATGCAAAAACAATAGCTATGATACGATTTGCATCAATTCCCATTAAATTTACAGTATGTATATCAAAAGCTAAAGCTCTAATAGCAATACCATATTTACTTTTATAGAGTATAAATAAAACTATTAATAATATAAAAAAAGTTAAAATTGGAACCAAAATACTATTAACACTAATACTAAGACTATTAAAACTTAATACTGTTTCAAGATAATTTGGAACAGGGAAATATTTTGGAGTAGAGCCAAATAAAACATTAAAAACATTTTGTATTAGAAAACTTATTCCTATTGCTGTTATGAGTAATGAAATTCTAGGTGCTTTTCTTAAAGGTTTATAGGCAATTTTATCTATAGCTATACCCAAAGCTGCAGCAAAAAGCATAGCTAAAGAAAGAGCACCCAAAAAAGGTACATTCATACTTGTAACACAAAATAAAGCTGCGTATGCACCTACCATCATAATATCGCCATGTGCAAAATTAATTAGTCTTAAAACACCATAAACCATTGTATAGCCTATAGCAATAAGCGCATACATACTGCCTAAGCTAAATCCGTTTATAATCTGTTGTAATATTAAAGAATTATCCATTGACTCTCTATTTTATGGAAGAATTAAGTCTTTATAAACTTGTTTTTGGTTTTCTATTGACTTTATAACGATTGAGCGTGTTGCATTTCCGCTTTTATCAATATTTATAACTCCACTTACCCCTTCAAAATTAGAAGTAGCGTGAATATTATTATTGATACATTCTCTATTAAAATTATCAGTACATTTTTGCATAGCTTCAAAGATTACAAAATATGCATCTGCTCCCATAGCACTGAAATTTGGAACTTCTTTATTATTTTTTTCTTTTTCATAAGCCTGTATAAAATTTTTAGATAATTTTGTAGGAGGGTTATGATAATCAAAACTATCAGTAAATAAATATCCTTCTGCTGCATCTTGTGCAAGATTTATAAAAGTTTCATCAGCTACTCCATCAGCTGAACCCATAGGGATATTTAAACCCATAGCTTTAGCTTGTCTTGCAAATAAAGAAGCTTCTGTATAATACACAGGAAGATAAATAAAATCAGGATTTAAATTCTTAATTTGTGAAAGTATAGCTTTAAAGTCTTTATCGCCCGCAGTGATTCTAAATTTATCTAAAATTTTTCCACCTTGTTTGTTAAATTCTTTCTCGAAAGCTTTTGTTAAACCTAAGGAATAATCCGCACTTTGATCACTAACGATCACAGCTTTGCTATAATTTAATTTATTTTTAACATAACTAGCTAAAGAAGAGCCTTGAAAACTATCCATAAAGCAAACTCTACTTGCGTATAATTTTTTATTTAAAAGCTTATCGGCTGTTGCTGCAGGAGCAACTACTGGAACCTTTTTTTCTTCACCAATTCTAATAACTTGTAAAGTGTTTGCTGTCAACATTTCTCCAATAAGTGCGTAAGCTTTGTCTTGTGAAACCAATCTTGTACTAGCATTAGCACTTTCTATTTTATCGCCTTTTGTATCTACCACTACAAGATTTACTTTATCTCCGTTACTTAAAGTATTTTTCATTGAATTGGCAATTTTGATACCATCTAAAGCACTTTGTCCATAAGCTGCTGTCGATCCTGTTAAAGGAAGAACCACACCAATATTAATTTCTTTTGCCTGAATATAGTTGGCAGTTATAATTGATAATATAGCTATACTAATTTTTTTCATCTTTAACCTTTCAAGGATTAATAATAGTTTTATAAACTTGTTTTTGATTTTGTATTTCTTTGATAACTACAGAACGACTTGCATTTCCACTTTTATCTATACTTATAAGTCCACCAACACCTTCAAAATTAGAAGTTGAGTGAATTTTTTCATTAATACATTGTGGAGTAAGAGTATTAATACACTCATTCATTGCATTTACCATTACATAATAAGCATCAGCACCCATAGCTGAAAAAGCTGGAAGTTCTTTTGTTCCATAGGATTTTTCATAAGCTTGTATAAAATTTTTAGATAAATTTGTTGGAGGGTTGTTATAATCAAAACTATCTGTAAATACTACTCCATTTACAGCATCTCCACCTAATTCAATGAAAGTTTTATTATTTACCCCATCACCTGCACTTAAGAGTTTGTTAAAACCTACAGCTTTTGCCTGTCTTGCAATTAAGGCAGCTTCTGGATGATAAATTGGCATATAAACAAAATCAGGATTAATATTTTTTAGTTGAGAAACTATAGCTTTAAAATCCTTATCTCCTGAAGATATGGTTAATTTTTTAAGTACTTTCCCACCATTTTGTTTAAATTCTTTTTCAAAAGCTTTAGCTAAACCTAAAGAATATACATTACTTTGATCGACTATAACTACAACGCTTTTTAAATTCAAGTTTTTATAAGCATAATTAGCAAATTTATCTCCTTGGAAACTATCCATAAAGCAAACTCTACTTGCATAAGTTTTTTTCTCTAAAAGTTTATCTCCTGATGCAACTGGTGCTATAGCTGGAATTTTTCTTTCTTCTGCTATAGATAAAACTTGCATAGTATTTGGAGTAACAGCTTCTCCTATAAGTCCTAAAACTTTATCTTGAGAGATAAGTCTTGTTGTAGCATTAGCTGTTTCTATTTTATCCCCTTTTGTATCTACGGCTATAATTTTAACACTATCTCCATTTTTCAAATTAGGGTTTATGGTATTAGCTAACTTTATACCTTCATACACATCATTGCCATATGCAGCTAAACTTCCAGTTAATGGTAAAACAATTCCTATTTTCACTTCTGCTGCATATATTGTACTAGCACAAAATAAACTAGCAAGTAGTAGATTTTTTTTCATATTGTCTCCTTTTTGTTATTTTAAAAATATATTGTTTTTGGTTTTTTGCTTAGGTTCTTCTTCTAGTAAATCTTGTTGATTAAGCTCTATAGAAAAGTTTTGTCCTTTTAAATAAGCAATGATATGATTTATATCATTATCACTTAGTTTTTTAGCATATAAACTCATTTGAATATTATCACTTGATTGATTTTCAAAATATCCATTAGCATAGTCTTTTAAAGCTCCTTTGATTTCTTCTGGACTTAGGTCTTTAATAGCTCTTTTACCATAGGATTTTTTTTCTCCATTTTCTCCATGACAAGTATTGCATTTATTTTTAAAATAAAGTTCTTTTGCTTTTGTTAAATCATAGCTAATATTATCGTTAAAAGTATAAGTAAATAAAGACTTTATATTAAAAGCCATTAAAGAATTTATAAAAAAGATACTAGTTATAATTAAACGTAACATATAATATGCCTTTTTAAATACAAATAAAATTTAATTATATCTAAAAAAAATAAATAATTCTTAATTTTAAAGATTTATATAAATAAAATATCAAAATATTAAAAAACTAAAGGAAAATAATTTTACAAGTTTAAGCTAAGCCAAAAAGGCTTAGCTTTTATAATTAGAATTTGTATAAAGCTTCAAGTCTGATGAATTGATCATCATAATCATCAGCACCTTGAGTGTTGAAATCTTCAGTTAAGTAAGAATAAAATCCACTAAATGTAAGTTTTGGACTATAAGCATAAGATACACTTGCAACATATTCGTTTTTATCTATATCACGACCAATTTGCTCAGATTTACCACCTACATAGTCAAATCCTACTCTTAGTGTTTCAGCAAAAGTATAACCTAAACCTGCAAAGTAGAAGAAGTTTTCACCAATATCACCTCTTAAATCACTACCATGAGAATAGAAAATTTGTTCACCTGGAGCAATTACTTGACCTTTATCTTCTAATACAACTACACTTCCTTTATCTTTTTCACCATAGCCTACAACACCTAATTGGAAATCAAATGCAGAAATATCTCCACTTAATTTAGCTGCATAGAAGCTACCATTATCTACAATGTTTCCGTAGTAGTTTTCAAAATCGCCATCTAAGCTATTGCCTAAATATTGACCTTGGATTTTGAAGTTTGCATCATTGAAGCTGAATTTATAGCTAGCATCAATTGCATATAAGAACGCATTGTTAGCTGAATAAGCAGCCCATAATTGGAAAGCAAATGGATCAAAATCGCCTAATACAGCAGCACCATATAGTGAAGATTTATTTAGTTTTGTTGGACCAAAATCACCATCATCAACATAGTTTAAAGCATCAAACCAATAACCTGCAAAAGTTAAACCTTCGATAGAATTATTAACGATTTTAGCTCCTGTGCCTACTGCATCATCAGTCCAAATAGAACCAACTTCTAATTTACCGAAAGTTACGCTTGTAGCATAAGTTTCGTTAGTGTATTCTAAGTAAGCTTGTTTTACACCAAATGTATCTTTTGTTCTAGTACCAAGATTTTCTTGTGCTTGACTACCAAAACCAGAATCTGTTGAATCGTATTCAAATTGAACGAAAGCTTTGAAATTATCATCTAAAGCTGCTTTGAAATTTAGTTGTGATTTGAATTTGTGTTGATTGTTTTTTGAGCTATTAAATCCATCTAAGATTTTATCACCACTTAGACCAGCATTGTTTCCAATATCTAGTCTGTCAGATTCAAATCTGTATCTTAACATTCCTGATACATCAACATCTTTTATAGCTTCTTCAAGTGAAACAGCATTAGCTGCTGAAAAAGCACCTGCAGCCAAAGCTGCTACTAAGCTAAGTTTAACTAATTTCATAAAAAATTTCTCCTTGTTTAAATTAATTAGGACAAATTATAGCATAATTTTATAAGAAAATTATTAAAGTTGGTAATTAAAGTGCAAAAATAAGAAATTTTTTGAAGTATTTTTAGTGAATTATTTTAAGAATATATTAATAATATTATAAAGTTATTTAAAGAATTTGACTTAATCTAGTTTTAAGTTAAATTCTTTTAAAAAATTAACTCTTCTTCAATCAAGAAATTAACTAATTACTTATTTTTCATTGTCCATATTAATATTTATGAGTTAAATTTTAACATTTTAATTTTTTAATAATATTGTCTAACTTATTATCATTGCCTTGTTTTAATTCTTCTAGTGCTTCTATAGCAGGAATGAAATCTTCTATTTCATCAAGGTAATTTTCTAAAGCACTACGAAGTATTTTTGCTTTCTTCTTTTTAGAAGACTTAGCTACCTGATCTAAGCGATTATAAAGTTCATTTGATAAAATTAAAGTATAGCGTTTATTCATTTTTGTACCTTTATTTTGGTTTTATTATTTCTTGGCAAATTTTACATTTGTAATTAGCACCACATGTTTGAATTTTTTGATAAATTTCATAAGGAACTTTATGAATTTTCCCAGGGCAAGAGCAAATGTATTCATAATTTTCTTGCTTTTTTTGTTGAATGTTTGATTTATCATCGTAATCAGGTTGGGTTCTATGCCATTTTTCTATTTTCATATCTTCTTTAAGAATATGCTCTAAAAGCCATTTAGATGCAATAACATTTAGTTTTTCTTTCAAATCATTTGTACTTTTGATGTTTTGAATAAGATCTATCATAGATTGTATGATGCCTTTGTGAATTTTTTGATGATTAGGTAAGTCTGGATAGCCTATTTTAGCCATATATTTTTCTTCTTCTGCAAAATGTTCTTTCATGTAATTAAAAAAATCAGCAAGTAAAAATTTAATTTGTCCTTTGTGGATAGGTCTATCTGAAATCATTTCAACATTTGCTGCGAGCTCAAAAAGTTTTTTATGTTGCTTATCTATTTCATCATTGTGAATACTATATTTATCACACCACTTTGGTAGCATATTCATTCCTTAATGCACTATTATAAAGATTTTCTGAAAAAATTATAATTTGCATTATTTTAAAATAAGATTAATTTTCATTAATTTTCAGTTAAATCTTTACAATAAACTAAATCGGTTAAGCATTTTTTGCATTTAAATTTCGCTTTAGAATATTGTATTTTTAAATGAATTTCATAGGATATTTTGTGTATTCTTCCTTCACACTGGCATTGATATGAGAAAATTCTAGGTTTTATTGTTTCTTCTTTATCGGAATTATTTTTTTGATTTTTTTCATGAGTATTTTTTCTCCAGTATTCTATCATTGCATCATGTTGAAGAATGTGTTCTATAAGCCATGAATTAACTATTGTATAAAGTTTTTCTTTTAAATCGTTAGTGCTTTTTATATTTTGTATTAGTTTTATCATAGAATGAGTGATTTGTTTATGCATTAGTTTATGTTGGCTTAGGTATGGATAATTTATTTCATGCATATAAGTTTCTTCATCTTGAAAATGAATTTTTATATAATTAAAAAAATCTGCGATAATTTTTTTTAATTCTATTTGATAAATAGATCTATCAGAAAATTCTTCAACTTTTGCTGCTAATTCAAAAAGTTTTTGATGTTGAAGATCTATTTTTGGATTGTTAATGCTATATTTTTGATCCCATTCAGGTAGCATAAAAGTTCCCTAATGTATTAAAATAACTAGTATTATAAAATAATATTCTTTAGATATGATAAATTCATTTTAATTTTAATATAAAATAAATATAATTTTTTAAAAAGGTTAAAAATGGCAACTCAAATTCTTTTACTAGAAGATGATATTAATTTAGGAGAAATTGTTAGTGAATTTTTAGAGGAAGAAGGTTTTAGTGTAACTTTAGTGGATAATGCTCAAGAAGCACAAGATAAAGCATATGAGAAAAATTTTGACTTATGGATTTTAGATGTAAAAGTTCCTTTAGGAGATGGTTTTAGTATTCTTAAAAATTTAAGAGAGTCGGGTAAATATACTCCAGCAATTTTTATGACTTCTTTAAATACCACAATAGATTTACAAAAAGGTTTTGAAAGTGGCTGTGATGATTATATTAAAAAACCTTTTGAGTTAGAGGAATTAAAAATCAGAATTAATGCTATTTTAAAACGCTCTTTTGCTCATAAAAATGAAGATTATGAGGATTTGGGAAATGGCTTTAAATTTGCACTTGTTTCTCAGACTTTATATAAAGGCGATAAACCTTTGTCTTTACCTTTAAAAGAATTAAAACTTTTATCTTTGTTGTTAAAAAATAAAGGAAAATTTATAGATACAGCTTATATTTTCGAAGAAATTTGGGAGTACGATCAAGAACCAAGCGAACTTAGTTTAAGAGCTTATGTGAAAAATTTGAGAAAACTTTTGGGTAAAGATAGTATTATTAATCAAAGAGGAAGAGGGTATTGTTATGTATGAAGCCAAACGCGTCGCGTGGCAAATTCTCTCTTTATATTTGATAAGCATAGGAAGTATTCTTATAATACTTTTTGGAATATGGTATACAAAATTAATAGAAGATTTAATAAATAATTATACATTAAAATTAAAACAAGAACATCGTTTTGTAATTTTACAAATGCAAAAAGATCGTTTTGAGCCTATAGAAAAAAGTGCTGAAAAAATTTCTAAAATCACAAAAATAAAATTTGCTATTTTTGATAGAACTAAAGTATATTTTTCCAATCTTAATTTACCCGCACAAACTACATTTTTTCAATTAAATGATACTAGTATTTATAATAGCAATACTTTAATTTATGTAGCTGATGTAAATTTAAATAGTTTGTTATTGGGTAATTATAATGAACAAGATGTTTTAGAAAAACTAGGTAATGTAAATCGTTTAAAAGTTTTAATTGAAGGTAATGATATATCCAAAGAACTTGCATTTATAAGATTTAAAGTAGCTTTAGCTATGGTTTTTTCTTTGATTTTTGTAAGTATAATGGGGTATTTGATACTTAAATTTGCTCTCAAGCCCTTAGAAATGAGAATAAGATTTTTAAATAATTTTATAAAAGATACTACTCATGAAATTAATACTCCTATTAGTGCTATACTGATGAGTGTTGAAAGTTTAGAGAGAAAAAATAGTTTTGAAGAAATTAAAGTTTTAAAACGTATAAAAATAGCTGCTTTAACATTGAATCATTTATATTCTGATTTAACTTTTTTAAATTTCTCTCAAGTTTATGAAACCAAAAAAGATTGGATTATCTTAAAAGATTTAATTCAAGATAGAATGGAATATTTTAAGATATTTTTAGAACAAAAAAATATTAATTTAGATCTTATCTTAAAAAACGAGGGAAAAATTTATGCCAGTAAGGAGCAATTTTTTAAGATGTTTGATAATCTTATTAATAATGCAATTAAATACAATAGAAGAAATGGTCAAATAAGAATTATACTTTTAGAGCAAAAACTTATAATAGAAGATAGCGGATGTGGCATAGCAAAAGAAAATTTGTCTAATATTTTTGAAAGATATTCAAGATTTAATGAAAGTCAAGGTGGGTTTGGCATAGGACTTTCTTTGGTAAATAAAATTTGTAAAAATCATCATATAAATATAAAAGTAGAAAGTGAATTAAATAAAGGAACCAAATTCATTTTAACTTGGAAAAACTAAAGTTATTTGTTGCTCATTTTAGCTTTTTCTTTGGCGTTTATAAGTGTTGTGATAACTTTATTAAGTTCTTTGGTATCGCTTTGGTTTAAAGTTTGTAGAGTGTGATTTAGTATTTGGGAAATTAAAAGTTCATTGCTTAAGTCATTATCGCCAAATTCTTTAGCTTTTTGTAAAATTTTTAAAGCAAGTAGATTTTTTACTTCATACATTTTAATCCTTTAAATAAATTACACTAGTAATGCGTTTTGTGGTTTGATTTTTTCTGTAAGAAAAAAATCTTTCATCATCAAAAGTGCAAAGATTAATGTCAAAAATATTTTTAATTCCTAATTCTTTTGCCTGGAATTTAACTAATGCTTTTAAATTAAGTTTATTTTCATGTAAAAAAGGTGCAAAATTTTCTTTGCTATAGTCTAAAATTTTACCACTAATCTCATAATTTTTAGCACAAATTCCTGCTGAAATGATAAGTTTTAAATTTTTTGTTTGAGTATTGAAACTTTCTTGCATATTCAAAACAGCTTCTTTTAAGATATTTTCAAAACACCCTTTTCTGCCAGAATGTAATGCCGCTATAGCTTTATTTTCATCATCATATAATAGCAAAGGCAAACAATCAGCACTTAAAATACACAAAGCTATACTTTTCTCATTACTAATTACCCCATCAGCATTAAAAGAAAAATCTTTATTATAATGAGTAATGATGTTAGAATGAATTTGGTCTAAAAATACACATTTTGTTATAGAATTTTCCCAAGGAAAAATATTGCCATGAATCTTTGCTCTAAAAACATTATAATCTCGATCAAAAGCCATAAAAGCCTTAACAAAATCATTTTCTAATAAAGTGATGTGATCTTGTCTATTTGTTGCCATGAGATTTCTTTTTTATAATTTAATTGTCTATATATGTATCTTGCTAAAAGATCACTTTCTATATTAACACGCCTTCCTATAATGTAGCTTTTAAACAAGGTTTCTTTAAAAGTTATAGGAATGATAGTTAAACGAATACCATCTTTTAAAACTTCATTTATGGTTAAACTTACTCCATCTATGGCTACGCTTGCTTTATTTGCCATATAAATTTGTATATCATCAGGACATTTAATATAAAAATCAACCCCATTTTCTTTTGTAGAAATATTAGTAATTTCACCTATACCATCAATATGTCCTTGTATTAAATGTCCATCTATCTTATCACCATAAGCTAATGCAGGCTCAATATGCACATAATCTTTTAAATTTTCAATAGCTATGTGAGTTCTTGTTTCATAAGAAAGTTCAAGATTAAAACCATCATCAAAAAGTTTTGTTACGCTCAAACACGCACCATTGACTGCTATACTATCGCCTAGTTTTGGTTTGTAGTTTGCTTTTAATCTTAAAGTGTTATTTTGATATGATTTAACAAAGGCTAATTCGCGGATTAATCCATTAAACATTCAATACCTTTTAGTTTTTATGGGATTTTATCTAAAACTTTTAAATTTCAAAAAGTATTTTTAGTATTTTATTTTAAAAAATATTATATAATTTTTGCCTTTTTATAAAAATGGGGTCAAAATATGTATGATATAATCGTAATAGGTGGTGGACATGCTGGGGTCGAAGCCAGTGCTGCTGCTGCAAGAATGGGCAAAAAAACTTTACTTTTAACTACTTTAATCGAACAAATTGGTGCTGCAAGTTGTAATCCTGCTATAGGTGGTTTAGCAAAAGGACATTTAGTAAAAGAGCTTGATGCTATGGGCGGACTTATGGGGCAAATTACTGATGAAGCTGGAATTCAATTTAGAATTTTAAATGAAAGCAAAGGTGTTGCAGTGCGTGGAAGTAGAGCACAAATTGATATGGATGCTTATAGAATTTGTGCTAGAAATAAGCTTTTAAAGCTTGAAAATTTAGAAATTTCTCAAGAGCAAGCTTTGTCTTTGATTGTTGAAAATGACGAGCTTAAGGGTGTTAAAACAAATTTAGAAAATACATATTTTGCAAAAAAAATTATACTTACAACTGGGACTTTTTTAAATGGACTTATTCATATAGGTGAAACTAAGCTTCAAGCAGGCAGGGTAGGTGAGCTTGCTTCTGTAAATTTGGGTGAGTATTTAAAACAAAGCGGTTTGAAAGTAGGAAGATTAAAAACAGGGACTTGTCCAAGAGTGGATGCTAAAAGTATTGATTTTAGTGTTTTAGAAATTCAACCTGGAGATGAAAATCCCAAAGCTTTTAGTTTTAGAACAAAAAAATTTAAGCCTAACCAACTTCCTTGTTATATAGCAAGAACTAATCTTACCACTCATGAGATTATAAAAAGTAATTTTTATCGTGCTCCACTTTTTACTGGACAAATTGAAGGTATAGGACCAAGATATTGTCCTTCTATAGAAGATAAAATTAATCGTTTTAGTGATAAAGAAAGCCACCATTTATTTATAGAACCACAAACTAAAGATGCTACAGAATATTATATCAATGGATTTTCTACTTCTTTACCTTATGAGGTGCAAATTGCAATGCTAAGAAGTGTAAAGGGTTTTGAAAATGCTAAAATTACGCGTTTTGGTTATGCTATAGAATATGATTATATTGATCCAACTGAATTAAAACATACCTTGGAAACTAAAAAGATTAAAAATTTATATTGTGCCGGACAAATTAATGGAACGACTGGTTATGAAGAAGCTGCAGCACAAGGTTTTATGGCTGGAGTGAATGCAGTTTTAGCAATTGATGAAAAAGAACCTTTTGTATTAAGGCGTGATGAAGCTTATATAGGGGTATTGATCGATGATTTGGTAATGAAAGGCACTAAAGAGCCTTATAGAATGTTTACTTCAAGAGCAGAATATAGACTGCTTTTAAGAGAAGAAAATGCTATTTTAAGACTTGGAGAATATGGGTATAATTTTAAACTTTTAAACCAAGAAGATTATGCATATATTGATAATATAAAACAAAATGTTGATAAAGGATTAAAATTTTTACTTCAAACCACATGGACACCAAGTAATCAAAACAATGAATTTTTACAAAATATAGAAGAAGAAAAAATTACTTCTATAGTAAGTTTGCAAAAAATCGTTGCAAGAGCAAGTTTTAATATAGAAAAATTAAAAGTCTTAGATGAAATGTTTGCAAATATGGATGAATATTCTTTAAATGAAATTTTAAATGAAGCAAAATATTATCATTATATAGCAATGCAAAAGACGCAAATTGAAAAAATGAAAAATTTAAGCGAAGTAAAAATTCCTGAAAATTTTGATTTTAAAAGTGTGAGCGGTTTAAGTAATGAAGTAGTAGAAAAATTACAAAAATTTAATCCACCAACTATTTTTGCCGCTTCGCAAATTAGTGGTATTACTCCTGCTGCTTTAGATATTTTACATATTTACATCAAGATAAAAAAATAATTTAAAAAATAATGGTTTTGTTAATTTTTTTAGTGACGCTAATTTTATTATTTTGGCGTCCTTTTTCTTTTCCAATATGGGTATATTCTACTTTAGGTGCTATAGTTTGTTTTATAACTAATAAAATCAATATACAAGATATGCTTTTTGTATTTGATTTAATTTGGGATAGTTCTTTAACTCTCATAGGATTAATTTTAATTTCTTTGGCACTTGAAAAAAGCGGTTTTTTTGATTTTATTTCTATTAAAATTATCAAATTTTCAATAACAAGAACAAATAGTGTTAATCTAAACAGAATGCTTTTTCATTTGTTGGTTTTTACTTCTGCTGTGGCAAGTTTATTAGGTAATGATGGAGCTATTTTGGTTGTTACACCTATAGTTGTAGCTATAATATCTAAATTTAAATTTGATAGCAAAAATGATAAATATAAATGTATATATTTTTTATTATTTATAGGTTTTTGTTGTGATTTTTTATCAAATACTTTAATTGTTTCTAATTTGACTAATATTATTACAGCTAAATATTTTCATATAAATTTCTTAGATTTTTTTAAAAATATGTTGATGCCTAGTATTTTAACTTTTGCTGTCTTTGTTTTGATATGTAATATTTTAGGCAGAAAAATTCTACCTAAAAATGTGGTTTTTTTGGATACTAATACAAGTTATTGTAAAAATATTTTTGTGATTAATATGAGTTGTTTGGTTGTATTTACTATTGGACTTTTATTGATAGATAAAGTAAATATTTCTATGGGCGTGTTTACTCTGTTTAGTGCATTTATTTTTTTACTATTAAATTATAAAAGTAATATAAATATTAAATTTATAAAAAAAGCACCATGGGGGATTTTGATTTTTAGTTTTGGTTTATACATTGTTGTGTATGGGTTTTATAAAGAAATTAGTAATGAACTTATTTTAAAATGGATAGATTTTTGGGTTGACTATGAGTTTGTAGGATTAGTAATCTTGGGATTTACTTCAGCTATATTTTCCTCTATTTTTAATAATTTGCCAATTATTATGATTGGAAATTTGGTTTTAAATGACTATTTTAATGATTTTTTTACTATTAAGGAATTAATTTATATTCATATTTTAGGTTGCAACATAGGTTCTAAAATTACACCTATAGGTTCTTTATCTACATTGTTGTGGTTTGAGATTTTGCTAAAATATAATATAAAAATAAAACTTAAAGTCTATTTTTTATACGCTTTTATGTTTGGTACTATTACATTATTTTTTGCAATTTTAGGTGTAAAAATTAATACATATTTATTTTAAAAATAAAGTTGGAATAAAATTTTTTGCAAAAGAAAAAATTTATTATTTTTTAGATAAACTGCTGTATTTTACATACAAATCAAATATAAAGGAAGTAAAATGGCTACATCTGAAAGTAGACGAAGCTTTATGGGTTTTGCCTTTGGAACAGTAGCTGCTGTGGGTGGTGCTTTTTCATTGGTTGCGATGAAAAAAACTTGGGATCCACTCCCTAGCGTGAAAGCAGCAGGTGTTACTACTGTGGATCTTTCTGGCATGAAAGAGGGCGAGCTAAGAACGATTGAGTGGCGTAAAAAACCTATTTTTATATTAAAAAAAGATGCAGATATGGCAAAAGATAGCAATAGAGACGTAGTTATAGGTGATGTTGCTTATACTGTTGTTATCGGTCTTTGTACGCATTTAGGCTGTATTCCAGCTTATGCACCAAGTGAAAAATTATTTAAATGTGCTTGCCATGGTGGCGAATTTGATACAAGCGGTAAGAATGTATTTGGTCCTCCTCCAAGACCTTTGGATATTCCTCCTTTTAGAATTGATGGAACAAAATTAGTATTAGGTGAAGAAGGTCCAGAATATAAAAAAATGATAGCGGAGGCTTAATATGGCACATATAAAAAAAGCTAATGGTATTGTAGATTGGCTTGATCAAAGACTAGCTGTAAATAAACTTTTTGATGTTTTAATGGCTAAGTATTGGATACCAAAACAAATTAATTTTTTATGGGCAATGGGTGTTATTTTAACTACTCTTTTTGTAATTTTATTTGTATCTGGATTGTTTTTGGTTATGTATTACAAACCAGATGTGGCTTTGGCGTTTGATAGTGTAAATAAAACTATTATGCAAGAGGTTGAATATGGTTGGCTTTGGCGTCATATGCACGGTGTAGCTGCTTCGGTTGTATTTTTGATTATATATATTCACATGTTAACAGGAATTTATTATGGTTCCTATAAAAAGGGCCGTGAGATGATTTGGATTAGTGGTATGCTTTTATTTGTTGTATTTTCAGCTGAAGCTTTTAGTGGATATATGTTACCTTGGGGTCAAATGAGTTTTTGGGCTGCACAAGTTATCACACAACTTTTTGGCGGAATTCCTTTTATAGGTGATGCTTTAGTTGTTTGGATAAGAGGCGATTTTGCAGTTTCTGATCCAACATTAACAAGATTTTTTATGCTTCATGTGTGTTTACTGCCAATTGTAATTTTAGCAATTATAGCTTTTCATTTTTATTCTTTAAGAATTCCACATGTAAATAATGAAATTTCAGAAGAAATTGATTTTGATTTAGAAGCTGAGAAGTATTTGGCAGGAGATACAAAAAATTCTAAAGTAATTCCTTTTTGGCCAGGATTTTTAGCTAAAGACTTCATGTATATTGCTTTATTTATGATTTTCTTTTTTTATTTGGTATGTTTTAAATTTAGTTTTGCAATGGATCCAATTAATTTTGATCCTGCAAATTCTTTAAAAACTCCACCTCATATTTATCCTGAATGGTATTTTTTATGGAGTTATGAAGTATTGAGAGGATTTTTCTTTGATATTGGAAGTGTTAAAGCTTTTGATATAGGACTTGCAGCATTTGGTATAGCACAAATTATATTCTTTTTATTGCCTTGGCTTGATAGAAGTGATGTAGTAAAACCAGCACATGAAAGACCAATGTTTTTTGTATGGTTTTGGGTGTTATTGATAGATTTAATTGTACTAACAGTTTATGGAAAACTTCCTCCAACGGGTGTTAATGCTTGGATAGGATTTTATGCTTCTATGGTATTTTTACTATTATTGTTAGTAGTATTGCCAATTATCACTATCATGGAAAGAAAAAGGGGCTAATAATGAGAGAATTAAAAATATTTTTTGTAGTTGTCTTTTTCACAGGTTTAGTTTATTGGGGGGTTGAGCCATATGCTCATTCAGTAATGAATCCTCCTTCAACTCCGGTTAATTTTGACTTTGCAAAAGCTGATGCGGAATTTACCAAAGATGAAGTTGCTTTGAAAGAAAAAGCTTTAATAGATATAAATGCTTCAGGAAGTGAAAAAGCTATCATTAACGCACAAAAAGCATTGGAGCTTGCTAAAAATCAAGAAGAAGCAACTAAACAGTTATGGGAAAAAATTGCAAAAATTGATTTTAGCAAAGGTAATACACAAAAAGGAAAAGAACTTTTCGAAGGAAATTGTATTGCATGTCATGGTGTAAAAGCTGCTGGAATTCCTGCTACTATCACAGATTCTTCTTTAGGTGTAACACCTCCTGATTTAAGTGATGCTGGTGCTATTTATGATGAGAAATTTTTAACTGCATTGATTATTGATCCGGTTAAGGCTTTGCAAATTTCACATAAATTTAATGATGAAAATCCATTCTTGATGCCTGCTTATCCTTTAAGTGGTGATGAAGCACAAGATAATCAAGATTTAGCAGATTTGATCGCATTTTTCAAGAATACAGCTAGTGAGTATGAAAAAGAATTTGATGCAAAATTAAAAGCAGATTTAGAAGAAAAATATGCTAAAAATCAAGAACTTTCAGAGCAAGCAAAAACTGCCTTGATTGCTAAAGAATTTGATTTTGCTAAAAACAAACATACATTTGAAAATGCATGTGGTAGATGTCATGATGTAAAATATGATGGTTTTGTTTCAAGTTCAAATATGAATGATTTGAAAAATTATCTTGGTATGACCCCTCCGGATTTGTCTATGATGATTCGTTCTAAAGGAGAACATTATCTTGAAATTTTCATTAATGAACCTCAAAAGAAAATTCACGGCACAGCTATGCCAAGAGTTGGTTTAAATGAAAAAGCACAAACACAGGTTATTAGTTATCTTGAAAAAGTCGGTGATAGTAAAAAAGAAGAAAGAGAACAAATTGGAATTTATATCATGATATTCTTTGCTATCTTAAGTATTTTTGCTATAGGTTGGAAAAGATCAGTTTGGTCTAAACTGCACTAATTTGCTCTAAAGAACGCCCGATGGCGTTCTTTTTCTTTAAATAATAAGCTAAATATAAAAAAAAATTGTTATAATATCTTCTTCATTTCACACGCATTAATTTCCTTGTTAGGTTGCTTATGGGCTAAAGAATGCGGAGGAATAAACCTAATTATTTTATTTTTAAGGAGAATTTCATGGTAAGCATGAGAGATTTGTTAGAGTGTGGTGTACACTTTGGTCATCAAACAAGAAGATGGAATCCAAAAATGAAAAAATTTATTTTTGGAGAAAGAAAAGGTATCTATGTAATAGATTTGCAAAAAACACTTAGATATTTTAGATATACATATAATATCGTTCGTGATGCTGCAGCAGAAGGTAAAACAATTTTATTTGTTGGTACTAAAAAACAAGCTGGTGGAGCGATTAAAGAATATGCTGAAAAATGTGGTATGCCTTATGTAAATCATAGATGGCTTGGTGGTATGATGACAAATTTTGGAACCATTCGTCAATCAATTAGAAAATTAGAAGTTATAGAAAAAATGGAAGAAGATGGAAGTATTAAGCTTTTAACTAAAAAAGAGGCTTTAATGCTTACTAGAAAAAAAGAAAAATTATTAGCATATCTTGGCGGTATTAGACATATGAAAACACAGCCTGATATGATTTTTGTTATTGATACTGTTAAAGAAAAAATTGCAGTTCAGGAAGCTAATAGATTAAAAATTCCTGTGGTTGCTCCACTTGATACAAATTGCGATCCTGATTTAGTTGATTTTCCAATTCCAGGAAATGATGATGCAATTCGTTCGGTTCAGCTTTTTTGTCAAGAAATGGCTGAGGCAATTAATGAAGGTAAAGCTTTAAGAGAACAAGATGGAGAGGTAAGTGAAGAACAACCAGTTTCTGATGAAGAAAAAAAAGAAGTTTTAGAAGAAGCTATGAGTGAGGAAGATTTTGAAGGAGACAAAGAGTAATGGCTGAAATCACTGCACAAATGGTAAAAGAACTGCGTGAAAGTACTGGCGCAGGTATGATGGATTGTAAAAATGCTTTGAAAGATACAAATGGTGATTTTGAAAAAGCAGTGCAACTTTTAAGGGAAAAAGGTCTTGGTAAGGCTGATAAAAAAGCTGATCGTTTAGCTGCTGAGGGTTTGGTAAGTGTAAGAGTAAGTGATGACTTTAAATGCGCAACGGTAAGTGAGATTAATTCTGAAACAGATTTTGTTGCTAAAAATGAGCAGTTTATTGCTTTAACAAAAGACACAACAGCACATATTCAAGCCAAAAGTCTTGAGAATGTTGAAGAATTGCATTCAAGCGAAATCAATGGTGTTAAATTTGAAGAATACTTAAAAAGTCAAATTGCAACTATTGGTGAAAATTTAGTAGTAAGAAGATTTGCTACATTAAAAGCAAGTGCTAATGGTGTTGTAAATGGTTATATTCACACCAATGGTCGTGTAGGTGTTGTTATAGCTGCAGCTTGTGATAGTGAAACCACAGCTAGTAAGTGTGGAGATTTTTTGAAACATATTTGTATGCATATTGCTGCAATGAAGCCAAGTTATTTATCTTATGAAGAACTTGATATGGATTTTGTAGAAAATGAATATAAGGCTTTAGTTGCAGAATTAGAAAAAGAAAACGAAGAAAGAAGAAGATTAAAAGATCCTAACAAGCCAGAGCACAAAATTCCTAAATATGCAAGTAGAAAACAACTTACTCAAGAAGTGATTCAAGCTGCTGAAGAAGCTATTAAAGCTGAACTTCAAGCACAAGGTAAGCCTGAAAAAATTTGGCCTAATATTATTCCAGGTAAGCTAAATAGCTTCATAGCAGATAATTCCCAACTTGATAGTAGACTTACTTTAATGGGTCAATTTTATGTAATGGATGATAAAAAAACCGTAGAACAAGTAATTGCTGATAAAGAAAAAGAACTTGGTGGAAGTATTAAGATCGTAGAATTTATCCGTTTTGAAGTAGGTGAGGGCTTGGAAAAGAAAACTGAAGATTTTGCTGCTGAAGTTGCTGCACAAATTGGTTAGAAAATGGAATTTTTAAAAGCGGAGAATTTAAGTCATAGTTTTGATATTCCGCTTTTTGAAAATTTAGATTTTTCTTTAAATACAAAAGATTGTATTGCAGTGCAAGGGAGTAGTGGATGTGGTAAATCTACTCTTTTGCATATTTTAGCTACTTTATTAAGACCTAAGTCAGGAAAGGTTTTTTATAATAATCAAGATCTATATGCTTTAACGGATGAAAAATTATTAGATATTCGTAGAAAAGATTTTGGTGTTATTTTTCAAATGCATTATTTATTTAAAGGTTTTTTAACTTTCGAAAATATAGAGCTTGCAAGTATTTTAAGTGAACAAAATATAGATTATGAGTTGTTAAAAAGACTTGATATTGCCAATTTAATGAATCAAAAAATTACAAAATTAAGTGGTGGGCAGCAGCAAAGAGTAAGTATTGCTAGAGTTTTAAGTAAGAGACCTAAAATAATTTTTGCTGATGAGGCTACTGGAAATTTAGATTATAAAAATGCTTTAAATGTTATAGATATTTTGATCGATTATGTAAAAGAAAATAATGCGGCTTTGGTTTTTGTAACTCACGATTATGAACTTGCAAAAAAATGTGATAGGATTTATCGTTTAAATAACCATGGAATTTGTTAAATATTTAAGTGATGATAATGTTGTAATTTTTATGCTTTTATTTGCGAGAATGAGTGGTTTAATTGTTTTTTTTCCATTTTTTTCTCATAATAATATTCCTTTGGTAGTAAAAACAACTTTAGCTTTGTTTTTAACAATGTTTTTATATCCTTTAGCAAAACTTGAAGGTAATACTCCTGATTCTTTTTTTATTTTTTATCTTTTAAGTGAAGTGCTTTTTGGAATGATAGCAGGACTTATTTTACAAATGATTTTTGCTATTTTACAAATGGCTGGTGAGCAAGTATCTTTTACTATGGGATTTTCTATGGCAAGTGTGATGGATCCAACTACTGGAATTAATTCACCAGTTATTTCTCAAATATTAAATTTATTAGCTTTACTTGTTTTTTTAGCCTTTGATGGACACCATTTAATTTTACTTTTTATATCAAATTCATTAGAATACATTAGTTTAGGTGGATTTTATCCACATGAAAATTTAATGCTTTATTTGAATAAAGCTATGGTAAATATTTTTGTTTTGGGGTTTTCTATGGCTTTTCCAATTTTAGCTATTTCATTGCTTTCGGATGTAATTTTTGGAATGCTTATGAAGACTATGCCACAATTTAATCTTTTAGTCGTAGGTTATCCTATCAAAATATTTTTATCTTTTGCGGTGCTTATTGCTATCTTGCTTATTATGATGCAGTATTTTAAAAATTTAGCAATGAGAAGTTTTGAACATATGGAGTTGTTATTTTTTAATATATAAGCAATAAATAATTAAAAATATTTTAAAATAATACATTTTATATTGGGAGATGCAAATGAAGGTTTTATTAGTAAATTCAAACACTGCTGTATCCAAATTAGTTAGTTTAGGAGTGCAAAAATTAGGTTATGATTTTGAAGAAGTATCAAACATTGATGGAATAGTGGATTTTTACGATATTATTATATTAGATCATGATAGTGATATTAATTTAAATGATTTAAAAAATAAATGCAATAGATTGATTTATTTGTTACCTAGAAATCAAGAAAAAAAAGAAGATGTGGAATGTTTATATAAGCCATTTTTACCTACAGATTTTATAGAATTTTTAAGCGGAGAAGAAGTTTCTTTTTCTAGTTTAAATAAGGAAAAAAATGAGAATAATTTAGATGAAGATTTGTTAAATTTTGATGATGTTTTAATTGATAAAGATAATAATGAATTGCTTGAAAATAATTTGCCAAAATATGACAATAAACAAGAAAATAAATTAGATTCGCAAGAAGAAAATTTTGAAGAGCAAATAGAAAACGATTTAAATTTTGATGATAAGTTGGAAATCGAAGAAGAAAAATTAGAAGATAGTATGCCAGATAAAACTTTTCCTACAGAAGAAAATGTAGAAGAAAATGTAGAAGAAAATGTAGAAGAAAATGTAGAAGAAAATGTAGAAGAAAATGTAGAAGAAAATGTAGAAGAAAATGTAGAAGAAAATGTAGAAGAAAATGTAGAAGAAAATGTAGAAGAAAATGTAGAAGAAAATGTAGAAGAAAATGTAGAAGAAAATGTAGAAGAAAATGTAGAAGAAAATGCCACCGCCGTAATTGGATCTTTTAGTGAATTGCCTGTAGTTGAGGAAATAAATGAAAAGGAAATGAATTTTGATGATATACCACACGATGCTCAATTTATTGGTGATAAAAAACTAGATGATATTACTGTAGAAGAAAATGAGCCTTTAGTAGAAGAGTTGCTAGAAGAAGATAGAAGCATTGATTTTCATCCTAATGAAGAGGAAATAAGTGCTGAAGATAAAATCAAAGAAGAACTTGCTGCTATTGATGAACTTGATGAGGAAAATAACAATATTATCGAAAATGAAAAGCAAGAAGTGAGTGAAGAAAAATCAATCCAAATGGATAATGAAAAGTTATTAGATGATTTATTAGAAGAAGATTATTCTATAGATGAAAATAAATCTATTGAGACTTTTAATGAAGATTTTATAGATGAAAAACAAATAGGTATTGATGATTTATCTCAAAATATTCAGCCTAAAAATATAGAGGAAAATATGAATAAAAATTTAAATGAAGAGCAAGATGAGTTTGCAAATATAAATGAAAATGATATTATGTTAGCTTTGGGCGAAGAGGTTTTAACAGATGATTTAATGCAAAAAAAAGATTTTACATTAGAAGAAGATAGTAAAGTGGATAGTTTACAAGATGATGAAGTGGTAAATGAACTTAGTAAAAGTATAGCACAAACTATCACTTCAAGCATTACAGATGATACTCTAAAAGCAGCTTTAAAGGGTATGAAAATGAATATAAACATTAATATAAGCTTTGATGAGGATAAACATTGAGTGGTCAAATTTTAATCATCTCAGGACCAAGTGGAGCAGGGAAGAGCACCTTGCTTCAAAGGCTTTTTAAAGAAAAAGATAATATTTATTTTTCTATTTCAAGCACAACAAGAGCTCCAAGAGAAAATGAAAAAAATGGAGTAGATTATTTTTTTATTAGTGAAAAAGAATTTAAACAAGGTATAGAAAAGGGTGAATTTTTAGAATGGGCTTTGGTGCATAAAAATTATTATGGTACTTCATTAATACCCGTAAAAAAAGCATTGCAAGAAGGTAAAAGTGTTATTTTTGATATAGATGTGCAAGGTTTTTGTATAGCTAAAGAAAAAATGTCAGATTATATAACTTCTGTATTTATTACAACTAAGAATAAAAAGGAGCTTGAAAAAAGATTACTTAAGCGAAATGCTGATAAAATAGAAGATATTAGTAAAAGATTAGAAAATGCTAGTGGTGAAATGGCTTACTTGGATAGATATGATTTTTTAATCATAAATGATGATCTTGAAAAAAGCTATAAACAACTAGAAGCGGTTTTTGAGGTTTCAAAATTAAAGAATACAAAACATAATTTAAAGCAAATTCAAATTCAATGGAATAAAGGAGAATAAAATGCATATGCCAAGTGGAACTCAATGGTTGATTATATTGCTTATTGTAGTGTTGCTTTTTGGAGCAAAAAAAATTCCAGAACTTGCTAAAGGTTTGGGAAAAGGTATTAAAACCTTTAAAGATGAGATGAATACTGAAGATGATAAAAAAATGACCCATGAAGACACACAAAAAATTGAAAAAATTAATGAAAAAGATATTATTGCAAAAGAAAATGATGAAGAAGTAAAAAAAGTATAAGGTT
Source organism: Campylobacter sp. RM16704 (assembly GCF_000816245.1). NCBI lineage: Bacteria > Pseudomonadati > Campylobacterota > Epsilonproteobacteria > Campylobacterales > Campylobacteraceae > Campylobacter > Campylobacter sp. RM16704. The sequence goes on along the minus strand of NZ_CP007769.1, from coordinate 1,045,474 downwards.
AAAAAATTGAAAACTTTAGTTTATAAAGAAATTAAAGAAAAATTAGGAAGAGATTTTGTCTTAGAAAATCCTAAAAATAAAAATTTAGCTCATTTTGCCACACCTTTAGCTTTTTCTTTAGCTAAAGAATTAAAGCAAAATCCTATGGTAATTGCTAATGATATTGTTATTAAGCTAAAGGATTGTGAATGCTTTGAAAGTGTAGAAGCTATTAATGGTTATGTAAATTTTAAACTTTCAAGATTTTTTTTGGATTCTTTAGCAACACAAGCTTTAAAAAACAATGAAAATTTCGCAAAAGATGATAAAAAAGAGCAAAGTTTCTTGCTTGAATATGTTAGTGCAAATCCAACTGGACCTTTACATATAGGACATGCTAGAGGGGCTATTTTTGGAGATACTTTAGCTAGAGTAGCTAGACACTTAGGGTATAAATTTGATACGGAATATTATATTAATGATGCGGGTAATCAAATTTATCTTTTAGGGCTTTCTATTTTGCTTGCTGTAAAAGAACATTGTTTGAAAGAGCAAGTAAAATATCCTGAAGAATACTATAAAGGCGAATATATTGTTGATATTGCAAAAGAAGCCTTTGTTGAATTTGAAAAAGATTTTTTTAAGGAAGAAAATATCTCCAAACTAGCTCTTTGGGCAAAAGATAAAATGCTAAACATTATTAAACAAAATTTAGCTGACGCTAAAATCTTTATTGATGCTTATGTTAGTGAAACTAGTTATTACAATGAATTGGAAAATACTTTAAATGCTTTAAAAGAACATAAAGGTATTTATGAAAAAGATAACAAAATTTGGCTTGCTTCAAGTGTTAAAGGTGATGAGAAAGATCGTGTGATTATTAAAAGTGATGGCAAAGGGACTTATTTGGCAGCTGATATAGTATATCATAAAGATAAAATGAGTCGTGGTTATAGCAAATGTATTAATATTTGGGGTGCTGATCATCATGGTTATATAGCTAGAATGAAAGCTGCTATGGAATTTTTAGGTTATGATGGTCAAAATCTTGAAATTATTTTAGCTCAAATGGTTTCACTTTTAAAAAATGGTGAACCTTATAAGATGAGTAAAAGAGCTGGTAATTTTATCTTGATGGGTGATGTTTTAGAAGAGCTTGGTAGCGATGTTTTAAGATATATATTTATCAGTAAAAAATGTGATACACATTTAGAATTTGATGTAGATGAATTTAAAAGAGAAGATAGTTCTAACCCTATATATTATATTAATTATGCCCATGCAAGAATTCATCAAGTATTTGCTAAAGCAGGTAAAAATATAAATGATATTATTTATGTAAAATTTCAGAATTTAAATGAAGATGGGATGAATCTTTTGTTTGAGAGTTTAAATTTAAAAGCAGTGCTTAATGATGCTTTTGAATCAAGATCTCTGCAAAAAATTCCAGATTATTTAAAAAATCTAGCTTCTTTGTTTCATAAATTTTATAATGAAAATAAAGTTGTTGGTTCAAGCAATGAAGATGAACTTTTAAAACTTTTTGCTGTGTGTGCCTTAAGTATTAAAACCGCTTTTTCTCTTATGGGGATTGAAGCTAAAAATAAAATGAATCACGATTAATTTTTATAATTGTAATTTTTATTTTTTTTGATGTTTCTTGTCATCATAAAACTTTGTTCAAAAAATAAAAGTAAGGTTACACTTACTCCAACTGCTAATGCTAAAGTTACCGAAAGGGTAGTAAAAAAATGGTCAAAAAATTGGATTAAAAAATCAGTTTTTTCGTTTATATCCTCAGAGCGTATAAAAGAAATTAGATATAAAATAGCTTTATAAGCATAAATTCCAGGTATCATAGGTATAAGTGCTGGAAAGGCTATGATTTCAGCTGGAGTTTTGAAAATTTTTGCTAAGAAAAGACCTATACAGCCTATACTAAAAGAAGCTACAAAGGTAGCTATTGCTAAAGTTTGAAATCCAAAATGCTCCATAAGTGTAAAGCGTATGCCATGAGCAATAGCAGCTAAAATAGCTGACAATATAAGAGTTTTTAATGGTGGATTACATGCATAGGCAAAACCAAGGCCAGTTAAAGCTGCAAAAAACATATCGAATAATATAAAAGAATAATCAATCATTGTAAAATTCCAAAATCATTGATGCTGAGTGTGGTATAAATTCCAATAGCAATACAACAGACTAAAATAACTACACTTATAATACGACTAAGACCCATTAGTATGTGATTTTTTAAAATATCAATAATAGAGTTAATAAAATAAACTCCTGGTATAAGATATAAAATACTTGAACCAAGTGCAATATTAGGTTCTTCTATAAAATTGAGCTTTACTCCAAAAAAAACAATAAAAGATGATATAAACGAACAAAAAATGTATTGTATTCTTAAATCAATTTTTAAAATTGTTAATAAAAATCTTAAACTAAGTCCTATGAAAGTAGCAAAAAATATAAATAAACAGCCATATAAATCTCCTCCAAATAATTTGCAAAAAGCAGAATTTGAAACAGATACTAAAAATAGATTTATAGAGAAAGGATATCTTTTAGTTAGAATAATTTCATTGAAATATTTTACAGCCTCTTCTAAATCATATCTATGATCATGAATTTGCCAACTTAAAGCACTAAGTTCTAAAATAACCTTAAAATTAATATGCTTATATTTATTAGGAATAATATAAGTTCTTTGTATAGAATTGTTTTCTTTATCAAAAATATTTAATGTTGTATGGTGAAAGAAAAAATTCATATTAATTTCATAACCATAAGCATTAGCTATTCTATCGACACACTTTGCAACTCTAGCAGTATATGTTCCTGCACTAAGAAAAGTTGTAGTGTATTCAATCAAAAAATGAGTCAAATTTTGAATTGATGGCTTTTCCATATAAAGTTCTTTAAAAATTTTATGATATTTTATCAAATTAAAATATAAAATCTTATAAAACTAAAAATATTCTAACAAAAATTGTGGAAAATCATTTTCGTTTTTAAAAAAAGTATAGAGTAAATTTTCACTTGGGTAAGTGATTTTTTTAATATTTATTTTTTTCTTTTGTTTTGAAATTTTTTCTAACATTATTGGCAGTTCTTTGTTAATTAGCATTTTTAAAGACATACCCATACCATGTTCAAGATTTTTAATAAATTTTCCATCGATTTGATTTTCATTTTCTATCATTGTTAAACACGCATCAAAGCCTAGTTTTTGTAAGGTATTGTATAGTTGTATTTTATCTTCAGGTGGAGCAAGTCTTAAATCTTGCACACTGTGGTAAGATCTATATATAGTTTTTGGAAATTGTGCTTGTATTTGTAAATGGTCTTCATCTAAAATATTACGAATTCTATAATGTGCTTTTGAAAAATAATATGGTGAATTAGGATTGCTTGTAAAATGTGTTTTAGTAAAAAAGTTTAGTTTTAAATTTGTATATTTTGGGTCTATATAAGAAGCTTCATAATATTTTACGAAATTTATTTCCTTTGCAAAGCCAACTAAAGGTAAAAAGACTTTAGCATAAGAAGAATTGTCTATAACTCCATCAATTTCCCATGGCATTAATTTTGCCATTAAATGCGAGACATATCCACCATGCGAGCTTCCAATAAGAATGATAGGAAGTTGAGTAAGCCCCCCCCCATGATGCTATTTTAAAAGTAAAGAGATTATTTGTTTTAATATAAGATAATACTTGTAAACAATCTAATGCTTGCATAATACCAAAATTTTGATACTCATTATTTGGTGGTTCACAAGTTATAGATATATCTATGAGTTTATTTTCTGGTAGTATATTTTTAATTTTTAATTTTGCTATTTCAGTATCTAAGAAAGTTAAAACTTCTTTATAGTTATTGAAATATTTATTATTAATATCTATTTGGCAAGTATTACAAATAGATGCAATGACATTTTGATCAAATTCATCTAGTATTAATTTAGCACCATTTTGTGGTCTACATTGTATACAAAAATAATCCACACTTACGCAAATTACATTATGATTTTCTAAAACTCTATAAATAAGTTTATTTTGATATGTATCATTAATATCACTGCCTAGACCAGGTAAAAGAAAAACTATAGCCTTAACTTCTTTTTCATCATCATAATCGATTCTAAAATTTAATAAAGATTGTCTTTGGATATTAAGTTCTATATCGTCAAAAGATGGAATTTGAAAAAAATTAGTTCGAAGCATGATCTTTCCTTTTTTGAATATAGATATATATGGCCAGAATAATACCTGTAAAAACAATACAAACAATAACGACTAAATGTAGATATTCTTTAATTAAATCTTCATTTTTTCCTAAAACATAGCCTAGTATAAGTAAAATCAAACACCAAATACCAGCTCCTAAACTAGTATAGAATATAAATTTTTTTAGATCCATTCTTGCAAGTCCAGCAGGTAAAGAAATATACTGGCGTAATCCTGGTATTAATCTCCCGCTAAAAGTAGAGATTTCTCCATGTTTGTTAAAAAATTCTTCAAATTTAGTAAATTTTTTTTCGTTGACTCCAAAATATTTGCATATTTTTAAAACAACTTTACGCCCTAAAAAATAACATAAATAATAATTGAGTAAAGCTCCTAAAAGAGCTCCAAATGTCCCACAAAGTAAGCATAGCCAAAAGTTAAGCTCGTTTTGATGGGCTAAATATCCAGCAGGTATCATTACTACTTCGCTTGGAAAAGGAAAAAAAGAGCTTTCGATAAACATTAAAAAGATAATTCCTAAATACCCCCAATCTTTTGCAAGAGTAAGTAAAAAATCTATAATTTCACCAAGCATAAATAACCTTTATTTTTAAGCTAATAATATAAATTTAGTTTTAATGTTTTAAAAATACAGCATCGCTTTTGCACAAATGACTATCAAAATACATAAAATTAAAGCAATTAAGTGTGATTTTAAAGGATCCTTTCTTTTTAAAATCTTTATAAAAAACAAAGAATAACAAGTTAAGCCAAACATTATTGCCAATAATAAAAGCTTAATAAATAAAAATATCCCAAAGTTACTTTTAAAAATATCCCAAAAAGAATTAATTTCATAAAAACTTAAAAGATAAAATCCACTAAATAAAAGCAAGATAAAGATACTAGCAAAGATAATAATACTTGATTTAGTATAGGCTTTTTTAATTTTATCACAATCTTCTTTACTTTCATGTTTATAGGCAAAACAATAAACACATACATCAAAAAACACATAAGCTATGAAAAATATAGCACAAATTATATGAATACAAATAAAAATAAAATGCATAATCAATCTCCTTAAAAATCATAGCACATTTTTAAGGAGAAGTAAAATTAAAGTTTTTCTAAAATTTGAATAGTTTTGATTTTATCTCCTGCTCTAATACTATCTAGTACCTCCAAACTTTCTTTATCTTCAGGGTTGATTTGTCCAAAGATAGTATGAACTCCATCTAAATGAGGCTGTGGACTATGGCAAATAAAAAATTGTGAACCACCAGTATCTCTACCAGCATGTGCCATAGATAAACTTCCTCTTAAATGTTTGTGTTTTTGTCCATCACATTCACATTCTATCTCATATCCAGGACCACCTGATCCTATACCATAAGGACAGCCACCTTGTATAACAAAATCTGGTATTACACGATGAAAGATAAGATCATCATAAAAACCATCATTGGCTAAATTTGCAAAATTACACACAGTTTGTGGTGCTTCATTTGGAAATAATTCTAATTTTATATCACCTTTTTCGGTGCTTATAATAGCAAAATTATATTTTTTTGCATCTTTTGTATCAATTTTTTTAAGCATATTTGTTCCTATTCTATATTAGTATAAACTGCTTGAACATCATCATCATCTTCTAATTTATCAAGCAATTTTTCAATATCAAGAAGTTGTTCTTCACTAAAACTTACAGGGTTGTTTGCAAGATACTCAAGTCCTGCTTTTTTAAGCACTAAACCTTTTTTTTCTATAGCATTACTAAGCTCACCAAAGGCAGTATAATCACCTATAACTAGTAACTCTTCTTCATTTTGTTCAAGCTCTTCAAGTCCTGCATCAATGAGTTCTAGTTCAAGTTCTTCCAAATCTCCATTGTATTTTTCAAGATGAAATACAGCTTTGTGTGAAAACATAAAAGTTAAAGAACCATTTTGTAAAATTTCCCCACCATTTTTACTAAAAATCGCTTTGACATTAGCTACTGTACGTGTAGGATTATCACTCATACACTCAACTATAATTAATGCACCATGTGCTGCTTTTCCTTCATAGTGAATATTTTTAATATCGACACTATCTTTTCCACTTGCTCTTTTAATAGCTGCATCTATATTGTCTTTTGGCATATTGTTGGCTTTTGCAGTAGCTATGGCACTACGAAGTTTTGGATTCATATCAGGATCAACTCCACCTTCTTTTGCTGCTACTTGTATGGCCTTTGCAAGTTTTGGAAAAAGTTTGCTCATTTTATCCCATCTTGCTTCTTTAGAGGCTCTGCGGTATTCAAACGCTCTTCCCATTAATTCCTTCTTTCTTTATTAATATTAAAATAATAGTATAGACTAATAAGTCTAAATTTGATTTTAAAGAATGCTGTGATAAAATGTGTAATTCTTAAAAATTGTTATTTTCACAACTATAATTAAACAAATAGGTAATAATTCATGAAAATTAAAAAAGATATTTTGATTGCATGGTTTTTTTTGATAGGCGCTATTATATTTGAAGTAGTGGGAACAAGTTTTTTAAAAATGGAAAATAAAGCTTTTGGATATATTTTTATGACTTTATTTATTGCATTTTCTTATTTTCTTATGGGTTTTGCTGTAAGAAAAATTCAAATAGGTATAGCCTATGCTGTATGGGAGCTCTTAGGAGTGGTATTAATTCTTTTAGTTTCATTTTTATTATTTAGAGAAAGTTTGACAAATTTTCAAATTCTTGGGATTGTTTTATCTATATTAGGAATAATAATGATTAATTTAGGAGAGATAAAAGAAAAATGAAATTGTATTTATTAGTCATTATTGCGTCTGCAGTCTTAGATATTATTGCTAATTTGCTTTTAAAAAAATCTGAAGGTTTTAAATATAAATTTTGGGGATTAAGTGCAATTTTTTGTGCAGTATTTGCATTTTTCTTATTATCATTTAGTTTAGAATATGTTCCACTGAGTATTGCATATTCTACTTGGGGTGCTATTGGTATTATTGGAACTTGTCTTGGTGGTTGGATACTTTATAAAGAAAAATTAAACAAAATTGGTATATTTGGAGTTTTTATAGTAATTATTGCGGTAATACTTTTAAATACTTGATTATATAAAGGTTTAACAATGTATGATTATTTATCTCATCAACCTATATTAAAAAAACATTCTCATCATCATTCTTGTAGTCATGGGCATTCCCATACAGATGCTAGGGCAATAGATAAAAAGATTTTAAAATTTTCTCTTATAATGACTTTCTCTATGATGCTTGTTCAATTTGTGTATTCAATTATTTCTAATTCGCTAGCTCTTTTAAGTGATACCTTACATATGTTTTCGGATGTTTTTGCACTAGCATTGAGTTTTTTAGCTATAGTGGCTGTAGAAAAATGGCAAGATTGTCAAAAAACATTCGGCTATTTTCGCTTAGAAATTCTTGTTGCTTTTATCAATGCTTTAACAATCATTTTTTCAGCTCTTTTTATAATTTATGAAGCAATAGAAAAGCTAATCACTCCTAGTGAAATTGATGCAAAGACAATGGTAATAATTGCATTTTTAGGATTAATAGTAAATGCAATTAATGGTTTTATGATGTTTAAAGGAGCTAATTTAGATAATGTAAATATGAAATCAGCTTTTTTACATATGATGAGTGATTTGTTGGGTTCGGTAGTAGTTATTATTGGTGGAATTATTGTATATTTTACTAATGTAGTATATATTGATACGATATTAGCTTTAATTTTATCTTTATTATTAATTAGATGGGCAATTATTTTATTAAAACAAAGTGGTAACATTTTACTCGAAACCTCTCCTGTTAATGTGGAAAAAGTTCGTGAAACTGTTATGGAACATAAAGAAGTACTTGAGATTATTGATTTGCACATAACTCAAATAACCAATAAAATGCTTGTAGCATCGATGCATATCAAAATTAATGTTGAGACTTTAGAAGATTTTGATATTTTATATAAAAAAATTGCTAAAAAATTATATGAAAATTTTGAAATAGGTCATTGTACCATTCAACCAATAAAAAGGAAAATATGATGAAAATAAAAACAAAAAATATTAATTGTCAAAGTTGTGTAAATTTAATCAAGGCTTCATTAGAAGAAGAATTTGGTATTATGCAAATTGACGTTGAAAGTAAAAGCATAGAAATTGATTTGAAAGCAGAGCAGCTTGATGAGTTTAAAAAACAACTACAAGATTTAGGCTTTGAATTAGATGAAGCATGAATTAAAATTAAAAATAGGCAATATGACTTGCGTTAATTGTTCCAATGCTATAGAAAAAGTTTGTTCTAGGATTGATGGAGTAGAAGATGTTAGTGTTTCTTATGTAAATTCTAGTGGAGTATTTTTACTTAAAGATCTATCTTTAAAAACAAAAATTAAAGAAAAAATCCAAGCTTTAGGTTTTGAAGTATTGCAAGATGAACAAAATTTATATGAGTTTAAACTTCAAGAACTTAAGAAAATGAAAATAAAACTTATAACGAGTATAGTTTTAAGTTCTATTGTGATGTATTTTGAAATGTTTATTCAAGGAAATAATTCTGCTTTGATTCAAATGTTTTTATCTATGATAGCAATTTTTTATTGTGGGAAAGATTTTTTTATCCATGCTTTTAAGGGTTTAAAACATAAAAATTTAGATATGAATACCTTGATATCTTTAGGCGCTTTTACTTCTTTTATGTATTCTTTTCTTGTGTATTTTGAAATATTTAGCAAAGATGAATATTTATATTTTAGCGGTGGGGCAATGATTATAAGTTTTGTTTTACTCGGTAAATATTTAGAGGAAAGGGCTAAATTTAAATCTTTAGAATATCAAAACAAATTAAAAGATATAGATATAAAAAAAGCTAATATACTTTTAGACAATGGTAGTATAAAAAGTATTTCTAGTGCTTTTGTAAAAAAAGATGATGTAATTTTGGTAAAAGAGGGTGAGAGTGTTGTTGCTGATGGAGTGATTATAAATGGTGAAGCTGAAGTAGATGTAAGTTTTTTAACAGGAGAATTTTTACCACTTTTTAAAAAACAAGGCGATGAAATTTTAGCAGGAAGTGTGCTTATTAACGGAAATTTAAAAATAAAAGCAGATAAAAAAGCTATTGAAAGTTCGTTAGAGCAAATCAAAGACATGGTTTTTAAAGCTGGGAATGTTAAAACCCCTTTGGCAAGTTTAGCTAATAAAATTTCAGCATATTTTGTAGCTTGTGTTATTGTTCTATCGGTTTTTGTATTTGGATTTTGGTATTTTAAAGAAGGAATAAATTCGGCGTTTTTGCATGCTTGCGCCACACTTTTGATTTCTTGTCCTTGTGCTTTAGGTTTGGCAACACCTATAGCTATAGTAAGTGCGTTAGCAAATGGTGCAAGAAATTTTATCTTGGTTAAAAATCCTGCAGTTTTAGAAAGCCTCGCAAATATAAAACTTGCTATTTTTGATAAAACAGGCACTTTGAGTCAAGATAGTTTAAGTATTTATAAGCATAATCTAAGTCAAGAAGACTTTCAAAAACTCGCACAAATTGAAAATTTAAGCTCACATCCTATTGCAAAAGCTTTTGTTAAAGAGTTAAATACAAATATAAATTTAAAAGGAAAATTAAGTGTTTTAATAGGTAGTGGTTTGGTATATAAAGAAAATGAAGAGGTGTTTTTAATAGGCAATGAAAAACTTATGCTTGAAAATAATATCAACATACAAAAAAGTAAAGAATTTTTGCAAAAATTTGAAAATCAGGCTCCAACTTTGTTGTATTTTGCAAAAAATAGAATTTGTGTCGGTGGTGTTTGCTTAAAGAACGAATTAAAAAATGAAGCTAGAAGTTTAATAATGAATTTAAAACAAAAAGGTATAAAAAGTGTTATTTTAAGTGGTGATAATAAACAAAGTATTACCAAAATAGCAAAAGAATTGGACATTGATGAATATTATTTTGATCTAAAACCTAGTCAAAAACTTAAATTTATAGAAGAAAAAATGAAAACTGAAAAAGTGCTTTTTATAGGAGATGGCATTAATGATGCGCCTGCTTTAAATTTAGCTAATGCAAGCATAAGCTTTTCTAAAGCAAGTGAACTTGCTAAAAAAAGTGGAGATTTGATTTTAATAAAAGATGATTTGTCTTTAATATCTTATTGTTTTGAACTTTCTAAAAAGACAAAATACATCATAAAGCTCAATCTTTTTTGGGCTTTCATTTATAATATATTGTGTATTCCTATAGCAGCAGGTTTTATATCTTTTATCTCTTTAAGTCCGCATTTAGCGGCTTTAATAATGTGTTTTAGCTCTATAATGGTTGTTTTGAATTCTTTAAGACTATTAAGGTTTTATTAAATATTAGTATAATATAATAACAAATATCAAAATTATTTATGGAGGGGGGGGGGAATCAATGCAAGTTGATTGTAATTGTTTTTCTATGACTAATATAGTCAGATTTTCAAAAATCATAGTTTTATTAACTGTTGCCTCTTTGGCGGCTATTGTTGTTTTTGGAAACGTTACAGACTATAATTCAAATTTTCAGTTTGTGATGCATGTCATGAGCATGGATACCAAACCTGATTATTTAGGCAATGCTATTGTATATAGGGCTATTACTTCACCTGTTATACATCATATAGCTTATATTTTTATCATTATGTTTGAAACTTTCATAATGTTAACGGCTATAAAAGGTGCTTTGGATATGTTTAAAGCTAGAAATTCAGATGCAAAAAGTTTCCATGAAGCTAAAAAATTTGGAATTATTGCATTGACTTGTTGCTGCCTACTTTGGTTTTTTGGTTTTCAAGTTGTAGCTGCAGAATGGTTTGGTATGTGGATGAGTAAAACTTGGAATGGTTTGCCTGATGCTACTAGATTAGTAACTTATATGCTTTTGGCTTTAATTTATATAAGCATTAAAAATGATGATTGATTTTTTTCAAACTCCTTTTAGGAGTTTGATTTTATAATTCATTAACAGCACGATATGCTTGGTCAATTGCTGAATGCATATAAGCAGACCAATCAGAATCTGAATTAGCTATCACAATGTTTCCAAAAGGTTTTCTTGCAAGTTCTATAGTTTTCTGTGTCTCTTTATTATCATCGTATAAACTATTCTCAGTATATGAATAACAATGTCCCCAGCGATTTACAACTATAGCTTTAATATCTTTTTCGTGATTGAATCCAGCAGATCCTAACATACCTTGAAGCTGATCGCGAATGATTTTTTCATGCTCTTCAAAACTCATAGTAAATAATAAATTTCTACCTATTCTAGCTCTATCTCTTGCATCCATTCCTTCAAGATCAATTCCTTGTATAGAAGCAAAAACCAAAGGTGAACAAACCATATGAACACAAATAGGTTTTTTAGGATCCCTTGGGTGATAATAACCTCCCATGTCAATAGGATAATCAAGTTTTGTTCTAGCATAAGGCATTTTAGGTGAGTAAATTTCATGAACTCCAAGTTTTATAAATGGTTCCCAATTGCTTATAATAACTTTTGTGTGTAAAAGTGATGTTTTTACATTCTTACTCAAAGCGTCCTTTTGTTCTTGTGGTAAGCTTGGTATAATATATGGAATCATACTATTATAATTTGCCATTACTACTTTTTTTGCTTTTATTCTATAATTTTTGCCTTTATTTATATAAGTAACTAAAGTACCATCGTTTGTATTTTCTACATTTATTACTGTGCTATTTAATCTTAAGCGAACTTTGTTTTTAGCAAGATCGAGTTTAGAATAATCAAAATGGGCTAAAGTAATATCATCCATGTCTTTACCTTTTTTAGATACTTCAGGAATCAATCTTTTAACCATCAATCTAGCAACAGTTGCATTTCCATCAGCGCAGTGGTGGATATATGGTTCTTCCATTTCAGCTAGTGCGTCACCTTCAATAGGATCAAGACCTAGTTTATCAAATCCAGGTAAAAAAGAAATTCTAGCATCTTCACAAGAAACAGCATCAATTCCCAACGCTAAAAAGTCATCTGTCATACCTTCAAAGAATTTTATAGCTTGAGGTGAGAGTTTAACCTTTTCTTCTAAAAAATTTTTATAGCTTGTCTTGGCTATATACTCATCTCTTTGTTTTTTATTCATACCTTTTAGATAATCTTTTTTGCTTTTGAATAAAGCGATTAAATCTTTTTTGTCTTTTTCATTTAGCGGAAAATCTTTTATAAAATCTTCTATACTTTTGCCATTGTTCTTTTCTTCTGGAATATCATCACAAATTACTTTTCTAGGATTTCCATTTACAACTTTATCTACCCCAAATTCAGCTTTAGAAAAATACACACCTCTACTAAGTTTTAAATCAGGGTAAAAATTTATATCAAAGCGTTTAGCTAACTCATCAATATCTATACCCAAAGAAGATAACAATCCTACTACTTCTTTAGAATATAATGCTTTGGGAGATTGAAAAGTTTCACTACCCCCATAGCTTAAAATAGTTCCATCTTCTAGTTCTATTTCATTTCTTCTAGCGTGTCCTCCAAAATCATCATGATTATCAAGAATTAAAATCTTTTTATCTTTTCCAAATTTATTTTGATAAAAACAGGCAGCTGCTAATCCACTAATACCAGCTCCAACTATAACTAAGTCATATTCTTGTTTAGGTTTAATAGCGCTAAAGTCAAATTTTTCACCATCTCTTAACATATGTGCAAATTCATAGCTTGCATTATTGCTTCCTCTTAGTCCAAGCCATTTAGGTGGGTAGTATTCTTTAGTGAAGTCTTCGATCTTAGCTTCTTTACCATATAAAACTTGCAAAGGAGTCATTCCTGCAAGTATAGTTAAAGCCATTCCATTTAAAAAGTCTCTTCTTTGCATTGTCTTTCCTTAAAATAAGATATATTAACTCTTATTTTAAGGAAGCTTTTATACTTTTATTCTTAAATTAACTTTTATATGCTATAAAATTTAATAATAAGTTACCTTTTTTCTCTTTTTATAGTTTTTCCATAGTTTTAAAGATAAAAAAATTATAGCAATGCTTAAAACAAAAATATGTGGAATTTGCGGAACTTTTGCAGATAAAAAATAATGCCAAGAGGCTATTAAAAAACAGATATAACCCAGTTTTCTAATTTTACTGAGTTTTGTAAAAAATTTAAAAGAGCTTATAAACATTAGTGTGAGTATAAAAAAGCTTATAAAACCACTAAATTCTAAATTTTTACTAAAAGTATCTTTGAAAAAAAGCATTAGGTCTAAATTTTTTCCAAAAGCAAAATAATTTAAAAAGTGAATCAAGGCCCAAAAAAATGCATAAAAACCTAAAAATTTAGGATAATCTTTTGTGTGTTTATATTTTAAAAGTGAAAAAAATAGGCTTAATCCAAAAAAGATTAAGCCAAATATACCACTATAAAAATACACAGATTTTACAATATCAAATTCATGCATAATTTGATAAAAACTATAAAATATACTTAAAATAAAAAGCAAAAAACTACTAATATTGCAAAATTTTTTACTCATTAAAAATTAACCCTTAAATCCATATCTTTATATAAATGTGCTACTTCTTTTTCATAACCATTAAATATTTGAGTAGGTTTAGTGAAAAAATCTCCCAAAGGACGCTCATTAGCTTGAGACCATCTTGGGTGAGAGACGTTTGGATTAACATTTGCATAAAAACCATATTCTCTAGGATTTGCAAGCTCCCATGTGGTTTTAGGTTGTTCTTTAGTAAATTCTATTTTAACGATAGATTTTATACTTTTAAAACCATATTTCCATGGAACTACAAGGCGAATCGGTGCTCCATTTTGTCCAAGTAAAGGTTTTTTATACATACCAACAGCCATAAGTGTTAGTGGGTGCATAGCTTCATCTAATCTTAAACCTTCTACATAAGGATAATCAAGAGTTGGAAAAAATGAAGCTTGATCTGCAAATTGATTTTTATCAAAAAGAGTGGTAAATTTTATAAATTTAGCATTACTTTTAACTTTGCATTTTTCTATCAAAGCTCGAAGCTCAAAACCAACCCAAGGCACCACCATAGACCAAGTTTCAACACAGCGAAATCTATAAATCCTTTCTTCTAAAGGAAAAGCTAGTAAATCTTCCATAGTTAAAGCTAAAGGCTCTTCAACTTCACCACTAATTTCTATTTTCCAGCCCTTTGTATTGAAATTTTTAGCAAGTTCTACTGCTCTTTTTTTATCTGTAGAAAATTCATAAAAATTAATATAATTAGTTGCAATTTTTTCATCACTAAGTTTTAGTTTTTCACTATTTGCATCAGGTAAAAAATTTAGTGCCATTAATTTAGATTGGATTAATGCTGAGCTAACTAAAGCACCAGTACCTAGTTTTAAAAAATGACGTCTTTTTTTGTATAATTTTTCATGGGTAATATTCATAATTATTCCTTTATATATTTATATAGTATTAAAACATATAAAGGAAAACAAAAGGATAATTTTTATTATTTTATAAAAAATATTTTAAAAAATAATTTCATTGTTTTCAGAAAAAATAGGATTATTTTTTGGAAAAGGAGAAGTATTGGTATAATATTCTTTTTGTTTTTCAAAAAATCCTTGATAAACTCCTTTAGGAATATTAAATTTTCTTGCACTATCAGGATAAAGTTCTAAATATTTTGTTAAAAATTCTTTAAAAACCGGAGCAGCAGTTCTTGCTCCGCCTTCAATTTGTTTCATAGGTTTATTATCATCATTGCCATACCAAATGATTGCTTCTATTTCAGGAGTTAATCCACAAAACCAAGCATCTATACTTTTATTAGAAGTTCCTGTTTTTCCAGCTATTTCAATCCCTTTAACTCTTGCATTGCGTCCAGTACCTTTTTGAACAACATTTTGCATCATATTATTAACTAAAAAAGCCTGTGCAGGTTCACTAATTTTTCTTTCTCCAGAATTAAATTCTACTAAAGTTTTTCCATTTTTATCAATCACCTTTTTTATTAATATTAAATCTTTTTGAAGACCATAATTTCCAAAAACAGTATAAAGCTTAGCATAATCATAAATAGAAATTCCAAAACTTCCTAAAACTATAGATAAATCCATAGGAATATTTTCAAATCCCATATATATGAGTTTATCATGAATAACATCAAGACCTAAGGAAAGAGCAAGATTGATGGTAGCTAAATTTCTTGAGCCAGTTAGTGCTTCTTTTAAGGTAATAAGTCCTAAAAATTTGTCGCCAAAATTTTTTGGTTTCCAATCTTTTTCATTTTTTTTAGAACTTTCAAAAACTCTTGAAATATCTGCGATTTTGCTCATAGGCGAATAACCTAAATCAATAGCAATTTGATATAAAAAAGGCTTAAAGGAACTTCCAGGCTGTCTTAAGCTTTGAGTGGCACGATTAAAATTGCTTTTTGCATAATTTACTCCACCTACTAAGGCTAAAATATCACCATTTTGATGATTTGCTACTATCATAGCCCCATTTAGTGTGCTTAAATTTGCATCTTTATCTCTTTTTATAATCTCATCATAGCCAAATTTTAAAGCATCTCTTGCAATATTTTGTACATCAAGATCAATTGCAAGTTCTATTTTATATCCACCTGTTTTTAAATCTTTAATACCACTTAATTGTTTTAAAACTTCTTGAGTTACATAAGGAGCTGCATTTTGTGTCAATGTATCATCATAAATTTTTGGAATTTCTTTTAAAGCACCTTGGTATTCTTCATTAGAAATCCAACCTAGATTATACATTCTTTGTATAACACTATTTGCTCTTGCTAAAGAAAGATCCAAGTGTCTAGTCGGATCGTAAGTGCTTGGGGCTTTAGGCATACCTACTAAAATAGCTATTTCTTTTAGACTAAGATCATCTAAATTTTTTCTAAAATATCCAAGTGCAGCGGTTTTAACTCCATAATATCCATGCCCAAAGAAAATGAAATTTAAATATCTTTCCAAAATTTGTTCTTTAGTCAAAGTACTTTCTATTTTATAAGCAAGCAAAGCTTCTTTTAATTTTCTATTTAAGGTTCGTTCAGGAGTTAATTCTGTGTTTTTAATGAATTGTTGTGTGAGAGTAGAAGCACCCTCCATAGTTTTACCACCACTTCTTATGATTTTAATAGCTGCTCTAAAAATTGCATCTATATTGACTCCATTATGTTCAAAAAAACTAGTGTCCTCTATAGCAATTAAAGCCTCTATAAGTCTTGGTGGAAGTTCTTCATAAGGAGCATAAAAGCGGTGTTGTTCAAAGATATTAGCAACTAATTTTCCGTTTTTATCAAAAATTTGTGTTGTAAGAGGTGGTTTATAATCTTTAAAAGTATATTGATTTAAATCTGAATCTGAAAACAAATAGGCAATAAAAATAAAAATTCCTATCAAACAAACCACACAAAAAGAAATAAAAATTTTTAATGTTTTAATCATAAAAAAGCTTTCAAAAGTTCTATATTAAGCCCTAGTGCTGTGCTTTGATGACCTATGATTTTTCTAATGTATTTTTTATGAAATCCTTCACACATTACAGCACCTGCTTTACCTTGATAAAGTTTTGAATTTACATAAATTTGCATATCTTTTAAGTCAAATTCATCTAAGATTATATCACATTTGCTAAGATTGAATATTTTTTTATTTTCTAAAATCAAAACCATAGCACTTAAAATACTAATGCTTTTACCATTTTGTAAATTCAGCATCTTAAATGCTTCATTATCGTTTTTGGCTTTTGTGAGAATTTCATTTTCAATACAAACTATACTATCAGCAAATAAAACATTTTTAAAATTAGGATATTGTGCAAAAAATTGCCTTTCTTTT
Source organism: Campylobacter sp. RM16704 (assembly GCF_000816245.1). Taxonomy (NCBI): domain Bacteria; kingdom Pseudomonadati; phylum Campylobacterota; class Epsilonproteobacteria; order Campylobacterales; family Campylobacteraceae; genus Campylobacter; species Campylobacter sp. RM16704. The sequence goes on along the minus strand of NZ_CP007769.1, from coordinate 1,028,415 downwards.
TCTAAAACTATTTTTTGCACATAAGAATTTGGTTTTTCTTTTTTTATCGAACTCTCATCATAGTCTATTATGATTTGTTCAAAAGCTATATTTGCTTTTTTTAGTAAAGCAACGCGTGAAGGCGAACTTGAAGCTAGATAAAGCATTAAACAAGACTTTCTTCTATGATTTTTTTAGCATGATTTAATGCTTGGTCTATTTTGTTTATATCTTTACCACCTGCAGTAGCAAAATCATCTCTTCCGCCACCATTTCCACCAAGTATTTGTGCAATTTCTTTTACTAAATTTCCTGCTTTTAATGGAGCTTCTTTTACTCCTGCTGCTATGGTGATTTTGCCTTCTTTTTCTTGTAAAAGCAAAATCACTGCTTTGTTAGATTTGTTTTTAAACTCATCAATCATAGTTTTTATATCGCCATTATCTATTTTTTGCACACAATAGATAGTTCCGTTGAGTTCTTTAGAATTTAATTCTATTTTGTTTGAATTTTTTAACTCATTTTTTAAATTTGTGATTTCATTTTTTAATTTCGCAACATAGTTTAAAATATCATGAGTTTTTAATTCTTCTTTAATTTGGCTTAGTTCTTTTAAATTTTCATTTATATAATCAAGTGCAGCTTTGCTAACTACAGCTTCTATTCTTCTAACTCCAGCACTAACACCACTTTCTTTTACTATGTAAAAACTACCAATCTCTGAACTATTTTTTACATGAGTTCCACCGCAAAGCTCTTTACTAGCTCCTAAGGTTAAAACTCTTACTTTATCTTGATATTTTTCACTAAATAAAGCTATAGCACCGCTTTTTTTAGCTTCTTCCAAATCCAAAATTTCAATCTTAGCTTCATTTGCTTCCATAATGTAAGTATTTACTAAAGTTTCTATTTTGTTTAATTCTTCTTTGTTTAGGGCTTTTGGATGAGTAAAATCAAATCTTAGTTTATTGTATTCTACTAAAGAGCCTGCTTGACTTATATGCGAGCCAAGAATTTCTCTTAGAGCATGGTGGAGTAAATGTGTTGCACTATGGTGTCTTGCGATTTGCTCTCTTTTTTTTGTATCTATATAAGCTATAATTTCATCGTCGGTTTTTATATCTTGTTTTAGTTTAACCTGGCTTAGATTAATATCAAAGAATTTTTGCGTATCTAAAACTTCACTCTCGTTGATAAATCCTATATCAGCACTTTGCCCACCACTTGTTGCGTAAAATGGAGTTTTTTCAAGCATCAGCCATACTATTTGTCCATTTTTAGCTTCAGATATAGTTTTGAAATTTTCATCTAAAATAGCTAAAATTTTAGTTTTTTCTTTATAATTTTCATATCCACTAAAGGTATTTTTGCCAAATTTTTCAAGTAAAATTTTAAAATCCCCACTAATTGCCTTGTCTCCACTTCCTTTCCAAGAAGCTTTAGCTCTATCTTTTTGTTCTTGCATTAAAGCATTAAATTTAGCCTCATCTACGCTGATATTTTTTTCTCTTAGCATATCAGCAGTTAAATCAAGTGGAAAACCATAGGTATCATAAAGCTTAAAAGCTACTTCACCGCTAAAAATATCTTTGGTGTTTTTAAGCTCTTCGTTAAAAATTTCTATGCCATTTTCAATAGTACTTAAAAATCTTTCTTCTTCTAGTTTGATTTGCTCTTTAATAAATTCTTTTTTTTCATTTAAGTAGGTATAATGTTCGCCCATTAATTCACAAACCACATTTACAAGCTCATGCATAAAAGGTTTTTTAAGTCCTAGTAAATACCCATGTCTTAATGCGCGGCGTAAAATTCTTCTTAAAACATAACCTCTACCTTCTTTGTCAAAGCCAACCCCTTGAGCTAGTAAAAATACACTTGATCTAATATGATCAGCTATCACTCTAAAGCTAGCTCCACTTTCATAGGTATAAGTTTTACCACAAAGTTTTGCTATTTTTTCTATGATAGGCATAAATAAAGAACTATCAAAATTACTAAATTTTCCTTCTTTTATAGCACTAACTCTTTCAAGTCCCATACCTGTATCAATGCTTGGCTTTGGTAAAGGACTTAGTGTGCCATCTGTACTTCTTTCATACTGCATAAAAACTAGATTCCAAATTTCTAAAAACCTATCTCCATCACCACCCATATAATCTTCACTAGAATTAAAATGCTCACTTCCTTGATCGTAAAAAATTTCACTACAAGGCCCACATGGTCCAGTATCGCCCATTTGCCAAAAATTATCTTTATCGCCAAATTTATAAATTCTTTCTTTTTCTATATGTTTTTGCCACAACTTATAAGCTTCATCGTCATTTTCATGAACTGTTACATAAAGTCTATCTTTAGGAAGTTTTAAAATTTCAGTTACAAATTCCCAAGCATAAGCAATAGCTTCTTCTTTAAAGTAATCTCCAAAACTAAAATTCCCAAGCATTTCAAAAAATGTGTGATGGCGTGCTGTGTAGCCTACATTATCTAAGTCATTGTGTTTACCACCAGCTCTTATGCAAGTTTGACAGCTTGTTTTACGCGGAGGATTAGGGCGTGGCACTTCTCCAGTAAATATACTTTTAAAAGGCACCATACCCGCATTAGTAAAAAGCAAACTCGCATCATCAGGAACCAAAGGACTTGAAGGTGTAATTTCGTGTCCTTTTGATTTAAAAAATTCTAAATATTCTTTTCTTATATCCATAGGTTTTCCTAGCTATTTTTTGCCTAAAATAATACCAAAAATACTTTAAATTAAGTAAAACTATCTTATAATCACAATTTTAATTTACAAGGTTGCTAAGATGAAAATTCCTTTTATAGACTTAAATGCTCAATATAATGCTTACAAAAATGAAATTGATGAAGCCGTAAGTGAAGTTATACAAAATTCTTCTTTTATAGGTGGTGTAAAGCTTGAAGAATTTGAATCAAATTTAGCAAAATATGTAGGTATAAAACATGCTATGGGTTGTTCAAGTGGTACAAGTGCGCTTTTTTTAGCTTTGATGGCTTTGGGAATAGGTAAAGATGATGAGGTTATAGTGCCAAGTTTTACTTTTATAGCTACGGCTGAAATGGTGGCTTTAATAGGTGCTAAGCCTGTTTTTGTGGATATTGATTTTAAAGACTATAATCTTGATTTACAAAAAATTCAAGAAGTTATTACACCTAAAACTAAAGCGGTAATTGCTGTGAGTATTTTTGGTCTTATGCCTGATATGTTTGCTTTAAAAGAACTTTGTAAAAATCAAAATATTGCTTTGATAGAAGATGGTGCGCAAAGTTTTGGTGCTAGCCAAAAAGGCGTAAAATCATGTGCTATAGCTGATATATCTTGTACAAGCTTTTTTCCATCTAAACCTTTGGGTGCTTATGGAGATGGTGGGGCGATTTTTACTCAAGATGATGAACTAGCACAAAAAATCAAAATTTATTTAAATCATGGGCAAATTCAAAGATACAAACACAAATACATTGGTATAAACGGAAGGCTTGATACTATACAAGCAGCTGTTTTAAATGTGAAATTAAAATACTTAAATGAAGAGATCAAAAAAAGAGAAGCAATAGCTAAAATTTATGATGAAAATTTAAAAAATTGTATTTTACCACCAAGAAAAAATGATTTTATAAGTGCTTGGGCTCAATATAGTGTGCGTGTAAAAGATAGGGAAAAATTTATGCAAAAATTACAAAATCAAGGCATACCTACGGCAATACATTACCCATTAGGGCTTCATTTGCAAGAAGCTTTTGGTTATCTTGCCTATAAGAAAGGTGAATTACCAAACACAGAACTTTTAAGTGATGAAATTTTATCCTTACCTATGAGTGCGTTTTTAAAAGAAGAACATCAGATAAGAGTGATTGAGGCTTTTAAATGAAGATAGGGCTTATAGGCCTTGGTAAAATGGGTAAAAACCATTTAAGAGAACTTGAGCGTAATTTAAAAGTAAAAGAAATTCATCTTTATGATCCTTTTTGTAAAGATGAATTTAAGCACTCTTTGCATAAAAATTTTGATGATTTTTTAAGACAAAATCTTGATGGAGTGATTGTTGCTACTCCAACGCATACGCATTTAGATATAGCTTTAAAGGTGTTTGCCCGAATAAAAAATGTTTTAATAGAAAAACCTTTAGCTTTAAATATTGATGAAATTTTACTTTTACAAAAGAAATCTTTAGAAGATAAAGTTAGCGTTGGAGTAGGCTTTTGTGAGAGATTTAATCCTACAGTTTTAACTCTAAAAGAAAAACTTAAGGATGATGAAATAATCAGTATTAATATACAAAGAATTTCACCTTATCCTCAAAGGATTAATGATGTTGGGGTTTTAAGTGATCTTGGTGTGCATGATATTGATTTAGTAAGATTTTTAAGTCAAAAGCAAATTTCAAAAGCAAATATAAACAAAGCCTATCATCATCATGAAAAATTTGAAGATGAGGCAATGATAAGCTTAAAATTAGAAGATATTTTAGTTAGTATCCACAATAGTTGGAATGCAAAACATATTATAAGAAATATCAAAATCTTAGGTAAAAATCATACCTATGAGCTTGATCTTAAAAATTTTGAACTTTTTATTAATATGCAAAAAATTCCAAATTTATACGAAAATTCTCCTTTATATGCTGAGCATGAAGCCTTTTTTGAACTTTTGCAAAATGGAGTTTGTAAAAATTTAGCTAGTATTGAAGATGCACTAAAGGTACAAGAAATTTTAGAAGGTGTTTGATAGTGAAGTATGTATTTTTTTTAAATATGGGTGGAGTTAATAAACTTGAAGAGTGTGAAGTTTTTTTAAAAAATATGTTTAATGATCCTTATATTTTAGGGATAAAAAATGTTTTTTTAAGAAAATTTATAGCTTTTATGATAAGAAAATCAAGATTAAAAGCTATGAAGCAAAACTATGAAAAAATGGGTGGTAAATCCCCACTTACTCAAATCACACAAAATTTATGCAATAAATTAAATTCTAAAGCCAGGGAATGTAAATTTGATTTTATCAGTTTATATGTGCCACCTTTTGCTAATGAAGTTTTTGCAAAATACAGCTTTAAAAAAAATGATGAGATAGTTTTGTTTCCTTTGTATCCCCATCATTCTAAAACAACAGTAACCACTTCTTTAGAAGTGGTGCAAAATGAACTTAGAAGCGTTCAAAATCTAGCTAAAATAAAGGTCATTGATATTTTTTATAAAAATGAATTTTATAATGAAATGATTATCAAACATATTTTAGAAAAAAAGAAAGAATATGATTATAAGGCTTTGATTTTTTCCGCACATTCTTTACCGCTTTCTATAATCAAAAAAGGTGATTTATATGAAAAACATATACAAGAACATGTAAGCATTTTAAAAGAAAAACTTAAAAATGAATTTAATCAAATTTTACTAGCATACCAATCAAAGCTAGGTCCAGTAAAATGGCTTGAACCAAGTACAAGCGATATTTTAAAAAATTTAGATGAAAAAGCTTTGATTTATCCTATATCTTTTTGTATAGATTGTTCCGAGACTATTTTCGAGCTTGGAATAGAGTATAGACACTTAGCAAAAAGCAATTATGAGCTTATTGCTTGTCCTAATGATAGTGACGAATTTGTAGAGTTTATTTTAAATAAAATTAATATTTAATAGCTACATTCATATAAAAAGAAATCAGATTGATTATTGTTTTTAAGGGTTTTTGAAAAAGAAAAACAAGAATTTATTTTTGTAAAACCAACTTCTTTTAAATAATTCTCCATTTCCCCTTGCTTGTATAAATGTATTTGGAAATACATATTATTCACTTTTTATTAATTTATCTCCATTGTAAAGCTCATATACTAGGATAAAATTGAGTTTGTGTTTTTTCATCAAAATAACTCTTGTTTTTTAATATAAGATTAAAACCGTTTGGGGTTGTGACTGAAGCTGTTGTTTTATAATTGTCATTATTGTCACTTTTTGTGTTTAAGCTATCTACTGCAAACACAAAAAATCCATCCTTTTTAATATGTTTTTTAAAATGATTTTGCATTCTATAATATTAGTAAATAAAGAAATTGAACCTGATGGAATAAATATATAATCATATTTTTCTTTAAAGTTATAATTTAAAAGATTACATAGATTGTTTTTTGCAAATGGATATTTTTGTTTTAGATTTTTTTAACATTGGTTTGGAGGAATCCATACCTGTAATATTAAAACCTTGAATCAAAAAAGGAATCATAAATCTTCTATTTTCACACAAAGGTTCTAAAAATTTATATTCTTTTGCATATGATAAATAAAAACCTAATTCATCTTGAGGTGCTTTATTGTGTAAAATATCATACATTTGACTGCAAAGATTACTATAATAATTAATTTCCATAATTAGTCCTTATTGTGATATTTTGGCTTTAAATAACTTTCTTTTATCATAAGATTTATCGTATCTTTAAACATAGGTAGGGCACTTTGTGCAGCATAATAACTATAAGATTTGGTAGGATTTCTTACTAAAACTCCTATAGTGTAGTTATTTTTCTCATCATTTGCAAAGCCAAAAAATGAAGCATTATAGCGATTTGAGGTATAACCTTTTCTTTCAGCAATTCTTGCTGTGCCTGTTTTACCACCTATGATAATGCCTTGAGTTTGTGCTTTTTTACCTGTACCTTTTTCAATAACATTGATTAAAATTTGTTGCATTTCTTTAGCTGCTTTACTTGAGAGAATTTTTTCTTTTTTGATTTCATCATCAAGCTTAATTAAACGTCCATCTTGATATATTTTATTCGCTATTTGCGGTATTATATAATAACCTTCATTGTTAAATACATTATACGCAGCTAGAAGTTGTATAAATGTTGTTTTCAAACCATAACCATAACTTAAAACAGATTTTTCTATATCTCTTAATTTTTTAGGGTTTGGTATTTCTCCTTTTTGTTCATAAGGAAGGTCAATTCCACTTTTTTCTCCAAAACGAAAAATTCTAAGCCCCGAGATAATTTCAAGATTACTTAACCTTTGAGCAATTTTAATCATACCAACATTTGAAGAGTAGGTGATAACTTCTTCCATACTCATTTTATTTTTTTTATGATCATCGCGTATAGTAAAACGACCTAGTTTGTATTGTCCACCTTGGGTATCAATTGTTTCATTGACTTTGATTTTGTTAAGCATTAAGGCAGTTGTAAAGATAAAAGGTTTTATAACAGAACCAGCTTCATATCCATATTCTATCGCACTTGCATTAAGTACAGAAAGATCTTTTCCACGATTTTGTGGATCATATCTTCTTGAACTAGCAAGTGCTAAAATTTTTCCACTTTTACTTTCCATTATAGCTACGATGATTTCATTAGCTTTTAAATCTTCGTTTCTTTTATCAATTGCTTTTTCTAGTCCTTTTTGAAGTTTTAATGAAATATTTAAGTATAAATTACAACCATCTATTTTACGTTGCCCATAAGAATGCAAATTCAAAATAATATTACCACCTATATCTCTTAAACCTTGAATTTTTGCATTTTGTAAAGGATTTAAACATTCATTATAGTATTTTTCTAAGCCTTTTATGCCGACATTTTTAAAAATTTCACTTTGTTCGTCCATATAAGTTCTTGTGTAACCTATAATAGGAGTGAGTGAGTCTTTTGGCATATATATACGATCTTCCTTGTGTTCTATAATATCAAGTCCTCTAGTTTCAACTTTTCCATTGCTATTGGTAAATGTTTTAAAATATCCTTGTGTATAAAGTTTTTTTGCTAATTCTTTTAGGTAACTTGCATCTTTTGAATTAATATTTTGAAGTAAAATAAAATTATAACTCCTTTTCTTTTTAGCCGACATTCTTTTTCTAATATCTTGCATTTGTTCATCACTGACACCACTATAAATTTGAAAAAGTTTTAAAAATAATTCTTTTTTATCTGGATTTAGACTTCTTAAATCTATCTCCGCTCTATAAATTTGTCTACTGGAAGTAATAGTAAAATTATCACTTGTAATGATATTACCTCTAAGGGCAGAGAAATATTGTTCTTTTTGAGTATTGGGTATGTGGCGTTTTGAGGTAAGAAAAAAAGTAGAAAGCAAAAATAAAGCCATAAAAAATAAAGCCATAAAAAAAGCAAATGCGACTTTTGAGACTCTATTTCTAACAGCGTTTGAAAGCATATATTAAATTTGAGTTCTTGAAATTTCTTTATATGCGTTTATAGCCTTATTTCTAACTTCAAGCATAAATTTCATACTTGATTCTGCTTTACTAATAGCAATTGCTGCTTGATGTAAGTCTTTAACCTCTCCTGTAGCAATATCTACCATAGCAGCTTCAGCAGTTTCTTGAGTTTTGTTAAGATTGTTAATAGAATTTTTTAACAAACTTGAAAATTCATCACCTATGTTACTTGCATTATTACTACTTTTATTATTAGTATTATTGAGTTGGTTTAAACCATTTATAGTATTCATTCATTAACCTCTTAATAAATCTATTGCACTTTGTGCTATAGTTTTGGTGCTTGTAAAAGCACTAACATTTGCTTGATAAGCTCTTGTTGCTTCTATCAAGTCAGCCATTTCTATAACTGGATTTATATTTGGAAAAGCAACATAACCTTGTTCGTTTGCATCAGGATGTGATGGGTCGAATTTCATACGAAAATCCTTATCATCTCTTACAACTTTATCAACTACTACACTCATTATAGCAGGTTTTGCATCTTTTTGTGAAGATGGATCATTTAAAGGGTTTTCATATTCTAAAAAATTATTATCCTTGGCTATTTGTTTGTTTAGGATTTCACTAAAGTCTGTTGCTTTAAAAATCACTTCTCTTCTTCTATAAGGCCCACCTTCTGCTGTTCTAGTGGTGTTTGCATTAGCTATATTTGAGCTAATTACATTCATTCTAAAACGTTGCGCGCTAAGTCCATATCCACTAATATCAAAATCACTTAAATAAGCCATTATTTTTCTCCTAGCCTAATTTAGAGCTTGTATCTATGATGGTTGTAAAAATATTACTTTGTCTTCTTAAGACGCCATCTAAGGCGGTAATCATCATAGTGTTTTTACTCATTTCTGTAGTTTCTACATCAAGATCTACTGTATTTGCATCATTTCTTGCTAAATGTCCATCTCTTAAATAAATAGTTGATTTATTAGGATCTGGAAATTTCCAAGGCTTTTGATGATTTATATTGGTATTTGCTAATTCAAGCTCCTTATTATCTTTCTTTTTGAAAATTTCATTTGCTCTATTAACTAAAGCCGTTTCAAATTCTATATCTCTTGATTTATAAAAAGGAGTATCAACATTTGCAAGGTTAGAATTAATCATTTGATTTCTTAAATTTCTTCCTGCTAAAGCATCAACAACAAGTTCTTTTGATTTGAAAGGGCTTATCATAATTTCTCCTTAAAATAAAACTTTTATATAGCTAAAAGCAAAAATTATTCCAAAATATTTATGCAATTTTGTATTTATAAGTATATCTTTTTATAGTAAATTTTTAAAATTTTCAAAGCCACTTTTAAGCGAAACTTTTTTTTCTAGTATCTTCAAAAAATCTTTTTTTGATGTTTCTATGGCACCCATAAATTTTAAATGTTTATTGGGTACTTGACAATCTATTAAAAAATCATATGGTTTTAAAAGTTCACAAAGTTTTATTAGAGCTACTTTTGAAGCATCTTTTTTAAGACTTACCATACTTTCACCAAAAAACATCTTGCCTATAATAAGCCCATATAAACCACCAATTAAAACATCGTTTTCATAAACTTCAACACTATGAGCTAAATTTTGCTCAAAAAGTTTAGTATAAGCTTGGATAAATTCTTGACTAATCCAAGTTTTTTTTCTTAAAGCACAGAGTTTTATAAGAGAGTTAAAATCAAAATCAAGTCTTATTTTATAAGTTTTCAAAGCTTTTTTTATACTTTTTTGTATATGAACTTCTTTTGGAAAAAGAATCATTCTAGGAGAAGGGCACCACCAAGTAACAGGATTGCTTGTCCATGGAAAAAGCCCCAAACTGTAAGCATGAGGTATAAAATCTACTTCTAGCTTTTCACTAATAAAAACAGGCGCATCATCAGGGCTTTTTAAAAGTTTAGAATACAAATTCGATTTTTTCATTTTTGGAAAGTTTGAGTTTTAATTTACCACCATTTTTTAATTTTCCAAATAAAATCTCATCACTTAATTTCTCGCCTAATTCTTCGGCAATAATGCGTTTTAATAATCTCACTCCAAATTCTTTGTTGTTAGTCTTTTTAGCAAGAAATTCTTTTACTTTTTTATCAGCTTCTATGATGATGTTATTTAAATTTTTTGCCATTAAATCTAGCTCTTTTTGAACAATTTGTTCTAAAATTTCTTGATTTAGGTCATTAAAATGAATGATTTTATCTAGACGATTAATAAATTCAGGTGCGAAAAAATCTTTTATAGCTTTATTGCTTTTTTCTTTATCATTACTTAAAAAACCAAGCTCATTGTTTTCTTTTAGACCTAAATTTGAAGTCATAATGATAATGGCATTTTTAAAATCGGCTTTTAATCCACTATTATCCGTTAAGCTTGCATTATCAAAAATTTGCAAAAAGGTATTAGTTAAATCAGGATGAGCTTTTTCTATCTCATCAAATAAAACTACGCTAAAAGGATTTTTTCTAATGCTATTGCTGAGTAAACCACCATCTTCATAACCCACAAAACCAGCGGAAGTTCCTATAAGCTTACTAACATCATGTTTTTGTGAGTATTCACTCATGTCAAATCTTTCAAGATTTAGATTTAAAATTTGTGCTAAATTTTTAGCAAGTTCAGTTTTACCAACACCACTTGATCCTGTAAATAAAAACACACCTTTTGGGGTATTTTTGCCTTTTAATCCTGCATAACTTTGTTTTAAAGTAGAACACAAGGCTTTGATAGCTTCATCTTGACCAAATATATTTTGTTTTAAGTTTAGTTCAAGGTTTTTTAAAATTTTACTTTGATCACTTTCGTAAATTTTATGAGAATGTGTCATTCTAGCTAAAGTGTTTTCTAAATCTTTTATTTTTACTATTTTTTTACTTTTTTTATCTTCTAGAGCAAAACTTGCACCTAATTCATCAATTAAATCAATTGCACTATCTGGCAAGAATTTATCATGTAAAAATTGCTTTGCTAGTTTTATACTTGTTTGTAAAATCTCATCGTTTAATTTGATTTTATGAAAATTTTCATATTTATTTTTTAAACCTTGCAAGATTAAAAAACATTCTTCCTCACTTGGCTCATCTATGTCAATTTTTGCAAATCTTCTACTTAGGGCTTTATTTTTATCAAAAGTGTTTTTATATTCTATAAAAGTAGTTGCACCTATGCATTTTACATTGCCATTGCTTAGTGCAGGTTTTAATAAATTTGACATATCCGCATGGCTTTCATTGCTTGCACCAGTTCCTACTATAGTATGAATTTCATCTATAAACAAAATGGCATTAGGGATATTTTCTAACTCTTTAATAATATCTTTTAGTCTTTTTTCAAAATCTCCTCTATATTTTGTACCAGAGAGCAAACTTGCCATATCAAGACTATAAATTTTTGAATTTTTTAAATGTTTAGGAACTTTTTCTTCTGCTATAGCTAGTGCTAATCCTTCTATAACTGCACTTTTTCCAACTCCTGGTTCACCAACTAAGATAGGATTGTTTTTTTTGCGTCTGCTTAAAATTTGCATCATTCTTTCTAATTCAAATTTTCTGCCTATAACAGGATCTATTTTACCTTTTTTTGCAAGTTCAACTAGCTCGGTAGTGTGTGTTTTTAGATTTTCAAATTCTGCACTTTGTAATAATTCTTGTAATTTTTCTTCTTCGATTAAATGTTTTTTTAAAATATTGCAAGAATAAGCTTTTTCTTCTTTGCAAAGTGCAATGATGAAATCAACTACACTTGTTTGTTTTTTTGTATTTAATTTGTGTAATATATTTTCTAAGATTATAGAAAAAATAGGTTCTATTTCCTTTTTTAAAATCTCATTGTTTTTTGCTAGATAGTTTTTTAGATCGTTTTCAAAGCCTTGTAAATCTCCATCTCCGATTTCTTCAAGTAAATTTTTAAAATCATTGCTTAGTTTAACTAATGCAAAAAGTAAATGTTCGCAAGTGATAAATTCGTGATGGTTGATAAAGCTTAAATGTCTTGCATTTGGTATAAACGAATCAATCAATTCTTTATATTTCATTGTTCTTCTATCCTTGTTTGGAGTGGAAAATTATTGTTTTTTGCAGCCATATCAACTTGTTGTTTTTTGCTAAGTGCAATTTCTTCTGTATATACACCACAAACACCACTGCCTTGGTGGTGAATTTCAAGCATTATCATACTTGCTTTTTCAAAATCATGATGAAATATATTCATTAAAACTTCTATTACAAAGTCCATAGTGGTTATATCATCATTTAAAAGCAAAACCTTAAACATTTTAGGTTCTGTTAGTTTTTGTTGTTCTAAAATTTCATTTTTTAGATTCATTAATTATCCTAGCAATATCTTCTTGCATAGTTTGAATGGAAACTTTGCCAAGATAGTATTTCACAAAGTTTTTTGAATCACTGCTCCAAAAATCTGTTAAGTTTTGATAATTTCCATCTTTTAAAACTACTTTAAAAGGTAATTGTTCCATATTTTGGTAGTTAATATCTTTTAAAGCCTGAGCAATAATTCTATCATTTTCTTTTGAATTACTCAAAAAATAATATGCCCCATACTTTATAGCAAAATCTTTCACTGCCTGATTGCTTACATTTTCAAAATGGCTAAGCCCTATGATTGTAAAATTTTCTTTATTTTTTTGCCATAAATTAGTAAGATGCGGTGCTTCTTCTTGGCATGGAGTGCAAAAAGTTCCAAAAAAATCAAGCATTAAAATTTTATTTTCTTCACCTTTAACTTTGAAGCCATTTTGTGTTCTTATTAAGGTTTTTTCACCCCCATTAACACTTTTTAAAAGGATTTCTTCACCTGTTTTGTATTCTGCAAAGACAAAATCATTTTCAATTTTTTCTTCACTAGAACAAGCACTTATAAAAAATGTAAAAATAAAAGTTAAAAATAAATATGCAATTTTTTTCATAGTTTTCCTTTAAAAATGATTTTTCACAGCAGCTCTTGCTTCAAGATCTGCTTGTTTTTTCTTTAAGCTTTCTCTTTTATCGTGTAAATTTTTTCCTTTAGCTAAGGCTATTAAGGCTTTTACTTTATTTTTTTCATTAAAATAAAGTTCTAGTGGCACTATAGTAAAGCCTTGGATGCTAATTTTACCAAAAAGCCTATCGATTTGCTTTTTATGCATTAAAAGTTTTCGTGCACCTTTTTCATCATGCTTATAAAAAGAATGTGTAGTGCTAAGATAAGAAATATGAGCATTAAGTAAGAAAATTTCGCCTTTGATAATACGCACAAAAGAATCTTTTAAATTCGCTCTACTAGCTCTTAATGCTACCACTTCAGAGCCTTTTAGAACAATACCTGCTTCAAATTTTTCCAAAATTTCATAATCAAAAAAAGATTTTTTGTTTTTTACTATAGTTTTTTTCATCATTTAGCCTTAAAAACTCCACTTCCACTTCCACTTAAAAAAAAAGCTTTATCAAGAAAAGTTTGCATTTTAGGATAAATTTTTACACAAGGAGCAAATAAGTCGTTTAAATCAGTATTTTTATACTCTAAAATTTCACTTGTTTTAAGTGTTTTAAGTGTTTTGGCTAAATTTAAATTCGCTTTTAAATTATAAGGGCTTTCATCAAATGCTTTATATACTTTTGCACTTGAGCATTCAATAGTTGGAAAAGTAAAATCAAGTTGGTTGAAATCATCTTCAAAATATTCTACAATCTCACCACATCCACAAACATTTGCACTATCATATCCGCTTAAAAAAAAGATTAAATCCGAGCCAAGTTTTTGACAAATTTGCTCAAGTTGTTTTTGTTTTAATTTTAAATTTAAAGTTTCATTAACCATAAGTATAAATGCTACCGCATCAGTGCTACTTCCTCCAAGTCCTCCACCTATAGGGATATTTTTAATAAGTTTCAAGCTTTTATTTTTAAAAAATTCATTTAATTCATTAGAAAATCCTAAAAATTCTAACTCTTTATAAGCTTTATGTATGATGGTATCTTGTGTAAAATTTCCTATAATTTCAAAACCATTTTTAGTTTTTTCACTACTAAATTCTAATTCATCAAAAATATTTTTTAATAATACAAAACGTGATTGTAATAAATGATAAGATCTTGAATCAAATCCTATAATTTTTAAAAAAATATTAGCTTTTGCGTAAGCTTTCATTTTTTAAGCTTTTTGCTTAGATCATCTAGTTTTATATTCTCATCACTAATTGCATGTAAATTTTCGCTTTTTACTTGCTCGATAAGTTCTTTTCGTAGTATCATTAAAGACTTTGGAGCTTCAATACCTATTTTAGCATAGCCTTTTCCTGTTTGAACTACTTTGATTTCTATATCATCTCCAATTTTTATACTTTCGCTTTCTTTTCTTGATAAAATTAACATTTTAAAACCTTGTTTAAATAATATTGTACTTGATTATTTTGGATAGAAATGATAGAAAAAAAATCTTTTTCTTCTAAAATATAACTACCTTCTTCTTGAATTTCTAAATCGTTCAAAAAAATTCTTTGCCCATTGTATAATTTTTGAGGACATTTTATCGTATTTTTTTTAATATTTAAAAAAGCTAAAGGATTTAAGCTTTTTTCATTTTCATAAAAAAACTTTCCCTCGCTTAAACGCTCTAGTGAGCTTAAAGTTGCATTTATACCAAGTTTTCTAGCAAATAATTCACAATATGAGCGTATATAAGAGCCTTCGCTTACTGCAATTTCTATGGTTAAAAATGGATGATTATAGTGTAAAATTTTGGTATAAAAAACTTCCATAACGCATGGTTTTAAATTTACTTCATATCCTTTTTTAGCTAATTCATAAGATCTTATGCCATCTATCTTTTTTGCACAATATGCAGGTGGTGTATAGGTGATTTTTTCTAAAAGCTCATTTTTGATTTGTTCTAGTTTTTCTTTATCAAAAGTATGTGTGTGGGTGATTTCTTTGATATTTTGATTATCAAGGCTTAAAGAATGTACGCCAAACCACAATGTAGCTTTGTAAACTTTTGGATTTTTATTAAGAAAACGAAATAATTTTGTATATTGTCCAAATGCTATTAACAAAACTCCTTTTGCAAAAGGATCAAGTGTTCCTGAAAAACCTGCTTTTTTATTCTTGTATTTTTTTTTGAGTTTGCTTAGAAAAGCGTTAGAACTCATACCACTTGGTTTGTAAGCTACGAATAGTCTATTCATATAATTTTTTCCACAAAATTTGACATTATCATTCTTTCTATGCCTCCAAAATTGATGGTAAGTTTTTCTTCATTTCCTATTTTACTTACACTAGTGACTCTACCTATGCCAAAAATTTTATGTTTGATTAAATCCCCTTTTTTGTAAGAATTCTTTTGGCAATCTAGTGTTAGTTCTTTTTTCATTACATTGCTTTCGCCAAAAAATCTACTTTTTTCAAGTCTTGTGCGACTTCCTTTGTAAAATCTAGAATTTGCATAACTTAAGTAAAGTTTTTTCTTTGCTCTAGTGATTGCTACATAGGCAAGTCTGCGTTCTTCTTCTATGTTGCTTGTATCACTAGTTAATGGAAAAAATCCTTCTTCTAAGCCTATAATAAAAATATGTTCAAATTCAAGTCCTTTACTAGCGTGAATGCTCATTATACAAATACTTTCTTTATCAAGCCCATCTTGTTCATTAAGTAAAGAAATTTCGTTTAAAATATCATCTAAGCCATTATAACTTCCGTGTGAAATTTTATCTTTTAAATTTGCATAAAGCTCATCTATGTTTAAAAGTTTATCTTCAGCTTCTGGATTATCTTTATAAAATTCTTTAATCTTAAACTCTTCCTCTAAAGCTAAAATCATTGCAAGTAGGTCATTTTTTTCTTTGATTTTGTGTATACTTAGTATAAATTTTTCTATTTCATTATCTGTTTTTTTGCTAAAAAATCCACTTCCTTGTAAAACACATAAGCTTTCAAATAAGGACAGATGATTTTCCTTGGCGTAATTTTCTAGTTTTTCTAAACTTACATTGCCAAAATTTCTTTTAGGGCGATTAATAATGCGTTTAAAAGAATAATCATCATTTAAATTTGAAAGTAATCTTAAATATGAAATAATATCTTTAATCTCGGCTCTTTCATAAAAACGAATTCCACTTAGCAACTTAAAAGGAATTTTTTCTTTGCTAAATGCTTCTTCAAGAGCACGAGATAGTGCATTTACTCTATAAAGTATGGCTATTTCGCTAGGGTTTATTCCTGAATTTAAAAGCTTTGAGACTTCTCTTGCAACTTTAAAACTTTCTATTTTTTCATCATCGTTTTGTAAAATGGTTATTTCTTCACCTTTGTCTTTGGTGCAAATTAGTGTTTTACCTAATCTTTTTCTATTATGCTCTATAAGTTCATTTGCAGCTTGTAAAATAGCACTTGTTGAGCGGTAGTTTTGCTCTAATTTTACTAATTTAACATTATTAAATTGCTCTTTAAAATTTAAGATATTTTCGATTTTAGCTCCACGCCAACCATAAATACTTTGATCATCATCACCCACAACGCATATATTTTCATGAGATGAGCAAAGTTTTTTTAGAATTTGATACTGCAAAGCATTTGTATCTTGGTACTCATCTACTGTAATGTAATTGTATTTTTTGCTTTGTTCTTTAGCAAAATCTTCATCTTCTAAAATTTTATTAGTAAGCATTAATAAATCATCAAAATCCATAAAATTATTTTGTATTAAAAAATGCTCATATTGTTCATAAAGATGAATGATTTCTTCATAATTTTTGTTTTTTTCATCTTTTAAAAATTCTAGTTCTTTGCGTATTTCTTGAGCACTTTTACTTTGATTTTTAAAATTTGAAATATAAGCACTTATGCTTGCTAAAGAGTTTTGTAAATTTTCACTAGCTAAATCTTTTAAAATTTTCTTTTTATCATCTATATCGATAATGACAAAATTGTTTGCTCTTGAAATTCTTTCGCTATATAATCTTAAAAACAATAGGCCAAATTTGTGAAAAGTACATAAAAGTGGATTATGCAAACTTTGATCTTGTAAAAGAGCTAATGCTCTTGTTTTCATTACATTGGCAGCTTTGTTTGTAAAAGTTAATGTAAGTGTATTTTGTGCAGGAATGCCTATATGATCAATCAAATAAGCAAGTCTAGTAGTGATAGTTTTAGTTTTCCCACTACCCGCACCTGCTAATATAAGCATAGCTCCATCAATATACATGATAGCTTCTTTTTGGCTATCGTTTAAACCTTCAAAGAAATTCATTTTTTCAACAAATCTTTATTGTTGGGATTGTTTAAAAAAGCATTCATGGATTTTTCTTTTAATTTTTGATCATTTTGCTTTTTAAAATAGTTTGAAAAATTTACAAAAATAATATTATCTTCAACTTGAATTTGAGTAATTGCCCCTAAATCCACTCTAACAAAAGTTGCAAAATCATCAGGACCAAAACCTGCATGAAATTCTATGTGTTCATTTGTCAAAACTATAGATTTAAAAGTATAGCCACCAAGTGCAAAAATACAATAAGGATTTTTACTTACCACATCTAATTCTTTCGGTAGGGGTGGTTCAAGTGTAACAAATTTAGTATTTACTATAATGTTAAATTCTATATCTTCTTGTATTAAAATTTGCAAACATTCATAAATGCTTTTTTGCATTAAATGTATAAAACTTTTGTTATTTAAAATTTTATCAATCATCACTTAACCTTAAAAATTCATCTACTAACATTCTAACTTGCTCTAAGCCTATGTTCCAAAATTCATCATTTTCTATATCAAAACCAAACATAGCTACAAGTTCTTTTGGACTTTTACTTCCTCCGCTACTTAAAAATTCAATATAAATTTGAGTAAAGTTAGAGCATTTACCACTTTTATATAGACCATAAAGAGCTAAAACTAAAAGTTGTGCATAAGCATAAGCATAACAATAAAATGGAGAATGTATAAAATGTGGAATATAAGAATACCAAAGAGCATAATTTTTAGTTAAAACTACGCTATTTTGAAACATTTTTCTTGATTCTTCAAGCCAAATTTCACTTAATTCTTGTGAGCTTAATTCTTCTTTTTTAGCGTGAAATCTACGCTCAAAAGTAGTAAAATTAATCTGTCTGTAAAGAGTTGCAAAAATATCTTCAATTTTTGTAGCATATAAAGATAAAAGCTCTTCTTTGTCTAAATTCTCTTTAATGTAATCAAAAATCAACATTTCTGCAAATACTGAAGCAGTTTCTGCTGTGGTTAGAGGCGTATCTTGATTTAAAAAGCTTACTTTATAAGAAAGTTTTTGGTGTATAGTATGTCCTAACTCATGAGCTAGAGTAAAAAGATCACGTCTTTGGTTGGTATAGTTTAAAAGTATGAAAGGATGGCTTAATGGTGTGCTTGAGTGAGAAAAAGCACCGCTTTGTTTAAATTCTTTAGGGTAAATATCGATCCAATTATTTTCAAAAGCTTCTTTTGCTATCATATAAAAATCTTTAGAAAATTTTTCAAAAGCCTTTAAAACTATATTTTTTGCTTCGTTAAAATCAATTTGCATTTCTTTTCCAATAGGTGCATAACGATCATAATCTTTTAGCTTTTTATACCCTAGGATTTTTTTCTTTGCATTATAAAATTTAGAAACAATATCAAAGCTGTTCTCGCTAGCACTAATAAGTGCATCAACACTTTTTTTAGAAATTTGATTTCTTATGTGCCTTGGGGTTTCTGGGTTTTCATAAGATCTTAATTCACAAATACTAGTAAGTTCACTTTTAATCATATTGAAAATATATACTAAAAGTTTGTTTTGTTTTTTTAAGGTTTTACTAAAGCATTTTGAAGCTTTTTTTCTAATATTTCTATCTTTATCATAAAGTTTGCTTAAAATTTCTTCTTCACTTAGTTTTTGTCCTTCAAAATTAAATTTTAAAGCACTAAAAGTTTCATCAAACAACCTTGCAAATGCATTTGAACCTGTGCTTGATAGAGCAAGAATAACTCTTTCTTCTTTTTTAGAAAGATTGTGTTTTTTGTATTTAATAAGATTATTTAAATAAAACTCATAGTCCTTGCAAAATTCTATAAAACTTTTACTTATATCTTCTTTGAGTTCGCAAAATTCAAGTTCGAAAAATAAAAGATTTTCTTCTATTTTTTTACTCAAATTTTCATATTTTGCATAAAAAGCACCTTTGGTGGTATCTTGGGCAAAATTTAAATACACATAGGTTAGTATATGAGAAAGATTTAAGATTAATTTTTCATAGTTTTTTAGAGCTTGTAAAAATTGCTCATTGTTTAAACTATGAAGATTGTTTTCGTATTGTTTTTTAAATTCACAAGCTTCTTTTTGAGTATTTTGTAAAAAAATATTTAGATCTTGCTCATCTTTAAATAATATATCTAAATTCCAATTTTGCATGATTTTAGCTTTCTAAAATGAGTTTTTTTAATACAGCCATTCTAATGGCAACACCATTTTTAACTTGAGTTAAAACCTTACATCTTTTATCGGTCATAATTTCATCGCTAATATCTATATTTCTATGTACAGGACCAGGATGCAAGATGATGAGATTTTTATCTTTGATTAAATCTTTGCTAATGCAAAAATCATTAGCATAATCTTTAAGTGATGCATAGGTTGGTATATTATGTCTTTCTGTTTGTGTTCTAAGACTCATTATAACATCTACTTCATCAATAACTTCTTTTAGCTTATTTGTTTTTTTGATAGGATAATTTGGCATAAAATGAGGTGGAGCTACTAAAGTAATATCTATACCAAAACGAGGTAATAATTCTAAATTTGAAGCAGCAACGCGTGAATTTTTAATATCTCCCACTATTGCTATTTTTTTATCTTTAATGTTATAATCAAAATGTTCCATTATGGTAAAAAGATCAAGTAAAGCTTGAGTAGGATGAGCATGTTTGCCATCACCACCATTAACTATAGGACAATGAGTATAATTTGCTAAAGTGTGAGGAACACCTGAATTTTTATGTCTGACTACAATAGCATTTGGTACCATTGCATCTAAATTTGCTGCAGTATCAAAAAGTGTCTCGCCTTTGCTAGAGCTACTTCTTGAGACATCTAGTTTTAAAACTCTAGCACCCAGTCTTCTTGCAGCTGTTTCAAAGCTTGATTGAGTGCGTGTTGAATTTTCAAAAAATATAGTCGTAACGCTTTTTCCTTCTAAATATGTACGCGGTTTTTCATCTAGAAATTCTTTTGCTTCTTTAAATAAAGCTAAAATTTCATCATTGCTAAAATCTTTTGTAGTGATTAAATGTCTCATAAGTCCTCCTTAAATTTTTAAATTTAATTCATTGTCTGAACAAATTGCACTAAATAAAACATCAGTAGAGCTATTTAATGCAGTTTCGACACTATCTTGAATAACTCCTATAATAAAACCAACAGCAACTACTTGCATAGCTATATCATAATCAATATTAAATAAAGAACAAGCCAGAGGAATGAGTAAAAGCGAACCTCCAGCAACACCACTGGCCCCACATGCAGCGAATGCAGCTAAAACACTCAAAAGCATAGCCTGTAAAAAATTTATTTCAATACCAACTGTATGAGCTGCCGCAAGGCTTAGTATAGCTATGGTTACAGCCGCTCCTGCCATATTAATCGTAGCACCTAGCGGGATAGAAATACTATATAAGTTATTGTTGATATTTAATTTAGAACAAAGTGCCATATTTACAGGAATGTTTGCAGCAGAGCTTCTTGTAAAAAATGCAAAAACAGCACTATGCTTTAAGCAAATAAAAATCAAAGGATAAGGATTTTTCTTTGTATATGCAAATACGATTAAAGCATTAATCACAAAAGCTACAAAAAACATAGTTAAAACTAAAATTATTAATAATTTAACATAGCTTAAAAGTCCTGCTGCTCCGGTTTGAGCAACTGAATTTGCTACAAGTCCAAAAATTCCAAAAGGAGCAAGTTTGACTATAAATTTAACAATTTTTAAAACACCTTCGTTAATATCGTTAAAAAGTTGTTTTGCATCACTTGAACAATGTCTTAATGCAAATCCACCTCCTATTGCCCACACTAAAATACTTAAATAATTTCCAGAAGATAAAGCATGAATGGGATTATCTACTATTTGAAAAAGTAACGTTTTAAATACTTCTCCTATATGTGTAGGACTTGTAGTGGAAGCTTTTTCAATATCTGTTAAAACAAGTTCTATAGGAAAAATAAAACTAATGCTTACTGCGCTTAAAGAAGCTAGAAAGGTTCCAAATATATACAAAAAAATAATGTGCTTAATTTTTTCGCTTCCGTGATTGAATTCTTTTGTACAAATAGTTGTCAAAATCAAAATAAAAACTAAAATCGGAGCTATAGCTTTCAATGTACCTGTAAATAGAGCACCAAATATATTTGCAAAACTAGCTAAGTCTTTAGAAAATATACCTACTAAAATTCCTAAAATAATACCTATGCAAATTTGTAGAATAAGATTTCCATCTTTATAGCGTTTAATTGCACAAGAAAATATATTCATTTTTTACCTTTTTTGTAGCGATAAATTTTAATTTATTCTAACAAAGTAAAGCTTAAATAAGCTTTTTGATTTTTAAGCTAGCTTGTGATAAGATGCTATAAATATTTTATTAATTAAGGAATGTAAAGATTATGTATTTATTTACTTCTGAAGTTGTAAGTGCAGGACATCCTGATAAATGTGCTGATATTATAGCTGATAGTATAGTAGATGAGTTTTTAACTCATGATAAAGATTCAAGAGTTGCTAGCGAGGTTTTTGTAGCAGGAAATAAAGTAGTAATTGGTGGTGAGATTAAATCAAAGCATAAACTAGAAAAACAAGATTATGAAAATATCGCAAAAAAGGCTTTAGCAGACATTGGTTATGATGGACATTCTCATTTTAGTAAAAAACAATGTTTACATCCTGATGATTTGGACGTATTGGTGTTTTTAAATGAACAAAGTCCTGATATTAATCAAGGTGTTGATCAAGAAGATGGAGAAATTGGAGCAGGTGATCAAGGGATAATGTTTGGTTTTGCAAGTAATGAAGCAAAAGAATATATGCCAGCGGCTATTTCTTACGCTAGAATGCTTTGTGATAAAGTGTATGAGTTTGCAAAAAATAATCCCGATAAACTTGGTGTAGATATTAAAACTCAAGTCACAATTGATTATATTACTAAGGAAAATTTTGAAAATTGTAAACCACAAAGAATTCATACTATTGTAGTTTCAGCTCCTTGTGTTGAAAGTATGAAAATAGAAGATTTAAGAGCTTTGGTAATGGATTTAATTTTAGATTCAAATTTACCAAAAGAACTTTTTTGCCTAGAAAAAACAAGAATTTTGATTAATCCTACTGGAAAATATGTAAATCATAGCTCATTACATGATAGCGGCTTAACAGGAAGAAAGCTTATAGTAGATAGTTTTGGTGGATATGCTCCAATAGGAGGTGGTGCACAATCTTCTAAGGATTATACCAAGGTTGATAGAAGTGGGCTTTATGCTGCAAGATGGCTTGCTAAAAATATCGTAGCAGCAGATCTTGCTAAAAAATGTATAGTGCAACTTTCTTATGCTATAGGTGTTGCTAAACCAACTTCTGTAAGTGTAGATTGTATGGGAACAAATACAAGATTAAATGATGATATTTTAAGTGATTTTGTAATGAAAACTTTCCCATTAACCCCAAATTGGATTAAAGATAAATTCAATCTTGATAAACCAAGTAAAGATACTTTTATGTATGCTGATGTAGCTGCTCGTGGTCAAGTGGGTCAGGCTGATTATCCTTGGGAAAAATTAGATGCGGTTGATGAATTTAAATCATTATAAAATGAAGCTTTTAAGCTTCATTTTTCTTTAAAATTTTCTCTTTTATCTTTAAAATTAGCATTTCTTTTGGCTTAATCACTGCATTTTCTTTTCCATTTGTTGTGTGGTATATACTTACATTATAGCTACTTGCATAAAAACGCATCAATAAATTTTGTAGTTTATATTCACTTGAAAAATTAAACCAAGCATTATTAGATAAGGCTATTATAATTTTTGAGTCTTTGTAAAGTTTTTCCTTTGTAGCTTCAAAACATATAGCATTGGTAATAATTTGGTTGTTTAAAGTATATTGATTTAACTCTTTCCCTTTGGAAAATTCATCAATATTTAAAAGATATTTTTTAAAAAAATTTTTAAATATAGGAATTTCTTCTCCAAATGGAACAAGATAATGTTTATTAAAAATCTCTATTTTGCCATTATTAAAAACATAAGTGCTATTATAAAGATGGTTAGATTTTGTACTAATAGCTCCTGTAACAATAATAATTTGTTTTGAAAGTTCTTTTAGCGCCTGTAAATAATTTGGAGTTTTATTTAAAGAAAACGCAAAAGCAGTTTCAGGAAATACAATAAGTTCTTTTTTTTCTTTTATGGCTTTTTTTATTTCTTCGAAAATATATTCTGAATGAGTTTGCAAATTTTCTTGTATGAATTTCTGATCTTGAGAAATGTTAGTTTGAACTAATTTATAATCTAAATCAAGTGTTTGTGGTTGTTTTTGATTGTATTGTGCACCTATTAAAATAAGGATTAAAATAATAGCCATTTTATAATATCTTGAAATATATTTTTCATAATAAAAATAAGCAATTAAAAACATAGCTATAACACCCTGATAACTTGTATCAAAAATTCCATACACACTTAAAACACCCCAATTTAGCCAATCAAAACCAAAAGGATGAATAAAGCTAAGCATAAAAATTGCGCAAAGTCTTAAAAAATCATATTTAAGAAAAAAACATAATAAAAACAAGATTCCATAAATTATACCAATTAGTAAAATTTCTAAAGGAATTAAATAAGCTAAGTTAAAATAAATCGATGATAAACTTATCCACCAAAACCATAAAATTCCTATAAAAAATCCAGTATAAAAATACCCAATTTTACTTTTATTTCTTAATAGTAAAACTAAACCATAAATACTTAAAAAAGGAGATATAAATTCAACAAATAAATTTTCAAAAAAAGAAAAATAAATAAAATTTGATAATAAAAGTGCAGAAAAAAAGGCTTTTATTATTTTAAAAGTGGTAGAATTAGAATTAATAAATTTAAAAAAAAGGGGAAGAAATGGCAGAAAACGGAAATATTTGGACTTCATTGTTGCCTCTCATTGTGCTTTTTGCGATTTTTTATTTTTTGGTTATTAGACCACAACAAAAACAAGCAAAAGACCATAAGTTAATGGTTTTATCTTTAGAAAAAGGAGATAAAATCATCACAAATGGTGGGATAATTTGTGAGGTGGTAAAACCAGAAGAAGATTTTATCAAAGTTAAGCTTAATGATGAAAATGTAGTTGTAAAAATTTCTAGAGATTTTATAGCAAAGAAGATTGATGCGTAGTGGGAAAATTACTTATAGAAGTATTATTTTCTTTGTAGTTTTTCTTATAGGACTTGTTTTTTCTATACCTTCTTTTATGCAAACTCAAAGTGGGGCTAAGATTAATTTAGGACTTGATTTACAAGGTGGCTTGCATATGTTATTAGGTGTAGAAGTGGAAGAGGCTGTTAAATCAAAGGTTAAATCTATAGCTTCTTCTCTTAGTTATTCAATTAATAAAGAAGATATTATTGTTGATAAAATCAAAGTAAATGATACTAGTATTGAATTTACCTTATTAGATGAAAATGATATAGCTAAAGTTGATTTATTGTTAAAAGATATTAAAGGTTTAGCTATTACACATGAAAATTTACACTACACGCTTTCTCTAACTCAAGAAGAAATCAAACTAACTCACGAGCAAGCTATTTTACAAGCTGTAGAAACAATTAGGAATAGACTAGATCAATTTGGTCTTGCAGAGCCAAATGTAGCAAGATCTGGAGAGGATAAAATTTTAGTAGAACTTCCAGGCATTAAAACTGCTACTGATGAAGCTAGAGCTAGAGAGTTAATTGCAAAAGCTGCACATTTACAATTAATGGAAGTTGATGATGTTAGAATGGATCAAGTAAATAATCTTACTCCAGCTCAAGCTGCTGAATATGGGGATTTGATTTTTGAAGATGCAAAAAATCCACAAATTAAATATCTAGTAAAATCTATACCTATTCTTGATGGTTCTATGTTAACAGATGCAAAAGTAGGTTTTGCACAAAGCAATAATCTTCCTGTGATTAATTTTACTTTAAATTCAGAAGGTGCTAAAAAATTTGGAGATTACACAGGAAATAATGTAGGTAAACGCCTAGCTATAGTTTTAGATAATAAAGTCTATTCAGCTCCAAGAATTAATGAAAGAATAGGTGGAGGTAGTGGTCAAATTAGTGGTAGTTTTACTGTTGAAGAAGCTCATGATGTGGCCATTGCTTTAAGAAGTGGGGCACTTTTAGCACCGGTTAAAATGCTTGAAAAAAGAAGTGTTGGACCATCTTTGGGTGCTGATAGTATTAAAATGAGTATGATAGCCCTAGCGGGTGCTTCTATATTAGTTATTGCATTTATGGTAATGTATTATGGTATAGCAGGAATTTTTGCTAATATTGCTTTAGTGGCTAATATTTTAGTGATTATTGCTGTAATGGCTATGTTTGGAGCAACCTTAACTTTACCTGGTATGGCAGGACTTGTGCTTACTGTGGGTATGGCAGTAGATTCTAATGTTATTATCAATGAAAGAATCAGAGAACTGTTACGAGAAGGTGCTAGTATAAGGCAAAGTGTTGAAAACGGCTATAAACATGCAATGAGTGCTATTTTAGATTCTAATATTACTTCGCTTATTACTTCTGTAGTGCTTTATGCTTATGGAACTGGTGCTGTAAAAGGTTTTGCGGTAACTTTAAGTATAGGAATTTTGGTTTCGATGATTACTTCAATTGTGGGAACTCATGGTATGTTTGAGATGTTTATGAATCGCATGGAAAAAAGTAATAATACAAGATTATGGTTTGGGTATAGGAGACCTTGATGCAATTTTTTAGTCAAAAGCATGTTTATGATTTTATGAAAATGAGATTTGCAGCAATCTCTTTGTCTTTTATTTTGTTTTTTGGTTCTATTTTTATCCTTTTTACTAAAGGTTTAAATTTTGGGATTGATTTTACAGGTGGAACTTTAGTGCAACTTCAATATGAACAAAAAGCACCTTTAGCTGAAATTCGTAAAGCTTTGTCTGCAAATGAAAATTTAAAAGGTGCTAGTGTAACTGAATTTGGTGGTGCAAATGAAATAATCATTCGTTTTTCAGGGAGTAGTGATAGTTTGGGCAGTGATATTGGACAAAGTATTGCGAATTTATTAAAAGATACGGGCAAATTTGAAGTACGTCGTGTAGATGTGGTAGGTCCAAAAGTGGGAGACGAATTACGTAATAAAGGACTTATGGCAGTTGGAATTTCTTTAATTGCTATTTTAATTTATTTAGCTATAAGATTTGAATGGCGTTTTGCTATGGCTTCTATAGTATGTGAGGTTCACGATATAGTAATTACTTTGGGTGCTATTGCTTTATTTGAAATTGATGTGAATTTAGATATTTTAGCGGCTGTTTTAACCGTGCTTGGGTATTCTTTAAATGATACAATTATTATTTTTGATAGGATAAGAGAAGGTGTTAAAACAAGTAAAAATTCAAAGCTTGATTTAATTATTAATGAATCTGTTTCGGCAACTTTATCAAGAACTACTTTAACAACAGGTTTAACTTTGATTACTGTTATAGTGCTTTATCTCTTTGGCGGTTCTATGATAGAAGGTTTTGCATTAACTATGATAGTAGGTATTATTGCAGGTACTGTAAGTTCTATTTTTGTAGCTAGTCCAGCTTTATTATGGTTTAAATTTAGTGTTATGGATTATCGCCAAAAAGAATTAGAAAGAGTAAAAAAGAAACAAGAAAAAGAAAAATTAAGATCTATGTATGAAAAAGGAACGGTATAAAAATGAATTGGGGTAAGGTTATATATATCTTTTTTGCTTTAATGAGCTTAACTACAACTGCAGGTTTTTTGTATGACCAAAATGAAGTTGCTCTTTTTATTGCAGCTTGTGTAAATTTAATCTCAACTTTATTGAAAATTGGTGTTAGAAATTTTTTAGCAGCAGAGTTATTTGCAAGTTCTTTGGTAGCTGATTTGCATTTAATTCCAGCTTTTGCTTTAATACAAATTAATCCTAGCGCTAATGTTATGGTGTATACTTTAGCCATAGGAGCTTTAATAGCTAATATCTTTTCAATGATTTTAGTAATAGTTGATTCGGTAAAAAATCAAGAAGAAAATTAGGAGTACAAATGGCATATGAAGCAGGCAAAATAGAGAAAAAATGGCAAAAAATTTGGCAGGAAAAAGAGTATTTTGAACCAAAAGATGATTTTTCTTTGCCAAAAAAATACATTTTATCTATGTTTCCATATCCTAGTGGTAGAATTCATATGGGGCATGTGAGAAATTATAGCATCGGCGATGCTATGGCTAGATATTATAGAAAAAAAGGTTTTAATGTCTTGCATCCTATAGGCTTTGATAGTTTTGGCATGCCTGCTGAAAATGCTGCAATAAAACATGGCATCCATCCTAAAAAATGGACTTATGAAAATATTAATTATATGGAAAATGAACTTGCATCTTTAGGTTTTTCTTTTTCTAAAAAAAGAATGCTTGCTACTTCTGATCCTTTATATACTAAGTTCGAGCAAGAATTTTTCATCAAAATGTATGAAAAAGGTTTGATTTATACCAAAGAAGCTGAAGTTAATTGGTGTGAGAATGATAAGACGGTTTTGGCAAATGAACAAGTTGAAGATGGCAAATGTTGGCGTTGTGGGCATGAGGTTATTAGAAAAAAAATGCCAGGATATTATGTAAAAATCACTGCTTATGCAGATGAATTATTACAAGATCTTAAAAAGTTAGAAGAAAAATGGCCAAGTCAAGTTTTAACTATGCAGGAAAACTGGATAGGTAAAAGCACTGGGCTTAGCTTTGATTTTGATATAGAAAAAAATAATAAAGTAAGTGCAAAAAAAATCAATGTTTTTACCACAAGAGCAGAGACTATTTACGGTGTATCTTACATTGCTTTAGCTCCTGATCATAAAATCGTAAATGAATTAATTGGTAAAAAGTTGTTAGACCAAGATGTTATAGCAAAAATTCAAAACATACAAAATCAAACACCACGCCAAAGACAAGTTGCACCAAAAGAAGGGTATTTTTTAAATCTTCATGTAATTCATCCACTAAGTAAAGAAAAAATACCTTTATGGGTAGCAAATTTTGTTTTAAGTGATTATGGTAGTGGAGCTGTTATGAGTGTGCCTGCTCATGATGAGAGGGATTATGAGTTCGCAAAAACTTATAATTTAGCTATAAAAAAAGTAATTGATAAAGATGGTAATGAAGCACAATGCTATACCTTAAAAGAAGGTGTTTTAGTTAATAGTGATGAATTTGATCAACTAGAATGCAATGAAGCTAGAGAAAAAATTAGCTTAAAAATTGAATCTTTGGGTATTGGTAAAAAAGTTACAAATTTTAAAATTCGTGATTGGGGTGTTTCTAGACAAAGGTACTGGGGTGCTCCTATACCAATGATTAAGTGTGATATTTGTGGTATAGTCCCTCAAAAAATAGAAAATTTACCTATTACTTTACCTGAAGATGTAGTGATAAATGGAGAGGGAAATCCACTAGATAAGCATGAAACATGGAAAGAATGTATTTGTCCAAAATGTGGTAAAAAAGCACAAAAAGAAAGTGATACTTTAGATACTTTCTTTGAAAGTTCTTGGTATTTTGCACGTTTTGCAAGTGATGATAAAACATGGCGAGAAAAAGCAGTAGATGAAAAAAGTGTAAATTATTGGATGAATGTTGATGAATATATTGGTGGGATTGAACATGCGATTTTACATTTGCTTTATGCAAGATTTTTCCAAAAAGCACTTAGAGATTTAGGGTATTTAAAAGATGATGAGCCTTTTAATAGACTTTTAACCCAAGGAATGGTAACTAAAGATGGTGCTAAGATGAGCAAGTCTAAAGGAAATGTTGTTGATCCTGATTATATTATAGAAAAATATGGAGCAGATAGTGCAAGATTATTTATACTTTTTGCAGCACCACCTGCTAAAGAACTAGAATGGAATGATAGTGCGTTAGAGGGTGCTTTTAAATTTATCAATAGGCTTTATGAAAAAGCTATGAGTTTAGAAAGTGGAAAGCTAAAAGAAATTGATCATCAAAGCTTAAATAAAGAGGAAAAATATGCTAGATTAAAAACTTATGAAGCCTTAAAAAAATCTTTTGAAGTTTATGAAGAAAGTTTTGCTTTTAATACTTTAATAGCAGCCTGTATGGAAGCTTTAAATGCTTTAAGTGTAGTAAGTCATAAAGAAGTTTTAAAAGAATCTTTTTATATTATTTTAAATATTTTAGAGCCAATTATTCCTCATGTTTGTTTTGAACTTAGCGAATATTTATTTAAATGTGAAAATTTCAAAGCATTAAAAATAAAAGAAGAAGTCTTTATAAAAGATAGTTTTAAGATAGCTATTAGTATTAATGGTAAAAAAAGAACACAAATTGAAATAGCTTCAGATGCTAGCGAAGAACAAATTTTGACTTTAGCGAAGGAAAATGTTGCAAAATGGTTAGAGGGAAAAACTATAGTAAAAGAAATTTATATAGATAAAAAATTGGTTAATTTGGTAGTTAAATGAAAAAATATTTAATAATTTGTTTCGTTTTTTTTGTTGTTGCTTGTGGTTATATTCCATCTTCTCAAATGACAAACAAGGTTTTAGGTGAGAATGTTTTTTTAAAAATAAATATTAGCAAACAAGATCCTGAAAATAGTGTTTATATTACAGATATTTTAAGAGAGGTAATGCTTAATAAACTTGGTAGAAAAATTACAGATGAATATAATGCAGATAGCTCTATTATCGTTACAATAAAAAAACTTGAGTTTTATCCTATGATATATGATAAAAATGGTTATGTGATTAATTATAAAGCGGAGCTTTATTTAGAATTTATTATGCGATATAAAGATGGTAAAGAAGAACTTGTAAATACCAAAGGAAGTTATAATTTTGATATTAATCCAAATTCTGTTATTAGCGATCAAGCAAGATTTGAGGCAATTAAAAATGCTTCAAGTGAAGCATTTGATGAGTTTGTTTCTATCATAGCTATTAGAGGTTATAAGTAAAATGCCAAGCCATATTAATGAGATTGCAAAGGAAACTTTGACAAAATTAAAAGAGCGTAAATTATATCCAACTCCTGAAAATTATAGCGAAGTTTTTGATGAATGTGCTAAAAAAGTTGGTATAGCAAGTTTTAATAAAGCTAGGATAGAAAAATATACTAATCTTTTAGATGAAACATATAAAAAAGAATTAAAAAGAAAAAATATTCATACTATTGATGAATTCTTAATATTTTTAATTTCAAGATTAAATAGGCAAGTTAGTAAAAAGTACGAAGATGTATATGCCCTATTAGAGCTTATTATTCAACAGCTTAGCATAAGTAAAGATAAAAAAATTAAAGATTTAGCACAAATTACACAACATAGATTATCTCAGGCTATGGATATAGAAACCATATATCTTTTAAGAGCTAAATGGAGAGAGCTTGAAAAATCTTACGAAGACGATCTTTTAAAAAAATTAGAAGAAATTAACATACGTTCTTTTTTGGATTTTCATGTTTTAGTAGAAAAACTAATTACAATGTTAAAAGAGCGTTCTTATGAAAAGCAAGCTGAACTTTTATTCGCTTCTTTAGAACCCTTATTTGGAGAAAGCAAAGAAATAGAACAATTTAAGCAAAATTTGAAAGAAAATCCTAGATTAATAGCAAGAAAAGAATTTGCTCACGAATATTGCTTAATGCTACAGAAAAAAGAAGCAATAGATAAATACTACATACAAAAAAATTTATCTTTTTTTAACCAGCATTTAGAAATTTTAAATGAGATGGTGTCCAAGCTTTATGATAATAGTCAAGAAGATGTTAAATTTATTAATACTTTAACAAAAGATGAAAATGGTAATGTTCAAATTAATTTTGATATTTTAAAAGATAAACTACTGCATGCAAATGAGCAAATTGCACAAATTAAAACCCAAATTCAAGCTACGAGTGATGATGAGCAAAGAGAACAATGGAATTTAGCTAAAGAATTAAAAAAGCTAGATGAAAACTATAAACTTTATGCTGTTAATTATGCTTTGTGTTTTTTTAAGATTAATAATATAGAGCATGTGATCAATGCTTACGGAATTGATAGTTTTAAAACTATTAGTGAGAAATTTAAAAAAATACTAAAAGATCTATGTAAAAATACTGAAGAAATTTGGATTTTAGATGAAAGCTCTTATCTTGTTATTTGTCCTGGACAAAATATAGAAACAGCCCGTATTCTTATAGAAAAAGTTTTAAAACTCATGGATGATTATAAATTTATTTATAAAGAAGAAGTCGTAAAACTTATTATATCATCATCTTGTATAGAGAAAAAAGAATTTAATGATGGTGATATTTTAAAAGAGCTTATTAGTAAAATTTAAAATGAAATTTCAACAGATATTATCGGAGAAAACTATATATGTAAAAAAAATTAGTAGATTCTTTATGTTTGCTATGTATGAAAAATATAAAAATTATCTTCCAAAAACTAAGAATATTCAAATTATTGGAACTAATGGTAAAGGAAGTACAGGTAGATTTTTAGCACTTCTATTATTAAATCATGGTTATAAAGTAGGACATTATACTAGTCCTCATATTTTTGATTTTAATGAAAGATTTTGGCTAAATGGGAAAATTGTAAGTAATGAGCTTTTAGAAAAAGCACATGAAAATTTGGAGAGTATTTTTTTAAAAGATGTAAAAAGGTTAAGCTATTTTGAATATGCTACATTTTTAGCTTTATTTGTTTTTAAAGATTGTGATTATGTTGTTTTGGAAGCTGGTGTTGGTGGAGAATATGATGCAACAAGTATTTTTGAAAGAGAATTTAGTATTTTTACTGAAATAGGATTTGACCATCAAGATTTATTAGGAAAAAATTTAAGTGATATAGCAAGAACAAAATTAAAAGCTATGAGTAAAAACGTATTAATTAGTTTTAAACAAAGACCAGAAGTGATAGAATTAGCACAAAAAATAGCTTATTTAAAAGATTCTGTTTTATGCATTAGTTCTTTAGAAAAAAATAAGAAAATTTGTGAGAATGCACAAGTTTATAAAAAAAACAATAATTTAGCTTTTTTTTTAAAAGATAATCTTTTATTAGCTTTAGAAGCTTTTTCTAAAATATGCAATAAAAAAGAAAAAGATTTAATTCAAAGTATTAAAATGTTGCCAAAACTTGATTTAAAAGGTAGATGTGAACAAATTAGTAAAAATATTTTTATTGATGTTGGACATAATGAAATGGCAGCTTTGACTTTAGCTGAAGCTTTCAAGGAAAAAAAAGTTCATTTAGTTTATAATTGCTTTTTAGATAAAGATTCTTATAGTATATTAAGAGCTTTAAAGCCTATTATAAAAGTAGTGGAAATTTATGAATATGAAAGCAAAGATAGGGTTTTGGCAGGGTCAGTTTTGATAGAAAATTTGAGAAAACTAAATATATCTTATCAAAAATTTACTAACATAAAAAAAGATGAGTTGTATTTGGTTTTTGGTTCTTTTGTGTTAATAGAAAAATTTTTAAGAGGTTATAGTGAAAGATAAATTTACATTAACCATTACAGATGTTAATGGTTCTAGACATTTTTTATTAAGTCAGATTATTAAAAAAATAATTATTTATTTTGTCTCATTTGTTTTTACTGTTATTGTTTTAGGTGCTTTGTATATTAATTATTTAGCAGATAAGCGTTCAGAACTTTTAAAAGAGCAAGAGGCTTTATCGGTAAAAAACACTAAATTATTTTCTCAAAATGAAAGTATGCAAAAAAGTTTAGAAGAAAAAGCAGCTTTATATGATGAACTTCAAAATCAACTAGCAAATATTGAGGATAATTTAGGTTTAAAACAAGATGAAAGTTTAGATATACCTGAAAGATTAGAAAAAGTTAAGCTTACAAACGATCAAGCATATTTATTTTTGACACAAATTCCAAATGGACATGTTGTAGAAGATAATGGTATTACAGGAAATTTTGGATGGCGTCATCATCCTATTTTAAGTAAAAAAGAATTTCATCCTGGCATTGATTTAAGAGCAGCTTTAAAAACACCAATTTATGCACCAGCTAACGGAGTAGTTGAGTATGCTGCTTATAGTAACAATGGTTATGGATATTCAGTGATTTTGATACATAATTTCGGTTTTAAAACAGTATATGCCCATATGACACGTCAAGATGTTGTCAAGGCAGGTCAATTTATAAAAAAAGGAGATTTGATAGGTTATACAGGAAATACAGGACTTTCTACTGGTCCAC
The DNA here is from genome assembly GCF_000816245.1 of Campylobacter sp. RM16704. NCBI lineage: Bacteria > Pseudomonadati > Campylobacterota > Epsilonproteobacteria > Campylobacterales > Campylobacteraceae > Campylobacter > Campylobacter sp. RM16704. The sequence goes on along the minus strand of NZ_CP007769.1, from coordinate 994,726 downwards.
ATTTACATTATGAGGTTAGATTTATTAATAAACTTTTAGATCCTAAAATTTTTATAGATTTAAACCTAAAAAATTATGAACAAATTTTTGATAAAGAAAGGAGAGTTCCATGGCAATCTTTAATAAAGGCTCTATTGCTTCAGTATCCGAAACTACAGTCATTTCAAATGGTGCAAAAATAGAGGGTAAATTTTATTTTGATTCTATGTTACATTTAGATGGAGAAATTAAAGGAATAGTAAATTCATCTAATATTATAGTTATAGGGAAAAGTGGTGTTTTGAAAGGACAAGTCAAAGCTAATAAAATTGTAATTAGTGGAATTTTTGAAGGAGAAATGCAAGTTGATTCTTTGGAAATTTTATCAGGCGGAATACTTAATGGTAATATTGTGGTTAAACAATTAAGTATAGAAAATGGTGGAAAATTTAACGGAAGTAGTAAAATAATAGAAAAAGAAGAAGATCTTGTTGCAATTGATGTGAATGTCGAAAACACAGAAGATGCAAGCTAAATTATATGAATATTTATTAACAAATAATCCTGAACTTGTAGTTTGCGAAGATGATAAAGAAGCAGATGAATTAGCTCAGGTTTGTTTGTTTTTAAAAATTAAAGTCTTTGTTTTACCCGATTTTAGGGCAGAATTTGGTAGCGATTTACGTTCTTTTTCTAAAGAACTTTTTGAAATTTGCAAAGTTTTAAACGCTTATCACAAGGAAAATCAAAAGAAAATTTTGATCTCTCCTATAAAAACGATTTTGCAAAAACTACCAGGAAAAGAACATTTAAAAAATATTACTTTAAAAAAAAATTCATTTTTAGTTTTAGAAAAATTTAAAAAAGAAATTTTGCATAATGGATATGAATTTGTAGATATAGTTCAGGATAAAGGTGAAATTTCAATACGTGGAGACATTATAGATATTTTTGCTATCAACGAAGAACAACCTTTTAGAATTTTACTTTTTTCAGATGAGATAGAAAGTATAAGATATTTTGACATTCATACACAAAAGTCTATTCCAAATGAACTTTCTAGCATTGAAATTTGCCCTTTTTTAAGTGCTTTGAATCAAGAACAATATGAAATTTTACAAGAAAAAATTCAAAATTTTCAGAGTCAAAGTATTATTAATGATGTCAATTCTTTGGGTTTTTGGTGTATTGATAATTTTTATAATTATTTAGATTTAAATTTTGTTAGTATTAAGAAATTTGATGAGCAGGATTTTGAAAATAATATTAACATAATCAATAAAAATATTTTACCTGAACCAAAAATTTGCAAAGATTTAGTTAGTGTTTATAATCAAGATTTTTTTACTTTTCATAAAGATAAACAAATTTTAGTATTAGCAAAAAATGAGACTTTGTTTAAGGCTTTAAATTTACAAGAATACTCAAATATTGAATTTAAAATTTCCCAAGAAAGAGTTAATTTAATCACTCAAGAAAAACTTATTATATCTTTAAATAAAAAAGAAAAAAACAAAAGAGTCAGAAAGGCAAGTTTAGTTATAGATGAGCTTAGAGTGGGTGATTATGTTGTGCATGAAGATTATGGTATTGCTAAATTTATAGGTCTTGAGATTATTGCAATAGCAGGAGCAAAAAAAGAATTTGTCGCTCTTGGGTATTTGAATAATGATAAGCTTTTATTACCTGTTGAAAATTTATATATGATTGATAAATACATTGGTGCAAGTGGCGGTGTACCTTTGCTTGATAAGCTTGGAAAAGGAAGTTTTTTAAAATTAAAAGAAAGATTAAAAGAAAAGCTTTTTATTATTGCTTCAAATATTGTATCTTTAGCTGCAACTAGAGCTTTGATTAAGGCAAAAGTTTTAGATATATCTGAAAAACTACAAGATGAATTTATAAGCAAAGCAGGTTTTTTATACACTAAAGATCAAGAGATAGTATGTAAAGAAATTAGTCAAGATCTTAAAAGTTCTCGTGTGATGGATAGATTGTTAAGTGGTGATGTTGGTTTTGGAAAGACAGAAATTGCTATGAGTGCTATATTTACTTGTGTTAAGAGTGGATTTAGTGCTTTATTTTTTGTGCCTACTACTTTGCTTTCTTCGCAACATTATAAGACTTTAAAAAAAAGATTTAATCCTTTTGAAATTGATGTTTTTAAATTAGATCGCTTTACAAGCTCAAAAGAAAAAAAACAAATTTTAGCTTTTTTAAAAGAAAATAAACCTTGTGTAGTAGTAGGCACACATTCTCTTTTGGGAGTTGAGTGTGAAAATTTAGGTTTAATAGTAATTGATGAAGAACATAAGTTTGGCGTAAAGCAAAAAGAAAAACTCAAAGAATTAAGCAAAAACTCTCATGTATTATCTATGTCAGCTACACCGATACCAAGAAGTTTAAATCAAGCTCTTAGTTCTTTAAAATCATATAGCATCTTACAAACTCCTCCTGAAGATCGCCTAGATGTACGCACTTTTGTAAGAGAAAATAATGATGCTTTGATAAAAGAAGCTATTTCTAGAGAAATAAGAAGAGCAGGACAAATTTTTTATATACACAACCATATAGCAAGTATTGATGGGTGTAAAAAATATCTTTTAGATTTATTTCCAAATTTGAAAATTTTAATCTTACATTCAAAAATAGATGCAAAAACTACTGAAGAAGAAATGATTAAATTTGAAAATAAAGAATATGATTTATTGCTTTGTACTTCTATAGTTGAAAGTGGTATTGATTTGGCAAATGCCAATACTATTATAGTTGAAAATTCAGATCGCTTTGGAATGGCTGATTTGCATCAACTTAGAGGAAGAGTAGGGCGTAGTTCTAAGCAAGGTTATTGTTATTTTTTAATTGAAGATAAGGAAAAAATTACTAAAGATTCTCTAAAACGACTTGCAAGCCTAGAAAGTAATTCTTATTTGGGTTCAGGTAGCGTGCTTGCTTATCATGATTTAGAAATTCGTGGTGGTGGAAATTTATTAGGTGTAGATCAAAGTGGTCATATAGAACAAATTGGTTATAGTTTATATCTTAAAATGTTAGAAGATGAAATAAATAAACTTAGTAAAAGAGAAGAATCTAAAGAGAAAAAAATAGATTTAAAACTTAATATCAATGCCTTTTTAAATAGTGAATATATTAATGAAGATCGTTTGAGATTGGAGCTTTATAGAAGGCTTAGTAAATGTATAAGTGTTAATGAGGTTTATGAAATAGAAAGCGAAATGAACGATCGTTTTGGTAGACCTGATGTTTATACCAAGCAGTTTTTGGATTTAATCATTATAAAAATTTTAGCTAGTAAGCATTATAAATTAATAAGTAATTATGAACAAAATATATGCTTTGTAAAAAATGATGAAAGTAAAGAAGTTATTAAGGCAAAAAGTAAAGATGATGATGATATAATTGAAACAGTATTGATGTATTTACGAAAAGGTGAAAAACGTGAGTGGATATGAAGTATTTAAGGCCTTAATTCATGCAGATATTGAGTATAAAGGTTTTGATTGGTTGGAAAACAATAATTTAAGCGAATTTGAGATTTTGATTTCTGTGATTTTAACTCAAAATACAAACTGGAAAAATGTGTTAAAAGCTTTGGCAAATTTAAAACAGGCAAATATTACTAATATAGAAGATTTATCAAATTTAAATACGCAAGATTTAGCAATTTTAATAAAACCAAGCGGATTTTATAATACTAAAGCAAAATACATTAAAAATTTTATTCAAAAATATTTTCAAGATTTTAATTCTTTTGATAGCTTTAAAGAACAAGTAGATAGAGAATGGCTTTTAGATATTAAAGGTCTTGGTCAAGAAAGCGTAGATGGAATTTTAAATTATGTTTGCAAAAAAGAAGTTTTGGTGGTAGATGCTTATAGTGCGAAAATTGCTAAATATTTAAATTATGAATGTCAAAGTTATGAAGATTTAGCAGAATTTTTTAAAAAAGATATAATTAAAAACCAACAAAAACTAAATATTTTATTAAAAAAAGAATGTAAAATATATGAGCTTTATCAAATTTTTCATGCTTTGATTGTTTCATTTTGTAAAATTCATTTTCAAGGTAAAAAACTTTCTTTAGATGGTGCTGTAATATTAGACCCTTTGAAATTTTAAATTTATTTTTTATTTAAAAATATATTATTACGATTAAAGTGCTATAATGTATTTAACTTCATAAAAAGGAGAAGTGATGAATACAAGTATAGTTGGAAAACAATTTGAACTAACTGAGTCTATAAAAGAATATGTAGAAAAAAGCTTTGAGACTTTAGGAAAATATGGTTTAGATGTTATCTCTGCACGCTGTGTGATAAGTGCTGATGAAAGACACGGTAAAAAAGGATTTTGGGCTGAATTTAGCATTAATCTAGCAGGTATTAACACTGTCGTTGTTAAACAAAAAGATAAAGATTTATATGCTGCGATAGATTTAGCAATTGACAGAATTTCTAAGGTTTTAAGAAGATTACATGATAAAAATATTACCCATAAGCATCAAGATGAAGTAAAAGAAAATTTAGTTATACCCAATGTGATTGAAGAAGATGAGATAGTTCCTATGGAGCTTGAATTATATAAGCCTTTAGAAATTGAAGAAGCACTAGAAAAATTAAAAGCAAGTAAGGATATATTTTTAGTTTTTAATGATATTGATGCAAAAATGAGAGTGTTATTTAAGAAAAAAGATGGCAAATTTGGCTTGTTTTAAAAAGATCTAGCCTTTTAAGGCTAGATTAATTAAAAGATTTTATTGAATATTTTATCAATTGCTTGATCTACTTTTTTACCTGTATTTTTAGCCACATCACTTGTATTTCCACCAATTGTATTAGCAATAGAATTTATAACACTTTTTGCATCAAGATTTACTTTTGGATTTTGTGTTGTTCCTTTTATAACGCCTTTGAAATTTGCTCTATCGATGATGATATTGAAAGGAATATTTAATTTAGTGCTTTTTGTATCTATATTGCCTTTGTTGATATTTATTTTGCTTCTATCAGCTAATAAATTTAGACTTAAATCAATGATATTTTTGTTTATATTTACTTTTGCTTCACCTTTATGATATACATCTTGAGTAATATCTTTTTGTAAAAGTATCATTAAAGCACTAGTGATGAGATTTTTTTTAAGTTGTCCATCGGCTAAATTCATTAATACTACACCACTTTCTTTTACAAGATTATAATCAATACTTAAATTTGATTTTGCTTGATAATAATCAGGCAAATCTAAACTTTGAGCAAAATTTGAAAGATCAATATTTTGCATTTTGGCATTGAAGATATTATTTTTTAAGGTAGCATTTAATTTTCCATTAAAAATATTCTCGCTATTAACACTTGCGTCAATTAAAGCATTTTTAAAATCAAATTTTCCATCAAAATCAGCTTTACCTTTTAAATTTCTATCAACTAAAAATCCAAGTTTAGAAAAATCTTGTAAAGAAATATCGTAAGTACTTATTAGAGTCATTTGATTAATATCAAATTTTCCTCTAAGAGAATTTATATTAGCAAAAGAACTTAGAGCTTTAGTGTTAAAATCAATAATTGATTTGGAAATTTTTCCATCAAGATTGATTTTGGCAGAAGTGTTTTTTGGAAATTTTTTCTTTAAAAGCTTAGATAATTCTACTTCATTAAAAGAAGAAATTATATTCGCTCTAAAATCACCATTAATGTTTTTAAAGTCAAGAGAATTTAAATTTACATCAGCATTTACATCTCCAAATGCTAAAACTTTTTGTCCTATTAAAGGAAAAAGCTGTTCTAATTTTACATTTTCTATTTTAGCATGTAAGCTTTTTCCGTTGGATTTGGCGTTAATTATTCCTTGCATAATTTTTATATTTGCATCAAGATTTTGAATTCGATTTGCCTTAAGATTAACTTTGGCATCTAAATTTAAAGGTCCATTGAGATCTTGTTTTGTTAAAGGTTTTAATTTGTTAATATTATCAACAAAAGCATTAATTTGTGTTTTTAAATCTTGATTTGCAATATCATACGACCCTTTAAATTGAGGTATTTTTGCTATGTTTGAATCAAGCAAGGCTTCATAATCAATCAAAGAATTTTTTGCATTTGCTTTAGCTTGTAATGTGAAAGTTGTTGATGGAAAATCTAAATTAGTAAGTTTTTTAAATTCTAAAATATTGATTTTTGCTTTGTCTAATTGACTTGTTAAATCAAAATTTTTAAAATCTAAACCTTGTGCTTTTAATTCTAAGATTAATTTAGATTCTATAAAAGCAGGTATAGATATAGTTTTTAAAAGCTCAGCTACTTCTATATTTGTTGTATTAATATTTAGAATGTTATTTTCCATTACAGCTTTTAAATTTCCGCCAAAACCAAATAAATTAGCATTTAACTTTTGTAATTGGTTGTTTGCAAAAATCATATCGCCTTGAATTTGGCTTTTGCCTTGAAGTTTCATTTTAGCTATAGTTGAAAATTGATTTAAATCATCTAATTTTATGTCAAAATCACTAGTGAAGATTTGTTTTTGTAAATCATAAATACTTTTTTGCGTATAGAAATTGAGAAAATTACTTAAAATTTCACTTTTTGATATAATCTGATTGTCTTGTATTAGTGATTTTATCTCGCCTTTAATATAGCTTTGTTTTGGTAGTAGGGTAATATTAAAATCTTTTTTAATTAAAGCATTATTAATAGAGCTTGTGTGAAAGTTGATTAAGGCATTTCCATTTGGTTTTAAATCTTTAGCTTGTATGTTGCTAATAATGTTAATTTTTCCTTGAGCATATATTGGAAGAGAAGCAAAATCAAGTATTTGAGCTATATCTATATCTTTTCCTATAAATTCAAGATTAAGCGGTGAATAATCAATAATTTTAGCATTTAGACTAAGATTAGAATCAAATAAAAATCCATTCCCGTTAATGTCAAAATTGCTACTTTTACCTAAAGCTTTTCCTTTAAAAGTAAAATTTTTATCATTTTTTAATCCTAGTTTTTGAATGTAGTTTTGTTTTAAACCTAAAAGGTAATCTAAGTCAAAACCTAATTTTATAGGCGATATATTGCCGTTTATATTGGCAAAGAATTTGTCATCAATATTTGCTTTAATATCAAGTGATGAAAAATTTACTTTAAAAGTATCTAATTTAATATTTAATCCGCTTTTTTCAGCAATAATCGTTTCGATTTTTGGCTTTAAAAAAGCATTGCCCATGCTTGTGAATAACAATGTATATATAGTTAGTAATACTACACACACTACTCCTAAAAAAATGTAAAGAATTTTTTTCATGAGAAACCTTTATAATGATATATCATATAAATTTAGTGTGATAGACTAAATTTATATGATATATATTACTTAATTTATTGACAATTAACTTTCTTTTATGTATAATTCTATCACTCAAAAATAAAGAGTGCTAAAAATAACTCATTTAAGAAAGGATATAAAATGAATTTTCAACCTTTAGGAAAGCGTGTTTTAGTAAAACGCTTAGAAGAGATGAAAACCACTGCATCTGGGATTATTATACCAGATAATGCTAAAGAAAAACCATTAATGGGAGAAGCTGTTGCGGTAAGTAAAGAAATAGAAGATATTAAGATAAATGATAAGGTAATGTTTGCAAAATATGGCGGAACAGAAATAAAACTTGATAATGAAGAGTATTTAGTTCTTAATATAGAAGATATTTTAGGTATTATTAAATAAATAAGGAGTAAAAAATGGCAAAAGAAATATTTTTTTCAGATGAAGCAAGAAATAAACTTTATGATGGTGTTAAAAAACTTAATGATGCAGTAAAAGTAACTATGGGGCCAAGAGGTCGTAATGTATTAATTCAAAAAAGTTTTGGAGCACCTAGTATAACAAAAGATGGAGTTAGCGTTGCTAAAGAAGTTGAATTAAAAGATTCTTTGGAAAACATGGGAGCTTCTTTGGTAAGAGAAGTAGCTAGTAAAACAGCTGATCAAGCAGGTGATGGAACAACTACTGCAACAGTTTTAGCACATGCGATTTTCAAAGAAGGTTTAAGAAATATTACAGCTGGAGCAAATCCTATCGAAGTAAAACGCGGTATGGATAAGGCTTGCGAAGCTATAGTGGCAGAACTTAAAAAACTTTCTCGTGAAGTTAAAGACAAAAAAGAAATTGCACAAGTTGCGACAATTTCTGCAAATTCTGATGAGAAAATCGGAAATTTAATTGCTGATGCTATGGAAAAAGTTGGAAAAGATGGTGTTATCACTGTTGAAGAAGCAAAATCAATTAATGATGAATTAAATGTAGTTGAAGGTATGCAATTTGATAGAGGTTATTTAAGCCCATATTTCATTACAAATACTGAAAAAATGACTGCTGAGTTACAAAGTCCATTTATTTTATTGTTTGATAAAAAAATTGCTAATTTAAAAGATTTATTACCAATTTTAGAGCAAATTCAAAAAACAGGCAAACCACTTTTAATAATAGCTGAAGATATTGAAGGTGAAGCTTTAGCAACTTTAGTTGTAAATAAATTAAGAGGTGTGTTAAATATTTCAGCAGTAAAAGCTCCTGGTTTTGGCGATAGAAGAAAAGCTATGCTTGAAGATATTGCTATTTTAACAGGTGGTGAGGTTATTTCTGAAGAGCTTGGAAGAACTTTGGAAAGTGCTAGCATTCAAGATTTAGGTCAAGCTTCAAGCGTGATTATTGATAAAGATAATACAACTATTGTAAATGGTGCTGGCGAAAAAGCAAATATTGATGCAAGAATTAATCAAATCAAAGCTCAAATTGCTGAAACAAGTTCAGATTATGATAGAGAAAAATTACAAGAAAGATTAGCTAAGTTAAGTGGTGGTGTAGCGGTAATTAAAGTAGGTGCAGCTACTGAAACTGAAATGAAAGAGAAAAAAGACAGAGTTGATGATGCATTAAGTGCTACAAAAGCTGCTGTTGAAGAAGGTATAGTAATAGGTGGTGGTGCAGCACTAATCAAAGCAAAATCAAAAATAAATTTAAATTTACAAGGTGATGAGGCTATTGGTGCAGCCATTGTAGAAAGAGCTTTAAGAGCACCTTTAAGACAAATTGCTGAAAATGCTGGTTTTGATGCTGGTGTGGTTGTAAATACAGTAGAAAATAGTAAAGAAGAAAATACTGGTTTTGATGCTGCAAAAGGTGAGTATGTAAATATGCTTGAAAGCGGTATTATCGATCCTGTTAAAGTAGAAAGAGTGGCTTTACTTAACGCAGTTTCAGTAGCTAGTATGCTTTTAACAACAGAAGCTACAATTAGTGAAATCAAAGAAGATAAACCTGCTATGCCTGATATGAGTGGAATGGGCGGTATGGGAGGCATGGGTGGTATGATGTAATACCATCTTTTTTTACTTCTTTTTAGAGTTGCTTTTTATATAAAGCAACTCACTCTTGATTTTTTTTATTTTTTACACTGATTTTATTTTTGTTATAATAAATGTAAAATAATTAAGGATTTTACATGAAAGATTTACAAGAAGAACGATTTTCTAACTCAAAATACATTAAACCAAAAAGATATACCTATATAGGTAATGATGAAAAAAAATATACTTGGGATTTTATAGAAGCAATGGATAGCGTGTCTATTTTTTTATATCATAGTCAAAAAGATTCATTTGTTTTTGTAAAACAATTTAGAATCCCTTTATGGGATTATCAAAGACGTAATAATTTACAAGTAGATGAGGTGGGATATAGTATAGAACTTTGTTCTGGGCTTGTAGATAAAAAATTAAGTCTAGAAGATATTGCCAAAGAAGAATGTATAGAAGAGTTAGGTTATGCTCCAAAAAATTTAGAAAAAATAGGAGAGTTTTATACAGGTTTTGGTTCGGGTGTTAGTAGGCAATTTTTATACTTTGCTAATATAGATGAAAATGATAAAGTTAGCAATGGTGGTGGAGTTGATGGAGAAGAAATTCAGGCAGTATGGGTAAAAAGAAAAGATTTTAAACAATTTTCTAAAGAAAACCCTATCAAGACCCCTTTGCTTGAATATGCGTATTTGTGGTTTAAAGGTAAGAATTAATCTTACCTTTTATTTTTCTTCTTTATTTTCAATGTTGTCATCTTTTTCATTAAGCATTTCTTTAAAAATCTCAAAGAGTTCTTCTGAAGATTTTTCAGCATTAGAACATTTATCAATAATTTGGTTTTGAACTAATTTATTGGCTGTATCTTCTTCGTGAGCCAATGCAATTGCTTGGTTAATGTTTTCATGCACTTTTTGATGAGGGAGATTAAGTTTTCCAAAAGATCTACCACTAGAAAATCTTTCTTTGCCTATACCTGCAATCCATTTTGCAAGTCTACAACTTAAATGATCAGAAAGCGTTTTTCCTGATGCATGTATTACCTCATTATATCCATTTAATTTAAATGCAATGTGGTCTAATTTTGCCAAAGAAATAAATATTTCAGAAGTAATACTTTTAGCATGGGAACTAGTTGAATTTGCATTAGAGATTAATTGAGTGAATTTACTTGAAAAATTAACTATATGCTCATTAGATTCTAAAGAAATTTTTTCAACTTGCTCACTTTGTCCATACATTTCATCTGCATTTTGTTTTAATAGATTAATATTTAATTCTACTTCAGAGGTTGCTTTTTGGGTTTTTTCTGCAAGCTTTCTCACTTCATCAGCAACAACAGCAAAACCACGACCATGTTCTCCCGCACGCGCAGCTTCTATAGCAGCATTTAATGCTAAAAGATTTGTTTGATCAGATACATCTTTGATTAGGTTGATGACATTTGTGATTTCATCAACGCTACGATGTAAATTTCCAGCTGTATCTCTTGAACGATTAGCTGATTCTATAATATTTTGAAGTGATGATATTATAGATTGTGTAATGGTATTTAATTCTTGCATGTCATCTAAAGAAGAGTCTGAATATTGGGATATCATTTCAGCTTTATTAACATTTTCTTGCATATCTGATTGAACGCTTGTAACACCTTTTTGAACGCCATTTAAAAGCATTTCTATTAAGTGAGTTTCAAGTTCTGTTTTACTGCAATCACCTTTAACTTCATTTTCATACTTTTCGATCAATTCTTGTTTTTCAAGATTAAGTTTTTGATTTTCCTCTTCTAAAGCTTGTATTTTATTTCTCATTTCCTCTAATTCTAATGAGATTTTATTATTTTTAAACATGATTAAGAATTTCCTTTCGGGGGGGGGGTATTATTTTTTATAATTTGCTAAATAGGTATTTAGCTCATCTTTTAATCTTAATTTTTCTTTTTTTAGATTTGCTATTTCTAAACTATCTAGATGAATTCTGCCTTCTTCTGCATCTTTGATTTTGTGATCAAGTTCATTATGCTCTTCAAATAACTTATCAAAGTGCATATCTTTTCCTTTTAGTTCTGTGATTAACTCTCTGTATTCATGTAACACTTTTTTACTCCTTTTTTAAATTTCGTTGTAAATTATATTCCTATAAAGATTAAATATATTTTAATTCATCAGGTTTTTGTTTATTTTTTATAATTTTTTTAGCTATTTTTATGCTATCTGCAGTTCCTACTAATAATAATTTTGCACCAGTTCCTATTAAAGTATCTCCTCTTGGCATAGGTGTAAATTTTTTATTTTCTATAATTCCTACTATACTTACATTTGCCATATCTCTTAGATGAATTTCTTTCAATCTTTTAAATCTAACCCAAGATTCATCTGGAATTTTAATTTCTTCTAAATCAATAGGGCTATTTTTTTTATAAAGATAATTTTCCAACAAATTTTCCATATCTGGTCTTGCTGACATTGCACTAAGTCTTTGTGCAACTAGTTTTGTGGCAGAAACTATAGAATTTGCACCAAGTTTTTTGAGCTTTTCTGTTTCATCCTCATTGCTTGAACTAGCTAGTATAAAATAAGGATTAATTCTTTGTAATTCTTTTTCAAACAATCTTACTGAAGCAATGATAGCAATGTTATCCGCTATATTATTGCTTAGTGTTATAACACCTTTTGCACTAGAAAGATTAGTTTTCAAAAAAGCCATATTTGTATGGGGTGCACTTTCAATGTAGTAAGGATAGCCATATTTTTCAGCTATTTCACTAAAATTTTCAATTTCATCTACAACGACAAAAGGAATATGATTTTCTCTAAATTGTTGTGCTAACTCTATAGTAAAATCATTATGATAGCATATTACAAAATGGTTTTTTAATCTTGCAACTTTATGAAGCATTTTTCTTTCCTTGATAATTTTAGACAAGACACCTTTTTTTACTATTTCTATAACCAAACCCATACAAAAAGTGAAAATTGTAAAAGTTAATAATACATATACAACAGTAAAAATTCTACCGGCTGTTGGTATAGGGTTAACTTCAGTATAACCTAAAGTAGTGAAAGTCATACCAGCTTGATAAATAGCATCATTAAGGTTGTAATTACTTGTTAACATATATCCAAAAGCACCAATTAAAGTCATCATCACAACAGCGATAAGAGGAATTCTTAAAAATTTAAGTTGTTCGTAAAGCTCGTCATTAAGATCAATTGATGGTTTTGGAGAAGGAGACCAGTTGAGGAATTTTTGTAGCTTTTTTAAAAAAGACATATCAATTCCTCGATTATATTAAGAGTTATTTATTACTTTGTTTTTTTAGTGTTCTTAAAGTTGAAGCAGCCACTCTTACTTTTCTAGTTGTCCCATCTTCTAAAGTGATACGAACTGTTCTTAAATTTGGTAAAAAGCGTCTTTTTGTTTTATTGTTAGCATGGCTAACATTATTACCTACCATAGGTCCTTTTCCTGTAATTTGGCAAATTCTTGACATAAATTTTCCTTAGAAATAAAAATATTTTTTGCATTATATCTAAAACAAACTTAAAAAAATCAAATATTTTAAAAAGTATATAAAGTAAAATTTGAAATAAGTATGATAAAATTATTTTTTAATATTATTGGAGATATATTTATGTATGTAGCACCAAGTTTATTGTCTGCAAATTTTTTAAATTTAGAAAACGAGATTAAAGAAGTATCTCAAGCAGGGGCTGATTTATTACACATTGATGTGATGGATGGACATTTTGTGCCAAATCTTACTTTTGGACCTTGTGTAGTTGAAAATATTTCAAAAATTACTTCTGTGCCTTTAGATGTGCATTTAATGGTGCATAATGTTAGTGGTTTTGTGGATTTATTTATACCTATAAAACCAAAATTTATTAGTTTTCATATAGAAGCTGAAAATCATCCCATTAGAGTGTGTGAGTATATAAGAAAAAATGGTATTCATCCTGCTATTGTATTAAATCCACATACTCCAGTTGCAAGTATAGAGCATATTTTAGAATTTATAGATATGGTGCTTTTAATGAGTGTAAATCCTGGTTTTGGTGGGCAAAGCTTTTTACCTTTAGTGTATGATAAAATTCATCAATTAAGAGAAATGATAGATAGAAAAAATCTTAAAGTTTTTATAGAGGTAGATGGTGGTGTAAATGGTCTAAACGCACCTGATTTAGATGAAGCTGGTGCTGATATTTTGGTTGCGGGTAGTTATATTTTTTCTTCACAAGATAAAAAAACAGCAATTAATTCTTTAAAGCTTGAATTTTGAGCCAACAACAAATTGATGATCTAATCATCAAATTAAGCAAAGAAAACAGACCTTTTCCTTGGGTTTTAAAAGAACTTGCAAAAATAGAAGAATTAAATCATTATGATTTTGATTTATATATTTTTGAGCTTTTAGGGCTTGGAGTAGAACTTAATGCACAAAATTGCTTGTGTTTAAAAAGTAAAAATACAAAAATAAAAGATGAGATTTTTTGTGTAGTAGATATTGAAAGTACTGGTGGGATTAAAAGTGGTCAAATTTTAGAAATAGGTGCGGTAAAAATTCAAAACTATAAAGAAATTGATAGATTTGAGAGTTTTATAAAAGTAGAAAGCATACCTGAAAATATTACAGAATTAACAGGGATTAGTTTGGATATGGTAGAAAATGCACCTTCTTTAAAAACTGTGTTAAATGATTTTAAACTGTTTTTAAAAGATAGTATTTTTGTAGCACATAATGTGCGTTTTGATTATCATTTTATATCTAAAGCTATGTATGAAAATGATTTTGGAGTGCTTTTAAATAGAAGATTATGCACTATTGATTTAGCTAAAAAGTGCATTGAAAGTCCAAAATACGGCCTTGATGCACTAAAGGATTTGTTATGTATTGAAAGTAAGCATCATAGAGCTTTAAGTGATGCTTTGGCTGCAAGTGAAATTTTAAAATATTGTCTTAAAAAAATTCCTTTTTATATAAAAACCACCGAAGAATTGTTACATTTTAGCAAGCAAGCTAAAAGTCAAATAAAAAAATAAACTTTGTTTTGTATTTATTGTTATACTTGCTTTGCATAAATGACGGGAGCTTGTGATACAAGCTGAGAGTAAGCTAAAAGCTTAGACCGCACCAGAACTAGGTAATGCTAGCGTTGGGATAATTTATCAACTACTCACATACCCTTCATTTATCCAAATTTTATTTTAAGGATAAATTTAAATGAAAACTCAAATGTCTTATGCAAAAGAAGGAATTTTCACAAAACAAATGCAAATTGTTGCACAAAAAGAGCAAGTAGGTGAAGATTTTTTGCTTGAAAATATAGCATATGGAAAAATCATCATTCCTGCAAATATCAACCATAAAGTACTAGACCCAAATGGTATTGGCTATGGACTTAAAACAAAGGTAAATGTAAATTTAGGTGTTTCAAATGATTGTGTAGATTATAGTGAAGAAATGAAAAAGGTAGAATTGGCTCATAAATTTAATAGAAGCTATTATGGATCTTAGTAATTATGGTAAAACTAGTCATTTTAGAGATGAATTAATTGCTACTTCAAAAGCTATGATAGGCACTGTGCCTGTTTATGATGCGGTTGGATTTTTAGAAAAAGATTTAAAAGATATTAAGGCAAAAGATTTTTTAGATGTAGTATATCATCATGCTAAAAGTGGAGTGGATTTTATGACAATTCATGCAGGGATAAATTCTCGTGCTGCTAGGGTTTTTAAAGAGTGCAATAGGATTACTAATATAGTTTCAAGAGGAGGTTCAGTTCTTTATGCTTGGATGCAAATGAATAATGCTGAAAATCCATTCTATGAATATTATGATGATTTGCTTGCTATATGTAAGGAATTTGATGTGACGCTTTCTTTGGGTGATGCGCTAAGACCTGGTTGTACCCATGATGCAAGCGATGGAGCTCAAATTGCTGAACTTATCGAACTTTCGTTATTAACTAAAAGAGCATGGACTCAAGATGTACAAGTAATGATAGAAGGACCTGGTCATATGGCTATTAATGAAATAGAAGCTAATATGCAACTTGAAAAAAGAATTTGCAACGGGGCGCCTTTTTATGTCTTAGGACCATTAGTTACTGATATAGGCGCAGGATATGATCATATAAGTGGAGCAATCGGTGGAGCAGTTGCAGCAGCAGCTGGTGCTGATATACTTTGCTATGTAACCCCTGCTGAGCATTTAAGACTTCCAAATTTAGAAGATGTAAGAGATGGTATAGTAGCGACTAAAATAGCAGCTCATGCAGGAGATATAGCCAAACTTCCTAAAGAAAGAAAAATAGATGATGCAATGAGTAAAGCTAGACAAGATATTGATTGGGAAAAAATGTTTAAATTAGCAATCGATGGAGAAAAGGCTAAGAAAATGTTTAATGAAAGAAAACCTGATGAGCTTAATTCTTGTTCAATGTGTGGAAAAATGTGTGCTATGAATACTATGAATAAAATTTTAAAAGGCGAGGATGTAAGTTTGATAAAAGAATAAACCCTCGATTATGAGGGTTTAGTATGATTAATCTATTACTTTATAATTATAAGGTTTTAGATTTTTATCATCTTCAAGAAGTTTTGCTGGTGGATTACCATTTACTTCTTGGTGTTTATAGTAGCGATCTCCTGCTTTGTTGCCATTTAGATCTACTTTATAGTGAATTTCACCTGGATTTAATTTTTGAATATCTTCAAAACCTAAATTTGAAGTTTTGAAATCTTTAATACCATTTTTGGCTGCAATTTCTACTAATTTAGTTTGTCCTTGTCTTGACATATCAACTGATTGTAAAAGCATTCTTGAAGCTTCTCTAGGATTGTGGAATCCTGTTGAGTTTTCAGCACCTATAAAGTCTGCTCTTACTTGAGATTTTCTATGTAGTTCTAATACTTCTTTTAATTCAGCTGAAATTTTAGCATCATCTGCTTTGCCATTAGTTTGGAATTTAGGCATTTTTCCAAGCTCTGCGCGAATAGTTTCTACATCTTTAATCAAGCTTACTAAAGAATATTCAGCTGTTCTTAAATCATGAGCTACTGAATTTTGAATATCTTTTACTTGTTTAGCTAGATAGCTTTCGCTTTGAGTATGGCAAGTTTTACAAGCTGAGTTAATATCAACTAAAGGTGAAGTGATGTTATGGTTAGTAACTTTTTTCGCACCTTTTCTAATATAAGGCATGTGACAATCTGCACAACTTACACCATTTGCAGCATGCACTCCACCACTATAAAGCTCGCTTTCTGGGTGTTGAATTTTTAACATAGGTGCTTTAGTGATTTTATGAACCCAATCACTTGGGAAATTTTCTCTATTTTTTTCATAATAATCATCAAACATTTCTATTCTAAATGGCTCACCTTTTTTCCACTCACTCCATGGATAGGTTAACTCTATACCATCAACCTCAATTTCAATTGGTTTATTTCCATCTCTCCAAGAGTCAAACTCATCGTAAGTTTTTTGTGTACCATTCCACCATTTTTTAGAACTATCATTAGCAATACTTTCGCCGATAGTTTTTACTTTAGTACCTGTTGGTTTGAAATAATACTCAACGTGACATTGAGAGCATACTAAAGTTCTCATCTCGCTTCTTGAAGCTTTAATGCCTTGTTTTTCATCTGCTTCATAGCCTCTTGAAATTAATGCATTGATTAAAGCTGGTCTTGTAAGTCTTAAACTCATATCTGTTGGGTTGTGACAATCTGCACATGTTACACCCATTCTTTTTCCACCATGAGGTCCACTGTGCTCAGGTGAGTTTTCTTTAGCTCCATTTACCGCAGGAACTGTTTTAATCATAGTCCAATATTTTGCAGAGTTAAATGCCACCCAATCACCTTTTGCAGTGTTGTTTAAAAGCCAAGGAGTCCATCCACTATGGCAGTTCATACAAGCTGTTGGTTGGCCACCAAATCCTGCAAAGCCATGTGCATTTAAGAAATCTTTGTTATTTCTAGCTGTATCCATTTGATCTACTTGAACCCAAAAATGTCCTCTTTCTTCATTTGCATCAATGCTAAATGGATAACCCGCCCAAAGAACAGTTAGTTGTGGATAGCGGATTAGTTTTGAATAAGCTAAATTTCCACCAAATTCTGTTGCATTAGGTGCTTGTTTTTCCACTGCTGTATGCATATCTAAATAATCAGGAAAGTTCTTTCCCCAGTAATCAAAAGTGGGATTTTCATCGCCAAGTTTTACAATTTCTTGAGAAATGATTCCGCCCACTGAATCATTTGTTTTAGCTGTGATATCTTGATTTAACCACAATACGCCCGCAATAGCTACTATAGTAGCGCTTATAGCACTATATAAAATGCCTTTATTATTCATTAATTACTCCTTTCATTTAAAATCCTCTCTTATGGCCAACACCTTGGTGACAAGATACACAACTTAAAGAATTATCTTTGTGTGGATCTAGAGTGGGGTTGATAGTGTTGCTCGCAATTTCTTTATGGCATTCTATGCAATTATTTTGGATTATTTCTTTACTTTTTGCATTTGCACTTAAATGCGTAGGTAAAGAATCAAGTTTAAAAGTAAATGCATAAGCATGTCCTAAACCACTTTGAGCTTTAGCAATCCATTTTTCAAAAAAGCTATGTGGCAAATGACAATCATTACAGGTTGCTCTTGATTTACCATCAACTTCTTTAGAGTGTGAAGCTTTTAAATAATCATTATAAACTTCGTTCATAATATGACAGTTATTACAGCTTTCACTGGCATCGCTAAAATAAGAAGTGCCTTTAGCATTATGGAAAGTATACATTCCAACTCCTGCTAAAATTACAAGCAAGAAGAGGAAAACAGCAAAAAGTTTTGAGTTTGCTTTTTTCAAAGTCTCTCCTTTGAATGAAGTTTAAGTTGCAAGAACTTATGTTTAATTATATTACACTATAAAACTTAAAAAATAAATATAAATTTATCATTCATTTGTATTTTTTTTAATAAGATAAAAAAATATTATTTTTTATATAAATTTATTTACTATTATAAAAATAAAATAAATTTTAATAAAAGAAATATTAAAATATGAATACTAGAAAATAAGGCAGGTGTATTATGCAAATTCAACCATCAATGTATATCAATAGAGAACTTTCTTGGCTTGCATTTAACTCTCGTGTTTTAGATCAATGCTCTAAAGATCTTCCTTTGCTTGAAAAACTTAAATTTATAGCTATATATTGTACTAATTTAGATGAATTTTATATGATAAGAGTGGCTGGTTTAAAACAGCTTTTTGTAGCAGGAATAAGCACAGCAAGTAATGATGAAATGACACCACTTGCACAGCTTAAAGCTATTAGAAATTATTTACATGAAGAAAAATATGTAGTAGAACAGTATTTTACTAAAATCACTCAAGATTTAGAAAAAGAGAATTTGTTTATTCGCTTATATGAAGAGCTTGATGAGGATTTAAAACAACAATGTAACGAGCATTTTTTTTCTAATATTTTTCCTGTGATAGTGCCTATTGCCGTTGATGCAACCCATCCTTTTCCACATTTAAATAATCTTTCTTTTTCTTTGGCGGTAAAACTTTGTGATCCTATGCATCCTGAACTTTTAAAATTTGGCATGATACGCATACCTAGGGTTTTGCCAAGATTTTATCAAGTAAGTTCTAACATTTATGTGCCTATAGAAAGTATAGTGCGTCATCATACAGAGCATATTTTTCCAGGTTATAAGCTTTTATCTTCGGCTGCTTTTAGAGTAACCAGAAATGCGGATATGGAGATAGAAGAAGAAGAAGCTGATGATTTTATGCTGATTTTAGAGCAGGGTTTAAAACTTCGTAGAAAAGGTGCTTTTATACGCTTACAAATAGAAAAAGGTGCAGATGAGCAGTTGATTGAATTTTTAAGTTCTCATATGAATATTTTTCATAAAGATATTTATCAATATAATATACTTTTAAATTTACCATCATTATGGCAAATCATTTCTAATAAAGAATTTACACATTTATTAAATCCTGTATATACGCCAAAAATTCTACCACCTTTTGGGGATAATGTTTCGATTTTTAGTGCAATAGATAAACAAGATATTTTGGCTATACAGCCTTATGAAAGCTTTGAGCCTGTGTATCAATTTATCAAAGAAGCAAGTAAAGATCCTAAGGTTGTTTCTATAAGAATGACCCTTTATAGGGTAGAAAAAAACTCAAACATAGTTCAAGCTTTAATTGATGCAGCAAGTGATGGTAAACAAGTTACTGTAATGGTGGAGTTAAAAGCACGTTTTGATGAGGAAAATAACTTACATTGGGCAAAATCATTAGAAAATGCAGGAGCTCATGTTATATATGGTATTACAGGTTTTAAAGTTCATGCAAAAGTTGCTCAAGTGATTAGAAAAGAAGGAGAAAAGTTAAAAATTTATAATCATTTAAGTACAGGAAATTATAATGCAAGCTCGGCAAAAATTTATACTGATGTGAGTTATTTTACTTCCAAAGAAGAATATTCACAAGATACAACAACTTTTTTTCATATTCTTTCAGGATATAGCAAAAGCCGTCGTTTAAAAACTTTATCAATGAGTCCAAAACAAATTAAAGAAAGAATTTTAGATATGATAAATGCTGAAGCAAATTATGGAAAAGAAGGTGTAATTATAGCCAAAATGAATGCTTTAGTAGATGGAGATGTGATTAAGGCTTTATATGAAGCTTCAAATAAGGGTGTTAAAATAGATCTTATTGTGCGTGGAATTTGTTGTTTAAGACCTGGAGTAAAAGGATATAGTGAAAATATAAAGGTTAGGAGTATAGTGGGAAAATATTTAGAGCATGCTAGAATTTTATATTTTAAGCATACGGCACCAAATTATTTTATATCAAGTGCCGATTGGATGCCAAGAAATTTAGAAAGAAGACTAGAGTTGATGACTCCTATATTTGATGAGCATTCTCGTGCAAAATTAGCTCAAATTTTAAAATTACAATTAAGCGATAATGATTTAGCTTATGAATTAGATAGTGAAAAAAGGTATCGTAAAATCACTTTAAGAGAGGGAGAAAAAACTAATAATTCTCAACAAATTCTAGAAGAGTATATTAGTAGAATTTTTAACACTTTGAAAAAGGATACTGATCATAGTAGAGCTACGCATTTGGCAACTAAGCTTTTTAAAGATAGCTAATCCTTGCTTTTTTATTAGCAAGGATTATTTCCAACCTTCTATGTAGTTTTTAAGTTTTCTACCGACTTTTGGATGTTTGAGTTTTTTTATAGCTGAACTTTCTATTTGTCTTACTCTTTCTCTTGTAACATTTAACTCTTTGCCAATTTCTTCTAAAGTTCTATCACTTTCATCATCCATTAAACCAAAACGCATTCTAATAACTGCTTTTTCCCTGTCATTGAGTTGATCTAATACATCATCAATTTGCTCTTTTAAATCATCTTTTAAAATATGATCCATAGGAGAAATCGAGGTTCTATCTTCTACAAAGTCTCCAAATTTGCCATCATCTTCATTGCTAATAGGTGCTTCAAGAGAAATTGGTTCTTTGGTGATTTTGATTACTTGTTTTACTTTATCTATACTAAGTCCAACTTCTTTAGCAATAATACTAACATCAGGTTCTTTACCTTCTTTTTGTAGATGTTCACGAATAATTTTATTAATTTGATTGATAGTTTCTATCATATGAATAGGAATTCTAATTGTCCTTGCTTGATCTGCAATTGCTCTTGAGATGGCTTGTCTAATCCACCAAGTTGCATAAGTTGAAAATTTATAACCGCGTTTATATTCAAATTTATCAACAGCTTTCATTAAGCCTATATTGCCTTCTTGGATTAAATCTAAAAATGGTAACCCACGATTGGTGTATCTTTTAGCAATGCTTACAACCAAGCGTAAATTTGATTTTGCCATTCTAGTTTTAGCTTCATCGGATATTTTTTTACCTCGTTTGATTTGTTCTAAAATTTCTTTTAATTGATCTTTTTCTAGATCAAAAGAATTTTGGCTAGCTTCTTTGGTTTGAATAAGTTTTTTAATCTCCATGTAAGTACTAACCATAGTAGTTTCTAGTGCTCGTTCTGTAATTTCTTCTTTACTAAGTTTGGTTATATCTTTTAAAATATCTTGATGTCTTTGTTTTAACTCTTCGGAAAACATCGGTAAACGATATTCTAAACGTTTTAATTCTTTATCAAATTCTTCATCGCTTTTTAATGCTGTTTCCATGGATTTTACTATTTCAGAAATAAGTTTTGAGGTTGGACCAAGATCCATTAATTTTTCTTTTAATATATTTTTCTTAAAAGCTATTACTAATTTATCTAATAATCCATCATCACTATTTTCTGCATTAATAGTAGATATAGTTTTTAACCATTCTTTTTTAGCTTTTTCTAAAGCTTTAAAACTTTCTATAACTTTTAGAGTTCTTTCATCTTCTTTCTTATTTGTTTTTTTGGGTTTCTTGTCATTGGAATTTTCATTTTCTTCATTTTCATTTTCTTCTTCACTATCTATTTCATCATCATTTTTTTCATCATCATTTTTTTCATCATCCTCAAAACTTTTAAAAAGTTCTTTAACTCTTCTTTCTCTATTTATTAAAGGTTCTTTATAATCAAGAATAAAGTCGATTAAATAAGGCACAGAGCAAAAAGCATCAATAATAATATCTTCACCTAGTTCAATTTTTTTAGAAATTTCAATTTCTTCATCTTTATTTAAAAGTGAAATTTGTCCCATTTCTCTTAAATACATTCTTACAGGAGAATCAGATCGACTCCATTCAAGTAAATCATTCTCATTAGCTAAATCAAATTCATTTTCTAAGCTTATGTCTTGTAGCTTTTGTTTTTCTTCTTGTAGTTTTTTTGCTTCTTCTAAATTTTTTTTCTTTGCAATTTCTGCTGAAGATATTAATTCTACCTTATATTTATTCATTAAATCACGGATTTTTTTGGCACTACTTGTATTGGGAAGTTTTGATAAATACTTGACAAGTTTTTCATATGTGATATAATCTTTGGAATTTTCTTTAAAAAGTTCTTCTAAAGTATTAGTTTCATTAGCCATGATTACTCCTTGAGTGTTGTAATTTAAGTGTAAAATTGGTCATTATGCCTAAAAATTAATTAAAAATAAATAAAAATATTTTGGAACATATTTTGCTTTATATTGACAAAATCAAGATTTTAAATAGGAAAAATAATGCAAAATGGTTATTATCAAGCTACAGGTGCTATGGTTACTCAATTTAATCGTTTAGATGTAGTAACAAACAATTTAGCAAATGTCAATACAAGTGGGTATAAAAGGGATAATGTTGTTATTGCAGATTTTAAAAGGATTTTTAAAGAAACTCAAGATGAGTTACCTATACAAAATCATACTAGGGATGCTTCTAGATTTGTCAATACAACCATAGATAGGGTTCCACAGGTTAATCATGTTTATACAAATTTTAGTGTGGGTTCAATGAAAATGACACACAATCCTTTGGATTTAGCTTTAACTCGTGAAGATACTTTTTACTTAATTAAAACAAATAATGGCGAAGTAAGATTAAGCCAAGATGGAAATTTTCAACTTGACGATGAGGGTTATTTGGTAAATCGTCAAGGATATAGAGTTTTAAGCAGTGATTATTTTAGTAATCCGGAATTAGGTGAAATACGAATAGAAGATTCTAATTCTTTTATTAATGTAGATAAAAATGGAATCATTAGTGCGTCTAATCAAGATATAGCAAGATTATTCGTAGCACAAGTTGATGACTTAAGAGATTTACAAAAAGATGGCGATAATATGTATAAAATCGATAATTTAAACAAAATTAGAGATTTGCCAAATTCAAACGCCATTAAGCAAGGTTTTACTCAAGGATCAAATGTTAATCCAGTTACAGAAATGGTAGGATTAATCGAAGCGAATAGAATGGTTGAGATGTATCAAAAGGTCATGACATCTCATATGGATGATTTAAATCAAGAAGCTATTAATAAATTAGCAAGTACTAAATAAAACTAAGGATAGATAAAATGTTAAGATCATTATATACAGCAGCATCAGGGATGGTATCACAACAAACTCAGATTGATGTAACATCAAATAATATTTCAAATGTTAATACAGTAGGTTATAAAAAGTCACGTGCAGAATTTGCAGATTTGATGTATCAAACGATGAAATATGCAGGTACTTCAACTTCAAGCACAACAAAACATCCAAGTGGTATTGAGGTTGGACTTGGTTCAAGAGTAACTGCTATTAGTAAAATTTTTAGTGAAGGTAGTTTAAAGCAAACTTCAACAGCAGGACTTGATATGGCTATAGTGGGTAATAATGGGTTTTTTCAAATTCAAATGCCTGATGGAACCATAGCTTATACTAGAAATGGTCAATTTACAAAAGATGCAGAAGGAAATATTGTAAATTCAGATGGATATAGACTTTTACCAGAGATGACTATACCAGAAGATGCAACAGCTATTAATGTTGCAAGTGATGGAACTATTTCAGTAATGCAACCAGGAAATACAGCTGAAACTCAAATAGGTCAAATTGAACTTGTAAATTTTATAAATCCTGCAGGTTTGCATGCATTAGGAGATAATCTTTTAGTAGAAACTGATGCAAGCGGAGCACCTATTGCAGGTATTGCAGGTGAAAATGGTTTTTCTCCTATTAAGCATGGTTTTGTAGAGCTTAGCAATGTTCAGCTTGTTGAAGAAATGACTGATCTTATCACAGGACAAAGAGCTTACGAGGCAGGCTCAAAAGCAATTACAACAAGTGATGATATGCTAGGAATTGTAAATCAATTAAAACGCTAAAATAATTAGCGTTTTAATTGTATAAATTATAAAAAATTAAGTTTTGGTGTAAAGATTATTTTTAAAAGATTAGATATGGTTTTTTTAATCCCTTTGGTTTTATTTATATTTTCTATTTTTATTTTTGATTATTTTTATTATTCTAAAGAAAATGAAGTAATAAAAACTCAAAAACAAATAGAACAAAAAAATACTGAACACGATAAGCAAAAATATCTTGAAAAAATTTTAAATCAAAAATAATATGTACACTCAAATATCATATAAAAAATTCTTTTGGATTAATATTTTAGTTGTTATTGCTTTTGCTCTAAATTTAAGAGCACCAATAACTTCTATAGGACCTATGATTGAATATATCCAAGAATATTATAAAATCAATTCTACTTTAGCAGGTATGCTTACAACTTTACCTTTGATAGCATTTGGACTTATTTCTTTTTTTGTAGCATATTTTTCACAAATTAAAGCTTTGTTTTTTGCTTTAGTTTTAATTATTGTTGGAGAATTTATTAGAAGTTATGGAGGTAGTATAGGCTTATTTTCAGGTGTTTTTTTAATTGGTGGAGGTATTGCTATTGCTAATGTATTATTGCCTTCTTTTGTGAAAGAAAAATTTTCAAAAAATACTTATAAAATAATGGGTTTATACGGTTCTATTTTAGGTTTATCTTCTATTATTGGTGTGGCTTTGTCTTTACCTTTACTTAAAAGTTTTAGTGTACCTGAAGCAATGTTTTTTTGGGTTATTTTAGCTTTAGTTGCTCTAATTTTTTATCTTCCTCATTTGAAAAATAAAAGGTTATTACGCACTAAAAAGAAAAGTATTAATAAGATGAATATTTTTTTAAATTTAACAGCTTGGAAAGTTACAATAGTAATGGGATTGCAAAGTTTCTTATCTTATAGTCTTTTTGCTTGGCTTAGTGTAATGATTAGTGAAAAAGGTTTCGGTGTTGATTTTGGCTCTAATGTTTTATTATTGTCGCAAATTATAGGTATGCCTATAGCCTTTTTTTTACCTATAATTTTAGGAAAACTTAGAAGTCACGCTAAAAGTTTTGTTATAGTAGTATTGGGTTTTATGTATATTTTAAGTTTTATTATAATTTTTATTTGCGAAACAAAAGTAATATTGCTTTTGGATTCTATTTTTTTGGGTTGTGCTTCTAGTGGTGTTTTTACTGTATCTTTGCTGTTTATTGCTATAAAAAGTTCAAATTCTACTATAGCGGCAAAACTTTCTGCTATGTCACAAGGTATAGGATATCTAATAGCAGCTCAAGCGCCTTGGATTATAGGTATGCTTCATGATAAATTTGATAATTTTATTTTAGGGTTTGTTATGCTTATTGCAATAGCTATAATATTAAATATTTTTGTTTTTTTAGCTTATAAAGCTCCTGTGATTAAATAAAAATTAAAAATAAATTAAAGCCTTTTTTGTTAAAATTTCGAAGATTTTATTTTTTGTGAGTTTATAATGCGATATACAGTAACAGAGGCTTCTATATACGAGGCACAAGGTTTAAAAAACGAAGCTTTAGAGATTTATAAAAATATTTTACAACAAGATCCTCAAAATAAAAATGCTATTGATGCTATAAGGCGTTTAAGCGGCTTACGTTCGAATCACGAGGATTTGAATTATGAAATGCTTGACTTTTTTGTTAATATGAAAAGTGAAGAAGAAATTAATGAATTTAAAAGGTGGTTAATAAAATTATGAATATTGAAGATTTAGCAAAAATGGCTATAAGTGAAGTCAATTCAGAATTAGATAATAATAAAAAAAATAAAAATGAAGAATTTGCTCCTATGGTAGAGGAAATAATGCAAGAAAAAAAAATAAAAGAAAAAATAGATAAGGTAGCACAAGGGTTAACGCAAGAAATTAGCAGTATAGAAGAGAAAGCTGAAGAAAAGAAACAACCTGCTATAGATATAAAAACAGAAAGTATTGAAGAAAATTTACAAAATAACGAAGAATTTTTTTTAAAAAATATTAGAGAGCGTATTTTGGTATTATTTGAAGGTTTAAAAAATACCAAAGATGAACATTTAGATAAGAGATTAGATATAACTATTACTTTTTTAGAGTTTTTACTTGCAAAGATTGAAGACAGACTTAAGAAATGATCAAGATTTTTTAAGGATTAAAAATATACTTAAACCTTACACTCAAAGAGCTTATTTGGTAGGTGGGTGTGTAAGAAATTCTTTTTTAAATTTAACAAGTGATGATTATGATATAGAAATATATGATGTACATCCAGAACTTTTTGATGAACTTATGAAAAAGCTTGGAGCAAGTGGGGCGGGAAAAAGCTTTTTTGTATATAAATATAAAAAATTTGATTTAGCATTAGCACGCTATGAAAATAAAATTTCTAAAGGCCATAAAGGTTTTGAAGTTAAAATTTGTAATGATGAGCAAGAGGGTGCTAGAAGAAGAGATTTTACCATTAATGCTTTAATGATGAATATTTTTGATTTTGCATTTTTAGATTTTTTTAACGGCTTAAAAGATTTAAAAGCAAAAACTATAAGACATATTGATGATAAAAGTTTTATTGAAGATAGTTTAAGAGTTCTTCGTGCGATTTCTTTTGCGTGTAGGTTTGATTTAATAATTGCAAAAGAAAGTTTAAAATTAATGCAAGCTATGGACATAAGTGATTTGTCTAAAGAACGTATTAATAATGAGCTTTATAAGATTTTTAAAACATCAAGGCTTGATAAAGCATATGAATATTTCAAAATTCTAAATTTGGAAGAAAAAATTTTTTTTCATAAAACGCAAAGTATTGAATTTGAAAATCTTTTAAAGCAAAGTCAAGAATTTATTAAAGATGAGGCTTTGTTTTTATATTTATATTTGAATTTTTTTCATATAGATAAAGATTATTTTTTTAAAAAAATGAAATTAAAAAAAGAGCTTTTAAAAAAATGTGATCAAGAATTTATTTTAGGCAAAATTGATGATTTTAATTTGGCTAAAATTGCTTTAAAAAAATCACTTTGCAAATGGCTTGGGCTTTGGAGTGATGAGCGTATCATACAAGCAAAAAAATTAAATTTATATCATCATGCTTTTGAAAGTAAAATTAGTGCAAATGATTTATTAAAGGAAGGATTTAGTGGAAAAGAGCTTGGAAAAGAACTTGAAAAAAGAAAACTACAAGAATTAAAAAACTATATAAAGGATAAAAAATGAATGAATATATTTTAAAAATATCAAGTAGTGATGAAAAAGGTTTGATTTATAGAATTTCAGATGTTATTTTTAAATATAGAATAAATATTATAAAAAATGATGAATTTGTTGGTGAAAATCGTTTTTTCTTTAGAGCGCATTTAGAAGGAGAGCTTGATATAAAAGCTTTTAAAGGAACGCTTGAGGCTATGCTTCCTGATAATGCTCAAATAGAAATTACACAAAAAAGAAAAAAAAATATTATTGTTTTAGCAACCAAAGAAACACATTGTTTAGGTGAATTGCTTATTCGTCAATTTAGCGGAGAATTTAATGCTAGTATTAAAGCAGTAATTGCAAATTACGATGTGTTAAAACCTTTGGTGGATAAATTTAATATACCTTTTCATACTATTTTAGCGCAAGATTTAAGTAGACAAGAGCATGAAGAAAAAATGCTAGAGTGTTTAAAACAATATGAATTTGATTATATTGTTTTAGCAAAATATATGAGAATATTATCTCCATCTTTTGTAGAACATTTTGAGGGAAAGATTATTAATATCCATCATTCTTTTTTACCTGCATTTATAGGAGCTAATCCTTATAAACAAGCCTATGAAAGAGGTGTTAAAATCATAGGTGCAACAGCACATTTTGTAAATAATAATTTAGATGAAGGTCCAATCATTACTCAAGATGTTATACCGGTTACTCATGAGTATTCTTGGCAAGCTATGCAACAAGCAGGACGTAATGTAGAAAAAAATGTTTTTTCTAAAGCTTTGGATTTAGTGTTTGATGATAGGATTTTTATACATGAAAATAAAACAATAGTATTTTAATTTTCGATGCCATTTTAGGCATCAAAAATTAGCAAGAATAGCAAGTTTTAAACTCATATGCAGTCGGTCTAGC
Organism: Campylobacter sp. RM16704; assembly: GCF_000816245.1. Classification (NCBI taxonomy): domain Bacteria; kingdom Pseudomonadati; phylum Campylobacterota; class Epsilonproteobacteria; order Campylobacterales; family Campylobacteraceae; genus Campylobacter; species Campylobacter sp. RM16704. Next base: position 966,411 of record NZ_CP007769.1, on the reverse strand, counting down.
TTCTACAGGCCAAACTTGAGTTTCAAATTTCATATGTTGATAATCATCAATAAATACATCGCTCATTACAGGTTTTAAGAAAGTATTTTTTCTAATAAGTGCTTCTAAAGATCCTCTTAAGGTATGAGGTAATTGTTCTATACCTTTCTCTCTAATTTCATCTAAAGTTAGGGCAAATAAATTTTCATCCATTGGACCTACAGGTTTTGTTTTATTCTTAACACCATCAAGCCCTGCCATTAATAAACTTACAAAAGCTAAATATGGATTAGAAGTACTATCAGGAAATCTTATTTCAACTCTTGCACTTTTTTCATTAATACCATAAGGTACACGACAACTTGCGGAGCGATTTTGACAAGAATAAGTCAATATACAAGGTGCTTCAAAACCTGGAACTATTCTTTTGTAAGAATTTGAACTCGGATTGGTAAAAGCAGCTACACTTCTAGCGTTTCCTAAAATTCCTCCGATATAATTAATTGCGCATTCGCTTAGTTTTCCATAGCCTTCTTTATCATAAAATAAATTAACCCCATCTTTCCAAAGACTCATATGTACATGCATACCACTTCCATTGTCTCCATAGAGTGGTTTTGGCATAAAGGTTGCTGTTTTACCATTTAAGTGAGCTACCATTTTTACTACATATTTATAAATTTGAACATTATCAGCCGCTTCAACCAAATTTCCAAATTCAACTCCAATTTCAGCTTGACCTTGTGCTACTTCGTGATGATGAACAAAAGTTTTTAAACCGACTCTTTCTAAAACTTGTACCATTTCAGCTCTAATATCCACACTAGAATCAATAGGACTTACAGGAAAATATCCACCTTTATTTCTAGGACGATGACCACTATTATAACTATCTAAAAAATCTTTATCATCATTCCATTCACCTTCTTCTGTATCTACTTCATATTTAGAACAATTTGATGAATCAACTATCTTTACATTATCAAAGATAAAAAATTCGTTTTCAGGACCAAAATAAGCAGTGTCTGCTATATTGCTTTTAGCTAAATATTCCATAGCTTTTTTTGCAATACTTCTTGGACATTTTTCATACATTTGTTCTTTATAAATATCATAAACATCGCAAATTACTATTATAGTAGGATCAGCTGTAAAAGGATCCAAAAAAGCACTTTCAACATCAGGTTTTAAAATCATATCTGATTTCTCTATAGGTTGCCATCCATGTAAAGAACTTGCATCAAAAGGAATTCCATTTTCAAATGTTTTGTTGTCAATTGCCTTTATATTATAAGTGATGTGATGCCAAGTGCCTATCATATCAGTAAATCTAAAATCAACAAACATTACTTCATGCTCTTGAGTATAGCTAAAAAATTCATCTACACTATTTACAAATTTACCCATTTTATTTTCCTTTAATTAAACCAAAATATTTTACATATTTATGATTGTATTATATTTTTTTTAAATTAAGTTTAAATTAATATATTTTTTATAATCAAATATAAAAATATATTTTTATATAAAAAACGCAATTTATTTTATAAAATTAATTTTGAATTATATTTTTTTGTAATATAATCTTCAATTAGTTTTTATAATTAAAAAGGTGTAACAATGACTCAAGAAGAATTAGATGCTTTGATGAATAGTACTGAAGATTTAGATCTTGATGGTGCAGAAGAGACCGAAGTAAAACCCGAAACAGACTATGAAGATGAAGAAAGAAATAAGCAAATTGTTAATGGCATGATTAACGGAGATTATAAGGCAAGAGCTGATATGGCTTGGCCACCACCACCACCTAGCAAAGAACATAAAGTTGTACATCAACTTGATGATGTAACAAGGGATAGTGAGATTAAAGCAACAGAAATGATGGAAAAATTAGAATCTATCAATGATTTTTTTGCAAATTCTGAAAATGAGCTTTGTGTTATTAGTGATGCGTTAAATAAAAATATTGAGATTTTTGAAAAATTAAATTTAAAATTTCCTAATGTAAAAAGTTTTAAGGAAGCTATTGAGGTTAATAATAATGCTAAAAATATTATAGATGATATTACAGGTTGTTTGCAAACTGGTCAAGATGAGGTTATGATGGCAATGGATGCAATGCAATATCAAGATATACATCGTCAAAAAATTGAGCGTGTTATCAATGTAATGAGAGCTTTAAGTAGATATATGAGTAGCTTGTTTGAGGGTAAAATTGATGATGAAAAACGTGTTGGTTCTGCTGTACATATTGAGGGTGATACGACTGCAGATGTTGTAAGTAATGATGACATTGAGGCTTTAATTGCTAGTTTAGGAAAAAAATGATTATTCCTGAAATAGTTGCACCTGCAGGCAATTTTATAAAATTAAAGATAGCACTAGCATATGGAGCTGATGCTATTTATGCCGGAGTAAGCAATTTTTCACTAAGAGCAAGAACTGCTAGAGATTTTAATTATGAAACTTTTCAGGAAGCTGTTGATTATACTCATGCAAAGGGTAAGAAAATTTATGTGACAATTAATGGTTTTCATTTTAGCTCCCAAATAGAAAATTTAAAAAAACATATTTTAAAACTAAAAGAAATGAAACCAAATGCTTTTATAGTAGCTTCTGTTGGTGTTATGCGCTTAGTAAGAGAGTTAGCACCTGAAGTCAATCTTCATGTATCAACCCAAGCTAATATTTTAAATTATTTAGATGCTCAAGTTTATAAGGATATGGGTGCAAAGCGTGTCGTTATAGCAAGAGAATTAGGTTTAAAAGATGCCAAAGATATAAAAAATAATTGTGATATAGAACTTGAAAGTTTTGTTCATGGTTCTATGTGTTTTGCATATTCTGGAAGGTGTTTGATAAGTTCAGTGCAAAGTGGTCGTATGAGCAATCGTGGATCATGTGCAAATGACTGTAGATTTAATTATGAACTCTATGCTAAAAATCCAGAAACTAATACTCTTTTTAGATTAGAAGAGAATGAAAATGGAACCCATGTATTTAATTCTAAAGATTTAAATTTAAGTTCTTATATTCAAAAAATTATGCAAGAAAATTGTATTCACGCTTTTAAAATAGAAGGAAGAACTAAAAGTGAATATTATGTAGCATTAACTACAAGAACTTATAAGATGGCAGTGAATGACGTATTAAACGACGCTTTTGATGCTACTAAGTACGAAAAAGAAATTCATACTTTAAAAAATCGAGGTTTTACAGATGGATATTTAGTTTCAAGAGCTTATGAAAAAAATGATTCTATTAACTATAATACAAGCATAGAAGAGGGAACTCATCAAGTACATGCAATAAGCGAAGATGGTGAATTTTTTAAATGCAAAGGTAAAATACAATTAAACAAAGAATATGAAATTTTAACGCCAGTAAATTCTCATATAGAATTAGGGGAAAATAAATTAGGTTTAACTTATCAAAAAGATGGAAAAAATTTTATAGTTTTTAAACAATTATTAGCAAAAAATAATAAAGAATTTAATGAAATTCATAGTGGTAATGAAAATGAAATTATTTTGCCATTTAAGCTTCCAGAATTTAGCTTTTTAAGAAGGAGTGTTGAGTGAAATTTGTATCTATATTAATGGGTAGCAAAAGTGATTATGATGTTGTGAAAGAGGCTTTGGGAGTTTTTGAACAATTTGGAGTAAAATATGAAATTTTAGTAACTTCAGCTCATAGAAGCCCTAAAAGAACTCAAGAGTATATAAAAGAAGCTGAAGATAAGGGTGCTAAAGTTTTTATAGCTGCAGCTGGTATGGCAGCACATTTAGCAGGAGTTGTGGCAGCACACACTACAAAGCCTGTATTGGGCATACCTATGCCAGGAAGCAGTTTATCTAGTATGGATTCATTGTTTTCTACAGTACAAATGCCAAGTGGAATTCCTGTTGCAACTTTGGCTATAGGTAAGGCAGGAGCTGTAAATGCAGCTTATCTGGCCATTCAAATTTTGGCTATTGAAGATGAGAGTTTAGCTCAAAAATTACTAGAAGATAGAAAAAAACAGCAAGAAAAATTAATTCAAGATTCTAGCACAATCGAAGTTTTTCTTTAAGGAGTGCATATGCAAACTTATTTAGAGTTAAAGGAATTTTGTCAATTAGTACATTTATCCGAAGATGTTGTAAAAGGAATGATGGCTAATGGAGCTTTAAATTTTAAAGAAGAAGAGGATAAAATTTACATAGAGGCCAATCAAGGCACTTTTAGTGTTGTTCCTATGAGTTCAAAACAGCCGGCAATGGTAAATTCTATGACTTTAGCAGGAGAAAGTTTTGTAGAAAAAACTATAGGAACTATTTTAAATTTACATGAAAAAGTACTTGATGCTAAAGATGAAACATTAGAAGCTCTAAAAGGCGAGAATAAATTTTTAAAAGATGCTTTGTATTCCATGCAAGAACTATACGATGAAGATAGAAAAACTATAGAAAATCTTAATGAGCAACTCAAATATGCTCGAAATGAAGTCGAATTTTTAAAGAGAAAGTATAAAATGATGTGGAATAAAACTGTAGAACTTTATGCAAATAATGAAGAAAAGCCAGAAGAATTAAAGGAAGAAAAATGATGACTTTTTCTCAAATGATATTAAATTTACAAGAATTTTGGCAAAAACAAGGTTGTGCTATTATGCAACCATATGATTTTCCAGCTGGAGCAGGTACTTTTCATCCGGCTACTTTTTTAAGAAGTTTAGGAAAAAAACCATGGGCTACTGCTTATGTAGCTCCAAGTAGAAGACCAACTGATGGTAGATATGGTGAAAACCCTAATAGGTTAGGTGCATATTATCAATTTCAAGTACTAATTAAACCAAGCCCTGATAATATTCAAGAGTTATATTTAAAAAGTTTGGAAAATTTAGGATTTGATTTAAAATCACATGATATTCGTTTTGTTGAAGATAATTGGGAAAGTCCGAGTTTAGGTGCTTGGGGTCTAGGTTGGGAAGTTTGGCTTGATGGAATGGAGGTAACACAATTTACTTATTTTCAACAAGTTGGTGGTATAAGTGTGGATTTAGTCAGTGCCGAAATTACTTATGGTTTAGAAAGACTTGCTATGTATTTACAAAATGTAGATAATGTATATGATATTATTTGGAACGAATTTAATGGTGGAAAAATTACTTATAAAGATGTTCATAAACAAACTGAATTTGAATTTAGTAAATATAATTTCGAAATTAGTAATGTGAAAACCTTAAATATTCAATTTGAGAATGCTTACAATGAATGTAAAAATGCATTGGAAGCAAAACTTGCTTTGCCAGCTTATGATTATTGTATGTTGGCAGCTCATACTTTTAATTTGCTTGATGCAAGAGGTGCTATTTCTGTAACTCAAAGACAAGATTTTATGCTTAAAATTAGAGAGTTATCTAAAAATTGTGCTTTAGTTTATAAAGAAAGTTTAGATGAAAATTAAAGAAATATATGATTACTTAAACACTATTAGTCCATTTGAAACACAAAGTTCATGGGATAATAGTGGATTATTATTAGGAGATTTTAATCAAGAAATAGAAAAAATTTATATTGCTCTTGATGTAGATATAAATTTAATTGAAAATGCTAGTAAAAATTCACTTTTTATAGTACACCATCCTTTGATTTTTAAAGGTTTAAAAAATTTAAACGGAGAGTTTTATCCGCAAAAACTTCTTACTAAAATGATTCAAAAAGATATAGCTTTAATTGCTATGCATACAAATTTCGATTTAAGTCACTTAAACGCTTATTTTGTAAGTGATATTTTGGGTTTTAAGATTAAGGAACAAAAAGATTTTTTAATTTATTGTGATGTTAATCTTAGCTTTAATGATTTAATATCACATGTGAAACATACTTTAAATCTTGATTATATTAGAGTGGTAGATGCTCATTATGAAAAAATAAATTCTTTGGCAATTTGCACAGGAAGTGGAGGGGATTTGATTTCTAGTGTAAAAGCTGATTGCTTTTTAAGTGGAGATTTTAAATATCATCAAGCCTTAGAAAGCTATTATAATAAACTTAGTTTAATAGATATAGGTCATTATGAAAGTGAATTATATTTTGGTGAAATTTTAGCAAAATATTTGCAAAATTTTCATTTAGAAGTTATAATATCAGTTTCAAAAAATCCATTTCAATATTTTTAAGGAATTTTTCAATGAATAAATATTTAGAACAACTTATAGTTTTATCTCAAATAGATAAAGAGTTAGATGGTTTTACTCTTAGAGTGGATAATGCGACTAAAGATCTAAAAGACAAAAGAGTTTTGCTTGATAAAACAGAAGAAGAGATTAATGCTTTTGATAAAGACATAAAAGACTTGGAAAATCAAAAAAATCAAAATAATACTCATATTGCTGAATTTGGGATAAAAATAAAAGAGTTGGCAAAAAAAAGTGCTGCTGTAAAAACCGAAAAAGAAGCAAATGCTTTGAAAATTGAAGAAGATATAGCTAAAGAACAACTTGATGCTGCTAATGAGGAAATAGAAAGATTAGATAAAATATTAGAAAATAAAGAGAAATTTAAACAAGAATTGCAAACTAAAAGAATTGAACTTGAAAATGAAGTGGATCAGATAGACGCACAAACCAAAGTTGTATTGGTAGATATTGAAAAAGAAAGATTAGAGGTTTACGATAAAAAAGTAAAATTAGTAAGTGAAATAAATCAAAAAGTTTTAACTTTTTATGAAAAAATTAGAAAATGGGCTGGAAATAGTGCAGTAGTTCCGGTAAAAAAACATGCTTGCTATGGTTGTTTTATGAGGATTTATGATAAAACATATTTGGCGGTTTTAAAAGGTGATGAAATTATTACTTGTCCACATTGTGGAAGGATTCTATATAGAGAAAGAGAAGAAAATCAAAATTGATTTTTTTTTATTATGTTTTCGCTGTGATAGCATATTTAATCACAGCTCCTTTTTTATTGGTTTTAAGTTTTTATAATGAAAAATATAAATTGTCTTTAAAGTCTAGATTTTTTCTTTATAAAAACTTAAAACAAGCTTATGGTAATATATATTTTCATGCTTGTTCTTTTGGGGAAATCAAAAGTATTGTTCCTTTGATAACATATTTTTCAAATTGTAAAATTTCAACTATAACTCAAACAGGTTATAATGAAGCATTAAATTATACTAAAAAAGTTAATTTCTTACCATTTGAAATTTTTATACCTTTTTGGATGAGTCCTTGTAAAGTCTTAGTTATATTTGAAGCAGAACTTTGGCTTATGCTAATTTTTATGGCTAAATTTTATAATGCTAAAGTAATTTTGCTTAATGCTAGAATTAGCAATAAATCCTTAAAAAATTACAAGCGTTTTAAATTTTTTTATCGCTTTCTTTTTAAATATATTGATACTGTGTTTGCACAAAGTCAAAAAGACAAAGAAAGATTAGAGTGTTTAGGAGCTAGAAATGTTATAGTGTATAAAAATATTAAAGCAAATATAGAGCAACAAAAACAGCTGAAAAATTATTCAAAACCTAAAGCTAGGGTTATTATATTTGCCAGTACACATGAAAATGAAGAACAATTGTTACTTGATGTGATTAAATTAGAAGAAAATGATAGATTGATTATTGCTCCAAGACATCCAGAACGCTTTAAAAAAGTTGAAGAAATTTTAAAAAATTATTGTGAAGAAAATCGTTATGATATGCAAAAATTCACGGATTTAAATTTAGATAAAAACGAATTTGAAAAAGCTTTTATTTCAAAATGTTTGTTATTAAATGTTTTGGGCGAACTTGAAAATTTTTATAAAATTGGTGATATTGTTTTCTTATGTGGTTCTTTTATCGATGATATAGGTGGGCATAATCCTATAGAAGCAGCTAGATGGAACAATGTTATTATTTCTGGAAAGTATTATTTTAATCAAGAAAGTTTATACCAAGAAGTGGAAAATTTATATATTTGCGAAAGTATTAAAGATATTAACATATATTTAAAACAAAAATTAGTCCAATCAAAACTCAAAAAACAAGGTGATTTGAGCGAGATTATAATAAGCATTGAAGAAGGTTTAGATGCAAGAAAAAGCTTATAAATTACTTGCAATGCAAGAAAAAATTTCTAATAATACAGCAAAAGATCTAATCGATAAAGGCTGTGTTTTTGCTATGGGAAAAAAGATTGTTATAGCTAGGGCTTTAATGAGTTCTAAAACAAAATTTGTCGTACAGAAAATCAAAAAAGCAAAAGTGCTTTTCGAAGATGATAAAATCATAGCTTTGGATAAACCTTGTGGAGAAGTCAGCGAGAATTTAGAAAATATTTTTCATGCCAAATTAATCAATAGGTTAGATAAAGAAACAAGTGGAGTTTTACTTTTAAGCAAAGATGAGGAATTTAGGCTAAAATGTATTCAAGAATACAAAAAACAAAATGTTTATAAAAGTTATTTAGCTATTGTTGATGGAGTGATTGCTGAAGAACTTGAAATTTGTGAAAAAATAACTACTGTAAAAAATAAATTCGGAGCTTTTAGTAAAATTGATAAATTTGGTTTAGAAGCTCATACTCAAGTTATACCCTTAATGGTAAATGCTAAAAAAACCTTAATAAAAGCAATCATTAAAACAGGTAGGACACATCAAATCAGAGTACATTTAAACCATATAAAACATGGCATTATTGGTGATGAAAAATATGCTAAAATAAGTTCATCTAGAATGTTTTTGCATTCTTATGAAACGCATATTTTTGATTATCAATTTAAAGCCTTGCTTGATGATAGTTTTAATGTTTATGGTTTTGAAATAAAAAATTTAATTTTTTAAAGGCGTTTAAAGCTAAAAAGGTTTATAATTTAGCTTTTTAAAATTTTAATAAAGGGAAAATAAAGTGTTTGAAATAGTTAGTGAATCATTTAAATCTGCGGTTAATAAACTTCGTTTTATTGATGATGAAAAAGCTTTAAAAAACGCTCTTGACACTTTAAAAAAATCCCTTTTAAAAGCAGATGTACATCATAAAGTTACTAAAGAATTACTTACTTTGGTAGAAAACGATGTAAAAACGAATGGTATAGGGCAAAAACAATTTTTAGACTCAATTAAGAAAAATTTAGAAGAAATTCTTAGTGTTAAAGGCAAAAACCAAGGTTTTGTTTTTGCTGGTAAACCACCCACGGTTGTTTTAATGTGTGGTTTGCAAGGTGGTGGTAAAACTACAACCACGGTTAAAATTGCTAATTATTTAAAACTAAGAAATAAAAAAGTGCTAATTGCTGCATGCGACTTGCAAAGACTAGCTGCAGTGGAGCAATTAAGACAACTTACTCAAGCTAATGAACTTGATTTATTTTTTATAGAAAATGAAAGCAATCCTTTAAAAGTAGCTAAACAAGCATTAGAAAAAGCAAAAAATTCCATGTATGATGTATTGCTTGTAGATACTGCAGGTCGTTTAGCTATTGATACGGCTTTAATGAATGAACTCAAAGAAGTAAAAACCATTTTAAATCCTGATGAAATTTTTTATGTAGCTGATTCTATGAGTGGTCAAGATGGGGTAAAAACTGCTAGTAGTTTTAATGAAACCTTAGAAATTACTGGGGTTATTTTAAGTAAATTTGATGCAGATACTAAAGGTGGTGTTGCTTTAGGTATAGCAAAGCAAATTGGTGTGCCTTTGAGGTTTGTAGGTGTAGGCGAGAAAGTAGCTGATTTAGAGGTATTTATCCCTGATAGGATTGTTAATCGTATTATGGGTGAAGGTGATTTAGCAACATTAGCTGAAAAAACTGCTGCAATTATTGATGAAAAAGAAGCTAAAAAGCTTAATAAAAAAATTAAAAAAGGTGAATTTAACTTTAATGATTTTTTAAATCAAATGGAAAGTGTTAAAAAACTCGGTAGCATGAAATCAATTATAGGAATGATACCGGGTTTGTCTTCTATGGCAGCAAATATTAAAGACATTGATTTAGATAATTCTAAAGAAATTCTTCATATTAAAGCGATGATTTCTTCAATGACATTAAAAGAAAGAGAAAATCCTGATTTATTGAATAATGCAAGAAAACGTCGTATTGCAGAAGGTGCTGGTTTATCTCAAATGGAAGTCAATCGCTTTTTAAAACAATTTGCTAATGCGGCTAAGTTAGCAAAGAAATTTTCAAATAAAAAAGGGATGGAAAATTTTATGAATATGTTGCAACAATCTAAAAGACCGCAATAATTAAAACTTTTTTATGGATATATAAGCTATAATATCTATAACAAAATTTTAATTTTTTTAGGAGTATTAAAATGACAGTGATCAGACTTACAAAAATGGGACGTAAAAAGAGACCATTTTATCGTATAGTTGTAACTGATAGTAGAAAAAGACGAGATGGTAGTTGGATAGAAAGTATTGGTTATTATAATCCTATGGTTGAACCTGAAGTAGTAAAATTTGATGCTGAACGTTTGGCTTATTGGAAAAGTGTAGGTGCTAAATTAAGTGATAGGGTAATAGCTATAACAAGTAAATAAAATGGTTGAAAATTTTTTAAGAGAATATGCAAAATTAATCGTTGACTTTCCTGAAAAAGTTGATATAAAAAGGCAGAATTTGGAAAATAATTTTGCCGAGATTACTATTTATGTTGATTCTTCTGATACAGGCAAGTTGATTGGAAAAAATGGAAAACTAATTAATGCTATAAAAACAGTTATTATGGCTTATAAAGTTAAAGATGTAACTTCATATCGTATAACGGTTAAAGCTATTGAAGAATAATTTAGTCCAAGTTGCTAGACTTGGAAAAAGTGTTGGTTTGAAAGGTTATGTAAAGTTGCATAATCTAAGTGACTTTTATGAGCAATTTAAAGTGGGTGCCAAATTTTTTGATATAAATCAAAAAATTTATACTATAAAAGCTTTTGACAAAACTAGATTTTTGGTTTTGTTTGAAGGTTTTGAGAGTGTTGAAACAGCTAAAACCTTGACTAATATTATTCTTTTTCAAACTATTGAAGCTACAAAAGAAACTTGCAAATTAAAAAAAGATGAGTATTTTTATTTTGACATAATTGGATGTGAGATTTTCGAAAATGAGCAAAAATTAGGCGTAGTTGAAGACATTTTAGAAAATGGAGTTGGGTTTTTATTTTGTATAAAATGCGATGATAGGTTACAAACAAAGGTTAAAAACTTTTATATTCCCTATGTTGATAAATACATTCAAAAAATTGATATAGAAAATAAAAAAATATTTACACAATCTGCTTTAGATATTTTAGAAAATTCATGAAATATACTTTTGTAAGTTTATTCCCAGAGCTTTTAAAACCTTATTTTCAAACTTCTATTTTAGCAAGAGCAAGAGAGAAAAATATTTTAGAATTTGCATTTGTCAATCCTAGAGATTTCACCATAAATAAACATTTGAAAGTAGATGATTATAAAATAGGAGGAGGTGCAGGGCTTTTATTGCAGGCTCAGCCTTTGTATGATTGCTTAATGCATATTAAAAAGCAAGATAAAAATGTTCATTTTGTTTTTCTTTTGCCTTGTGCTAAGACTTTTAAGCAAGTTGATGCTAAAAGATTAAGTAAAAAAGATCATATTTGTTTTGTTAGTAGTAGATATGAAGGTTTGGATGAGCGTATTGTGGAAGAATTTGCTAATGAAGTTTGTTCTATAGGTGATTTTATACTTACAGGTGGAGAGCTGGCATCTTTGGTAATGTGTGATGCTATAAGTCGCAATATTAAAGGTGTACTTGGAAATAGTGAAAGTTTGAGTGAAGAAAGTTTTGAAAATGACTTGCTAGAAGCTCCTTCTTTTTCTAAACCGTTTATTTTTGAGAAAAAAAATAGAATTTTTAATGTTCCTTCAGAGTTTTTAAAGGGAAACCACGCTAAAATTACAGCTTTAAAAACTACTTTGGCGTCTTGCAAAACGAAATATTTTCGTCCTGATTTGTATCAAAAGCATGAACGCAAATTTTAAGGAATATCGTTATGAAAAATAAATACATTGAGCAATTTGAACAAAAACAAATTGAAGGTAAAAATGTTCCAGAATTTCGTGCTGGAGATACTTTAAGACTTGCTATTCGTATTAAAGAGGGTGATAAAACAAGAATCCAAAATTTCGAAGGCATTTGTATAGCACGTAGAGGAAATGGTGTAGATGAAACTTTCATCGTGCGTAAAATCGGCGCTAACAATGTAGGTGTTGAAAGGATTTTCCCTATTTATAGTGAAAGTTTAGAAAGTATTACAGTACTAAGAAGAGGTCGTGTACGTCGTGCTAGATTATTCTACTTAAGAGATAGAAGAGGTAAAGCTGCTCGTATTAAAGAACTTAAAAAATAAAAGTGAAATTTAGAACTCAAATGTATAAAGTAGTTTCTTGGGAACAAGAAATTCAAAATGGTATAAATATATCTAAGAAAATAGAAAATGCTTATGCTAAAGAAATCTGTATAGCTATGTCAAAAGATAGCTTTATGAAAGATCATAAAGCACCTTTTGATATTACCATACAAGTATTAAAAGGCTCCATTGATTTTGGAGTTTTAAACCAACAAATTCTACTTAAAACACTAGATAGTATAAGTTTAAAAGCTCATGAAATCCATAATCTTTTAGCACTAGAAGATTCTATAGTGCGTTTGACTTTATATAAATACGATAGTTTCGGACGTGTTGAAAGTGTTTTAAAATCTTAATTTAAGTCTTGTTTTGTATAATTTAGACTTACTTAGTTTAAGGAATAGACTTATGAAATGGACAAAAGATTCTTGGAGAAATTATAAAATTCAACAGCAACCACAATATCCAGATGAAAATGAGCTGCAAGAAGTTATTAAAAGATTAGAAAAACTACCACCTCTTGTTTTTGCTGGTGAGGTTGATAAATTAAAAAAATCTCTTGCTAGTGTTGCAAATTCTCAAGCATTTTTACTTCAAGGAGGAGATTGTGCAGAGAGTTTTGTAAATTTTGGAGCTGATAATATAAGAGATATGTTTAAAATTATGCTTCAAATGGCTATAGTGCTAACTTTTGCAGGTTCTTGTCCTATTGTTAAAGTAGGTCGTGTTGCAGGGCAATTTGCAAAACCAAGAAGCAGTGATTTTGAAGAAGCTGATGGAGTAAAACTTCCAAGTTATCGTGGGGATATTATTAATGGTTTTGAATTTAATGAAAAATCAAGGATAGCTGATCCTAAAAGAATGTTAGAAGCATATTATCAAAGTGCTACAACTTTAAATTTATTAAGAGCTTTTTCTAGAGGTGGTTTGGCAGATTTAAGAGTGGTACATAAGTGGAATTTAGGATTTTTAAAAAAAGCAGAACTTGGTAAAAAATATGACGAGCTTAGTGAAAAAATCACTCAAGCTTTAGCTTTTATGCAAGCTTGTGGTATCACTGATACGCCAAATCTTTCTCAAACAGCCTTTTATACTTCTCATGAAGCTTTGCTTTTGCCATATGAAGAAGCACTAACAAGAGTAGATAGTTTAAGTGGTGAAATTTATGATTGTTCAGCTCATATGCTTTGGATAGGTGAACGCACTAGAAATGCAGATGAAGCACATGTTCATTTTCTTAGCGGAGTAAAAAATCCTTTGGGTGTAAAAATTAGTGCTAATTATAATTTAGATGAGATTAAAAAGTTGGTAGACATTTTAAATCCGCATAATGAAGCAGGAAGATTGAATTTTATCATTCGTATGGGGTGTGATAAGATAGCAAATTCTTTACCAAAACTATTTAAAGAATTAAAACATGAAGGTTTTAATATACTTTATAGTATTGATCCTATGCATGCAAATACGGTTAAATCGGGTAATTTCAAGACAAGAGAATTTGATAAAATCATTCAAGAAGTGCGTTCGTTTTTTGAGATTGCAATGAGCGAAGGAGTGTATCCTGGCGGGGTGCATTTGGAGATGACAGGACAAAATGTAACCGAATGTATAGGAGGTTCTTTTAATATAACTCAAGAAGAACTTTCTAAACGCTATGAAACACAATGTGATCCAAGATTAAATGCTGATCAAGCTTTAGAATTAGCATTTATCATAGTAGACTTGGTTAAAAAGGCAAGAAAATGTTAAAATTTTATGGTATCAAAAATTGCAATAGTGTTAAAAATGCTATGGATTATTTTAATTCTAAGCAGATTGAATTTGAGTTTTTGGATATTAAAAAAATAGATGAAGAAACTTTGAATTTTTGGCTTAGCAAAAGAAGCGTTTTGGAGCTTGTAAATACAGCAGGTATGAGTGCTAGAAAAATAGGATTAAATAAAGAAAAACTCCAAAAATTAGGCCAAGATGAAATTAAAGTGATGATTTTACAAAATCCAACGCTGATAAAAAGACCTATTATTGTAGATAATGATAAAGTATTAATTGCTAAAGAGTATCAAAATTTATAGTTTTGATACTCTTTAGTATTTATTTATATAGTGGATATTTTTCAGGGTCGAATTTATGCAATTCTCCTCTAAGACCTGAGTGTCCAACTTGTTTATGGCAGCTTACGCAACTTAGAGTATTATTAGAATCAAGATATTTCATATGCATAGCATTTTGGGTATTAGATGCTAGGTTGTTTGTTATATTTGAATGACAATTTAAACAACCTGAATCATAGGTAAATTTTTCTCTGCGGTTGAGTTTTTCTAGCCAATCAATATCTTTATCTTTTCCTATAGTTGTTATAAAAACTTCTTTTGTTCCATTGTAAGCTTTGGTTAATAGATAGTTAAAAATATTATCATGAGGAAGATGACAATCAACACAAGCTGCTTTAACTCCAGTTTTTCCAATACCAGAATGAACATCGTTTAAATATGATTTTTCCATAGGTTCCATTACATGACAAGCGCCACAAAACGGTAAATCTCCTGTAACTTGAATGGTTTTATGGCCAAAAAAAATCGTAACCAGCCCAATTATAAATCCAAATAAAATTAAAAATATCATTTTTTTCATTATTTTATCTCTCTCATCCATTTTGAAGTATTATGGCAGTCTTCGCACATATTATAAGATGGTTTGTGTTCGTTATGACATGAATAACAATTTAAATTTAACCCATCATGGATAGAATTGTGAGGATTTTTTTTGTCTAAAAAATCTAATCTTTGTGCTAGAAATTCTTTACTTTTATGGCAATTAAGACAGGTTTGAGTCTGCACGGGTTTAAATTTTTCTTTTGGAATAGCTCCATGACAATCCTTACAACTAATCTGAACACTTTTATGATGAGGCTTCATTGTTTTATTTAAATCCACATTATCAGCATATAAAAAATTAAAACATAAAAAAAATGTCAATAAACTTAGTATTTTTTTCATATCTTTTTCTCATTAATGATATTTTTTGCACACAATAATCCAGATGTCATACAATCAGGTATGGAACAACTTGTTAATCTACTTGCTCCATGGACTCCTCCTGTAGCTTCTCCTATTGCATATAGATTAGGAATTGGGGTGTTATCTTGCAAAGATAAAACTTTCATATTAGTATCAATGAAAATTCCACCAGGTGTATAGCTTAAGCTTGGTGCAGCTTTCATGGCATAAAATGGAGCTTTGTTGATACCTGAATTTTTTGATTTACTTAAGTCTTTGCCAAATTCATCTTTGTTATTTTTTAAACCCTCTTCGTATTTTGCTATGGTTTGTTTTAAAGTTTCAAGATTTAAATCAAAATATTTTGATAATTCTTCTAAGGTTTGAAATTTGTGCATTTTGCTAGAAGTTATAAAACTATTCATTCTTCTTGGGTCATGAGAATTTGCAAAACCATTTGAGTCAAAAATGACAATAGGATAATTTGTTGTATTTATCGTATCCATATGAGATAAAATTTTATTAGAAAGCACTTGACGATCACCATCTTCGTTTAAAAATCTTTGCGATCTATCATCTACTATAATACCATATATTAAATCTTCTGTTGGAATACCAAAAGAAAATCTACTTAAAGCAGTTTGTACAGGGTTTCCTCCGGCTTTTGCCATGATTTTTAAAGCACCAGCTGTTTGGCCTAAATTTGAAGGAGTATATGCAAGTTTTAATCTAGGGTTAGCAATGCTTCTATATTCCACATCTTTGCTAAATCCTCCTGTTGCAAAAACAACCGCTAGCCTTGCTTGATATGTTTTTGCATTTCCTGAAGTATTTTCTCTATCATCGTTTTTTAACTCTCGATTAAAACGATAATTTTCTCTTACTTTAATCCCTATTACTTCACCTTGTTCATTTTTTAAAATTTCATCACATTTGGTTTCTTTTTTAAATTTTCCACCTTCTTTTAAAAAGGTTTGGTGTATTGTTTGGATGGCTTGACCACCACCACCTATAGTTTGTATGGTTCTTGGTACACTATGACCACCTAAGAATTTGAGTTTGTCTGAATATTTTATACCACAACTTTTGGCAAATTCATAAGCTTCATTAGAGTGTTTTGCTAATCTTAAACTTTGCTCTTTATGGTTATATCCTTGTCCAACTTTATTTAAATCTTTAAGGAAAAGCTCAACACTATCTTGTATATTTTCCTTTTTTTGCAAATCAGAGCCCATTACAGCAAAATCTTGCTGAGATAAAGCAGAGTTACCTCCAATTCTATCCATTTTTTCAATCATTAAAACATTAAGCTTGTTTTTTGCAAGATAAGTTGCACATATATGCCCACTAATACCACTTCCAACCACTATAACATCATAAATTTCATCAAAATTGATTTTAGGCGTTTGATTTGGCGAAGCATTTAAAATTAAAGGTGTGCTTATGGCAGAAGCAGTAGCAAGTTTTATAAAACCCCTTCTAGATAACTTTTGCATATTTTCTCCATTATAAAAATATTTTTAAACTGAAAGCATTATACCCCCCCCCCATAAATTTAAGTTTAAAGCAAAAGAGAGTTTAAAAAAGTATTTAAATTTTATCTCTTTGGTAGATTTTTTTTATTTTTATATCTAGATTGTAAACAAATTTAAATAAAGCAGGTACTACTAAAAGTGTAAGTAAGGTTGAGCTAATAAGACCAAATATAATAGCAACAGCCATAGGAGAATTTCCCTCAAAGCCAGAGCCTTTTGAAAGTGCTAGTGGAAGCATGGAAAAAATCATCGCAAAAGTAGTCATTAAAATAGCCCTTAAACGACTTTTTCCTGCATAAATTAGTGCTTTTTCTATTTCCATACCTTCATCGCATTTTTTATTAGCTACATCTACTAATAATATAGCATTTTTTCCTACCATTCCAAAAAGTAAAATAATAGCTACAAGCACAAATAAAGAAAAGTGATTTCCCGTGATAAAAATTCCAAAACATGCTCCACCAAAGGCTAAAGGCATACTTATCATGATGATTAAAGGAAGTATTAAGCTTGAGTATAAAGAAGCAAGGATTAGATAAATTAAAATCATTCCTAAAGATATAGAAAATAAAAACCCACTAATAGTATCATCTAAAAAGTCTAAAAATCCAGAATAAGCAAAAGATAGATTGTTATTTCCTAAAATATAAGCTAAATTTGATTCAAAAATATTTCTTACATCACCTAAAGAAATGTTTTCTATACTTGAAGTGAGTTTTATGCTTGTGGTTTTATTGTGTCTATTGATTAATGATAGATCTTTTTTATAAGAAAAATTAGCGATACTAGAGAGCTTTATGTTTTCATTGTATTGATTTTTAAGTTCGATTAGCTCAAGACTTGTTGGATTTTGTTTAAAAGATTTATCAAAACTAAGGATAATTTCATCTTTAAAATTTTTATAGTCCATACTTCCAACGCTTAAATTTCCAAAAGAATAAGCTAAAACATAGGCAAGTTCTTGGGGATTGATACCAAGTTTTGCAGCCTTTTCTTTATTAATGGTGATGGCTATTTCTTCTTTTAAATCTCCCTCATTATCATCTATAGCGACAAAACCTTCGTGTTTTAAAAACACTTCTTTCATTCTGTCAATAGCTTCTTTTATTAGCTTTAAATCATCACCTAGGATTTGAATTTGTACAGGATCTTCTATACCTGCACCCTCTATTTTAGGAAGTTCTAAAACTTTTATTTTTAAATCTTTATATGAGTTTAATTTTTCTTGAAAAAGGCTAATAAGTTTAGGTTGTCTGAATTTTCTTTCGTTTAAAGGCTTTAATTTTACATAAATTTTTGCTTTTTTAATTTCCTTTGCGTCATTATATCCTATAAGCAAATATGTATAAGCAACACTTGGCTCTTGTTTTATATTTTCATATACTTTTAAACTTTTTGTCTTCATGGCTTCTAAAGATAAGTCGTTTTTGCTTTCTAATAAAATTTGTATTTCACTATCTTCTTCTATAGGTAGAAAATCCAAACCTATTTTTGGAGCTAGGGAAAAGCATAAAATAATTATAATAATAGTTGATATGATGAATTTAATTTTATTGGCCAAAACTTTATAAAGTAAATTTTCATAAAAAAGATCAAGTTTTATAAATAAAAATTCACTTTTTTTATAAAATTCACTTTCATTAGTGTTTAAAAATCTAGCACTTAAAGTAGGGATTAAAAACACACTTACAAGATAACTGATAATCACACCAGAAGCAACGCTAGTGGCTAATACATTAAAAAATAAACCAGGAACTGAATTCATATAAGCAATAGGTATAAACACACACAATAAAACAGCACTGATGCTTAAAACACTAAAGCCAATTTCTTTAATACCTTCAAAAGAAGCTTGTAAAGGAGGGAGTGTTTTTGCTTTTTTGGCTATACTTTCAATGATAACTATAGCATCATCTATAAAAATTCCTATACTTAAAGTTAAAGCTATGATGGTTAAGCGATTAATATCATAACCTAAAAGATTAATAAGAAAAAAACTAGAAATAATTGAAGTTGGTAAAACAATAAAAGCTAAAATAGTCGCACTAATATTTCTTAAAAATACATACACTATTAAAAGTGTTAAAACTACACCAAAAATCATATCAAAAATGACTTGATTTATATGTTTTAAAATATTTTGACTTTTATCATAAACTATTTTGATTTCTATATCATCACCTGCTATTGTTTGTAGCGTTTTTAAAGAATTTTTGATATTTTCTATAACTTTTAAAGAGTTATAACCAGAAATTTTATTAAGCTCAAGTAATACACCATCTTTTGTATCAAGCATTGCAAGTTGTTTTTGATCTTCTAAGCCATAGCTAATATTTGCTATATCTTTTAAAAATATTCCACTAAAAATGCGTATATTTTTTAACTCTTCTAAGTTTTGTGCTTCAAAATATCCTTTTATGGTTAAATTATCTTTAGAATTTTCAAACTCACCTAAGTATTGCTTAAAATTATGGCTTTGAATGATTTTGGCTACATCAAGTGCATTGATGTGGTATTTTTGTAATGCATTGGGCAAGAGTTTGATTTGAACTTGTGGTTTTAAAAAGGCTATATCATTGATCGTTCCAATACCTGCAATTCTTTGTAAAAAGGGCTTTATATCATTGTCAATTTTTCGCATAAGTTTAAAATTATCACTAGAACTTAAAAATAACGATACAACAGATCCTGCATCAGGGGATATTTTTTCTAAGGTCGGTTTTGCTGGAAGATTGATAGTGTTAAGTTTATCTCTAATATCATTTGCGGCTACTTCTAAATTTTTACCTAGTTCAAATTCAATAACTGAAATAGAAAAATTATTGTAACTTGTAGAATTGATATTTTTTATCCCTTGTACATCTGAAATTGCATTTTCTATTTCTTTGGTTATTTTAGATTCTATGAATTTTAAATCTCCATTGGCGGTGGTGGTAATTTTAATCAAAGGAATATCTACTTTTGGATAAAGATTAATGGGCATACTAAAAATAGAAAAAGTACCAAAAATCACTAAGGCAATAAAAAACATTAAAACAGCAATAGGATTATTTATAGCAAAACGATACAAGATTAATCCTTAGTGATGATTTTTCCTTCTCCAAAAGAACCTGGAGTAAAGTTTAAAGCCTCCACCTCTGCATAAACTTTTCGTGTTTTTATGTCTATACTTGGATAAATAAGTGTAATTTTACCTTGATATTCTTTTTCATTTGAATCTATTTTATAAATAAAAATATCATCAATTTTTACTTTATCTTTGAATTTTTCATCAAAACTTAAAAGCAATTTTACTTTTGGGTAAGAAAAAAAATCAAACAAAACATGAGAAATTCCCCTAGCTCCATCGCCTATGTCGATATATTTGTTAGAAATAATCCCATCATAAGGTGCTTTTAGAGTTTTTTTATCGATTAAGTCTTTGTAATGTTGTATATTTAAGAAGGCTTTTTGTTGTAAAATTTGTGCTTTTTGAAATTCAAATAAAACATTTTCATAGCTTTGTTTATCTATTACTTCTTGCACCTTTTTAAATTTTTCTAAAGAGCTTTTAGCATGCTCTAGGGTAAGAGTGGCGAGTTTGTATTCATTTTGTGCTAATTTTAAAGCTATTTGCTCACTTGTATCATCAAGTTTAAGTAAAATTTGATCTTTTTTTATTTTATCATTGATATTTACATAGATAGATTTAACTATACCAGCATTTTGCAGGGACAATTTAGATTGATTTTGTGCAAGCACATCAAAACTAGCATAAATTTCTTCAGCTTTTAAAGTGAGTAGAGAAAATAAAATTAAAAACACTAATTTCATTCTAAAACCTTTGTTTTTATATCAATTCCAGCTGTAAAATAATATCTTGCCTTTGTGATTTCATATTCATTTTTAGCTAATTCAAGTTGACTTTGACTTTGGTATTTTGCTTCTAGTGCGTTTAAGTACTCTACATACGAACAAAGTCCTGCAATGTATTTTTTTTCTATGGCTTCAAAAGCTAAATTGGCTGCTTTGAAACTTGCATTTAATGCTTTTATTTTAACTTTAGAAATTTCAATTTCTTGTAAAAGATTATCTAGTTCTATATCTACTTTTCTTTTGGTTTTTTCAAGCTCTAATTGAGTGATTTTGCTTGTATATTTTTGAGCTTCTAGAGCTTTTTGATTAGCACCAAAATCAAAAATTTTCCATTCAAAAGTGACAAAAAAACGATTGCTTTGCCCATGCTCTTTTAAAAAGCTTTCACTTGCTGTTTTTAACTCATGAGGTAATTTAGGATTATAATTCATATCATAAAAACTAAAACTATTTTGTAAAAATATTTTTGGAAACAACTCAGCTCTAACAAAGTCTATTTTTAAATTTTCTAAATTTAATTTTTCTTGCATAAGGGCTACTTCGTAACTTTTATTTTTTTCTACACTTGGTTCTTGCAAAATATTTTGAAAAGAAGGTATAAAATGTGTTTTACTAAGATTGTAAATTTCATTTTTTAATTCATATAGTTTTAATTCATTTTGAGCTAATTCATAAGAGCTTAACTCAAATTTTGCTCTTATACTTTCAAGCTCACTTTGGCTAGTAAGTCCAGCTTGGTAAAAATTTTCTAAGCGTTTGAGTTGATTTTGTAGAGTAATTTCTTTTTGTTTGTCACTTGCTATAATACTTTCTAAACTAAGATAATTAAAATACAAAACACTAGCACTAAGTGCCATATAATTTGCCATGTTTTCTTTTTCAAGATGAGCAAGTTGTTTTAGACTTTGCATACTAGCAATTTTTGCTTCTCTATTGCCTCCATCAAAAAGCAAAAATTTAAGCGAAAGAGTACTCATTAGACTTTCTTGGGGTTCTATGATGAAGCGATCTTTATTTGAACCAAGATAGGAAACACCCAAATGCAAACTTGGTAAGTAAGCATTTTGCACGCTTTCTTGCTCTAAAATACTTTTTGAAAATTGGAGTTGTTTTTGTAAGTAATTTTCATTGTTTAAGCTTAAATCTATAAATTCTTTAAGATTATTAGCTAGTAAAAACAAGGGTAAGAAAAGTAAATATAAAATTTTCATTTTTAAACTTTTTGATTTATTATAAAAAATATAACTTAAAGTAATTATAAAGTAAGAAAATTTTTAAGTAGCTTTTTACCATTTTGACTTAGTATGGCTTCGGGGTGAAACTGAACTCCATAAATATTGTATTTTTTATGTTTTAAAGCCATAATGATACTATCTTCACTTTGGGCTAAAACTTCACATTTTTTACCTATATAGCTAACATAAAGAGAATGATATAAACAAACTTTAAAATTTTGTTCAAGTTGTTTAAAAAGTGGATTTGGTTTAAATTTTATAGTATTTACCTTGCCATGAGTTGGGTTTGTAAGCTTAGAAATTTTACCACCAAAAGCATGTGCTATACATTGATGACCCAAGCAAATTCCAAGAATTTTTTTATTCTTTTTAAAGTATTTTATAGCTTTTAAACTTAACTTTGATTCTTTTGGAGAATTTGGACCAGGAGAGATTAAAAGATGAGTAAAATCATATTTTCTAAGCTTTTTTGGGTTTTTAAATTTATCGTTTTTGATGATTTTATAAGCAATATTTAATTCTTTTAAATAAAAGGCTATGGTGTAGGTAAAAGAATCGTAATTATCTATGATTAAAACTTTCACAAAAACACCTTTTTTAGACCTCTTAAAGAATTAATAGCATAAATTTCTTTAGCATTTAAAAGCTCATCTTTAGTGATATCTTTTTCTTTAATGAGCTTGTGTTTTAAGAGTGCTTGTCTATAAATACCATTTAGACAGTTTTTAGCATAAGGAGTAAAATACTCATCATTTAAATTTATAATAATGTTAGTTCTTGAACCCTCACAAAGTATGCCTTTTTCATCAAAAAAAACTATATCATAGCAAATGTTTTCTTTCCATAGATGTGAATTTGCTTCATATAAACTACGTAGGGAAGTTTTGTGATGTGTTAAAAGATTTACTTTTGTAATGTCTTTACTTATGAGTAGCTTTTTGCTTGAATTTTCATGTATATTACTAAAATTAATTTCATAAAGACCATTTTTAAAAAGTTTTAATTTAATAGCCTTTGAGCCTTTTTGAGTAAAATTACTTTTTGTAAAAAAATAATGACGATTGAAAACAAAATTATTAAAATTTTGTAAAGATTTAAAATGGAATTTTTTATCTTTACTATCTAGTATATTTTTAAAATCATGTTTTAATCTTTGAGCATCAAAGCCAAAAAAATTAGCTGAGTTTAAAATTCTTTGTAAATGTTCTTTGAAAAATAAAATAGAATGATTTTTATAATACATTGTTTCAAACAAATAAAAATCAGGTTCTAAAATTTTACTTTTTAGCTTTAATTCTTTAAATTCATCTTGTTTTTGTGAATCCCATACAAGCCCGCTTCCCACGCCATACCTTAAAAAATCATCGTTATTTTTTTTCTCTAAAGTGCGTATGGCTACGCTAAATTTTGCCTTTTTTTTATGGATTAAACCTAACGCCCCACAATAAATCCCGCGTTTTCTTTGCTCTAAATTTCCTATGAGTTTAATGGTTTCTATTTTGGGTGCACCTGTGATGGATCCACATGGAAAAAGGGCTTTGAAAATTTTAAAATAATCATTTTTTTGCTTTAATTTTCCGCTTATTTTTGAAATGAGTTGGTGTAAGGTAGGGTAGGTTTTAACCTTAAAAAGTTCGCATTTTAAGGAATGCTTTTTGATGAGTTTTGAAATATCATTGCGTAATAGATCAACTATCATTACATTTTCGCTAATGGTTTTTTCATCGCATTTTAAAAAGTTTTTTAGATTTTCATCTTCTTTTGGATTATTTGAGCGTTCGATTGTGCCTTTCATGGGTTTTGTGATGATTTTTTTATTTTTGATTTTAAAAAAAAGCTCAGGTGAAAATGAAGCTAGTTCTAAAAATTCATTTTTCATATAAGCTTTATAGGGAGTATTTTGTTTATGATAAAGACTTAAAAAACTCTCATACACATTAAGATTTGATTGTAAATGTAATTCTTGAGTAAGATTGATTTGGTAACTTTGGCCTTTAGCTATAGCATCTTTAACTTTATCAAAATTTTCAAAATAGTTTTCTTGGTTTAAATTTGATACAAATTTTGGATAAAAATCTAATTTTTCTTGAGTATTTTTCAATAAACCTCTTGTTTTAAAAGCAAAAAAATACAAAAAAGGTTCTTTGCTTTTATAATTTTTATCTTCTAAGTATTTGTAAAATTCGTATTGAATGTATCCTAGAAAATAGTATTTGTTTTTATATTTTTCTATAATTTTAAAAAGTTTTTTACTTTGTTTTTGGTCATAGGCTTTAAGAGTAAATGCAAGTTTGTTATAAATATGCTTTCCAAAAATAACAAAAGACACCAAAAACCTTTAGATTAAAAAATATACCCAAATAGGTAAAGAAATAAAGGCAAAGACTATTCCAAAAGCCACTGAACTTACTGCTAAATTTGTATCAAGTTTTGCTTTCATTATCATGGCTGCAACCATAGTCATGGTAGGCATTGCTGATTCAAGTAAAGCGATAATGGTATTAGGATTTAGCTCAAAATTTAAAAGTTTTAAAAGTATTAAAAATACTAAAGGTGCGAGTATCATTTTGCTAAAAACAACTATAGTGGTTGCTTTATAAGAAGTGGTAATGGTGCTAAATCCTAAATTTAATCCTATGGCAAATAATGCTATAGGTGTAGCACTAGAACCTAACATACGCAAAGGTTCAAAAATAAATTCAGGAAGTTGGATTAGTTTAAAAACTATCCCTAAGATAAGTGCAATAAAGGGTGGGAAAGTAAAAACTTTTTTAAGGTTTTGAAAAAAACTTGTTTTTTGCTCACTTGTTAAAGAAATAATAATAGGTGCAAGCAATGCTACTGGTAAAGAAGTAGCAAGAGCATCATAAAGAATAATTTCTCCTAAAAAATAAGCTTGTTTATAAATTCCCATTACAACCGGAATGCCTACAAATAAAGTATTTCCAAAGCTAGAAAGTAAAAAAATACTCACTAGGGTACTTTTGCTAAATTTAAAAAACGAAGCTAAAATCGTACAAACTAAAGCTGAAAAAAGCGATGAAAATAAACCGATTAAAATAATTACAATCAAAGAAAAATCAAAATTTAAATGATATGTTCTTTCAAAAATCAAACAAGGCAAAGCAAAAATGATAGCAAAGTCAAGAAAAGCTCTAGCTTGTTTTTGCTTTAAAATTTTAATTTTCTTAGCAAAATATCCACCAAAAAGTAAGCAAAATATACTAAATAATGATGGAAAAATAAACATATTTTTACTTTTAATATTTTTATGTTAAAAAGCTTTTAACTAAATTTTGAATGAGTAAATTCCATCCATCTACTAGAACAAAAATAAGCAATTTAAAAGGCATGGAAATCATTACAGGTGGAAGCATCATCATACCCATAGACATTAGCACAGAACTTACAACCATATCAATAACCAAAAATGGTAAAAAGAGTAAAAATCCTATTTCAAAAGCAGTTTTAAGTTCACTTATCATAAAAGCAGGAACCAAAACTGTTAAAGGCACATCATCTATGGTTTTTGGATTTTCTAAATTTCTAATCCTATAAAAAAGTGCTAAATCTTTTTCTCTAGTATTTTTTAGCATAAAATCTTTAAAAGGCTTAACACCTTTGGTAAAAGCTTCTTCATAGCCTATTTGTTCAGCAATGTAGGGTTTTATACCTTCATTATATGATTTTGTAGCAACAGGTTCCATTATAAAAAAAGTTAAAATTAAAGCCAAGGTTATTAAAATGGTATTTGGTGGCATAGTTTGAGTACCAAGAGCAGTTCTTAAAAAAGAAAACACAACTATTAGTCTTAAAAAAGAAGTCATCACAAAAATAATAGTTGGTGCAAGAGCTAATATGGTTAAAACTATGACTATATTTAAAGTTGTTACAAGTTGTTGTGGATTATTTGGTGCACTTAGGCTTAAATTCACAGTTGGTATAGTTACTTCAGCACTAAGAAGAGCTAAACTTGATATAAATAAAACTAGTAAAACTCTCAAAAATTTTTCCTTGTATAAAATTAAAGAGTTATTTTAGCAATTTTACTCTTAAAAAAATACTATATTTGACTAATTATTAATGCTAGAGTAAAAACTCTAGCATTTAAGGAGTTCTCAAAAGATTTTTAGAATTTATATTTAAAACCTACTTGACCACTTACATAAGTTTCGTTTTTATTATCTGTTTTGCCAGCTAATATTTGTTTAGCTCCAATACCAGCATTTAAGCTAAATTGTTCGTTAATATCTACATTACCACCTATGATGATTTGAGCGTAAGTTTTTTTCTTATCATTACCTTTGATGATAAAATTTGAACCTGAGCCAACAAATCCAGCTACAAAATCATCTCCATTATTCATCACATATTGTTCTATTTTTGGAGTGATAAATAAATATGATTCTTCACTCATATATTTTCTAAATTCAGCACCTAGTTCTAAACTAATAGAATTATTTGTCATACTTTGAACATCTTTTGCAAACATACCACTTTCTTTATAGCTTGGAGTGTGTGCGTAGTAGTAATTTATACCAGCAAAAGGCTTGATAAATAATGATGATGAATTTGGATTAAAAATTCTACCAGCATTAGCACTTAAACCAAAAAATTTACTATTATAATCAGCATTACTAGAATCACTTAGCATTGTTACACTTTGATCTGTTGGAGAAATTTGCCCGTAAGCTCTTAGATTAATTTCCCATTGATCGTTTGGATTGATTAAAGAATAAATACCAAATTGATAATTATCTGATTTTTGTTCCATAACCCCATCTTTAATAGTTGAATCAGCATAAGTAAAATAAAAACCAAGCAAAGCATTATCGTTGATTTTTCTATCAGCACCTAAGGTAAATCCATACAAAGCACCACTATCTCCATCTATGATATTTGCACCACCAAAAACATTACCCCAAAAGCTATTATTAAATGAAGAGCTTCCATAATAATTATAAACATCACTTGCTAGTGCTGCTATATGGGTTGTAGCAAATTTTTCTACTAAAGCTTTATCTTGATAAGGATTTGAAAGTTTTGCTATTCTTGTTCCAATAGCTAGGTCATTTGCTACGCCTATGGAAGAATTAACAGAAGAATTTTGAGCATTATTTACTATAGCTTTTGCACTTGCATTTGTGTTTGTTGTGATTGTATTTAGATTTTTTCCTGTTGTATCTAAAGTGAGTGCTGCGATAGCGTCATTGCTAAGTTTAGAATCTAAAATACTATTTAGCATATTTACAGCTAAATTTTTATTTTCTAAGCTAACATCTTTCATATTTTCAACTAAATCACTACCATCAAATTTTCCACCATTATCTTGTATATCTTGGATTTGTTGTTCTAATTTTTCAATTTGTTCTTGTAGTTCTTTTTCTGCTTGCACTATGGCTTCAAGCATAGCTTCATCTCCGATATATCCTGGTTTTTGGTAAGAATTTTGATTATAATCTTCATCGTATTCTATGCTATTTTTTATATTTTCAAAAGTATCTAAGGCTTCTTTTCTAATATCAATTTCAGATTTTAATATTTTTGCTAAATCTCTTACATTTTCATTAGCACCACCACTAATTAAAAGATTTTTACCATCATTAGAAACACTAAGTTTATAGTCTGTAAATTGAGCTAAATCGGTATCTTCAAAAAATACATTTTTTGGTAGTAAATTGCTTGTTTCAAGCATACTTGTTATATCTTTAGTGTATAGTGCTGTTACTATGTTTTTATCTATATCTTGGTTAAAATTGCCTGTTGTTTTTATAGCTACATAGTTGTTTATACCTAAATTTGAAACACTATTTGTACTTATACCTATAGCTGAATCTTTTATATTCACATCTCCATCTACAAAGATTAAACCACCTTTCTTATTTGCATCAAATATACCAATAAAAGAATTATTTACATTTAAATTTCCTTGTATATTCATATAGCCATCTTTTTCGCCATATCCATTCCATACATCTAAACTAGGTCTATCAAGTTCTTCATCATGTATATTATCATTTGTTATAGGTGAGCTACCATTAAGTGTAACATTTCCTTTTATATTGAAAGCCTTATTTGCTTTTAAAGAAGTCTGATCCTTATTTAAAACAATTTCTTTTGCTTCTAGATTGACGCTGTATAAATCATATTTTGCTTCATTAGTCGAAGTTTCACCAACATCTATCCAGTCTGAATCAGATCCTATGGTTAAAACACCACTTGTTTTGATATTAAATCTTTTATAGGCTTATCATGGTTTTCTTTACCATAATATGCTTGAATACTTCCAGGTTGTATTTTTAATTCTATATTTTCTTTAGAATTTAAATTCCAAATTCCATCTTTATAATTGAAATAATCAGTAAAATTTCCATGATTTATTTCTTGTGCTAATGTAGCACTACTTAATAAAGCACTAATGCTAACTCCCATTAAAACTTTACTTGTATGATAAGAAAGTTTCATTTGATTGCTCCTTTAAATTTAAAATGAAAAAAAGCATTATACCCCCCCCCATAAATTTAAGTTT
This sequence comes from Campylobacter sp. RM16704, assembly GCF_000816245.1. NCBI lineage: Bacteria > Pseudomonadati > Campylobacterota > Epsilonproteobacteria > Campylobacterales > Campylobacteraceae > Campylobacter > Campylobacter sp. RM16704. The sequence goes on along the minus strand of NZ_CP007769.1, from coordinate 937,940 downwards.
AAAGTAAATGAGAATCTACAAAAATAAGCAATAATTAGTAAGAATTTTTTACTTTAGCTTGTTAAAATAAGCAATAATTTTTTATAAAGGTGTTTCATGAAAATTTCTGTGCTTATTTTAGCTGCTGGACTTGGTACGCGTATGAAATCACAAAATCCAAAAGTGCTTCAAAAAATTTGTTCAAAAGCAATGATTTTACATATTTTAAAACAAGCATATAAAATTAGTGATGATGTATGTGTGGTGCTTTCTCATCAAAAAGAAAAGGTTGAGCAAGTTGTTTTAGAGCATTTTCCAAATACACGCTTTTTAGAACAAGACTTGCAAAATTTTCCAGGTACTGCAGGGGCTTTAAGGGGTTATGAGAGTAAGCATGAAAAAGTATTGATTTTATGTGGTGATATGCCTTTAGTTAAAGCAAGTGATTTAGAAAAAATAGCTTTAAATGAAAGTGATTTTAATGTGGCAGTTTTTGAGGTAAAAGATCCAAAAAGCTATGGAAGAATAGTATTAAAAGAAAATAAAATTCAAAAAATAGTAGAAACAAAAGATGCAAGCAAAGAAGAACTTGCTATAAACATTTGTAATAGTGGTGTTTATGCTATAAAAGCACAAATTTTAAAAGAAGTATTGCCTTTGATAAAAAATGAAAATAAAGCTAAAGAGTATTATTTAACCGATGCAGTATATTTAGCAAAAGAAAAGGGCTATGAAATCGATGCAGTGTTTGTAAATGAGCAAGATTTTATGGGAGTAAATGATAAAGTAGAGCTTTGCTTAGCACAAGATCTTATGCAAGAAGCGATTAAAAAAGAATGGATGAGACAAGGGGTTATTTTTCATATGCCTGCGACGACTTTTATTTCAGATGAGGTTGAGTTTGTAGGCGAGTGCGAAGTATATGAAAATGTGCGTATAGAGGGAAAATCAAAAATCATTAATTCTATCATTAAAAGCTCAAGTGTGATTGAAGATAGCATAGTAGAAAATAGTGATGTAGGTCCTTTAGCACATTTACGTCCAAAATGTCAGCTTAAAAATACACATATAGGAAATTTTGTAGAATGCAAAAATGCATTATTAAATGGAGTTAAAGCAGGGCATTTGAGTTATTTAGGGGATTGTGAGATAGATGAGGGAACTAATATAGGTTGTGGTACTATCACTTGTAATTATGATGGGGTTAAAAAACATAAAACCAAAATAGGTAAAAATGTTTTTGTAGGTTCAGATACGCAATTTATCGCTCCGGTTGAAATAAAAGATGAAGTAATCATCGCAGCAGGAAGCACTGTGTGTAAGGATGTAGAAAAAGGCTCTTTACATATTAATAGAGCAAAAGTGCAAATCATAGAAGATTTTTACTATAAAAAATTAGGTAAAAAATGAAAACAATCTTACTGGCAGTAAGTGGAAGTATAGCTTTTTATAAAGCTTATGAGCTTATTTCTTTATTAAAAAAAGAAGGTTTTAGAGTTAAAGTTTTGCTAAGTCAAGGAGCTTTGAAATTTGGCACTAAGCTTAGTTTTGAAGCTTTGGCAGATGAAATTTTATGTGAAGAAAATGAAAGTTGGCAAAATACTAATAATCATATAGCTTTTAGTAAGACTTGTGATTGTGTGCTTTTTGCACCTGCTAGTGTTAATTCTATCAATAAACTAAACTATGGTATGGCGGATAATTTATTCATTCAAACTTTAATAGCAGTAGATAAAAACAAGCCTTTTTTAATCGCACCTGCTGCAAATACAAATATGTATTTACACTTTAGCACTCAAAATTCTTTAAAAAATTTAAAAGAGCAAGGTTATATTATCATTGATCCTGTGGTTAAAACTCTAGCTTGTAAAGATGAAGGTTTAGGAGCTTTGGCTGAACTTGATAGTATTGTTTATGCTTTAAAAAGAAGCTTAATGCAAGAAGACTTTTTTAAAGATAAAAGTTTTGTTATAAGTGGTGGTGGAACTAAAGAAAAAATCGATGATGTAAGATGTATTAGCAATTTTTCAAGTGGAAAAATGGCAAAGGCAATCGCAGATGCTTTGTATTTTTTAGGTGCTAAGGTAGTGTTGGTTAGTTCAGTAGAGTTTAAAACACCTTATAAATTAGAAAAATTTGAATCTTCTTTGGAATTAAAAGAAAAATTGCAAAAATACAAAGATTTTAATGCTTTGATTATGGCTGCTGCTGTGAGTGATTTTATTCCCAAAGCTTTTAAAGGTAAGATTAAAAAAAATGAGTATTTAAATGGGTTTGATTTAAAATTAAGGATTAATGAGGATATATTAAAAAATTTAGATTTTAAAGGTAAAAAAATAGGCTTTAAAATGGAATTTGATGTACAAAATGCTTTAGAAAATGCAAAAAAATCTTTAGTTAATAAAAATTTAGATATGGTTTGTTTAAATATTTTAAATGAGCAAATGAGCTTTGGAAGCGATGAAAATAGCATTTACTTTATCACTAAAGATAGTATTTCTCAAAGTTTTAAACAAAGCAAAGAAAAGCTTAGTTTTGTTTTAGCACAAGAATTAAGGAAACTTTGGTGAATATCATCAACTCAACCTTGCCTGTAAGAATGCAAATTTTAGAAAAAAAATCATATAATCGTTATGTATTGCTTTTAAATACTAAAAAGCTTGAAACTAAAAGTATGATAGAACTTGAAGTAGGAGAGGAATATTTAGCTGAAGTTTATGAAGATAAAGGTGTAATTTCTTTTAAAAATCTTTTGAAAAAACCTAAAATTAGACTTTTTGAAGAAGGAGTGGATCTTATAGAAAAGCTTTTGCAAGAGGGTGATGAAAAAGCTTGGTATAAAAAACTCATCACTAAAAAACTTATAGAAAGTAAAGGTGCGTATGAATTTGAAATTTATAAAGAAATGTTTTTTGCTTTTTTTGAAGGAATTTATCATATACCTTTTGTTTATGAGGGAAATAGGGCTTTATTCGAAGCTAGGAAAAATGGAAACATTTTAGAAGTGTATTTGTATTTTGAAATTTTCGGTGCTTTAAAAATTATCATTGATAATGGTAAAATTACTCATATACAAACACCTTTTGCTAAAGTTGCACAATTTTTAAATGAATATTTTAAATTTGAAGTGGTTAAATCACTTAATCCTATATTTGTTTTTAAAAGATTGATAGATATAAAGGGTTAGATAGAATGAATGAGTTAAAACATCTTGCTGTTGTAATGGATGGTAATAGAAGATGGGCTAGAAAAAATGGACTTTTAGAAAAAATCGGCTATAACCAAGGTGCTAAGGTTGTTGAAAAAATCATAGAAGTTTGTATAGATGAAAAAATTCAAATTTTAACTCTTTATGCTTTTAGCACAGAAAATTGGCAAAGACCAAAAGAGGAAATAGAATTTCTTTTTAAGTTATTAAATAAATATCTTGATGAGTCATTAAATAAATTTATAGCTAATGAAGTGCGTTTTAAAGCTATAGGAAATTTAAATTTTTTAGATGAATTAACTTTAAAAAAAATACAAAATTTTCAAGAGCAAACTAAAAATCATACAAAATTATGTGTAAATTTAGCTATTTCTTACGGAGCTAAAGATGAAATAGTAAGAGCAGTTAAGAAAGTGGTTGAAAAAAATCTTGAAATCAATGAAGAAAATATACAAGCAAATCTTGATTTAAGTGATGATGTAGATTTGTTTTTAAGAGTAGGAAGTGCAAAGCGTATATCAAATTTTTTACTATGGCAATCAAGTTATGCAGAAATTTATTTTAGCCAAACCTTATTTCCAGCACTTACTAAAAAAGAAATTGCAAATATATTTAGTGATTTTAAAAAACGCAAAAGAACTTTTGGTAAATGATATTTTTCTTTTTGTTATTGGGGCTTTGCATAGGATCTTTTATTAATGTTTTGATTTTCAGAACGATTTGTAAAGAAAGTATTGCAGTTCCAAGATCAAAATGTCCTAAGTGTCTTAATACTTTGAAATTTTATCATCTTATTCCTTTGTTTTCTTTTGTGTTTTTAAAAGGAAAATGTGCTTTTTGCAAGGAAAAAATTTCTTTAATTTATCCTTTTAATGAGTTAGTTTGTGCATGTTTGTTTATGTTTGCTTTTCACCTAATTGAAGATATTTTTCAAACTTTAATTTTTGCTTGTATATTAGCTATATTATTAGCACTTTCTTGGATGGATTATTATCTAAAAGCAGTGGATGAGCTTTGGCTTTGGATTTTGTTTGTTTTAGCTTTTTGTTTTGATTTTTTGCAAAATGGTTTAAAATTAGAGGATTTTCAAGATAGCTTTTTATTTAGAGTGTGTTTTGGAGCAGGTTTAATTTTTATACTAAAAAGTGTGATTAATTTTATTAAAAATTTTAAAAAAAGAGATGAAATTTTAGAAAGTTTAGGGGATGGTGATGTTATAATAATAGCTTTGATTTTTGGAATTTTTGGCTATGAAAAAGGCTTTTTAATTTTATTTGTTGCAAGTTTTTTAAGTCTTTTAATGTTTGTAAAAATAGCTAAAAAAGATTATCAAATGCCTATGATTCCTTTTTTATTTTGTGGAATTTTGATTAATATAAGTGTAGAAAGTATATTATGAAGCTAGTTTATAAGTATCTACTTAATCAATTTTTAAGCACTATGCTATCTTTGTTTTTTACTTTATTTATTATTGTTTCTATTATTTTTTTTATTCAACTTGCAAAAATTACATCTTATATTGAAATATCTTTTTTTGAACTTTTAAAATTATATATATATCTTTTACCAAAAATTTTAGTTTTTACTTTACCTATATCTTTTTTTATAGCCCTAACTTTATCTTTTTACAGACTTTCAAGGGAAAATGAAAGTACGGTTTTATTTGCTTTAAGTATAACACCAAAAATGATGGCTAGTTTTTTTATAAAAATAGCTACTGCAACTAGTACTTTTTTGCTTATAGTAGTTTTGATTTTTATACCAATTTCATTTGAACTTTTTGATAATTTTGTAGATTATAAAAAAATTAGTGCGAAAATAAGCATTAAAACAGGGGAATTTGGACAAAGATATGGTGAGTGGCTTGTTTTTATAGATAATAAAAATTCAGAAGATATTTATCAAAATATTATTATGTATCATCCAAAGAAAAAGTTGCAAGATAAAGAACAAGTGATTTTAGCTAAAGAAGGGAGATTTGAAACCAATGAAGGTGTAATTACCTTTAAATTGAATGAAGGTAAAGCTTATGAAATAAAAGATAATAATTGGCATATTTCAAGTTTTAAAAATTTATTAATTACGAGTGAATTATATTCTAGGGAATTAAATACTAAAAGCTTTTATAATTATTGGAATGATATAACTAGCAGTAAAGAAAAAGCTAAAGAGTTTGTTATTTATGTATTAATTGCTTTGTTTCCTTTGGCAAGTGTATTGTTTGCGTTATCTTTTGGAATAGTAACCTATCGTTATGAAAAAGGTTTTGCTTATTTTGGGATTTTTGCAGTTATATTTGTTTATTTTAGTCTTTTGATTAGCTTTTATAATCCTCCATTTGTAGCTGTTGGAAGTATTTTTATATTGTTTTTCATTGCTTCTAGTATTTATTTTAAAATTAAAATTATAAGTAAGTATTAAATGCTTTTAAAATTAACCTTTTCTTATGATGGCTCTAAATTTAATGGCTCAGCTACCCAGCCACATAAACTTAGTGTTCAAGATGCTTTGGCTAATGCTTTAACACATTTAGGAATTTATGATAAACCTTTGTTTGCATCAAGAACTGATAAAGGTGTACATGCTTTTAATGCAGTAGCTTGTGTAAAATCAGGAGGACATTTTAAAGACTTTTCATATTTAAAAAATAAAATTAATCACTTTTCTCATCCTTTTATACATATTAAGCATATTGAAAAAGTAAATGATGATTTTCAAGTGCGTTATGATGTGAAAAAACGGGCTTATCGTTATATATTAAGTCATGAAAATTATAATCCCTTTTTGGCTTCATATGTGTATTTTTATCCAAAAATAAATACTAGTTTAGCGAAAAAAATAGTGTATTTATTTGAAGGTGAGCATGATTTTAAATTTTTTCAAAAAGAAGGCTCTAATAATAAAACAAGTATAAGAATAATATATAAAACCAAGGTTTATATTTATAAAAATCATACTATTTTTTATTTTGAGGCTAATGGCTTTTTAAGATCACAAATTAGAATGATGATGGCTAGTATTTTAAAAGTATTAGAGGGAAAATTGAATCAAAACGAGCTTTTAGAGCAAATTAATGCTAAAAAAGCTCATTGTAGATTTTTAGCTCCAGCTAGTGGCTTGTACTTAAGCAGGATTTCTTATTGCAATAATGCATAATTTTATATATTAAAGAACAAAATTTACTATGTAAATACTGAAAAAACTTATATTTTTTATTTAGTTTAAAAAAATATTAATAAGAAAAAACTTTCATATATGGTAAAATCTATTAATTTTTTAAATTATAAAATTTATAAAATTATAATTAGTAAAAAAATGAGATGCTTATATAAAATGATTGGTAATGAAGTTTTTTACAAACTACCTTCAAGTTGTAGTAATCTTTTCTTTATATATAACCCTCCATTATAACCGCCTACATGGTTTTTAGCTACCACTCTATGACAAGGAATAAAAATTGGAAATTTGTTTTTAGCATTTGCATTGCCAACTGCCCTAAAAGCTTTTGGATGATTAATGTAAGAAGCAATCTCTTGATATGTTTTTGTTTGTCCATAGGGAATTTCTATTAAAGCTTTATAAACCTTTATCTCAAAATCACTGCCATCAAGTAATAATGGTGTATTGAATTTAAAAAGTTTTTTATTAAAGTATAGATCTAATTCCTCTAAAGCTTGATTTAAAATAGGATGTCTGTGTTTTATGAAATTTGGTTTTGAATCTAAAAAGCTAATATTAATAAGCTTGTTTTTGTTACATTGTAAAAGAATATAGGCAAAATCAGTTTTATAAAAACTTTGATACATGTTTTTCCTTATTTTAAAGAATTTATTGTATAAAATTTCAAATTAATTAATTGTTATTAAAGCAAAAATTTAGTTAAAATAGTAATTTAATTCATATTATAAGGACAAATGTTTGAAAATTCTATTATTTGGTTTGTTTTTTAGTTTAAATGTTATAGCGTTGGATTTTGATTGTAATTATTTAAAGGAAAATAAGGCATTTTTTAAAAACTTTAATCCTAAAGATATGCAGGATTTTTTACGAGTTGATTTAAGTTGTGATATTTCTTTGAAAAATAATAAAATTACACAAAGACTTTATGAACTTGCAAATGAAATTAGAGGTAGTAATAGCGCTTGTATGGGTGGAGAGTATTTTAGTGATTTAAGGAAATTTGATTTTAAATTATTAAAAATTGCTTTAAATCCACAAGTTTATCAAAAATCTTTAGAAGATCCCGTGTTTTTAGAACAAAAAATTACTAAATTAAAAGCTTATTTTAGATTTTGGGCTTATCAAAGTATAGGAAATTTTAAATTATTCAAAGAGTTTTGGGTAGAATATAATAAAGCTATAAATCCTTTAACAAAATATTTTCAAAAAGAATTTAATTTAGATAATGCTAGTGCAATTTATTACGCTAGTAACGCTTTAAATGAATTTTTAATTTGGGCAGTAGGTGAAACTAAAATTTTTAAAGATATTTCTGATTTTGAAAAATTTGTAGCTAATCCTAAAAATTCTTTAGAACAGATCAAAGAATATATTTATTCAAAAAAAATTAATAATTTAGAATTAAATAATGGTTTTAAGGCTGCACTGTTAAATAATAGAGAAAGTGAAATTATTATTGAATTTATTAAACTTGGTGTGAAATTAAATGAAGGCTATGAGTCTGCTTTGTTTTTTGCATTAAATAATGAGAACAATGTAAAAGTTTTATTAGAAAACAATGCTGTGATAGATTATAAAAACTCTTTTGGAAAAACTCCTTTGTTTTATGCGGTAGAATATAATAATTATAAAGTAGCAAAACTTTTACTTGAAAATGGAGCCAATGTAAATCAAAAATATATTAATGATAATGAAAAAATTTCTATTACTAGTATGGGTGTAAGTGCTCCATATTTTATTACTTTATGTGCTCTAGAGCATACCTCCAAAAATATTTTTATGCATGCAGCTAACTATGCAGATGTAAAAATGTTAAAGTTATTAATAGATTATAGGGCAAATTATAAAGATATAGATGATTTAGGATTTAATGCACTTGATTTTGCTATTATGGCTAAAAAAGAGCAAAATATTGAATATTTAAAAACATTAGGTTTAAAAAAGAATAAAAATTTAACACTTTACGAAGAAACACAACCATGAAAATTGCTTTAGTTACAGGTGTTAGCTCTGGTTTTGGTTTAGAAAGTCTAAAAGCTTTGATAAGACTTGATTATAAAGTAATAGCCATAGCAAGACGCAAGGAAAGATTAGAAAAACTACAAGAGCTTTATGGGGATAAAATTTATCCTATAGTGCTTGATGTTAGAAATAAACAAGCTGTTTTTGAAACTATTGAAAAATTACCTCAAGGTTTAAAAAACATTTCTTTACTTATTAACAATGCTGGACTTGCTATAGGATTGCAAGAATTTGATTCTTTGAGTATTGAAGACATAGAAACTATGGTAGATACTAATATAAAAGGATTTTTATATATAACAAGAGCCATATTGCCTTTACTTAGAAAAGCAAACAATGCTCATGTGATCAATCTTGGCTCAATCGCAGCAAATGTACCTTATTATGGTGGAAATGTTTATTGTGGAACTAAAGCTTTTGTAGCACAATTTTCTAAAGCATTAAGAACGGATTTGCGTGGAAGTAATATAAAAGTAACTAATATAGCTCCAGGACTTTGTAAAACTGAATTTAGTGAAGTAAGATTTAAAGGTGATATTAAAAAAGCTGATGAGGTTTATGAAAATACTAAATACATTAAAGCCGAAGACATAGCAAAAATTATCACTTTTATTATTAGTTTGCCTGAACATATCAATATTAACGAAATAGAACTTATGCCTGTCACTCAAACTTGGGCAGGAACCTTTAGCGAAAAACTTTAATTTTTTAAGGAAAAATATGAAATTTTTTTATTTATTATTAGCTCCTTTATTTTTATTTGCCGATGCACAAACAAATGCGGAACTTTTTGGAGTTTGGACACTTCTTCCACCTATTATAGCTATTATTTTAGCTTTTATTACCAAAGATGTTGTACTTTCTTTGTTTATTGGAGCATTAAGTGGTACTTTTATGCTAAGTCTTGCTGAAAATAGTATCTATCATGCTATTGTTGCTTCTTTTACAGGTTTTATTTTCAAAGCGGTAAATTCAATGGCAAGTCCTGGAAATGCAGGTATTTTATTACAAGTTTTAACTATAGGTGGTGTTGTTGCACTTATTACCAAAACAGGAGGAACGAAAGCGGTTGCTGTTTGGCTTTCTACTAAGGCAAAACAGGCAAAAAGTTCGCAATTTGCTACTTGGTGTATGGGGATTTTCATTTTCTTTGATGATTATGCTAATTCATTAATCGTAGGGCCTATTATGCGTCCTGTTACAGATAAATTTAGAGTGAGTCGTGAAAAACTTGCTTTTATTATGGATGCAACTGCAGCTCCTATTACAGGTCTTGCTATTATTTCCACTTGGATTGGACTTGAGATTTCACTTATTCGTAGTGGATATGATTTGATTGACAATGAAGCTTTTATTCATCTTGGTATTATTAAAGAAGAAATTAATGCTTTTGAAATTTTTGTTCAAACTTTACCTTATAGGTTTTATAATCTTTTTATGTTGATTTTTGTTATTTTAACTATTTATACTGGTAGAGAATTTGGACCTATGCTAAAAGCTGAACTTCGTGCAAGAGCGGGCAAATTTTCACACGGACATGAGCAAATTGACAATATAGAAGATAAAGTATTAGAACCAAAAGAACATGTTAAATTACAAGCAACAAATGCAATTATTCCCTTAGCTATTTTAATAATTTTTTCTTTTATAGGTTTTTATTTTAGTGGGTATAATGCTATTGATGATGTAAACTTGAAAGCTCAAATTGATGCAGCACCTTTGAGTCTGTTTGCCTTTAGGGAAACTTTTGGTGCAGCTGATGCATCTATTGTATTATTTCAGGCAGCACTTTTGGCTACTATAGTTGCTATTATTTTAGGAATTTATAGAAAAATCTTTACTTTAAAAGAAGCTATTGCTGTTTGGACTCATGGCTGGAGAACTATGATTATGACGGTAATTATTTTACTTTGTGCATGGTCGTTGGCTTCTGTTATTAAGGATTTAGGAACTTCTAAATATTTAATTGATTTGTTTTCGGATAAAACCCCAATTTATTTTCTCCCTACTGCTGTTTTTTTATTTGCTTCTGTGATTTCTTTTTCAACTGGAACTAGTTATGGAACTATGGGGATATTAATGCCTTTAGCTATACCTTTAGCTATGGCCGTAGGAGTACATAATGATTTAAACGGCGTTGAGTTACACCAATATATGATTATAAATATTTCAGGTGTTTTAACAGGAGCTATTTTTGGTGATCATTGTTCACCAATTTCAGATACTACTATACTTTCTTCTATGGGAAGCAAGTGTGATCTTTTGGCACATGTTAGCACACAAATGCCTTATGCGTTAAGTGTTTGTGCTGTAAGTATAGTTTGTGGTTATCTACCAGTAGCATTAGGACTTAATGTATGGCTTGGACTTGTTTTTGGTATATTGGCTATGATGGCCTTGCTTTTTGTAGTTGGCAAAAAGGTAGATGCTTAAATGTATTTTGAAGAAAAGATTGCTTTAAATAAGGCATTGTTTTCTTCTTTATATGATGGAGAAATTCAATGCTATAAATCACCTTTAAAATTTTATAGAACTAGGGCAGAATTTTCTATATATCACAAAGACAATGGAAGAATTTCTTATGCAATGTATGAAAATAAGAAAAAAATTCCTATTGAAAAATTTGATATAGCAGATAAAAAAATTCAAGAATATATGCCTATTTTATTAAATAATCTAAATGAAAATTTAAAACATAAGCTTTTTGGAGTGGAGTTTTTAGCTACAAAATTAGATTTAAGTATAACTTTACTTTTCCATAAAAATATAGAGTTAATTGTGCAAGATTTACAAGAATTAGCAGAAAAATTAAATCTCAAATTCATAGCAAGAAGTAGGGGTAAAAAGCTTGTGTTTAATGGAGAAAATCTAAGACAGGTTTTAAAAATAAATACAAATGAATTTTTATATGAGTTAAATAATGATTGTTTTATTCAGCCTAATACTTTTATCAATGAAAAGATGATTGAATGGATTATATCTTGTATAGAGGATGATTTTAAACAAGATTTGTTAGAGCTTTATTGTGGTTATGGAAATTTTACTATAGCTTTGGCAAGAAGTTTTAAAAAAGTTTTAGCGACTGAAATTTCTAAGAAAAATGTTGAATTTGCTTTAAAAAATTGTACTTTAAATTCTATTGAAAATATAGCTTTTACAAGACTTTCTAGTGAAGAGCTAAGTCAAGCTTTGAAAAAAGAAAGAGAATTTAATCGTTTAAAAGGGGTAAATTTAGATAGCTTTAAAATATCTCATGTTTTGGTTGACCCTCCAAGAGCAGGGCTTGATTTAAGTGTGATTGAACTTATTAAAAATTATGAAAATATCATTTATATTTCGTGTAATCCTATTACTTTAAAAGAAAATCTTGAAATCTTATGTCAAAGTCATGAAATTTTAAATTTTGCTTTTTTTGATCAATTTGCCAATACTCCTCATCTTGAATGCGGAGTGTATTTAAGAAAAAAAGCCTAATATAGTATAAGTTTAAATTTATATATTATTTGTTACTATAAAAATAGTTGATTTAATCAATTAATTTTTATAAAGGATTTCTTATTTTTTTTCAAAAAATTACTTACACAAATAGAAAAATATTACATAAAATTAATGAAATTTTAGAGCCATTTGGTTTGAAATCAAGTGATTGGAGAGTTTTTGTGTATTTAAGCCATCATCAAAATAGTGCTTTAGCTCCAATATGTGAGTTTTATCAGATGGATAAAGCTATACTTTCTAGAGTTGTTTCTAAATTAGCAAAACTTGGATATATAGAGTTTTTAAAAGCGGATGATAAGAGAGAAAAAATCATTACTCTAAGCGCTAAAGGTAAAGAAATTTTTTTTGATGCTAATGTTTATATAAGAAAATACGAAAAAGAAATTTTAAGTATCTTAAATATACAAGATCAAGAAAGACTTTTAAAATTACTTGACTATATCAATGAAAAAATATGAGTGAGGTTTTTTCATGGGTCTTAGTAAAAAATATAATTTATTTAATATTAATTTTTTTTGTATTTTTGGTATTAATTTTGTTATTTGTCTTGTTTTTTATATGAGTACTATTTCTAGTACAGATTATGTTTTAGATGTTTTAAATCTTCAAACTAGCACGGCAGGTCTTATTATGGGTGCTTTTGTTATAGGTGCTTTATTTTCTAGGCTTTATTTTGGTTCTATTATTGATGATGTTAATATAAAAAAAGTAATTGTTTTTTCGCTTTTGTTCTATCTTTTTATTAATTTGATGTATTTGAAATTTTACAATGTATATTTTTTGGTTTTGATACGCTTCTTAGCAGGGGTTTGTTATGGAATTTGTTCTTGTGCTTGCGGGGCAGCTATTGCTAGGATAATACCTAGCAATAAAAGAGGTGTTGGAATAGGATATTATGCTATAAGTGTTGTTTTAACTTCTGCTTTAGGGCCTTTTTTAGCGATAAAACTTGATTCCATTAATCAATTTCAGCTAAGTTTTTTAATTGCAAGTTCTAGTATATTTTTTGCAATAAATTTGTCTATTTTTCTAAAAGTAAAAAGATTTAAAAAAAATTATCATATAAAAAGAAAATTTAGTATTTACAATTATTTTGAAAAATCAGTTTTAAATTTAGCTTTAGTTACTTTTTTACTTGCATGTCCATTTGGAGCTATAATAGCCTATATGAGTGCCTATACTCAAAGTTTAAATTTAACTTTTGCAGGTTCGATGTTTTTTGTAATATATGCTAGTTTTTCAATGATTTTTAGGCCATTAGCTGGAAAAATATTTGATAAATATGGAGCACATATTATTATGAATTTTTCATTTTTAAATTTTATTTTTTGTTTAGTTTTACTTGCTTTTGCACGAAATTCTTATATGGTTATTTTTGCTGGTTTGTTTTGTGCTTTAGGTTATGCAAATGCTACCTCAAGTGCCCAAGCTTTAGCAATAAAGCTTGCACCTAGAGAAAAAATGGGATTAGCAAATTCAACTTATTTTATTGCTTTAGATTTTGGAATAGGTATTAGTCCTTATTTATTAGGCATTATAGAGCCAAGTATAGGTTTTTCTAATATTTATGTGTTTTGTGCAATACTTGTTTTAATATCTATGGCTTTATATCATTTGTTGATTGTTAAAAAAACAACTTTTTAGTTTTATTTTGGATACAATGCTTTAAAAAAGGAGAAAATTTGCGTGATATAGAAAAAATACTAAATTCTATGCAAAATATTGCTATTGTAGGACTTAGTCCTAGTCAAACTAAACCTTCGCATTTTGTAAGTAAATATTTACAAGATTTAGGCTATAAAGTTTATCCCATTTACCCTAAAGAAGATTTTATTTTAAGTGAAAAAGTTTATAGAAATTTAAAAGAAATTCCTTTTGAAATTGATACTGTCGTAATGTTTAGAAAAGCAGATTTTGCTAATAAACTATTTGAAGATCTTTTAATAAAAAAAATAAAAAATTTTTGGATGCAACTTGGAATTATCAATAATGAGATAATGCAAAAATGTCAAAAATATGGTATAAATTGTGTTCAAGATTGCTGTATAAAAATAGAACTACAAAAAAAGGAAAATTATGATTGAATTAAATAAAATTTATCAAGCGAAACAGAAAATAGCAGATTTTGTGCTAAAAACTCCTTTCGTACATTCTTCTTCTTTGAGTGAGTTTTTAGATACGGATATATTTTTAAAATGCGAGAATTTGCAAAAAACGGGAGCTTATAAAATTAGAGGTGCATATAATACAATAGCTAATTTAACCAAAGATCAAAAGCAATTTGGTGTAATAGCAGCAAGTGCAGGAAATCATGCTCAAGGAGTAGCTATAAGTGCTAAAAAATTTGGTATTGAAGCTGTTATTGTTATGCCCGAAGCTACACCTTTATTAAAAGTAAGTGCAACAAAAAATTTAGGTGCTAAAGTAATTTTAAAAGGAGATAATTTTGATGAAGCTTATGCTTATGCACTAAATTATGCCAAGGAACATAAGTTAAATTTTATCCATCCTTTTGAAAATGAAAGTATTATGGCAGGACAAGGCACTTTGATGCTTGAAATGCTTGATGAAATTAGTGATTTAGATATGATTTTAGCTCCGGTTGGCGGAGGTGGATTAATAAGCGGTATTGCAAGTGCAGCAAAACAGATTAATCCTAATATAAAAATAGTGGGTGTGAGTGCTAAAGGTGCTCCTGCAATGTATGAAAGTTTTAAAAGTAAAAAGATTATTAATTCTAAATCTGTTAGAACTATAGCAGATGGTATAGCAGTGCGTGATGTAAATAAAATTAATTTTGATATTATTCTTGAATGTGTAGATGAATTTATACAAGTAGATGATGAGGAAATTGCAAATGCAGTATTATATTTACTTGAAAAACATAAATTAACAGTCGAGGGAGCTGGAGCATGTACTGTTGCAGCACTTTTGCATAAGAAATTAGATTTAAAAAAATATAAAAAAATAGGTGTTGTTCTAAGTGGTGGAAACATTGATGTTCAAATGTTAAATATTATTATAGAAAAAGGTTTGTTTAAGGCGTTTAGAAAAATGCTTATAAATGTTACCTTGGTTGATAAACCAGGAGCTTTAAGTGCTTTAAGTGATGCTATAAAAGAAGCTAATGCCAATATAGTTAAAATTGACTATGATAGATTTTCAACTAAACTTGAATATGGCGATGCTATGATTTCCATTACTTTAGAAACTAAAGGTAAAGAACATCAAGAACTTGTGAGGAAAATTCTTTTTGATAATGGTTTTAATTTTAATGAAATTTTATAAAAAAATAGAATATAATATTTCGTAAATAAATTATAACTAAGGAAAAATATGTCAAAAGAAAAAATTCTAGATCCAAATACACTAATAACTTCTAAAACAGATTTAAAAGGTAATATAATTTATGCAAATGATGATTTTTTAAAGTATGCTGGATACAAGATGGAAGAAATTTTATACAAACCCCATAATATAGTACGTCATCCTGATATGCCAAGAACTGTTTTTAAATGTTTGTGGGATTATATACAAGATGGAAGAGAAATTTTTGCTTTTGTGAAAAATAAAACTAAACAAAATGATTATTATTGGGTTTTTACAAATGTTACAGCTTCATTTGATGAACAAGGAAGTATTATAAATTATTATTCAGTAAGAAGAAAACCAAAAAGCGAAGCTATATCAACTATAGAGCAAGTTTATAAAATTCTTTTAGAAGTTGAACAAAAAAAAGGAATAAAAGCAGGTATTGATGAGCTTATGAATATAGTAAATTCTTACGGTATGAATTATAATCAATTAATTTTAGAACTTCAAAAATAAAAATAGGAATAAATAATGAATAAAGTATTATATGGTGGAATTATTTTAAGTGTTTTAGCAATAATCAGTGCTTTATGTTTTCAAGAGTATTTTTCGATAGGTTTTTTTGTGTTTTTATTGATATTACTCGCGGTACTGGTTCATTGCAACAAAGTTGATGAACAATTTATAGATAAAATTTTAACTTTTAGCAAAGAACTTAAAAATGGAAATTTTGATGGACGTGTTGTTTATATTAAAAGTGGTAATAAAAAATTAAAAGAAATCGCAGATAATTTAAATAACACAATAGATGGTTTAGAAGCTTATTTAAGAGAAATTAACACATCTATTGCATGTTCGCAAAAAGGAGAGTATTATAGAAGAGCAATCTCTGAAGGCTTAAAAGGGATTTTTGTTCATAATATAAAATTTATTAATAAATCTTTAGATGATATAGAAAAGACTGGAAAATCTGTGTTTAAAAACGCATTATCTAGAGAATTAATGGATTTAAGTTTAAATAGTCAAAATAAAAATTTAAATGACTTGTCTATTTCTTTGAATAAAATTATTAAACTAATGAGGGAAGTTTTTGGAGATATTAAGATTATTTCAGATACTGCACAAAAAAATGGAATAGAAATAGGAGGTTTACAGGAGTCGATATCAACCATGATGCAAGTAGCCGATGAAAGCAAAAATGCAGTAAATGCTTTTGCGTCTAATGCTCAAAATGTTAATTCTATCGTTAGCGTAATTAAAGATATAGCCGAACAAACCAATCTTCTTGCTTTGAATGCCGCTATAGAAGCTGCACGTGCCGGAGAATACGGACGTGGTTTTGCTGTGGTTGCTGATGAAGTTAGAAAACTTGCTGAAAAAACCCAAAAAGCAACAGGCGAAATTACCTTGGCAATTCAAGTTATGAATCAAGAAATAGGTTCTATTCAGGAAAATAGTGAAAAAGTTTATAATATAGCAAATTCTTCAGATGGTAAAATTATTGATTTTAGTAAAGCATTTGGATATTTAGAAGAAAAAAGCATCCATTTGGGTAAAGAATTTGTAAATTTTGCTTCTGATTTAACTCTTTCTGCAATGAAAATTGATCATATATTATACAAATCGGATGTTTACTTAACGTTAAATGGCTCTCAAGATAAATTACAAAATTTAGATCCAATTTCTACTCTATGTAAAGATGAAGATGCAAAAAGTATATTTTGCCCTTTAATTTCACAAAATGAAATGGAGGTTGCTAGCAATAATATGCAAACAGCAGCCAATAAAGCTGTAGAAATTTCTAAAAAGGAAAATATTTCAAAAGAAGACTATGATTCTATTATAAATGATATTAGCAATTTAGAAAAAGAAAGCGTAAGAATTATGGATAGACTTGAAGCTTAAAAGCACTTCAAGTCTTCATATAAGAGCAATTTTTAAAACTTCTTTTAATGTTTTGACACCTGTAATTTTTACATTTTTTATTACTTCTTCTGGAATGTCTTTTAAGTCTCTTTCGTAATTTTTATATGGAATGATAGCAGTTTTAATATCGGCTTTGTAAGCGGCAATTAACTTTTCTTTTAATCCACCTATTGGTAAAACATTTCCCATCAAATCGATTTCACCAGTCATAGCAACATCTGATCTTACTTTTTTATTGCTAAAAATAGAAGCTATAGCTGTCGAAATTGTAATGCCAGCACTTGGACCATCTTTAGGTGTAGCACCATCTGGAACATGAATGTGTAAATTATATTGGTTATAAATACTTTCATCGGTTTTATAGTAGAGATTTTTAGGACTTTTTATTTGTTCTTGATCAATTAGATTTTTTATAAGACTATGGGCAATTTTAGCTGATTCTTTCATTACATCACCTAAGCTTCCTGTAAGAGTTAATTCTCCCTTGCCTTTTATTTTAATAATCTCTATTTTAAGCACATCTCCACCCACTGCTGTCCATGCTAGTCCATTAACTTGACCAATTTTATTTTCTTTTTCGTGTTTTTCTATTTCAAAAACTTTTTTATTTAGATAATCTTTCAGATTTTTAGCATTAATTTTAATGTTTTTAACATCTTCTTTCAATAAAAGTTGTTTAACACATTTTCTACAAACTTCTGCAATTTTTCTTCTTAAATTTCTTACACCTGATTCTCTTGTATATTCATTGATAATTAATTCTATAGCTTCGTTGCTGAAATTAATCTCATCTTTTTTTAAACCATGTTTTTTTATTTCATCTGGTATAAGATAATTTTTTGCAATTTGAAATTTCTCTTGAGGAGTATAAGAGCTAAGCTCTATAAATTCCATTCTGTCTTTTAAAGCAGGAGGAATTAAACTTACATCATTTGCAGTTGCTATGAAAATTATTTTACTTAAATCAATATTAAAATTTAAATAATAATCCCTAAATTTAGTATTTTGTTCTGGATCTAAAATTTCTAGTAAAACAGCACTTGGATCACCTCTGTGGTTACGACTTAGTTTATCAATTTCATCTAATACAACTACTGGATTACTTTGTTTTGCTTCGATAAGCCCTTGTATAATTCTTCCTGGCATAGCTCCTATATAGGTTCTTCTATGTCCTCTTAATTCATTAACATCTTCTAAACCACCTAAGGCTATACGTACTAATTCTCTTTTTAATGCCTTTGCAACTGAATTTGCTAAAGAAGTTTTGCCAACACCAGGAGGACCAACTAGACATAAAATAACTTTAGCACCATCTCTATCTTTAATTTTACGCTTTTCTAAAAGTTCTTTAACTGCAAAATATTCCTCTATGCGTTCTTTAGGTTTTTCTAATGCATAATGATCGTTATTTAATTGTAAAGATACATCTTTTAAATTAAGTTTTTTCTTAGATAAATATTCAAAAGGTATATCCAATACTGTTTCTATATAAGTTTGCACCATTGAAGCTTCTGAGTTATCTTGATGAATTCTTTCATACTTTTGAATTTGTTTTTTAATTTCTTTGTAAGCATCTTCATACATAAAAGCTTTTTTCTTTTCTAGTTTTTTATTGTATTCCTCAACTTCGCTTTCTTTTTGTATATCGCCTCCAAGCTCTCTTTGAATTTGTTTAAGTTGTTCTTTTAAGAAGTACTCTTTGTTGACTTTATCTATTTTTGAATGAACTTTATTTTTAATTTCTTTTTGAATTTTATTAGCCTCAATTTCTTTAGCTAAATAATCAATTAAATTTAGAAGTTTAGTTTCTAAATTTGTTTCAATAAAAAATTCATAAGCTTGCTCTTTTTTAATTTTTACAGAATTTAATATTAAATCACAAATTCTATTAGGTTCAACATCTTCTTCTATAGTTCTTAAAAGATCTGGTGGAAAATAATGGCTTACTGTGGATAAAGCTTTAGTCTTTTCTCTTAGTACTTCTAAAATAGCTTCTTTTTTTGTGCTACATATTGGCTCTTGATAGATTAAATCAACTAAAGCAAATAAAGGCTCATCAGAAATTTTTTCCACTATTTTTGCTTTTGCATAACCTTGAAATAAAATTTTTATTCTACCATCAGGAAGTGGAACTTTTCTCATTATGGTCCCTATTACTCCACAATCATAAATGTCATCAAAGTTACGGCCACCTTCTATTTTAGAGGGTGCCACAAAAATCATGCTATCATTTTGTAAAGCAGTATCTAATGCTTTAATATTTTGCATATCATTTAAAAAAATAGGAGTAATCATAAAAGGATATAAAAATAATTCATCTTCCACAAGAATAGGAAGTTTTGTTGGATAATTTTGCATATTTTCTAGTTTCATTATATTATGCCTTCTTCAAATATTTTTCTATACCATGGAAGTTCTGGTTTGATCATATCAATTTTATTAAAATCAGAATTTTCTATTTTTTCCTTATAAATTTCATAACTTTGTTCTCTATTCTTTTTTTTATATAACTCGGCTATGCTTATATCAAGATAAAATACCGCAAGGTTAAATTTAGTAAGCATGGTATCTATTAAATCATTGTATTGAACATTAGGATAATTTTGATTATACTCTTTGATCTCTTCTATGGTTTTAAGCATAAGTGCTTGATTGCGATTTGGAACAGCAAAAGAATCAAATTTGGCTTTAATCTTTAAATATCTAATATATGCAATATTTTGGGAATCTCCAAATTTATTTAAATACTCATCTAAATAAAAGTTAGCCATTTCATATTCTTCCTCACTTATATGAGCTTGTGCTAAAATAAGTAGAGTTTGTTCTAGTAGAGGATCTGCTGTATGTTCAGCAGCCATAGAAGTATAATGTTTGTCAGCTGCTTCGAGATTTTTTTCCTGTAAATCTTTTATGATTTGTTTATACCACTCCATAGAACTTAGATTGTATAAATCTTCTGTTTTTTTAGAGCTACAAGCTCCTAAAAATAAACTTACTATAAGTGAAAAAATAAAAAGTTTTTTCATATTGCTGCCTTGTAAAATTATATAAATTATAATTATAGTGTTTTATGTTTATGAAATTGTTAATTTTCAAAACTAAAATTATAATAAAAAAGCATTAATTGGAGAAAAAATAAAAATTGGAACCAATTTTGCTTTTTGTGTTGTAATTTCTTAGTCAATAGATTTTAGGAGGCAAAATGAATTTAGAAGTTAAATGTCCTATATTGGGATTTGAAGAAACAAAAAATATGAATTTTTACAAAATTGATGAAGTATTTTACAGACTTAAAAGTCTTGATGGAAAAGACTTCTCTTTTGTAATGATAGATCCTTATATGATTCGTCCTGATTATGATTTTGAAGTTCCTGATTATTATCAAGAATTGTTGGCATTAAATGAAAAAACTAATTTTGGTGTATATGTAATAGTTGCAATTAATGAACCATTGGAGGAATCTACTGTAAATTTCCTAGCACCAATTGTAATGAATTATGACAACAAATCTTTGGTGCAAGTGATTTTAGACACTGCAAAATATCCTAATTATTTTCAGTCTGAAAAGATTTCGGCTTTTATTAAACAAGCAAAATAATGTCTGAAATTTATATTTTAGGAAATGGTGCTATGGCTAGTGCTATAGCAAAAGGTTTGCAAGATGATTATAATGTTATTATAGTAGCTAGAGATATAAAAAAAACCAACCACTTGAATTTAAAAGTCGTATCTTATGATAATTTTGATTTAAAAGATAAAAATATTATTTTAGCTTTTAAGCCTTATGCGTTAAATGAAGTAGCTAATAAATTAAAAGGTAAAGCTAAATTTATTATTTCTGTTTTAGCAAATACTACTTTTGAACAATTACATTGTATTAAAGCACAAAATTATGCAAAAATTATGCCAAATATAGCTGCAGAATTTAAAGCTTCTACAACCCCTTATTTGATGGAAAAAAAAATATTTGAAAATGAAATTTTATCAATTATAAATACTTTTGGTAAGTCTTTTTTGCTTCAAAATGAAAAAGAATTTGATATTGCTATGATTTTAAGTGGTTGTGCTCCAGCGTTTTTAGCTATGGTAGCAGAAAGTTTAGCAAATGCAGGTGTTAGAAATGGACTTAAAAATGATTTAAGCTATGATTTAGCAAAAGCAACATTTGAAAGTTTTTCAACATTATTTGCTCATACACATCCTGCAATTATTAAAGAAAAAATATGTTCTCCTGCTGGAATTACTATAAAAGGAGTTGAGGCTTTGGAAAAAAGGGCTTTACGAGGTGCTTTTTTTGAAGCTTTTGAAGCAAGTGTAAGAAAATGAAACAAGCTTTCAGCCTCTTAGAGCTTGTTTTTTGCATAGTTATTTTATCTTTTGTTTTTGGATTTTATTATTTTATTTTTCTAAATTCTCCACAAAAGATTATAAAATTTAACCAACAACTTTTCGAAGAAGAAAAAGAACTTCTAAAAAAAAATAATAGTTACAAAAAAAGAGATATTGTTGTTAATGGATATATTTTACTTGAATATTCAAGTAATAAATTTAATATCAAATCCCTGCAAGCTAAAGATTTAACTTATATAAATGCATTTGGCAATGAAAAGAACTTTTAGTTTAATAGAACTTGTATTTAGCGTTGTTATATTAGGTGTATTATTTATACTTTTAAGTTCTCCAGTTGTACAAATTTATCAATATAGTTTTAAATCAAAAAAAACAAATGGTATTTTTTTTGATTTAAATCAAGCTTTGCTTAGTATAGAAAAAATTTATCAATCATGTGTTGATTTAAAATATACTAATAATTCTTTTGAATGTTATTTGAGTGCAAATGATGATATTTTTTATGATACTTCTTTAAAAAAATTAAATTTTAGTGGTATTATTTTAGAAAATGACAAAATGTTTTTTAGTCCTAAAAGCAATTTTTATACTATAGAAAATGGAATATCCAAAGGAATTTTTAGTAATTATAAAGATATGCATAGTATTAAAAAGCAAAAAATATATCCTAGTGATTTTTTATATATCTATAGTTTGAAAGAATCTAAAATATATAAATTTAAAATAAACAACGAAGATAAAGTTTCTTTTATCGATGAAAAAAAATTTACTGGATTATATAGTGTTATTTATGCTTATGTAAAAATATATTTTAAAAACGGAAGTATTTTTATTCAAATAGATGATTTAAATTATCATAAAAATGATTTTTTGCTTATAAAAGATGTTTCTAGATTTGAAATTGCAAAAGAAAACGAAATCCTTAGTGTGAAACTTTGTGAAGAAAATCAAAAAGAATGCTTAACTAAATGGATATTTATATGAAAAAATCTTTTGCTATGATTTATACAATATTTTTTATATTATTTATTTCTTTTATGTCTTTATTTATAATTAAACTTTCTTCTTACCCTCCTAGAATAATGAAAGATTTAATACTTTACACCCAAAGTAAAATTTTACTTTATGATTCTAAAGAACTCTCAAAATATTTTTTGTATCAAGCTCATTTAGAAGGTAAAGAATGTTTAGAATATGTTTATTTTGAGATTAATAATGCAAAAATTAAAATAGATTATGTTTACCCCTTAGGAGAATGTATAAACGAAAAATTTATCAAAAACTACGATAATGCTAAGTCTATAATTGCCGTAAATGTGAGTGTATTAACCAATGATAATACCAATGTTAATGAAGAAATATTTTTGCAAAAAAGTTTTTTTATCTATCCTAAATTAGATTGGATATAATTTTGAACTCCAACAGCTATCATTTTTACCCCCATTGCCATAATAAAAACTAAAGCTATACGAGAAAAAACATACAACACAAGTTTTCCTATAACTTTTTCAATAGTAGCTGAAAAATGAAATAATACAAATATAAAAGCAAATGTAAGTAATACAGAAACAATAGCTATGCTTAAATTATGATCTTCAGAAATAACTACAATAGTTGATAGTGTTCCAGGGCCTACAAGCATAGGAAAAGCCATAGGTACTATACTTTTTTTTAGCAATTCTTTATGATTTAAATCTTGATAGTGTTGAAATTGACTGCTTGAAGGCGTAAAAAGTAGGTTTTTAGTACTCATGATTATTAAAATTAAACCACCGGCAACTCTTAAATCATTAATATCAATTTTAAATAAATACTTCATAATAAAAGGACCAGTGAGTAAAAAAACTAAAACTATTCCAAAAGCTGTATAGATAATATTTCTAAAAAGTTTTTTTCTTTTATCAGCATCCAATCCTTCCGTCATAGCTAAAAATTGAGGCAGGTTGCCAAAAGGATTAAGTACTGCTACAATAGCAACAGAAGCAAGCAATATAATATAAATTTCAGATTCTATATCTGAAAACATAATTTTATAACCTCTTTATTTCCCAAGCACTTAATGCTTGGGGTTTAATTTATATTTAGTTATAGTCCTTCAAAAGGATTAGTAACAACTTCTTTTCTATCTACTATGTAAGGGATAAGTGCTACATGTCTAGCTCTTTTAATAGCGACCTCCACCATTTCTTGGTGTTTTTTACTAGTGCCTGTTAAACGGCGTGGCATGATTTTAAATCTTTCTGATAAAGCATGTTTTAATAATGCTGTATCTTTATAATCAATAAAATCCACTTTAGCTTCAGTATATTTACAATATTTGCGTGAGTATTTTCTTTTTTCTGCCATGATATTTTCCTTTAAAATGGTAATTCTGTATCATCATCATATTTATCTATATCAATTTCTTTCAAAGGTGCATCTTTTTGAGTGTTTTGATATGTATTTGATGAATTTGTTCTAGTTTGTACTTGAGCATAAGGGTCAAAACTTTGTTGTTGATTAAAATTTTGGTTATAACCATAATTTTGATTGTCAAAATTATTTTGCTGATTATTTTGTATAGCTGAACCTAGCATTTCTAAATTTTCAACTTGAATGCTATGTTTTGATCTATTTTGCCCATTTTGGTCAGTCCATTGCTCAAATCTTAGACGACCTTCGATCAGTATTTTACTGCCTTTTCCAAGGTATTGATTTGCAATTTCTGCTGTTCTACCAAAAAAACTAATGTCGATAAAGCAGGTTTCTTCTCTTTTTTCTCCTGTGTTTGCACTAAATCTTCTTGTTACTGCTATAGCAGAAGAGCCTATTGCACTACCTGATGGAGCATAACGCATCTCTATGTCCCTTGTAAGATTACCTACTAAAACGACTTTATTAAACATATTAGCCTTCCGTATTTTCGCTAACTTTTATTTCTTTTTTATTTTGTTTGATACCTTTGCTTAGTTTCTCCCAAGCAGCAATTTCCTTTTTATTTTCATATTTTACAATTAAAAATCTAATTATTTCTTCAGTGATTCTTAATATTCTTTCAAGCTCAGCAATTAAATTTGTAGGAGCTTTAAAGTATATCACAAAATAGGTTCCTCTTTCGTATTTTTTAATTTTATACGCAAGTTTTCTTGTTCCCATTGGAACTACGCTTTCTATTTGTGCATTATTTTTTGTAAGGACTTCTTTTACGAATTCCAACTTAGCACTTACTTCTTCTTCCGTAAGCGTTGGTTTTAATATGAATAAAACTTCATAGTGTTTCATTAATTCTCCTTGTGGATATAAAGCCTAATTTTTAGGCAAGGATTTTTGCAAAAATGCATTTTATTTTAACATAATTTTTCTTAATTTAACTTTTTAGTATAGAACTAATCTGTAATAGTGTAGCAACTAAAAATTCTTTTTTTTCTATTTTTGAATTTGTTTTTAGTTCATATTCACAATTACAAAGTGCTGTAAAAATGTTTTTATATTGTGGTATTTTTATCATAAAAGCTTGCTTTTGTAAATTTTGTGCCACAGAAATAGGTGGGGCATAGCCTAAAATTTCTTTTAAATCTAAATTTCCATAAACTTTTATATATAAAACTATTTTAAAAAGTCTTAAAAAATTCGCATATAAAGCGTTAATCAATGCAATTTCATTGTAATTATCTAATATATTTTCAAGATCTTTTCTTAAGTCTTTATTTTTCATAAGATTGTCAAAAAAACTTTCAAAACTAATAGTGCTTAAACTATAACAATGTTCTTGAATAATTTTTTCATCAATATTTAATCCGCTAAATTTATTTAATTCATTAGCCGCTAAGTATAAATTCTCATTAAAATTATAAAAGAGAGTAAAAAGTGCATTTTGTGTTATATCAATGTTTAATTCTTTAGCTTTTAAAGTCAATAATTCTATACCTTCTTTTGCTGAATTAACTTTATAAAATCTACAAAAATTATTATTAAAAATTTTTTCCACTTCATTTTGTTTGGAAATTTCATCATAAATTTCAAGTAAAAAATAATTATCTTGTGATTTTTGGCAAATTTCAACAAGTTGCTTGAGTTCTTTGTTTGGAATTTTCTTTTGGGTTTTAATTTCTAATAACTTTTTTTCACTAAATAATGAAGCACTAGATAAATAATCATATGCTTGTTTAAAATCATACTCTTCAAAATAAAATTTTAAACTTTCATCAAAAGAATATTTATCTTTAATAAATTTGGCATAAAGTTCTATCTGAAAATTATCTACTCCATAAAGTAAGAAAAAATTAGGAAAATTATCATTGTTAAGTAGGTTTTGAAGTTGATTTTTATACATTTTGACTTCTTTCTAAGTTAAAATGCTTAGTGATTTTGCCAAAAATTTTAGCACTAACAATATCTACTTCAGTAATTTCTACTTCCACATTTTCTAATAAATTTGCTCTTGAACCTACGACAGTAATCAAAGCTCCTTTAATATCATCATTTAATTTAACTTGCAATGAACTTTGATTTTCTATCACTAAAGCTTTAAATTTTTTTCCTATATTATATTTTGCCCATCTTGCAAATTTTCTATCTATAAAATACCATGCTACTTTATCTGCTTCTCTTTCTAGTAAACTTAATTCTTCACAAGTGCTTTGTATATTTAAAAGCAAATAATTAAACATTTTTTCATCATTGTTGATTTTAGCTTTTAAAAGTCTATGTAAAATAAGATCAGAATATCTTCTAATAGGGCTTGTAAAATGAGTATATCTATCAAAACCTAAGCCAAAATGTCCAGCATTTTCACTAGAGTATTCTGCTTTTTTTTGTGCTTTTATGATGAGTTTGTCTACTTCTTCTCTTATATTTAGCTCATTTGCCAAGACTTGAATATCTTTGAATAGTTCTATAACATTATTTTTAGGATTTATATCTATACTAAGAGTAGATAAATCAGAAAGTAGTTGATTGATTTTTTTATAATCAGGGCTTAAATGGTTTCTAAAAACTCCTACATCTATAAGTTTAGCTGCAGCTTTATTTGCTAAAAGCATACAATCTTCTATCAGATTATGTGAAGCTGTATCGCTTTCAAGGCGTGTTTGAATAAGTCTGTTGTTTTCATCTAAACTCATTCTAAGCTCTTGAGTTTTAAATTCACATGCATTTTTCAAGCGTTTTTTGCGTAAATTTTGGGTAATTTTAAAAGCATCATAAAGCCAATCAATTACTCCCAAATCTTCATGATTTTGTAAATACTTATCAACTTCATCATAGTTAAAACGGCGTTTTGAGTTAATGATAGCCTCAAAAAGTTCTTCTTTAATTACTTCATTATTTTTATCTAAGCTTATTTTAAAGCAAAATGCTAGTCTGTCTTCATTAGGTTTTAGTGAGCAAATATTTTCACTTAAAGCTCTTGGTAGCATAGGTATAGCAATATGTGGAAAATAGATAGAAAATCCTCTTGATCTTGCTTCTTTATCAATGGCACTATATGCGTGTACATAAGTACTTACATCAGCTATAGCTATATAAATAGCATGTTCATTTTTATCGTAATAAATTGCATCATCAAAATCTTTTGCATCAACTGGATCAATGGTGCAAAAATTTAAATTTCTAATATCTTTTCTTGAAGGATACATACTTGCATCAACTTCATTTCCATAAGCTCTTGCTTCATTCTCACATAAAGTGTCAAAAACTGCATTTTTATTAAAAAGTGCTAAAGAGATTTTTTCATCTACAAATTCATCATCAATGTGTCCTATTACTTCTGTGATATTATTATCATGATTTTCTATTTTTAAAATAGTTCCCAAAGGTAAAGCCTTTAAAGATTTTTGAGAAGCTTTTAAAGCACATGTTAAACCTGTTTGTATATTAACTCCAAGTACAACCTCACCATATTTTTTAGTTATAACCAAAGAAGTTTCATGAGCTCTTTTGAGTATTAAAATAACTTTAGCATTTGGACGCTTTTTTTTAAGAGGGAGTAATTTTGCTACAACTATATCAGCATAATTTGCTCCTTTTAAATTTTTATTTTCTATGAGCAAGTCACGCTTAAGAGTATGATCAAAACTTTCTAAAAATCCTGTTCCATTAGATGAAATATCAATTTTACCAAAAGTAAAACCATCTTTTAAATAGTATTTGTTTTTATAAAATTTAACAATATCACAAGTTAATAATTCTCTAATGATTTGCTTATTTTTATTGGTAATTTCATTGGCATTTAGACCATAGCTTAGTTGATTAAATAATTCTTTCATAATACTCTTTAAAATGATTTAAAACTTAAATTTTATCATAAAAGGATTAAATTTATATTTTTTGGTTATAATCTTTGCTTTAATTCAAAATTATAGGAGTATATAATGGCTGTTTCTATTTATTATGATAAAGATTGTGATATCAATTTAATAAAGTCAAAAAAAGTAGCTATTATAGGTTTTGGCTCTCAAGGCCATGCTCATGCTATGAATTTAAGAGATAGTGGAGTAGAAGTAATTGTAGGTCTAAAAGAGGGTGGACAAAGTTGGGCAAAAGCTCAAAAAGCGAATTTTGTAGTAAAAAGTGTGAAAGAAGCTACCAAAGAAGCAGATTTGATTATGATTTTAGCTCCTGATGAAATTCAAAGTGAAATTTTTAATGAAGAAATAAAACCTGAATTAAAAACAGGTAAAACTTTGGCATTTGCACATGGTTTTAATATCCACTATGGACAAATTGTTGCTCCAGTAGGTATAGATGTGATCATGATAGCTCCTAAAGCTCCAGGACATACTGTAAGACATGAATTTAGCATAGGTGGTGGAACGCCTTGCTTAATTGCTATCCATCAAGATGAAAGTAAAAATGCAAAAAATTTAGCTTTAAGTTATGCTAGTGCTATAGGTGGTGGTAGAACGGGCATTATAGAAACAACTTTCAAAGCTGAAACTGAAACAGACTTATTTGGTGAACAAGCAGTACTTTGTGGGGGACTTAGTGCTTTAATCCAAGCAGGTTTTGAAACCTTGGTTGAAGCAGGGTATGAGCCTGAAATGGCTTATTTTGAGTGTTTACATGAAATGAAGTTGATTGTGGATTTGATTTATCAAGGTGGTATTGCTGATATGAGATATTCTGTTTCTAATACTGCTGAATATGGAGATTATATCACAGGGCCTAAGATTGTCACAAAAGAAACCAAAGAAGCTATGAAAAATGTTTTAAAAGATATACAAAATGGAAGTTTTGCTAAAGATTTTATCTTAGAAAGAAGAGCAAATTTTGCAAGAATGCATGCAGAGCGTAAATTAATGAATGACTCTTTGATAGAAAAAACAGGACGTGAACTTCGTGCTATGATGCCTTGGATTAGTGCTAAAAAATTAGTTGATAAAGATAAAAACTAATTTGAAAACTATAGATAAAAAATACAAAGTGCTTTTAGCACTTTGTCTTATTGTATTAGGAATTTTTCTTTTTGCTTTTGGAGCTTTATTTTTAAAAAAAGAAGAAAGTAAAATCTTAGAACACAATCAAACAACAGAAAAAAAAGAAGTTTTACCATTACTAGAGCAAAACAATGATCTTAATCTCAATGATATAAATTTCAGTTTGAAGGATGAAGAATTAGATTTTTTAGATAAAAACATTAGTGAAATTTTAAATTTAAAAAATATAAAAACCGATTTAAATCATACTAAAGAAGATAATAAAACTACAATTTTAGATTTTATTGAGTTAAATACAAGCAAAGACCAAAATATCACAAATATACAAAAAGATAATAATAAAACTAAAAGTATAGAAAAAAAATTAAAACCCCGTTTAGCTATTATTATAGATGATATGGCAAGTCATACTCATGTAGATATGCTTAAAAAAACCAATTTAAAACTAATACCATCATTTTTTCCACCTGATAAGAATCATCCTTACACAGCTGAATTTGCTAAAGATTTTGATTTTTTTATGGTTCATCTACCTTTAGCTGCTATAAATTACGATAAAGTAGAATTAAATACCTTACATCCTAGTGATAATACAAAAAAAATAACTCAACGAATTTTTTATATAAAAGAACAGTTTCCTAATGTTAAATTTATCAATAATCACACAGGTAGTTTATTTACAGCAGATAAAAGTGCTATGGAAAAGCTATTTGTAGCTTTTAAAGAAAATAAATTTATCTTTGTGGATTCAAGAACTATAGGAAATTCTAAGGCTAAAATTTTAGCAAATAAATTTAAACAACCATATATAGCAAGAGATGTATTTTTAGATAATGAAGATAATGTAACTTATATTAAAAATCAACTAAAACAAGCTATAAATGAGGCTAGAAAAAAAGGTTTTGCAATAGCCATAGGTCATCCAAGAGAAAAAACTTTTGAAGCTTTGGTTCAAAGTAAAGATTTGCTAAATTTAGTCGAACTTGTGTATTTAAATGAAATTTATTGAAAACATTGATGGTTTTGAAGGTCTTTTAGATCCACCTTCTAGGATTTATTATAAAGGCAATCTAGAGCTTTTAAGTACTAGAAAAGTTGCTATTATAGGCTCTAGAAAAATGAGCATTTATACTAAAAATTGTATTGTAGAACTAGTATCTTTATTAAAAAAAAATAATGTTTGTGTAGTAAGTGGTGGAGCTTTAGGGGTAGATATTCAGGCAGCAAAAATTGCCTATCCACAAACCATAGCTGTTTTTGCTAATGGACTTGATGAGATTTATCCAAAAGCTAACACTAATGATATTTTAAATATTTATAGAAATGCTTTAGCATTAAGTGAGAATGAGCCAAATTATAAAGCAAAACCTTATGATTTTTTACTAAGAAATAGACTTATTATAGCTTTAAGCGAAGTTGTTATAATAGCACAAGCGGATTTAAAAAGTGGATCTATGCAAAGTGCAAGACTTGCATTAGGTATGAATAAACCTATCTATGTTTTACCTCATAGAAAAAATGAAAGCGAAGGGACAAATTTGCTTTTAGCTACAAAAAAAGCAAATTTAATTCATAATTTTGAAGATTTTGTAAGTATGTTTGGAACAATTCATCAAGATCAAAAACAAGATGATTTATTAAATTTTTTAAAATACGAAGACAATCTAGAAAAGGTTTTACAAAAATTTGGTGATAGGGTTTATGAGTATGAGCTTGAAGGTTTAGTAGAAATTTTTGGGGTAAAAATAAGGGCTTGTTTGTGAAAACTTTAGCTTTAGATATTGGTTTAAAACGTATAGGATTAGCTTTGTGTATAAATAAAACTATAGCTATGCCACTTGATGCTGTTATAAGAAAAAATCGTAATCAAGCTGCAAATGAGATCAGAAAGTACATTAAAGAATATGATATAAATACTTTGGTTGTAGGGATTCCTATAGGTGGATCAGGTGAAGATGAAATGTGTAAAAGAATTAAACATTTTGTTTCTTTACTTGAGTTTGACAAAGAAATATTTTTTGTAGATGAAAGTTTTAGTTCTAAAAAAGCACAAGAATTTAAAATTGCAAATCTAAAGAAAAAAGATGGAAAACTTGATTCTTTAGCTGCGTATTTAATTTTAAAGGATTTTTATGGCCTTATTTGATTTAAATACAGCTTTAGATATGATTTATACAAAAGAACAAAAAGAACAAATTCTTCAAAGTTTTAAACAAGAAAAAAATGTAAATATTTTTAGAAATTCTTTGCTTATAGATAATGACAATTTAGAAGAGTTGTTAAAAAAAGAAACTATAGAATTTGAAAAAATTGACAAATACTGTTATAAAATTCCATATTTTTTTAAAGGTAAATTAAGCTCTATGAGTGCTTTTAATGAAGGAAAGTTTTATATTCAAAATTATTCTTCTTATTTATGTGCAAAAACCTTAGGTGTTAAAGCAGGAGAGAGTGTTTTGGATATGTGTGCAGCACCTGGTGGTAAAAGTCTAAATTTAGCCAATTTTATGCAAAATCAAGGTTATTTAGCAAGTTGTGAATTATCTAAAACTAGATTTTTTACTTTAAAAAATACCTTAGAAAATTACCAAGTTAAAATAGCAAAATGTTTTTTAAAAGATGCTTGCACCATAGGCAAGGTTTGCCCTTTAAAATTTGATAAGATTTTACTTGATGCACCTTGTTCGACTTTTTCAAAAATGGGTTTTGATATACAAAAAAATACTAAAGAAATTAAAAAAATTGTAAATTTACAAAAAAAATTACTTCATTCGGCATTACTGGCTTTAAAACATGATGGAGAATTAGTGTATAGTACTTGTACATTTTTAAGAGAAGAAAATGAAGAAGTTTTGGAAAATGCATTAAAAAATAAAAATTTTGAGCTAGAATTAGTTGATTTTGAATTAGATTATGTTGAATTTATTCAAGCAAAAAGTAATAAATTTAACTTGTCTTTTGCAAAAAGAGTTTTACCAAATAATTATGCCGATGGATTTTTTATTGCAAAAGTGAAAAAACATTAAAAATCAATAAATTTAAATGTGAAAAATATTTTTTAGCATAAACCTTAAAGTGCTATTTTTAGGTATCTATATCGTTAAATCACACTGTGAAACTCTTGTGAATAAAGATTTGAAATTTAGAAAACTTAAATTAAGAATAGAATAAAAAATCAAGATAAATAATGAAAAGAATATTTTAATCATAGAGATAAATAAGCATTTAGCTTATTTATCTCTTAAATTTAACTCATTGATTAATTTAGTATATATTTGGTAATCTTTTCTCTTAAGATATGATAAGAGTCTTTTTCTTTGACCAACAAGTTTTAAAAGCCCCAAACGAGAAGAAAAATCTTTTTTGTAAATTTTTAAGTGTTCTGTTAAATCTGAAATTCTCGCACTTAAAAGAGCGATTTGAACTTCTGGAGAACCTGTATCTCCTTCTTTTCTAGCAAATTTTGCAACAATTTCTGCTTTTTTAGCCGAATCTAAAGCCATAATAGACCTCCTGAGCGGTATTTAATTTTTTGAAAGGAAAATTATATCTAAAAAAACAAAAAATATGCTGAATTTTTAATTTAGATAAAATAAATGAATTTAATTTTTATCAAGACTTGTTTTGATATAATACCAAATATCTTTATGTAAAATATTTAATTATAACTTTAAATACTCATAAATTTGTAGAAATATTTTTAAGAAAGGAATAATTGTGTTATTTACAAAAGCTAGTGAATATGCTTTGTTATCTTTAATGTATATAGCAAAATCTCAAAAACCTCAAGACGTTGATACTATGTCAGTTGCTTTAGATATTCCAAAAAGTTTTTTAGCAAAAATTTTACAAGCTTTAGCTAAAGAAACACTTTTAAAATCCTACAAAGGCGCTAAGGGAGGATTTATATTAGTAAAAAAACCAAGTGAATATACTTTGAAAGAGATTATAAATAGCGTAGAAAAAAAATCTTTTAATGTTTTTGAATGTAGTAATGGAATTTGTCCTTCACAAAAAGAAGAAAATTGTAAAATAATGCCAATACTTGTAAAACTTCAAAATAAAATTGATGACTTTTTAGTTTCTATCACTTTAGAGGATATTATTCAAAATAATGGCTAAAAGAAATATTTTTACTTTGGTTTTACCTTGGATTGCACCGCTTATTGCGCCCATAGTAAAGGCAAAAAGCTTAACTATAGTAGCTGTTATTATAGCAATTTTGGCTATTATTATAGTTCCTTTGCCAAGTATAGTTTTAGATTTTTTTCTTGCTTTAAGTATAGCAATTTCAGTTTTAATTATTTTAATTTCCTTATATATACCAAAACCTACAGACTTAACAACTTTCCCAACTTTAATTTTAATAATCACTCTTTTTAGGCTTTCACTTAATATTGCTACAACGCGTATGATTTTAAGTGAAGGTCATCAAGGGCCAACCGCGGTAAGTGATATAATTGCCAGCTTTGGAGAATTTGTTGTTGGTGGAAACTATGTTATAGGTATGGTTGTTTTTTGTATTTTGGTTTTGATTAATTTTATGGTTGTAACCAAAGGTAGTACAAGGGTTTCTGAAGTTCAGGCAAGATTTACACTCGATGCTATGCCAGGTAAGCAAATGGCTATTGATGCAGATTTAAATGCAGGTTTGATTG
The DNA here is from genome assembly GCF_000816245.1 of Campylobacter sp. RM16704. NCBI lineage: Bacteria > Pseudomonadati > Campylobacterota > Epsilonproteobacteria > Campylobacterales > Campylobacteraceae > Campylobacter > Campylobacter sp. RM16704. The sequence goes on along the minus strand of NZ_CP007769.1, from coordinate 904,392 downwards.
ATGAAAAAACTGCACGTGCAAGACGTCAAGAAATCATTGCCGAAGCAAATTTCTATGGAGCAATGGATGGTTCTTCTAAATTTATTAAAGGAGATGCTGTTGCTGGGATTATTATTACTATTGTAAATTTAATTGGTGGATTTATGATAGGATATTTTCAGCATGATATGGAGCTTGGACAATGTGCTTCAACTTATACTATATTAACGATAGGTGATGGACTTGTTTCTCAAATCCCCGGTCTTATAACTTCAACAGCAACTGCTATTATTATTACGCGTGCTAGTAAAGATGAAGATAATTTTGCTGAAGGTTCTATTAATCAACTTTTAGGAGAGTATAAAACTTTATTAATTGTAGGATTTATTTTGTTTATTTTTGCTTTGGTTCCTGGATTACCGCATTTTTCTTTAGGATTTATGGCTTTGGTATTTTTAGGGCTTGGTTATATTATAAAACAAGTTCAAGAGGGTAAAATTCAAATTAATACAATTTCTAGTAAAAAATCCCAAGAAGCTAATGAAGAAGACCAAGCTAAACCTCAAAAACGTAGCGAAGAAGAAATATTAAAAGAGGAAGAAAATAAAATTACTGATATTTTAAAATTAGAAATTCTAGAATTAGAATTAGGCTATGGACTCATAAAGTTAGCAGAGAGTGAATTAACAGAGCGTATTAGATCAACAAGACGAAACATAGCTCAAAGTTTAGGCTTTTTAATGCCTAAAATTAGAATTAGGGATAATTTACAATTAAAACCAAATGAATATACCTTCAAATTAAAAGGTGTAGGTATAGCTAGTGCTGAAATTTATCCTGATAAATATTTGGCTATGGATAGTGGTTTTATTACTGAACCTGTTGAGGGTATAGCTACTAAAGAACCTGCTTTTAATTCTGATGCTTTATGGATAGATGCTTCTTTGAAAGATGAAGCAACACTTAATGGCTATATAGTAATTGATCCTGCAAGTGTGATTTCAACCCATATGAGTGAGCTTATAAAAGCTAATGCTTCAGAACTTTTAACTAAACAAGAAGTACAAAATTTACTAGACAAGATTAAAAATGATTATCCTATTGTGGTAGATGATTGTTTAAGAGTTGCTAGTATAGGTTTAATTCAAAAAGTATTAAAAGCTTTACTTAAAGAACATATTCCTATAAAAGATATGCTTACAATTTTAGAATCCATTAGTGATATAGCTGAAGTTAGTAAGAGTTTGGATATGATTATAGAGCATGTAAGAGCTTCTTTAGCAAGGGTAATTACAAATTTATATGTAGATGAAAAAGGGCAAATTGGTTTTTATATCTTTGATGCAGCTGCAGCTGCTAAATTAATGGAGCATGTGCAATTTAAAGATGGTTCGTATCATTTGATGATAAATGTAGCTCAAACTGGTGCTTTAGTCGAGGCATTAAAGGCTGAACTTGCAAGTGTAGCAAATACAAGGATAAAACCTTTCTTGCTTTGTGTTGAACCACAGCTTAGAAAATTTATTGCTGATATTTGTTCAAATTTCGGTGTAAATATCACCGTGCTTAGTTTTGCAGAGATTGCAGAAAATACTAAATTTGAAACAGAAGGTATTATAAAAGTTGATGATTTATAAGGATAGAGCATGAAAATTTATCATCTTTCGCATACTGATTTAGATGGCTATGCTTGTCAGTATGTGGTGGATTTTTATTTTAAAAATTGTTATTTTTATAATTCTAACTATGGCAAAGAAATTAATGAAAATTTTAATGTGATTTTTAAAAATATAGAAGAAGAATTAAAAGAAAACCCTAATGAAGAATTTGTGATTTTAATTACAGATTTAAATTTGACTTTAAGTCAGTGTGAAGACTTTCAAAAAACCATAAAAGATAAAAAAATCAAACTTTTGCTTTTAGATCACCATCAAAGTGGTTTAGAATGTATGCAAAAATATCCTTGGTATTTTTTAGATGATAAAAGATGTGCTACTAAGATTGTTTATGATTTTTTTAGTAGATGTTATGGTAAAAATGAAGCTTTATCAGAATTTGTAGATGTAGTAAATGCAGTAGATATTTGGCTTAGTGAAGATGAAAATTTTGAACTTGGTAAAGTTTTACTTAGTATGGTTTCAGGTGCAAAAGAGATCAATAGAGTGATGTTTGCACAAGAGAATATAGAATATCTTTTTTATCTTTTTAGTGTTTCGAAAAATTATATTCATCAAAAAAATGCTCATATTAGCTTAGATGATGATTTACATGGTTTAAAAAAATCTTTTTTCAAAAAAGAAAATAATGACACCTTAAGCAATTTAATTTCTAAATTCGTAGTAGAAAGATTAAGTGCTAATAAGGAGACATTCAGTGTATATTATAAAGGGCAAAAGGGACTGCTTACCTCAAATATAGGTAATACTTCAGTAATTGGAAATGATTTTTTAATGCAAAATCCTGATTTTGATTTTTTTGTAGATATTAGTTCGAGAAAAACTTTAAGTTTTAGGGCAAATAATAAAATTGATGTGAGTTTAATGGCTAAAAATTTAGTCAATGGAGGAGGGCATAAAAATGCTAGTGGTGGCTTGTTTGCAGCATATAAAGACAGCTCTAATTATGATTTTATAAAAGCTCAATTTGTAGATTTAGTTAAAAGCAAAGAAATAAAGGAAAACAATGAAAGCAAATCACAATCTTAAAGAAGAAATAGAAAATTTACAATATGAATTAAGTATAGTTTTAGAGGCAATGCTTTTATTTGCTGGGGTAAAAAGAGCAAAATTAGAAAAAGCAATAGAAATATATATAGATTGTATTGATGAGGTTTGTTTAAATGTTCAAAAAGAAGGCGTTGATGAGATTTTAGAAGTAGTAGAATATTTAAAAAATCATCACAAAGATTTATTTGAATGAGATTTTTAGTTATAGCTTTTATAGGCATATTTGTCTATGCGAATATTTATGAAGACCTAAACGATTTTGCTTACAATAAGCAAAATACTCTTAATTTAAATGCAAATCAAGCTTTATTTTTAGAATATAAAAAAAACAAACAAGCTTGTGTAGATATAGTACTTGCTAAAGATAAGGTTTATGTGGTTAAAATTTATCCATTGTGTGAAAATTTAAACAAAAAAAGCCTAAATGAGTATTTAAATACGCAATTTATAAGTTTATACACTAAAGATTTATCAAAACTAAGAAGAGAAATCGCTGAAATTAAAAATATTATGCGTGATTTTATGATTTATTATACACTTAATCAATCTTTTACAAACGATATTAAAAAAATGAGTAAAAATGGCAAATTGCAAGTATATAATAAATTAGATGAAAAAAAAGGCGGAAAAATCCTTTATAAAATTAATAATAAAGCTTGCGTTATTTTTGATCTTTATTTAGATGAAAATTTGCAAGCTAGTATGCAAATAAGCGGAATGGAAAATTTAGATAAAGCTTGTATGGAATTAATCTCTTCACCTGAATTTAAAGATTTATCATTTAGCAAAAAAGATATGAGAAAGTATAAGTTAAAAAACTAACCTAAAGAATTTAAGACAATAAAGTTTTAAAATTCTACTTAAAGCCATTTTTTTTCTTGTTATATTACAAAATACATAATTATCCAAATCTTGTTTTTCTTGTATAGTGAGATTTTTCATTTTTGAACCTTTTTATATTACTGAGTGTAATTATATCATATTATTTTTCAATATAACTAAAAAAATGAATTTATAATATTTAAGATGTATAACTAAATAAACTTTAGCTATATAGACTAAATAAATTTAAATAATTTTATTTATAAAAAACTTGACATTATAATACTAAAGTTGTATAATACTTTTCAGCACTTGAAAACAACGAGTGCTGAAAATAATTTTTTAAGGTTTTATAGTGAAGTCTTACGATAAAAAAGATTTGATTTTAAAAACTATCATTGAAACCTATTTAAATGGAAACAATCCTGTAGGTTCAAATGAGTTAAATCATAAAGTTAGAATACCAGCTTCTACTATAAGAGTTTATTTTAAAAAATTAAGTGATGAAGGTGTTATAACACAACTTCATATTAGTAGTGGTCGTATACCTACTATTAATGCTATGAAATATTATTGGCAAGAGCAACTTTGCGAAGAAGAGCTTATTATAAATGATCTTACTTTACTAAAGTTTTTGTTAGATAAATTTGAAATTTATGCATTAATTTATGGTGGTGATGAGCTTATTTTACAAGATATTGATATGGTAAATAATAAGTTTATTGTGCTTGATTTTGGACAAAATGAGATTGTATTAAAATTTAATCAAGATAGTTTGATTTTTTTACAAAGACTTATTGGGCTTGACTTAAAAAGTATTGAAAATTTAGCATTTAGGATTGAGTTTAAAGAATTGTTAGAAAAAATAGCTATGCTAAAACAATCTATGATTTATTATAGATATAATGAGAGCAAAGCTTATCAAATTTATCAAAATGATGAATTTGCTAAGCTTTTATCTCCAAAAATTGGGTTTTACTTTGATGGTAAATTGCAATTTGAACCCTTATTTGAAGAAGGCTTTATGGGGTTAAAGCTTAAGAGCACATTTTTAGGCAAAGAAGCAAAAGCTATTTTTGCAGGAAGTGTGTATTCTGACTTTAAAACAATGTTAAATATTATAAAGGAGGCTGCATGAGCGAAGAAAAGCAAAATGAACAAATGCTAGAAGAAACAGCAGAAAATTCAGAAAATCAAAATGATGAATTAGAAAAGCTTCAAGCAGATTATGATGAGTTAAAAGATGCTTATTTAAGAGCAAATGCTGAATTTGAAAATATTAAAAAAAGAATGGAAAAAGAGAAAATTTCAGCAACTATTTATGCAAATGAAAGTTTTGCTAAAGATTTGCTTGATGTAGTGGATGCACTTGAAGCAGCTATTAATGTCGAAGCTAGTGATGAAATTAGCTTAAAAATCAAAGAAGGTGTTCAAAACACTTTAGATTTGCTTTTGAAAAAGCTTGAAAAACATATGGTTAAGGCAATAGATGCAAATGGTGAATTTGATCCAAATTTACATGAAGCAATATTTCATGTTGAAAGTGCTGAACATGAAAGTGGCTATATCGTTCAACTTTTACAAAAGGGTTATATGATGAATGATAGAGTGATAAGATCAGCTAAAGTTAGTGTTGCAAAATAAAATTTAATAAAAAGGATAAAAAATGTCAAAAGTTATAGGTATAGATTTAGGAACAACAAACTCTTGTGTGAGTGTGTATGAAAGAGGAGAGAGTAAAGTTATCCCAAATAAAGAAGGTAAAAACACAACTCCTTCAGTAGTTGCTTTTACAGATAAGGGTGAAGTTTTAGTTGGAGATAGTGCTAAGCGTCAAGCTGTGACTAATCCTGAAAAAACTATTTATTCTATTAAAAGAATTATGGGTTTAATGATAAATGAAGATGCGGCAAAAGAAGCTAAAAATCGTCTGCCTTATCATATTACAGAAAGAAATGGTGCTTGTGCTATTGAAATAGCAGGTAAAATTTATACTCCGCAAGAAATTTCAGCAAAAGTTTTAACAAAATTAAAAGAAGATGCAGAAGCTTTTTTAGGTGAAAATGTAGTTGATGCGGTTATCACTGTTCCTGCATATTTTAATGATGCTCAAAGAAAAGCAACAAAAGAAGCAGGACAAATTGCAGGGCTTAATGTACTCAGAATTATTAATGAACCAACCGCAGCAGCTTTAGCTTATGGACTTGATAAAAAAGAAAGTGAAAAAATCGTAGTTTATGATTTGGGTGGTGGAACATTTGATGTTACCGTGCTTGAAACTGGAGATAATGTTGTTGAAGTTTTAGCAACTGGTGGTAATGCATTCTTAGGTGGCGATGATTTTGATAATAAATTAATCGACTTTTTAGCAAGTGAATTTAAAAATGAAACAGGTATTGATCTTAAAAATGATGTAATGGCTTTACAAAGATTAAAAGAAGCTGCAGAAAATGCTAAAAAAGAATTAAGTTCGGCAAATGAAACTGAAATTAATTTACCATTTATTACAGCTGATGCAAGTGGCCCAAAACATTTAGTTAAAAAATTAACTAGAGCTAAATTTGAAGGTATGATTGATTCTTTAGTAGCTGAAACTATTAGCAAAATTAACGAAGTTGTAAAAGATGCTGGACTTGATAAGAGCGAAATAAAAGAAATCGTTATGGTAGGTGGTTCTACTCGTGTTCCATTAGTTCAAGAAGAAGTTAAAAAAGCTTTTGGAAAAGATTTAAATAAATCAGTAAATCCTGATGAAGTTGTAGCAATTGGCGCGGCGATTCAAGGTGCTGTTCTTAAAGGTGATGTAAAAGATGTGCTTTTACTTGATGTTACTCCACTTTCTTTGGGTATTGAAACTTTAGGTGGAGTTATGACTAAAATCATCGAAAAAGGCACAACCATTCCAACTAAAAAAGAACAAGTTTTTTCAACCGCAGAAGACAATCAAAGTGCAGTTACTATCAATGTTTTGCAAGGTGAGAGAGAGTTTAGTAGAGATAATAAATCTTTAGGAAATTTCAATCTTGAGGGAATTCCACCAGCACCTCGTGGTATGCCACAAATCGAAGTTACTTTTGATATAGATGCAAATGGTATTTTAACTGTTAGTGCTAAAGATAAAGCTACAGGAAAAGCACAAGAGATTAAAATCACAGGTTCAAGTGGTTTAAGTGAAGAAGAAATTAATAATATGGTAAAAGATGCAGAGCTTCATAAAGAAGAAGATAGAAAACGCAAAGAAGCAGTTGAAACAAGAAATGCAGCAGATAGTTTAGTGCATCAAGTAGAAAAATCACTAAATGAACTTGGAGATAAAGTAAGCGATGAGGATAAAGCAAATATCCAAAAAGCACTTGATGATTTAAAAGAAACATTGAAAAATGCCAATGCTTCTAAAGAAGAAATAGAAAGCAAAATGAAAGCTTTGAGCGAAGTTTCTCATAAATTGGCAGAAAATATGTATAAAAAAGATGAGTCAAATGCAGCTAATGATAAAAATAAAAAAGATGATGATGTAATCGATGCTGAAGTTGAATAATTTTAAGCACACATTTTGTGTGCTTAAAAACTTCTAACTACACAAGGATTCATAGTTTTAAAATTATCACTTACTATACAAATTAGCATTAGGGCTGTTTCTTCTACTTCTTCTTTTTCGTTTTCTTCATATTCAAAAGTAGGTGTTTGTTTTTGAGCATTAGCTACTTGGCGTGATACTTTTTTATAGTCTTCATTTTCATTACCATTAACTATTACTTCATCTAAATTAGGTGTAAGTAAGGCTAAGTTTTTAAACTCACCTATTATTTTAAAGTGATTATTTGAATCATTGCTTGTTTTGTTTTGCCAAGTTTGTAATAATACTTGATTATTATTTATACTAGCAAAAAGTTCTTTACTAAGATTGTTTAATCTATCTACTTCAGCTTTTAAAGAATTTAAAGTTGCATCATTTTTTAAGCTAGGATTTTCATTGACTTTTTTAACATAGTCATTATATTTAGCTATAGCTGTTTTTAATTGTTCTTGAGCTGTTTTTAAATCTATAAAGGCTTTGTTAGATTGTTTGACTAAAGGTTTTAATTTATCATTGATAAAGGCTAAAAGATTTGCTTTATTTGTAGCAAATCTTTGATAATTTCTATAATTTGTTTTATAGTCATTACCAAAACCTTCTAGTATTTCTTTCATACCTTCTTGGCCATATAAGGCTTCTAGGAAAGATATACTTTGTTTTAGTTCTTCACTTATTCCTTTGATTGAATTAAGATCATTTATATCTATCCAGTAATTACCTGCAAGAATTTCTCCTAACCAAGTATCTAAATCATTTGCACTAATTACATCATCACTACCTAAGATTACATCAGGATTAGTTGGGTTAGATGGATTAGTTGGTGGGGTAGGTCTGCTTATAGTATTTGCTTTAGATAAAAAGTCTTGATAGACACTTTCTTGGTTTGAGTTGTTGTAGGTGTGAATGTTTATTTTATTACTAACATAGCCATTTGTGTTAAAATCATTCCAGTAACTATTATCATTATTTGCATTAGTTAAATCACTTACATGATGATAGATATGGACATTGTCAAAGGTAGGATTAGCACTTCCATATTTATCACCAAAGAATTTACCTCCATCTATACTTATACTCATATTAGGATTAAAAAATATATAAATGTTTTTGAAAGTAATTGATAAAAAACTGTTAATACTACCAGCAAAACCACCAGCTCTAGCATCATAACTATTACTACTACTAATATTGCCTATATTATTTAAAGAAATATTACTAAAGATTCCATAAGCAAAACCAGCAAAACCACCAGTATAGCTATCATACTTACCACTATTACTAATATTTCCTATATTATTTAAAGAAATATTACTAAAGGTTCCACTAGCATAACCAGCAAAACCACCAACTCGCGCACCATCAGTAGTCTTTATCCCACCACCCATATAATCTACATTGATATTTTTAAAAGTAGCATTATTAGTAGAACCAAATATACCAACAAAATAGGGTTTATTGTTTAAAGAACTTGTGTCTATATTGATATTTTTTAAAGTATAGCCTTGTCCATCAAAGGTTTTGTCAAAAGTATTAGAGAAGCCAACTATCATAGAAGTACAACCTAAACCATCTATACAATAATTAGCATAGTTTTGTCCTTGATTTCCACTAAAATCCACATTCCCTACTAATCTAAACTCATCAACACTTTGTGTATAACCTATACTTTCATTCCACCCTTTAGCAAAGTAAAACCATTCTGTAGCATTGGCTTTTTCATTTTCCATATTACCTATAGTTAGGACTTTTTTGAAGTTAGAAGAAATTCCATTATGAGTAGTATTAGCACTATCTGTATAATTTACTTTATTTATATTTACATTATTTGTAAAATTATAATTATCATTAGCAAATTTATTCATTTGTCTTTGTATATAACCATTTTGTATAGCTGTTACATTTATAGTTGAATTTAAATTAGCACTATCTGCATCTATATATACATTATTCCCTACTAAGTGTGTAGTAGAATTAGCATTACCTAGCTTACCACCTTGTATATCTACTTTATTACCTATAAGCAATACATTATTTGCTTTAATATTACCCATATTAACTACATTACCTAATTTATTAGGTTTAAATACAGGTGAGAAAGTATGAGCATTTTCATAAGTTAAATTTTTAAATGTTGTATAATCTGCATTATTTAAAGATGAAGTAGAAGCCACAAAGCGATTAGCATTGATAGTTCCTGTTTTAGTAATGATTACTCCATTAGGATTGATTAAAAATACATTATTACCATTAGCATTTAATAAACCAGCTATAGTAGATTTACTTGTTCCATGAGCAATGTTTAGATAGTTTTTATTAGATCCATTAAAATTTACACTCTCACCTTGATTAATACTAAATCCACCACCCCATTGAATGACAGAACTAACTTTATGACCATTAATATTCATAGTATTACCATTAATGTTTATAGTTCCTGTTGTTCCATGAGTAAATTTACCTCCACTAGGTAAAGCAAATGTAGATGAAAAAAGTAAAGAAGCGACTATATTTGAAAGTAGAATTTGTTTTGATAATTTTTTATAAGAAGAGGTTAAATCAAGATTATTCGATCCCCAACACACCCCCCCCCGTGAAGATAGCTTTAACATTGTAGTTCCTTTAAGCTAAAATTTTATGTATGTTAATATTATATTTATAAATTTTTACTTAAATTAATGTGTTAATACTTGATATATTTTTTACAATCTTCTTTAAAATAATTTCTATCAAATCTTGCAAAATTATCATTATTTGGAACTTTATAACATTCTGCATAGTTTTTTGCTTTAAGTATTTTTACATAAAAACTAGGTATTGCGATGTTGTTTTTTATGCGTTTTGGTTTTTCATCATAAAGAACTAAATTTAGCACTTCTAATTCTTTGTTTTTCTTTGCTAAATATCTTTCTCTTTGTTCGATTTCATTCCAAATTTCAGCGTTAATATCTTTTTTTTGTGGAGTGATATTACTCATTAAAAAAGTACTAAGCTGAGCTTGCGGGGTTGCATTCATGGATTGATTTGGTACAACATGCCCTCTTGTATAGCCACTTCTTAGATAATCCTCCCAATAAGTTCTGTATTTTTTAGGTATATTTGTATCTTCTGAAAATTTAGGGCGTTTTTTGATGTGTCCTTGATTTAAAATACTTGCTTTTAGTTTATAAGCTATAGCTTTAGTGCCTTTATAATTATAATCATAACAATTAATATAATAATATTTATCCATAAGTAAAGAACAATTTTTAAAGTATTCTTTAAAACTAGGATGTAGTTCATATTGAGTATAAGCAAAAGAGCTTAAAGCTATAGCACAAAGCGTTAAAATTTTTTTCATGCTAAAAGCTTTCTTACCATTTCATTAAGTCTTTTACCATCAACACTTGCTCCAAAAATTGTTTTAGCTTCTTTCATCAAAATACCTTGTTCTTTTAATGAGCTAATTTGCAATTTTTCTATGAGTTTTTTTAGCTCACTTTCTAATTCCTCATCGCTAAGTTGTTTTGGTAAATATGTGCTTAAAATAACAACTTCTTGAAGTTCTTTTTGTGCTAAATCTTCTCTTGCACCTTTACTAAAAGCAAGTGCAGCTTCGTTTCTTTTTTTAATTTCACTTGCAATAATTTTATAAATTCTTTCATCATCAAGCGTAATTCTTTCATCTACTTCAATTTGTTTAAAGCTAGCATTAAGCGTTCGTAAAGTATTTCTTTTAAAATCATCTTTGTTACGCATAGCTTCTTTAATATCTTCTAAAATTTGATCTTTTAAACTCATTTTTTCTCCTTTAAAATTTGATATTTTTAAAATGTGCTATACACACGCCTTCTCTAATTCCATCATCAATTACGATTAGTTTTTGCTTGGTAAATAAAGCAAAAAGTATCATCGAACCTGCTATGAGGTATTTTTTTCTATTTTCTCCAAGATAAATTTTAGCTTTTTCTTGCTCTAAATTCCAAATTTTTAATGCAAAATCAAAAAAATCTTTTCGCTTTAGTATTTTACCATTTACACTTTCTTCTAAGTAGTCTTTGTATTTTATATTTTGTTTATAAGCACAAAGTGTAGTAGGAACACCTGAATTTAATACAAAAAAATTTCCTTTTAAATTCTTTTTAGCTTCTTTGGTTATATTAAAAGCTTCGAAAAAAATTTGTTTAAAATGCACCGGATAAGAACTAAAATGAATTTTAAGTTTTTTATCTTTAATGTAGGCAAGATTTTTTGGGTGTTTTTTAAAAAAATTCACATAAGCATTTGGTTTTATAGCTTTAAAATTCATTCTTTCATAAAAACTAATAATACCAAAATCATAGCTTTTACTAAAATAATCATTTGAAATTTCACATGAAGCACCACCTAAGTCACAATAACTTGAATTTTTTCTAAAAAGTTTAAGAGTTTTAAGACGCTCTTGCATACCTAAAATACTTAATCTTGCTTCGGTTTTAGCATCAATGAGTTTTATTTTAAGTTTAAATTCTTTTTCAATTTTTATAAAAATATCTTCTGTGTTTTTTGCTTTTCTAAAAGCAGCTGTAGCAACTGCTATAGCTTTGCTTAGATCGTACTTATCATTTAAAATTTTTAAAGCATTAAATAATCTTTGTATTGCTTCATTGCTTATTAAGCCATTTTGCATATTTTTAGCTGTTGCTATGATAAATTCTTCGCTTTTTAATTTATTGAAATTCTCATCCATAAAAACAGCTCTTAGGGTGTTTGAGCCTATATCAATACCTAGCACTAGCTCTCCTTAAAAAAATTAAAGTATAATAGCTAAAAAACTTATAAGGAAAACTTATGCTTTTAGGGGTTAATATCGATCATATAGCAGTTTTAAGAGAGGCTAGAAAGGTTAATGATCCTGATTTATTAGAAGCTGCTATTTTGAGTGCAAATTTAGCTGATCAAATAACCATTCATGTAAGAGAAGATCGTCGCCATACTAATGAACAAGATTTAGAAAATATCTTAAAATACTGCAAATGTATGGTAAATCTTGAATGCTCTATAGATATGATAGAATATGCTTTAAAATACAAACCTTCACGCGTTACTTTAGTGCCTGAAAAAAGACAAGAACTTACAACAGAAGGTGGATTGAATCTTCATAATGAAAAATTACAAGAAGCGGTTAATACTTTAAAACAAGAACAGATTGAAGTTTCTTTGTTTATTGATCCAAATTTAGAAGATATTAAAAAATCATCTTCTTTAAATGCTGATTTTATAGAGCTTCATACTGGATTATATGCTAATATTTATAATGCTTTATATACTAATATCAATCAAACTTCTTATGCATTATCTGAATTAATTTTAAGTAAAAATGAACTCAAAAAGCTTTTAAAAAATGAACTCCAAAGATTAAAACAAAGTGCAAGTTTAGCTAAGAGTTTAAATTTAAGAGTAGCTGCTGGACATGGGCTTAATTATAAAAATGTAAAAAATATTGTAGATATTTTAGAAATAGAAGAGTTAAATATAGGTCAAAGCATAGTAGCAAGATCTGTTTTTGTAGGCTTAGAAAAAGCTATATTGCAAATGAAAGCTTTGATTAAAAGATGAGAAAAATTGCTATTAGTGTAGGAGATTTAAATGGCATAGGTATGCAAATTTTACTACAATGCCATGATGAGTTAGTAAAAATTTGTGAGCCTTATTATTTTGTGCATTATGAATTATTTCAAAAAGCAAGTAAGCTTTTGAAAATAAACCCTAAATCTAAAATCAATTTAGTTGAAATTTCTAATGCTTCAAAGCCACAATTTAGTTTTAAAGAAGAAAAAGAAAAATTTTTAATTTATAATTTTTCATATCAAGCTAGTAAAATAATTGATTTTGATTTTGAGTTAAATCCTGCAAATTTAGACGCTAAAAGTGGGGCTTATTCTTTTTTAAGTTTTGAGGGGGCTAGTTATTGTTCGAATTTGTTTTTAGATGCTTTAGTAACTTTGCCGATTAATAAAAAAACTTGGCAAATGGCGGGTATAGATTATAAAGGACATACTGAAGCTTTGAGATATTTTTTTAAACAAGATGCCATTATGATGCTAGGGTGTGATAAGCTTTTTGTGGCTTTATATACTGAACATATAGCTTTAAGAGAGGTTTATAGGCAAATTAAAGCTTTTAAACTAGCTAAATTTTTGATTAGTTTTTATCAATGCACTTTTTTTGAAAAAATTGGAGTATTAAGTTTTAATCCGCATGCAAGTGATAATGGTGTAATTGGTGGAGAAGAAGAAAAGCAAATAAAAAAAGCTATAAGAATGGCAAATGTATTTTTAAAAGAAGATGATTTACTTTTACAAAATTTAGAAAATGAAGATTTTTTAAATCAAAAAGAAAAAGAACACTCTAATAGAAAAGATATTTTTCTAAGCGAACCTTTGGTTGCTGATACAGCATTTACTCCCTTTGCTTTGAGTAAATGTAAGTATTTGGTAAGTATGTATCATGATGTTGCTTTAGCACCTTTGAAAGCTTTGTTTTTTGATGAAAGTATTAATGTGAGTTTAAATTTGCCTATTATTCGTACTAGTGTTGATCATGGCACTGCTTATGATAGGGCTTATAAAAATGAAAAAATCAATCTAAAAAGTTATATCCAAGCAGTGAAATCAGCTTTGCAATTTTTAAAAATCAAAGAAAAAACTAAGTAAAAGTTACTAAAATTAATTCATCAAAATAAATTCTAAGGAGAATGCTTGAGTAAAGATAATGCTATTGCATTTTTAATTTTTATTGTGAGTGTTTTGTGTTTTTTTGTGTGGGGTTATAATTATATCCCTAATAATTCTATGATTTTATTTATTCTTGCCAGTGTATTTGGAATTTTTATGGCTTTTAATGTTGGAGGCAATGATGTTGCAAATTCTTTTGGAACTAGCGTAGGTGCTAAAACAGTTACTATTAAGCAAGCCTTAATCATCGCTGCTGTGTTTGAGCTAAGTGGTGCTGTATTTGCAGGTGGAGAAGTCACTAATACCATAAGAAGTGGTATAGTAATTTTACCTGATGGTGTTGATCCTATGGTGTTTGTATGTGTAATGCTTTCAGCCTTATTAAGTTCAGGAATTTGGCTTTTTATTGCAACTAAAAAGGGACTTCCAGTATCGACTACTCATAGTATTATAGGCGGTATTGTAGGTTCAAGTATTGCTATGGGTTTTGTATTTTTTGATCAAAATCAAGCTTTTTTAATGGTAAATTGGAATGGTATTTATAAAATAGCTATGAGTTGGATAATTTCACCTTTGCTTGGTGGGCTTGTAGCGTATTTAATTTATGCTTATATTTATAAAAAGATATTAAAACCATCTGAAGAAATCACTCTTGTTGTAAAGGAGATAAAAAAAGAAAAAAAAGCTTTTAAAGAAGAATACTTTATAAATTTAAAAAACAAAAGTCAAGAAGAACAAATCAAAGAACTCAGTGCTATAGTTTTAGATGATGAAGAAAACAAAAGCCAATATCAGTTAAAACTTAAAGAGTTAAAAGAAAAAGAAAAAAATATAGATGTTTTCTCTAAAATGAAATTCCATGTTCCTTTAATTGCTGGTGTTGCTGCTTTGATTATAGCTTCTATGTTTTTATTTAAAGGCTTGAATAAAGTTTCAACACTAGATGTAATGCAAAATTTATGGATAGTTTCTATCATTTCAATTTTTGCTTATATTGTTACCTTAGCAGTAGTAAGACTTATGAAAAAAACTCAAGTTAATAAAACTATAGAAAAGATTTTTTCATGGTTTCAGATTTTTACCGCCTCAAGCTTTGCCTTTTCACATGGAGCTAATGATATAGCTAATGCTCTTGGGCCGTTTGCTGCTATTTTAGATGTGCTAAAAAATAATACTATTAATCCTAGTTCTCCAGTGCCATTTGCTGTAATGCTTATGTTTGGTATAGCTTTGGTTATTGGGCTTTGGTTTTTAGGTAAAGAAGTGATTCAAACGGTGGGTTCAAAATTAGCTGAAATTAAACCAACTACAGGTTTTAGTGCTGAGCTTGGTGCGAGTATTGTGATACTTTTAGCAACCCAGCTTGGAATTCCAGTTAGCTCAACACATATTTTAATCGGAGCAATTTTGGGTATAGGGGTATTTAATAAAGATGCTAAATGGAGTATGATGAAGCCTATTGGGCTTGCTTGGATCATTACTTTACCAGTTGCAGGAATTCTTTCAAGTATTATTTTTATGGTATTTGTAAATATAATCTTATGAGTTTAAACTCATAAGATATTTTTTTGCCTCGTCCAAATTAGAACTATTAATAAAATAATCAATTTTTTTAGGCTTTTTATAAACTTTATCATAATATTCAAAAAGCATTTTTATGCAAATTTTTAAATTATTATTTTCAAAATTTTTACAAAGATTTATTTTGAAATCCTTGCTAATATAAGGACTAATTTTTTCTACACATTTAAAGAAAGTATCTTTTTCCATTGGAGTGTAGTTTTTTAAAACTCTTTGTATGCGTGAGTTTAAATCACATTCACACCAAATTTTTTTCGCATTTTGCATACTAGTGTATAAATTTAAAGGCAGGGTTAAATTACCAATTTGCCTACTTTCTGCCTCTATAAAACAGGTTTTATAAGGGTAATCTTTTAAAAAAAAGAACAATTCGTCTTCAAAAGCTTTTTGACTAGGTTGTTCTCCATGAATTTTACCAAAACTTGACCCTTGATGGTTTGCTATTTTTTCTAAATTTAAAGCATTATCTAAAGTTTGGATTAAATCACTTTTACCGCTTGCTGTATTACCGCAAAGACATAAAAACTTAATATTTAATTCCTTTTGGAAAAATGCACTTACATAGCTTCTATAAGCTTTATATCCACCCTCTAACCTTATAACTCTATAACCAAGCTCTGCTAAAATCAAAGCAATAGCCTTAGATCTTTTTCCACCTCTTGCACAATAAATTCCAATCAATGAGCCTATTTTGTAATTTTGAAAAAGTTCATTGATATGATAACTCATATTTTTGCAGATATAACTAGCACCTTTTGCTTTAGCTAGTCCTTTACTTCTTTTATAAAGAGTTCCTATTTCTTCAAATTCTTCATCGTTTAAAGCATAATAATTTTTAGCGTTTTTAATATGAGCAAAGTTATACTCTCTAGGACTTCTTGCATCAATCAATAAATCAAAATTACAATTTAAAAAATTTTCAAAATTTACTTCTTTATACATATTCTTTAAATGCTTTACATAAAGTTATATAAATTTTTTCTAAATCACTCCCGCAAACTCTTGTTTGTCCTATGGTTGTGATGAAATTTGTATCGCCTTGCCATCTTGGGATTAAATGATAATGACAATGCACTGCTATACCAGCTCCTGCTGCAGTGCCTAAATTCATACCTATATTAACACCTTTAGCATGAAATTCTTGTTTTAAAATCTTAACGCCAATTCTTACAAAATAACTCATCTGTATCCAAGTATTTTCTTCCAAGTCTTCGATATTTTCTAAATGATTATAGGGAATAATCATAAAATGGCCTGGACTATAAGGGTATTTATTCATAATGCCAAAACACTCTTTGGCTCTAAAAATCACTCCAAGTTCTTTATCTTGATCTAAATGTTGAGTGCAATGACAAAAAGGACAAAAATTTTTATTTTTGTTATTAAAATAAACATCTCTCCAAGGTGCATATAGATATTCCATCAATTCTCCTTTATGTAAGCATGTAAATTTTTAATATTTTTGCTTATAAGGGCTTTGTTTTTAGGTATTAAAGGTAGAAGTTTTTCATCATTAACTAAAAAAATTCTAGCACCAGCTAAAATAGCATTGTTTAAATCTTTTTTATTTTCTATATAAAATATGGCTTCTAAACCAAGATGAATAGCAAAATTATAAAGTTTTTTTAATTGTAATATTTTTAACATTTTAGGAAATATGATAAAAGTATCAGCTCCATAGACCAAACTTTCTAAAATTTGATATTCATCAAATATAAAATCAAATTGTATAATGGGTTTTTCATGATAGCGTCTAAAAAGGCTTAAATTTTGTATGTCTTGATTAAGTAAAGGGCTTGTTGGCAAGATAATGCCATCAAAATCATCTTTATTAAAATTTAATTCTTGGGTATATAAAAAATTTGGAAGTTTTTTTTCAATCAAAAGAGTATAAATATCTTTAGGATAAAAAGCATTTGAAGCTAAACTTCTGCCTAACATATCATAGGAAAAAGTAGCTTTTTTTGATTCTAAAATTTTTTGTGCTTTGAAAAAATAATCTTTTAGATTTATTTTTTCAAACATTTTTTTATAGCCTTTAAGTGTTCTTTGCTTTCATCTGAATTTGAAAATTCTTTATCATGAAATGTTTTTTGTAAAATTTCATAAGCTTTTTTACAATCTTTAAGTTTATAATAACCCCAAGCTAAAGAATCAAGATAGTATAAATTTTTTGGTTCTTGTTCTAAAGCCCAATTAACTAATTCTATGCCTTTTGCTATATCAATATCATATTCAATTAGAGTATAACCATAATAGTTTTGATATAGTGCATCACTACGCACATCTACACTTTTTTCAAATTTTTTTATAATAGAAGCTAATCTTTTAGGATCAGTTATTTTTTTACTTTTAGGATTCATATAGATTTCAAATTCTAAAATTCCAGCCATAGAAAGGTATTTTTTTTCTTTGCTAAGTTCGTAGCGTTTAAGTGCTATTTCATAAGCTTTTTGATAGTTTTTTGTTTGTGTGTATAAGAAAATTTTAGTATCAGAATCAATATTATATTTTTGAGTTAAATCTAAAGCTTGTGTGTAGTCTTTATCTTGCACTAAAAGCTCTATGATGGCATAAATATATTTAATGTCGTTATGGAGTTTATATAATTGTTTAAGGATTTGAATACTTGCTTTATTATTTTTTTGTTCTTGATAAATTTTTAAAAGCAGGGTGCAAGTTTTAAAGGTACATCCTGATTTTTTACTAAAGTCTTCTAATGCTTTTTTTGCTTGATCAATATTTTTATTTTTTATATTTATTTCGACTATTTTTAATAGTAAGCTTTCATGCTCAAAAAGTTTATAAGCAATATTGTATTGTTCTAAAGCTTTGGTATATAAAGCTTTTTTAGCAAAAATATCGCCTAATATTTCATAATTTCTATAATCTTGCTCTTCTTTAATAAGTTTGTAAAGAATTGCTTCAGCTTGTTTGTAATCTCCTATCTCAAAAAAATATAAAGCGTTTAATCTTGCAATGGCTGTATGTTCTAAAAAATCCTTAGAAGCTTTTAAAAGCTCTTTTTTTTGTTTTAAATCACTACTTAAGGCTAAAAGTAATGCCTTTTGCAAATAAATACTTTCATTGTTTTCGTGAAATAAATTTGTATAAATATTACATGCTTTTTGAAATTGCCCATGTTCTTCATAAATGAGTGCTTGTAAAATTTTATCTTCATTTTTTGCCAAAGCAAGGCTTGTTAGAATAAAAACGATAATTAGTGAAAGCAAACCCCTATACATTCTTTTTGTAGCTCCTCTTTGTGTATTTTAAAATATTCCCAAAATGGAAAAGTTTTGCATTGTTTTGGTCTGTGCTGATAAATTAAACATTTTTTATACATTGTATCAAAAAAAATACAACGATAGCCATTTTCATACCTAGCTTCTTTAAAACTATACTTAAATCCAACTTTGATGAGATAATCTTTAGCAAAAGTTTTAAAATCTAAATTTAAAAAACTAGCTATCGCTTCTAATTCTTCCTTGCTAGCATATATATACCCGCTATCTCCTATGCAACATTTTCCACCGCATTTTTCACAAGCATTTTCATCAAAAGAAAAATCATACCCTTTTTTACAAATCATAACTTATAGTTCCTATAGCGTTGTATATTTCTTGAATTTTAGGATTTAAAATATTATTCTCATACATAAAAAGTGTGGGCATTATAGCACATGGACTCTTGCTGTTTTTTTTAATATACATTAAAACAAGTCTTGCATTAGTTTGTGCATTAGTATGAACACATTGAAGTGAAACTAGCTTTAGTTTAAATTGTTTTATATAAGCACAAATTTCATCTAAAAAACTAGCTTCATAACACATAAAAAAACTGCCATTTGGCTTGATTAAAGTATTTATTTTAGCAAACATTTTCTCAAGTGGCATAAATTCTTGATATCTTGATATACATAGATGCAAATCTTGGCTTTTTTGTGTATTTTTTTTATAAAATGGAGGATTAGAGATTAAAAAATCAAATTTTATATCACTTTTATAGTTTAAAAAGTCTTCACAAATACCTTGAATTTCAAGCTTATTTTCTTTGGCGTTTTTATAGCTTAGTTTGATATTTTGTTCTTGAATATCTAGCATATAAACTTTAGAATTTGGAAATTTTTGCTTTACCAAAAGTCCTAATATACCACAACCACATCCTATGTCTAAAATATTTCCTTTTAAATTGTATTTAGATAAAAAATCAAAAAGCAAAAGACTATCGTTATTATAGCGGTAGCCTTTTGAATATTGAAAGAGTTTTAGCATTTATAAAGATGATTGCAGATTTTAAATGCATCATTTAAACCTACTACAATAGAAGCCCCGTTTTTGCTTGCTATATCGCCTGCTACAAATAAGCCTTTAACATTGCTTTCTTTATTTTCATCAAAATTTGGCACACCTTTTTCATCAACTTCTATAGAGCATTTTTGTAAAAAATCAAGCGGAGTAGAACCACCTATAGCATAAATTATGCGATCATAAATTTCACTAGAATTATCAGTAAAATTGACTTTAGCTTTACCGCTTTCATCTTCAACACTTATAATGTCTATGCCAAGTTTTGCTTTAATAGCACCTTCATTAAATGCTTTTTGTAAATCTTCAAGATTTATATCGTTTAATCTTGAAAAAGTTTCTCTTCTATAACAAAGTGTAACATCATTATTTTTAGCTAAATCTATAGCGTATTCTGCAGCCGAATTCCCTCCGCCAACTACCAAAATTTTTTCATTTTGGCTAGTTGAGTTTGCATTAAAATTAATAATTTTGGTTAAAGCTATAGGTAAAATATAACTTGGTTTATTTGGTTTGCCCATTCTACCTATAGCAACTACTACATTTTTGCAGATATAATTTTCATTTGCAGTACTAACGATGAAATTTTCTCCATCTTTTTTAACACTTTCAACTTCACTAGAAAGTTTTACTTCAAGATTATGCTCTTTAATAGCATTTTGGAAAGTTTCTATTGTACTTTCTCTTGTTCCATCTTCAAAATTTATATGCCCATGATTTGTACTATCGCAACCTTTGTAAGCTTTATCTACTCTTTTACCTTCTTTGTAAAATTTTACTAAGGTTTGACAAATTGCATCAGCTTTTTCTAAAACAGCAACTTCTTTATTTTTTATTTTAGCTTCTACTCCTGCTGCAATACCTGCAGGGCCAGCACCAATAATTACCATATCAAAAATTTTCATTATTTCCCTTTTTTATTGTTTTTAATACAAAAATGTATCAAAAAAATAATAATAAATATCAAATATAGAAAAGCATACTACCATAAAGTATGATGTAAATTTAAAAATTTACCAAATAAGCTTATTGCTTATTTAGTTATTGTGTAAAATATTTGCCAAATCTTTAGCACCTTTTAAATCTATTTTACCAGAACCCAAAAGAGGAATTTGATCTACTTTAAAATATTTACTTGGTTTAAAAATAGCAGGCATAGTAGAGTTTTTAATCGCTTCACAAATCCCTTCAAAATCTTGATCTTGACATTCTACCAATAAACACACCATTTCACCTTTTTTTTCATCTTCTAAAGCCACAGCACAAAATTTTACCACTTCGGTATTAATAAACTTAGCAATTTCTTCTTCTAAAGCCCCTAAAGAAATCATTTCACCGCCAATTTTGGCAAAACGAGAATAACGATCTACTATATACAAAAATCCATCTTCATCTACATGGCCTTTATCACCGGTATTATACCAGCGTATGCCATCAATTTCTTTGATAACTTCATTAGTTTTTTCTTTATTATTTAAATACCCTACCATAACTTGATGGCCGCCAATGAGTATCAATCCATCTTCTCCATGATTTAAACTTTCATAAGTTGAAGGATCTACTATGCGTATAGCACTTCCTGGTAAAGGCATGCCAACACTTCCTTCTTTATTTGCACGATGTAAAATCCAATAATCAGGATCAAATTTATTTGGTAAATTCACACTTGCAACTGGAGTGGTTTCAGTGGCCCCATAGCCTTCAAAAATAGGTTTTTTAAATTTCATTTCAAAGGCAGTTCTTACTTCGCTTTTGAGTTTTTCAGCACCTGAAACGATAATCCTTAAGCTTTCAAACATAATCGCATCTAGCTTTTTATTTCTTGCATAAATACCTAGAAAAGTTGAAGTGCCACACATAATACTTACATTGTTTTTTACTATAGCCTTTGCAACACCTAGTGCATCAGTTGGATCAGCATATGTTACGCTCTTAATACCTTCTAATAAAGGCAAAAAAGTTGTTACGGTTAAGCCAAAAGCATGAAAAGGTGGTAAAGATGACAATATAACATCATCATTTTTTGCACACAATACATCTGAAATTTGGGCTATATTGCTTAAAATATTGCGGTTATTTAACATTACCCCTTTAGGTATTCCTTCGCTACCACTACTAAATAGTATAGCAGCTATAGCAAGATTTTGTTTATTTGGTGCAAAAAATGCTTTTATTAAACAAGTAGGCAAGATACTTATCAAGGTAAGCATAGAAAAGATTTTGAGTTTTTGTCTTTTAAAACTTGCAATGACATCTTCCATAAAAACCATCCTGACATGCTCTTCAAACTCTAATTTTACACCTTTATTTTCTAATTTTTCCATAAATTTTCTAGAGGTATAAATTTGTTGGATTTGAGAACTTTGAATGGCTTGATTAATCGCCTTTGTGCCTGCTGTGAAATTTAAATTAACCACGATTTTATTTGCAAGTAATACACTTAAATTACAAAGTGAGCTAGCCATAGAAGCAGGAAGTAAAATTCCTATGCATTCTTCTTTTGGAGCATAGTTTCCTTGTGTTGGTTGTATATTTAACTCTTGTGATCTATTTTTTATAAAAGAGCTAAAAACTAAACTTAAAGCAAGCATTTTTCTATAAGTAATACCACCTATTAAAGGATCAACAATAGCTATTTGACTTAAATTTCTTTTGGCATTATCTATCCAAGCTCTGGCTATAGTATGCATACTTTCACATTGAGATTTCCAAGCAATAAAAGAAAGTTCAAAAACTTTTGCTTTAACCACTTCTTTTTTAGAGTGTATTGGTAAGCTTTTTCCAAAAGCAATAGCGATTTTTCTTTTGCTTATTTTGCGATTTCTTGCTGAAAATTCTTCATCACTTCTTGAAAAAGCACTTCCCCAAAGTCCTCTAATATAAAAAGGCAAAATCACTCCATCTTGTTCTTCTAATTTTGAGCAAACTAACTCAAATCCACCTTTAAATTCATTTAGTTGTCCATGGCGTGAAAGCACTCCTTCTGGGAAAAGACAAACTAAATTTCCGTTTTTAATATGCATAGCAATAAGCTCTAAGCTTGATTTACTAGAAGCACTTGAAACAGGAATAACTCCAAATTTATCAAGAAAAAATTTAATATACCACTTAGAATAAATGCTTTTTTCCATAACAAAATATATTTTTCTTGGTATAGCCATTTGCACAATAGCCCAATCAATAAATGATATATGATTACCAAGTAATAATGCTCCGCCTTTTTCAGGGATATTTTCAAAACCTTCTACTAATAAACGATAGCGTTGAAAAAACGCTATACTCATTAATAAACGCACTAAAGAAAAAGGCAATTTACTTAGCACATAAATACTTCCAAAAAATGCTACAGCAATGATGAAATAAAACAAATTTATCACATCAAATTTAGCATAAGCAGTAAAAGTAGCTAGTACCAAAAAGCCTAACATAAAAATATTTTGTATGAAATTATTTCCCGCTATGACTTTTCCTAACTCATTTTCTTTAGCATGAAATTGTATGAGGGAATTTAAAGGTATGATAAAAAATGCTCCACTTAAACCAAAAATAAAAAATACTACACTATAACTTAGTAAGGTTTCTAAAAATGGCATTAAAATGCTCATTAGAAAAATTCCTAAAGCACCTAGTGGTATAAGACCTAATTCGATATAATTTTTAGAAAATTTACCTGCAATAATTGAACCTATGATTACTCCTATACCGGAAAAAGCTAAAGAACATTGCACATAAAAAGTATTTTCTATAAAAAGATCGTTTTTTGCATATACAGGAAAACTCACTAAATAAAGTTGTGATATGGCCCAAAAAAATGAAATTCCAACTATGCAAAGCCAAATGATTTTGTGAGAAAATATTGTTTTTAAATTAGAAGCTAAGAGTTTTCCTTGAAAATATTGTTTTTTATCAAAGTTTAAATTTTTATTTTCTTCTTTTAAATTTGGAAGTTTATAAGCTAAAAAAAGTTCTAATAACGCAAAAATAATCAAGATAAAACCTAAAGGTGCAATTTGTTTTAAAATATCTGAGGGAGTGTTAAAATTTGTGTCAAAAAGCATTTCAAAACTTAGAGAAAACACAGCCATACCTGCTAAAATAGCAACTATGCTTACTGCATTTACTGCTCCATTTCCCATAGCCAAAAGCTCTTTTCCTACTAATTCTTTTATAAAACCATATTTTGCAGGTGAATATAAGGCAGATTGTATTCCCATGACAAAAGTCATAATAAAAGCAAGCCAAAAAGCCCCAAGATAATAACATAAACAAATAATACAAGTTAAAATTACTGAAAATAATGCAGATATTTTCATGATTTTATCTTTAGGAAATCTATCTGCTAAAAATCCAGAAGGTGAAAGTATAAGAATAAAAGGCAAAAGCATTAAAGCATTTACAATTGCGGTTAAAAAAAGTTGAGTACTATCTTCATAAAATTTATAAATAGTATTTTGTATAATAATTTTATGCCCTAAATCTACAAAAGCGTTGATAAAAGCCACTGCTAAAAAAGGCAATACACCAAAAATCTTTAAGAAATTTCCTTGCATTTAAAACTCCATTTTATTTTAAAAATATTATTTTAATATATAAAAATTAAATGGAGTTTTGATATTTGATTAATCTTTAAATTCTACTACTTCATCAAATGCAAAACGAGTTTTATCTGTATTAGAATTTTCTTGAGTATGTCCTAGAGTAATTAGCATGGATGCTCTTTGTTTGGTGGTGTCTAAATTTAAATATTGATTGATTTTATCTTTGTCAAAGCCACCGATAATGCACGAGCCTAAATTTAAACTATAAGCAGCATTAACAATGTTTGTTATTGCTATATAGCTTTGCTCTTTTGCATAAATAAAGCATTGTTCTAAATCCATTGTATCTATAAATGGTTTGTAAGTTTGTATGCGTTTATTTAATTCTTCTTGGTTTAAACTACGTTTTTTTAGTTTCTCTTCAAAATAATCTTTAAAATCAGCCCTTGAAATTACTATAACAATAGCAGCACAATTTGCTACATGGGGTTGATTATTAGCTATTTTTGCAATTTCTTTTTTATGTTCATCTTTTTGAAAAACTAAGAATTTCCAAGGCTCAAGTCCTAAAGAACTAGGAGATAATCTAGCACATTCTAAGATATATTCTAAATTTTCTTTAGAAATTTTTTCTTTGGTATATGAGCGTATTGAAGAGCGATTTTGCATTAAATTTAAATAATCTTGCATAATTTTTCCTTTTTTAGTTTTATCTTATATCTTATAAGCTTTAAATATTGTTAAAATTATATTTTATTGTTACAATTTTATTTTTACTTCATATAAATATTCTATTATATGTTTTTTAAAGGACAAAAATGAAAAAAATAATTTATTTAAGCATATTTTTGATTATACTCATTATAGGGGTGTATTTTTTCTTTTTTGCAAATAAGGAAGAATATAATTATCTAACCTATGAAGTTAAAAAACAGGATATTACTCAAAGTATAGAAGCAATTGGCGAAGTTTATGCCAAGACACAAGTTGATGTTGGTGCACAAGTTAGTGGGCAAATCACTAAGCTTTATGTAAAATTAGGCGATCATGTAAATGATGGTGATTTAATTGCACAAATTGATAAAGACAAACAGCAAAATGATTTAGATATTACCAAAGCTCAGCTTGAAAGTGCAAAGGCAAATTTAGAAAGTAAAAAAATAGCTCTTGATATAGCTACTAAACAATACCAAAGAGAGCAAAAACTTTATACTAAAAAAGCTACTTCTTTAGAAAATCTTGAAAATTTAAAAAATACTTTTTATGCTTTAAAAGCAAATGTGGCTGATTTAAAAGCACAAACTACTCAGCTTGAAATTTCTTTAAAAAATGCACAAAAAGATTTAACTTATACGACAATAACCGCACCAAGCAAGGGTGAGATTATCAATGTAGCTGTTGAAGAAGGGCAAACTGTGAACGCAAATCAAAATACACCTAGTATTGTGCGTTTAGCTGATTTAAGCGAAATGGAAATTCGTATGCAAATAGCTGAAGCTGATATAAATAAAATTAGCGTTGGAAAAAAGGTTAAATTTAGCATTTTAAACGAACCTGATAAAAAATATGAAGCAATAATTTCTAGTATAGATCCAGCAAATACCACTATAAGTGATGCTACAAGTAATACTAATTTAAATTCAAGTTCAAATTCAAGCTCTAGTGCTGTGTATTATTATGCTAGAGTTTTTGTAAAAAATGATAATAATTTTTTACGCATAGGCATGAGTACAGAAAATGAAATAGCCATTAAAACAGAAAATAATACTTTAGTTATACCAACTTTAGCTATAAAAAGTGATGCAAAAGGTTATTATGTAGAAATTTTAAAAGCAAATAATATAAGTGTGAAAACACCTATTAAATTAGGTATTAAAGATAGTTTAAATACTCAAATTTTAGAGGGTTTAAAAGAAGGTGATTTAGTTATCATAGGTAAAAATAAAAAATGATACGCTTAATAAATATACAAAAAAAGATTAATAATACAACTATTTTAGAAAATGTTAATCTTTATATTCAAAAGGGAGAATTCGTAGCAATCATTGGTCAATCAGGTAGTGGAAAAACTTCTCTTTTGAATATCATAGGCACGCTTGATGAGCCAAGTAATGGAAAGTATTTTTTAGATCAATATGAAGTTACAAATTTAAACAAAGATGAAAAAGCAAGAATAAGAAGAGAAAAAATCGGTTTTATTTTTCAAAGATACAATCTGCTTAATCTTTTAAATGCTAAAGATAATGTAGCTCTACCAGCTGTTTATGCAGGTAAAAATAAACAAGAACGATCGCAAAAAGCTAAAGAGTTACTTTCTTTTTTAGAGCTTGATCATAAAGAATTATCTAAGCCAAATGAATTAAGTGGCGGGCAACAACAAAGAGTTTCTATAGCAAGAGCTTTGATGAATGGTGGTGAGCTTATTTTAGCAGATGAGCCAACGGGTGCACTTGATTCTAAAAGTGGTAAGATAGTATTAGAAATACTCAATAAGTTAAACGAACAAGGACATACCGTAGTTTTAGTAACTCATGATAGAGAAATTGCAGCTAGAGCTAAAAGAGTTATAGAGATTAAAGATGGTAAGATTATAAGTGATAATGGTACAAAAAAAGCAGATGAAATAAAAGTTAAGTTAATGCCAAAAGAGAAAAAAAACTTCAACTTGCTTAAAAATCAGCTTTTTGAAAGTTTGAAAATGTCTATAGCTGCTATTGTGGCACATAAACTTCGATCTTTACTTACTATGCTTGGTATTATCATAGGTATAGCTTCAGTAGTTTGCGTGGTAGCTTTAGGTCTTGGGGCCCAACAAAATATACTTGCCTCTATTAGCTCTATTGGAACTAATACGATAGAAGTTGTTTCAGGGCGTGGCTTGGGAGATATTAGATCAGGAAGAACAAGACTGAATTTAAGCGATTTGAAAACCTTAAGTTCTTTGCCTTATTTAGAAGCAGTTGAAGCAGATGTAGGTAAAGTAGGGGTGGTTACTTATAAGAATAATTCTTTACAAGCTAGAATTCATGGAGTAGGACCAAACCATCTAAGACTTAGAGGTTTTGTGATGGTAGATGGTAGATTTATTAATAATGAAGATATTAAGGATAATGCTAATATTTGCATAGTAGATGAAAATGCTTTAAGAATTTTGTTTGATAATATTAATGCAAAATATGTTTTAGGTAAAAGTATTATTTTTAATAAACAGCCTTTAACTATAGTCGGGGTTTTAAAGAAAGAAAGAGATAATAAAGATTTTAGACCTGATGAAAATACAATCAAAATTTATACTCCTTATTCTACCTTGATGAATAAAATTACAGGCGATAAACAAATAAGAGCCATAGTAACTAAAGTAAAAGATGAGGTAAATCCTGCTTTAGCTGAAGAGGCTATGGTAAAGATTTTAGAAATTAAACGTGGAAAAAAAGATTTTTTCACTATAAATTCAGATGCGATTAAAAATGCTATAGAGGAAAATACCGCTACTTTGACTTTACTGATTTCTTCTATTGCGGTAGTATCTTTGATAGTTGGTGGAATTGGTGTGATGAATATTATGCTAGTTTCAGTAAGTGAACGAACAAGAGAAATTGGTGTGAGAATGGCAATTGGAGCTAGAAAAGAAGATATTTTAATGCAATTTTTAATTGAAGCTGTATTGATTTGTTCTTTAGGTGCTATTTTTGGAGTAATGCTTTCTTTTGTGATTATTGAAGTATTTAATTCGTTAAATATAGGTTTTACTATGATACTTTCACTAAATTCGGTATTTTTGGGACTTTTGAGTTCGGTTTTAATCGGAGTTATTTTTGGATTTTTTCCGGCAAAAAATGCAGCAAATTTAAATCCAATTAGTGCTTTATCAAAGGAATAAAATGAGAATATTTTTATTATGTTGTTTGACTTTTTTCTTTAATGCTTGCGTTGGAGTGAAGCTTGAGCAAATTTCTCAAGATAGTGTAAAAAAAGAATATTTTGAAGATTTTAATGCTAGTAAAGCTTGGTGGAAAAAATATAACAACGAAGATTTAAATAATATTTTACAAGTTATAATCGACAATAACAAAGACTTAAATGTAGCTAGAATTAATTTTTTAAGCACATTAGCAAAATACAAACTTTTAAATTTAGATTTATATCCTACTTTAAGTGGAAATTTAGGTGCAAACGTAAGAAAAAATTTAAATAATGGCTTACAAACACATAATTTTTCAAATGGCATCGTATTAAATTATGAGCTTGATTTGTATGGAAAAATTTCAGACCAAGTTGCAAGTTCTGAATTTTTAGCAAAAGCAAGTGAATATGAGTTGCGTTCGTTAGAACTTGATACTATTAATTTAGCAATTAATAGTATCTTTGAGCTTATTTATTTTAATGATGTTGATCACTTACTAAATAATCATTTGAAAAATCTTGAACAAATGCTAGAAATTTATACCACCAAATTTGATTATGGTAAAGTTGAGTATATTGATCTTTTAAATATTAAAAAATCCTTATTAAATACCAAGCAAAATATCATTACAAATTTACAAAATAAAGAGTTGATTTTTAAAAATTTAAAAGATTTATTAGGTAAAGAAGATGAGATTTTGATTAATAAAATGCTAAGTTATACTCTTGAAGATTTTTCATTGCAAAAAGTAAATTTTGATATAGAATTAAAAATGCTTGCCTATAGACCACAAATTCAAGCAAAATTAAATCAACTTAGAGCTTCTTATAAAGATTATACAAGTATGCAAAAAAGCATTTTACCAAGTATTAAACTACTTGGAAATTTAGATGGAAGTAATAAAAATATAGATGAGAGCTTTAAATTTTTAATCTTAGGTGGAAATATTGCTATTGATTTACCATTTTTAGATTTTTACAGAGTAAAACAAAATGTGAAAATTTCTGAATTAGCTTACCAAATGCGTTTGATTGAATATAAAGATGTGTTGCAAAAAGCTATTAATGAATTTAAACTTTGTTATGAAAATGATAGATATTATAGTGATTTGTTAAATTTGGTAAAAGATATTAATATTAATCAAGCAAAAATTACACAATTATATTTTGAAAAATATGAGTTAGGACGCAATGAGTTAAAAGACTATCTTGATGCAAATACTTTGTATATAAATTCTTTACAAGAGTTAAGTAGATCAAAATTAGCTTTACTTAAAAACATGAATTTATATTATAATATTGTCGTAATTTCAGAATAGAATGCAAAATGTTTCATTTTGTAATATAATGATAAAGAGTGTTATTAATTAGTGTTGTTTTAAAGTCATTTTGATTACAATTTACAGATAAATTGAATAAAAGGAGAGATATGAAATTTGATTTTTATGCAACTTTAGTTGTTATGGTTGCAGTATTGCTTTTAGGTGTTTTTGTTATTAAAAGAGTAAAATTTTTACGTGATTATAATATTCCTGAACCTGTTGTTGGTGGTGGTATTGCTGCGATTATTCTTTTGATTTTACATAGTTCATTTTCGCTTAGTATTAAATTTGATGAGTCTATGAAAGATCCTTTGATGCTTGCATTTTTTTCAAGTATTGGTTTATTGGCTGATTTTGCCTCATTAAAAAAAGGTGGTAAAAAGTTAGCAATTTTTTTAGTAGTGGTTGTGGGTTTACTTTTTGCACAAAATATAGTTGGCATAGGTGTAGCAAGTGCTATGGGGCAAAATCCATTAATGGGACTTATAGCAGGATCTGTTACAATGAGTGGCGGACATGGAACAGGTGCAGCTTGGGCAGCTGAATTTATTAAAGAACCTTATATGTATTCAAGTGCTACAACTGTAGCTATTGCTTGTGCTACTTTTGGACTTATTTCAGGTGGTATTATAGGTGGTCCAGTGGCAAGATATTTAGTAAATAAACATAAATTAGTTGTTCCAAAACAAAACGATGATAAAGATGCAATTTTAAATTTCCAATCTCCAGAAAAAGAAAGATTGATTACTCCTTCTTCGTTTATAGAATCTTTAGCATTAATTGCTTTATGTTTATTAATAGGTAGTGCTTTATCTACTTACATTAAAGCAAATACAGGTTTTACTTTACCAACTTTTGTATATTGTCTTTTTGTTGGTGTAGTTTTAAGAAATGTTTTATCAGTCACAAAAATTCATCATGTATTCGATAGAGAAGTTTCAGTTTTGGGTAATGTAAGCTTGTCTTTATTTCTAGCATTAGCTTTAATGACTATTAATCTTTGGGATTTGGTAACTTTAGCTGTACCAATGTTAGTGATTTTAGTAGTGCAAGTTGCTATGATGGCTGCTTTTGCTATATTTGTTACTTTTAGAGTGTGTGGAAAAGACTATGATGCAGCAGTTTTAGCAGCAGGACATTGTGGTTTTGGTTTAGGTGCTACTCCAACAGCCATGGTAAATATGCAAACCGTTACAAATCATTATGGTATGAGTCATATGGCTTTTATTATTGTACCTTTAGTTGGTGCATTTTTTATAGATATAGTAAATGCTTTAGTGATTAATGCTTTCTTATATTTGCCATTCTTTCATTAAAACTATCTAGCACTAAATTTAGTGCTAGATTAATTTTTTATCTTTGTTTTTACATAAATGATTTAAAAAACACTCATTGCATAAAGGATTTTTAGCCTTGCATGTATAGCGGCCAAAAAGAACCATAGCTTGATGAAGATAATTTAAATTGTCTTTAAAAATTTTAGTTAAATCTTTTTCGGTTTCTTCAGGAGTTTTGGCTTTGCTAAGATTAAGTCTGTGTGAAACTCTAAATACATGAGTATCTACAGCCATACAATTAGCACCACACCATTCTATCATTACTACATGTGCAGTTTTTTGTCCTACTCCTGCTAGAGTTTTTAAATCTTGCTCATTCATGGGGATTTCGCCATTAAATTGCTCACATACTGCTTGAGCCATTTTGATAAGATTTTGTGCTTTATTGTTATAAAAAGAACATGAGTTGATTAAAAGTTTTAAAGATAACAACTTCGCTTTAGCTAAATCTTGCACACTAGGATAAGCTTTAAATAAAGCAGGAGTTATTAAATTTACTCTTTTATCAGTACATTGGGCTGAAAGCATAACGCAAACTATAAGTTCATAAGCATTGCTAAAAACTAATTCAGTTTTTGCTTGCCCAAAATGTTTTAAAAATAATTCTTTAATTTCTAAATTTCTTTTCATAAACTTATTGTATGTTAATCGGCTTTAAATAAAGTTTAGATATAATAAAATCAATTAAATTATTTTAAAGGAAAAACAATGAAAAAAATTTCTTTAGTTGCTGCGGCTTTATTGACAGGTTTGAGTTTAAATGCTGCAGTAGTTGCAACTCTTGATGGAAATAATATTACCGACACAGAAGTAAATGAATTTTTTGCTCCTATGCTAAGAGGTGCAAAAATTACTGACTTACCAGCTGATCAAAAAAAAGCTATTATTGATCAATATGTTGTCCAACAGCTTGTATTAAAAGATGCAAAAGCTCAAAAAATAGAAAATGATCCTTTATATAAAGAAGAATTAGAGCGTGCAAAAGAAGCTATTATGGTAAATATTTATCAAAAGAAAATTTTTGATTCAATTAAAAATAACGAATCTAAAGCTAAAAAATATTACGAAGATAATAAAGATAAATTTACTAAACCAGCTCAAGTAAAAGCTAAACATATTTTAGTTACAAGTGAAAAAGAAGCAAAAGATATTATTGCTGAACTTAGCAAATTAAGTGGTAAAGCTTTAAACGATAAATTTACCCAACTTGCAAAAGAAAAATCAATCGACAAAGGTTCTTCAGCTCAAGGTGGTGAACTTGGTTGGTTTTCTGAATCAACTATGGTTAAGCCATTTGCAGATGCGGCTTTTTCTATGAAAAAAGGAACTATTTCTAAAACTCCAGTTAAGAGTGATTTTGGATATCATATTATCTTAAAAGAAGATGCTAGGGCAAAAAGTACCATGAGTTACAATGAAGTAAAAGCAGGTATTGAAGGCACTATTAAAATGGAAGAATTTAAAGAGCTTATGAATAAAAAAGCCGAGGAACTTCGTAAAAAAGCAAAAGTGGAATATAAATAATGAGCGTATTAGATCTTGTTAAACCGGGTGTTTTAAACGGTGATGATCTAAATATCGTATATAATCATGCAAAAAAAGAAGGTTTTGCTATCCCTGCGGTAAATGTCGTAGGGACAAATTCCATTAATGCGGTTTTAGAAAGTGCTAAAAAAGTTAATTCACCTGTAATTATTCAATTTTCAAATGGTGGAGCTAAATTTGTAGCAGGAAAAGCTTGTCCAAAAGCTGATGTTCTTGGTGCAATAAGCGGAGCAAGACATGTGCATTTAATGGCTAAAGCTTATGGGATTCCAGTAATTTTACACACTGATCATGCCGCTAGAAAATTACTTCCTTGGATTGATGCTTTAATCGAAGCAAATATTGAGTTTAAAAAAGAAACTGGCATGCCTTTGTTTAGTTCTCATATGATTGATTTAAGTGAAGAGGATTTAGAAAGTAATCTAAGCACTTGTGAAAACTACTTAAAGCAAATGTCTGAACTTGGAATTTCTTTAGAACTTGAATTAGGATGTACAGGTGGGGAAGAAGATGGAGTTGATAATACCAATATCGACAATGCAAAATTATACACTCAACCTGAAGATGTAGCTTTAGCTTATGAAAGACTTTCTAAGATTAGCGATAGATTTTCAATTGCAGCTAGTTTTGGTAATGTGCATGGTGTTTATAAACCAGGTAATGTAGTTTTAAGACCAGAAATTCTTAAAAACTCTCAAAATTATGTAAAAGAAAAATTCAATCTCAAAGATGAAAAACCAATCAATTTTGTTTTCCATGGTGGTAGTGGTAGCAATATAGAAGATATTAAAGCTGCACTTAGTTATGGTGTAATTAAAATGAATATCGATACAGATACCCAGTGGGCTTTTTGGGATGGTGTTAGAGAATATGAGTTTAAAAATAAAGCTTATTTGCAAGGACAAATTGGTAATCCAGAGGGCGATGATAAACCAAATAAAAAGTTCTACGATCCAAGAGTGTGGCTTAGAGCGGGTGAAGAAAGTATGATTAAACGCTTAGAGTGTGCTTTTAGTGACTTAAGTTGTATTGATAGAAACTAAGAGTTTTATAACTCTTAGTTGATTTTCCTGTGAAGATTTTATATTTTTAGAGTAAAATTAACAAAGGTTTGTAAAATGGAAGTTAATAAAACAACTGATGATTTTTCTGATCTTGTATTGCCTGAAGGAAAGGGTAGTACAGGAATTATTGCTTATATAAAAATTATTTTCATCCCTGCTATATTGTATATTTTGGTGCTCTTGGGATATTTTGGAAAGATTGATTTTAAGGTAGAATTACATAGTGTTGTAATGATAGGAATTATCTTTTTGGTTGCTTTGATTTTCACAAGACATAGTGCTGATTATGCTTCGAGTATCTTTGAACAACAAAAAGATGAATTTAAACTTGTATTAAAGCGTTATATCATGAAGCATTTTTTGGTCATAGGTAAAGAAACAAAATCTAACGCAAGTTTTGATGATTTTGCTTATGCTTATGCTAAAGAATTAAGAAATGAAAATTTTGCTTCAGTTGGGGCAGCTGTTTTTCCTATGCTTGGGATTTTAGGAACTTTTATAAGTATAGCAATGTCTATGCCTAATTTTAATTCTAGTGATACAGCGGGTTTAGAACAAGAAATTTCTATTTTATTAAATGGAGTAGGAACAGCCTTTTATGTTTCAATTTATGGAATTTTTTTAGCACTTTGGTGGATATTTTTTGAAAAATATGGAAATAGTAAATTCCAAAAACTATTGAATCGTCAAAAAAATGCAACAAGTGATTTTTTTTGGTCTAAAGAAGAAATTGATAGAAAATATCTTCAAGAAAGCCTACAACATTTTGAAAAAATAGGTACAATTTTTGAGCATGTAAGTAATGAAGAATTTTTTAAAGAACTTGATAATACAATAGATAGAAAATTTAAGGTTTTTCAAGAGCTTGTAAATGCTGAAGAAAAAGCAGTTAAGCTTAGTAGTGAGCATGTAAAACAAACTATGAGTGATCTGTCAAAAACTCAAAGAGAACAAAAAGATATAGTTAAAATTTATACTGAAATTGCAAATGCTGTTAATATATTAAATTCAAATACCAAAGATTTGACTTTAAGGATTTCAGAGCAATATAATAGACTTTTAGATGTAAGCTCAGATAAAATTGCTCATTTGGATAAAAATGTTTCGTTTTTAAATGAAAAAATAAGTAATTTTTCAAATAATATTGAAAAATATCAAAATTTAATGTTTGAAAACCAAACAAAACTTTTTGAAGGTTTTAAAGCAAGTATTATAGAAGGTATGCATACTTTTAAAGAGGCTTATGAAGAAGAAAAAAATATTGATGAAAAAATTTCGTTAATGCAAGATTTTAAAGAAGAAAGTAAGGAATTAGATGAACAAACTTCACAGGTAATTGCAAAGCTTGAAAATCAAAAAGAAGATGAAAATAAATGATTAAAAACAATCAAAATAACGAAGAAAATAATTTTTGGATAGCTTATGCAGATTTAATGGCAGGATTGCTTTTTATATTTATTTTACTAATTGGAGCTATAGTTGTAAAATATGTCTTAACTCAAAGTGATTTGCAAATCATAAAAGAAAATCTACAAAAACAAGAAGAAAGGCTTAGGGAAAATAAAGAAGAGTTAAGTCAAAAAGAAGATATTTTAAAAAATCTTAGTCAAAAATTAAACAATACTTCAAATACACTTGATGATATTAGTAAGCAAAAACAAATTCTAGAAGCCAATATAACTAAACTAAATCGAGATTTAAGTTCAAGCTTAGATGAAAAAGACCAGCAAATTTTTGCTTTGCTTGAAAGGTTAAACAAAAAAGATGAAGAGATTAAAGAGTTAGAGCGTAACTTTGATGATGCAAAATTAAAAATTAAAGAATTAAGCTTGATTAAAGAAAATACTATTAAAAGCCTTCAAACAAAATTTGACACTAATATCACTTTAGATTCTAATTCGGGTGCTATAATTTTACCTTCTGAAGTACTTTTTGATACAAATTCTTTTACACTAAAAGCCCATGCAAAAGAAAATTTAAAAGCTGTTCTTACGCAATATTTTGATGCTATTTTTAAGAATGAAGATATATTGTCAAGTATTGAAAATATAGTTATAGAAGGACACACAGATAGCGCTGGATCTTATATATATAATCTTGATTTATCACAAAAAAGAGCTTACGCTGTGATGAGTTTTATACACTCATTTTATAAAGAACCAGGATTGCAAAAACTTTTAATGGCAAGTGGTAGATCATATTCTGATGTAATTATGAAAGATGGCAAGGAAGACAAAGAGGCAAGCCGTAGAATAGAGATTAAGTTTAATATCAATACAAATAATGCTATAGAAAAGGTTGAAAAATACCTTGATAGTAAGTAAAATTGATAC
Organism: Campylobacter sp. RM16704; assembly: GCF_000816245.1. Classification (NCBI taxonomy): domain Bacteria; kingdom Pseudomonadati; phylum Campylobacterota; class Epsilonproteobacteria; order Campylobacterales; family Campylobacteraceae; genus Campylobacter; species Campylobacter sp. RM16704. The sequence continues at coordinate 868,666 of NZ_CP007769.1, read as the reverse complement.
TTTAAAATACAAAGATTTTGAATTTTTATTAAAAAGAGATGATTTATTAGGTTATATCAATGGAAATAAGGCTAGAAAACTAGCCTTATTTGAAAAAAATAAACATTTACTTAAGAAAGGACAAAGATTTGTTTCTTTTGGTTCTTCTCAAAGTAATGCTTTGGTTGCTTTGACTAAATTTTGTTATGAAAATGATTTTTCACTCATTTTTGTTTGTGAAAAAATGAGTTCTTTTTTAAAAGAAAATCCCCATGGAAATTTAGAATTTGCACTAAAACATAATGTTGAGTTGATAGAAAATGTAAATTATCCTACAAGAAGACTGCAAGCTTTAGCTTTAAAAAAAGATGATGATATTTTTATAGAAGAGGGTGTAGCTATAAAAGAAGCTGAATTTGGCTATAAACAGCTAGCTTTAGAGCTTAGTGAGCAATTAAGTGAAAATGTAAGTATTTTCTTGCCTTCAGGAACAGGAACTTCTGCGGCATTTTTGGCTAAACATAGTAAATTTAAGGTTTTTACTTGTGCTTGTGTGGGAGATAGTGTGTATTTAAAAGAGCAAATTTTAGCTCTAGAACCAAAATATGATTTTAGTAATTTAACCATACTAAATCCACCTAAAAAATATCATTTTGCTAAGCCTTACTTGGAATTATATGAACTTTATAAAGATTTAAAAAAAGAATGTGGAGTGGAGTTTGATTTGCTTTATGATATGGTAGGTTTTAAAACATTACTAGCTTATAAAGAGCAGATTAATGATAAGTTCTTATATATCCATCAAGGAGGCCTTGAAGGAAATATAAGCATGTTAAAAAGATATGAGTATAAATATTCAATTAATTTATAAACAATTCTTTTATTTTTACATCATGATCTATCATTTTGTTGTTTAACATAAATTGTTTCGTTTTTTCCATTGATTTGATATCATCATTATTTATGTTGATATCAAAATTATACAGTGGATACATTTGTTTAATATCATCAATGCTCAAATTTGTTTCTTTAGCTGTAATATTCATACTTTCTTCATAATTATTGTCAATATATTGTAGAATTTCTTTTTGAGCATTAATGAATTCTTCGACAAGAATTTTATTATTATTATAAAATTCTTTACTTGTAGCAACTACAATTAATGGTTCTATCAATCCATCGGCTGTAGTAACAACATTATAACCATCTTGTATTAAATTATATGCATTAGGACCTGCTAGCAAAGCCATATCTACAGATTTTCCAACCAATGCTGCTTGAGCTTGTGGTATACCCATAGAAATAAATTCTATATCTTTTTCTTTTAATCCTAGACTATCAAGGTATGCTAATAAAAGCTCATGAAGAATAGTTCCTTTTGGGCCTGCTATCTTTTTTCCTTTAATATCATCAGCCGTTATAAATTTAGTTCCTTTTTGAGATAAAATAGTAAAAGTTTTTGAAGATTTACTATATTTATTAACTATCTTAATATCAAGTCCATTAGCTTTTGCTAAAATTACAGAAGTAGAACCCACAGCATATAAAAATTGTATATCTCCTGAAGCTAATGCTTGTGTTTGCTCAGGTCCTGTTGTTAGTTGAGAATAAAAGACCGGAATATTATATTTATCAAATGTTTTTTGAAAAATAGCTTTTTCTTTTTCAATGATTGATGGTATATTCAGCGGTGCTTTTACATAAGTTATAGCTATTTTTTTTGCCGTGAAATTTTTATCTATATTTTCTTTAGAGGATGAATTTTGGTTGCAAGCAATTAAAAACAATATTGAAAATATTGTCATAGTTATAATTTTTAAGCTGTTTTTTGAAAGTGTTTTCATTTTGTCTCCTTGATTGTGTTTAGTATATCTTTTTTTAATTCAATAAAATTATTAGACAATAAATCTCTTTCATAATCTTTATCTAAAAAATAGTCTTTTGTGATTTGACCGTTTTTTAAAATTATGATTTTTTTGCCTAAAATTAAAGCTTCATCAATACAATGTGTTACAAAAACAATAGATTTATTGGTCTGCTTTACTATGTTTATAAGATTTTTTTGTAATTTTTCTCGAGTAAAATAATCTAGGGATGCAAATGGTTCATCCATTAAAATAATATCCGTATTGTTAGCTAAAGCTCTAGCTATAGAAACTCTTTGCATCATACCCAAGGATAACTGTGAAGGATAGGCTTTTTCAAATCCATCTAGTCCTACTAGATTAATAAGTTTATAAATTTTTTCCTTATTAATTGTGCTTCTTTTCATACCAAAACTTATATTTGAAAACACATCAAGCCATGGCATTAATCTTGGTTCTTGAAATACTATAGATAGTTTTGCATTGCAAAGAATTTTTCCTTGAGATGGTTTTTCTAAGCCAGATAAGATTTTTAAAAATGTTGTTTTCCCACAACCACTTTTACCTAAAATGATGGTTATTCCATTGTCTATGGTTTTAAAATTGATATTAGAGAGTATATTTATTTGTTTATTATTGATTGTAAAAAATTTAGATATATTTTGAGCTTCAAGCTTCATAGGTATATCCTGTTTTAGAGGATTTTTTTATCAAATAAGAAAAAAACCAATCAATCAAACATCCCAATAGGCCTATAACTATAATACCAGCTATAACTCTATCTGATTTTGACAATTCTTGTGCATCTAATATCATATGACCAAGACCACTAGAAGCTGCTATCATTTCAGCTCCTATAATAGCTCTAAAACTATATCCAAGACCAATTTTCATACCAGATAAAATATAAGGTAAAGAACTTGGAAGTATGATTTTAAAAAACAGTTGTATTTTTGTAAAATTGAAAGAATATCCAACTTCCAAAAGCTTTTTATCGACCATATAAATACCTTTTGTTGTGTTGATAAATATAGGAAAAAAAGATGCTAGGATTATAATGATAATTTTTGGTTCTTCACCTATACCAAACCATAAGATTAAAATAGCAATTAAACTAATCGGAGGAATATTTCTTAAAAATTCAATAATATTTTCAAAATATTCAAAAATTTGGTTTTTCATTCCAGCAATGATTCCAAATATAAAAGCTAAAATACATGCTATGAAAAAACCAAACATGATTCTTAGTAAGCTAATATAGGTATTTTCTAATAAATTTCCGTCAATTAATTCAGACAAAAAAGCTACAAAGACCTTTTGAGGAGAAGGAAGAACATACTCACTCCATATATTTAATTCACTAATCATATACCATAACAATATAATAAAAACAATCAATATATTTTTTTTAATCCATTGCATTTATTAAATTCCATCTCCATTATGGCATCCATTATCACAATAAAGCATTTCTATGAGTTTATGTTTTTTATAAGATTTTTCTTTAAATATTTTGATGATATTTTGCTTACCACTTACAGAAGGTATTTTTCCTATAGAAATCTCTAAATCTTTAAAAAAACCGAGTGGAATAGGACTATTTTGCAATTGTTTTTTATTTTTTAAATCAATTTTTAACTTAAATTTTGACACAAAATTATTCCAAGTGATAAATAGGGTATTGTTTAAATTTAAGTTATTTCCAAAATTTTCTAAAGCAATACAAGGTGTAGTAATGTATAAAAAATCTTCTTTTTGCTTTTGAGCGTGTAAATGCAAAGCTGTTTCTATCAAAATAGGATTGATATTAGCAGATAAAGTGTGATTTTCTATAAAATCTTTAATCTTAGGACACCTTGAATCTATAATACATTCTTTGGAATTAGAACTTAGTGATAGATATTTATTTTTAACAATTTTAGCAATATCTTCTTTAGGAAAAATGAGTTTAAAATTATTTTGAGCAAGTAGATTTTCTAAATATGATATATCATAAAGTTTCAAAACAACTGGATTAATGAAGATATATTTTTCAGCCAAATTAAACAACCTTAATTTTATGAAAAATATTATCATAATTAATATCTTATGTCAAATATTTTTTAGATTTTTATGTAAAAAACTAACTAAATATTCCAAAATAAAAAATCACTAAAATAATCAAAGGTATGATAAACTTAACATAGTAATACCATAGTTTAAAAATATTTCCTTTTAATGTATTTTGATTTGAAAGTTCATAAATAGCATCTTTTTTAAGCACCCAACCTACATAAATACAACAAAAAAACGCAGTTAAAACAAAAAAGATATTTCCACTAATAAAGTCAAAACTATCAAAAATATTTTTTCCTTTGATGATAGTAATATCTTTTAAAGGACCATAAGTAAGTATACAAGGTAAATTTCCTAGTAAAAAAATACTTCCAAGTGTTAGATTGATAGCAGTATTTTTATCTAGTTTAAATTTTTCTTCCAAAACACTGATAATTACTTGATAAATTGGCAAGCTTGTAGTAAGTGCAGCAACGATTAAAAGTAAAAAGAAAAATACACAAATTATACTTCCAAAAGGTATATGTGAAAAAGCAACAGGTAAGGTTTTAAAAACCAAAGATGGCCCGCTATCAGGGGTTAAACCTACGCTAAATAAAGCAGGGAAAATCATAAAACCAGCAAGTACTGCTATAAGAGTATTTAAAATTCCAGTATAAACAGAAGTTTTAATTAAATTTTCATTTTTTTTAAGATGGGAAGATAGGGTTATCATCACACCAAAACCTAAAGACAAGGCAAAAAATACTTGTCCTAAAACATCTATAAACAACTTAGGAGTGATTTTAGAAAGATCAGGTGTTAGATAAAACTTTACCCCTTCACTTGCTCCTTCAAGAGTTAAATTTCTTATAACTACAACCAAAAGACAGATAAATAAAAATGGCATAAGATATTTTACTGACTTTTCTATACCATCAATCACACCTTTTTTTAAAATAATCCAATTAATTATTACAAATATAGTAGTAAAAATACCTATTAATAAGGGATTGTTTTCTATAGTAGAATTATAAAATTGGCTTGTATATTGAGCATTAATGGGACTTGAAAGATTAAAATCTCCTATGATAATTTTAAAAATATAAGCTAAAACCCAGCCACCTATTACCATATAATAAGCCATAATTCCAAAACTTCCCAAAAGCCCCATATAGCCAACACCTTGCCAAGAATTAGATATTTTAATTCCATCATTAGTTTTTCCACCAAAGGCATCAACTGAATTTAACATTCTGCGTCTTCCTATAACATTTTCCACTAAAATCACAGGAATGCCTATAAAAATCATTGCAATGCAAAAGGCTAAAACATAAGCACCACCACCATTTTCACCTACTAAATACGGAAAACGCCAAGTGGCTCCAAAACCAACGGTCGCTCCTGCTACAGTGAGAATATAAGTTAGAGTGTTACTCCAAGTTTGTCTTTGCATGCTTTTTCCTTGTTAAGTTAAATAAAAAGTATTTTAAGATAAAAAATAATACCATTATGCCAAATTTTTATTTATTTTTTTATCAAATTAAAGGAAAATCCATGCAAAAAAAGAAAATTTTGTTTTTAGGTGCAGGATATGCTACTTTATCAGCTATAAAAGCACTGCCAGATGAGTTTTTTGAAAAAGTACAAGTGAGTTTGATTAATAACAATTCTTATCATTATCATACTATTTTATTACATAAAGTAGCTTCTAATGAAGATATTAATAGTTCAAAATATGATCTTTTTCCTTTGTTAAGTCCAAAAATTAATTTTTTTCAAGATGAAGTAATAAAAATTTCTAAAGATAAGGTTTTTACTAAAAATAAAGAATTTGATTTTGATATTTTAGTATGTGGACTTGGCTTTGCAAAAGAAACTTTTGGTATTAAAGGTATGCAAGAATATGCTTTGAGTATTGATAATTATGAAAATGCACTAAAAATTAATGAAAGTATTTATGAAAAAATAAAAAATTATAAAAATTCACAAAATGATGATGATTTAAAAATCGTAGTATGTGGTGGAGGTTTAAGTGGGGTTGAGTTTATAGCTTCTTTAGCGAAAGAGCTTAAGATTTTTTGTCAAAAAGAGCAAATTGCTTATGAGAAATTAGAACTTTCTATTATTGAAGCTATGGATCAAATTTTACCTATGTTTGATAAAAATCTAGCTTTAAAAGCAAGAAATAAGCTTGAACAACTTGGTGTAAAAGTATATGAAAAATCTAAAATTATAGAATGTGAAAAAAATGGCATAAAACTTGAAAGTGGAGAATTTATTAGAGCAAATACTATCATTTGGACTGCTGGTGTTAAAGGAAATGCTGTGATAGAAAATAGTACAGATTTTCCAAGCATTAGATCACGCATAGAAGTTGATGCTTTTATGCATCCTTTAAATGTAAAAAATTCATCAAAATACTTTTTTATAGGCGATAATAGTATATTTAAAAATCCCAAAACAAATACACCTTATCCTCCAACAGCCCAGCTTGCATTAAGAGAGGGGGCTTATGTAGCTAAAGCTTTAATGGCTATGGTTGATGAGAAAGAATTTAAGCAAGAATTTTCTTTTATTAGTGGTAATACAGTTTGTTCTGTAGGGGATGATTATGCAGTAGGAACGGTTTTACATAAGCCAATTAGTGGTATTTTAGCGATAAAACTTAAAATTTTTATAGAAAAATTGTGGCAATATCAACTTATAGGAATTAAAGGATTTTTAAAATAAATTTGATTTAAAAGATAATAGAGTTCATCAGGGAACTCTATTTAAAAATTCTTCCGCATCTACATAACCTATAATGCGTCCCTTTTCTTCGCCTTTGTTAAAAAATATCATCACAGGAGGTCCAAAAACGCTAAATTCTTTCATAAGTGCTAAATCTTCTTGGCTGTTGTGTGTTACATCTGCTTTTAAAAGCGTGTAGTTAGCAAGTAAATTTTGCACCTTTGTGTCTTTAAAAGTATATTCTTCTAAAAGTTTGCAATTTTCGCACCAAGCAGCTGTAAATTCAAGCATGATAGGTTTGGTAGAATTTTGTAATTCTTGCTCAAGTTCTTTTAAATTTTTAATGGTTTTAAAATTTAAACTTGAGCTGTTTTCTTTTGCAGCAAAATTAAACTCAAGTGGTTTTAATAGGCTTTTTGAACCCATAAAACCTCCCAAAAGGATGCTCAAGCTATAAGCTAAAACTAAAATCATACTTGCTTTTTTAAATTTATCAAAATTATCCTTTACTTCATCAAACAACCCCATAAAGCTAACAAAAAATACCCCTATAATTCCATAAAGCATTAATATGATATTTGCATTAAGTATTCTTTCTAGCATCCAAACTGCCATGATAAGCATGATAAAACCAAAGAAAATTTTTACTTTAAGCATCCAAGCTCCACTTTTTAAGAAGCTTCCTCCAAGTCCTATTAAAAGTAAAGGCATACCCATGCCAAAACTCATTACAAATAAAGAAAGTCCTCCTAAAAACACATCACCACTATTAGTAATATAAAGTAAAGCTCCTGCTAAAGGTGCGGCTACACAAGGTCCTACAATAAGAGCTGATAAAAATCCCATGATAGCTATACCAAAAATTCCATTTTTACCTTCTATTTTTTTATTAATAAAATTTTGGAATTTAAGTGGGAGCTGTAATTCATAAAACCCAAACATAGAAAGTGAGAGTAATACAAAAATACCTGCAAAGGTAATGATAATCCAAGGCTGTTGCAATAAACCTTGTACATTAGCCCCAGCAAGTCCTACTAAAGCCCCTGCTATAGCATAAGCTAAAGACATAAAAAAGACATAGATAAAAGATAAATAAAAGCTATGCTTTTTAGATGGTTTATCTTTGAGTTTCATTGCGATTAATGAAGAAAGAATAGGTATCATTGGTAAAATACAAGGAGTAAGTGCTAATAATAAGCCATAACCAAAGAAAGTTAAAAGCGTGATAAATATATTTTGCGTACTTAAATCATTAGCAATTTGTTCATCTTCATTTTGCTTTTTAAATTGATCTTTGGTTGATCTTATAGTATAAATTCCATTTTGTTTATTTAGTTCATAATTTACATATATAGGACGATAGCATAAACCATCTTCTGAGCAACCTTGATAAACTAGAGAAAGTTTTGCTTTGTTATTTTTAATAAAATCATCTAATAATAATTGCGGCAAGAAAAGTTCAAGTTGGCTAAAAATTACTTCTTTGTTTTCCCTAGTTTGAGTTAGTGGGAAATTTAATAAAGAAGTAATATCATTTGAATCTAATTCTACTTTGATTTGATCTTTGTAAAGATAAATTCTATCTGCTAGATTGATTTTTAAAAAAATTCCTTGATTGTTACTATGAGTGTTGAGCTTAAAAGCTTCGTTGAGTGATAATACCCCATTGTTAGCAAAAACCAAATTTAAAAAAATAAAAAATATTGCTATAAAACGCATTTTTTTCCCTGAAATTAAAATTTTAAACTTGTTTTATTTTACTTATTTGTGGTAAATTTAAGTTAATAATTATCCTAAACCAAGGAGCCTATTATGGACAAGGACAAATTTACTCTTATTAAGGTTAAAAAATCAACACTTGAATATGAAAGTGAGCTTAAAAGACTACAAATTGAGCTTTTAAAATTTCAAAATCATGTTAAAGACAAGGGTTTAAAGGTTTTGATTTTAATCGAAGGGCGTGATGCAGCAGGAAAAGGTGGTGCTATTAAAAGATTAATTGAACATTTAAACCCTAGAGGTTGTCGTGTAGTAGCACTTGAAAAACCAAGTGATGTAGAAAAAACTCAATGGTATTTTCAGCGTTATGTGACGCATTTGCCTGCAGCTGGAGAAATAGTTATTTTTGATAGATCTTGGTATAATAGAGCAGGGGTAGAACCTGTTATGGGTTTTTGCACCCCAAGTGAGCATAAAAAATTTTTACGTGAAGTAGCATCTTTTGAAGAAATGTTAATTGATAGTGAAATTTTATTTTTTAAATTTTATTTTTCAGTTTCTAAACAAGAACAAAAAAAGCGTTTTGAACAAAGAAGAAAAGATCCACTAAAACAATACAAACTTTCTGCTGTTGATGAAAAATCACAAGAATTATGGGATAAATACACTTTAGCAAAATACTCTATGCTTTTAGCTTCTAATACACCAAAATGCCCTTGGGTAGTTATTAATTCAGACGATAAAAAGAAAGCAAGGATAAATTTATTTAAGTATTTACTTAGTGTCTTAGAGTATCCAAATAAAATTAAAAACAAATATTTCAAATATAATAAAAAATTAATGTGTAGTGGTGAAGAAGAAATTCGCAAAATGGAGCTTAGTTTAAATGATGAAAAAATTAAAAAAATTGATAAAAATTAAAGGATTAAATTGAATCTTTTTGTAGTATATAATAAATTTAGTGAGCATAAAAAAATTAGTTTAAAAATATTTATAATCAATGCACTTTTGTTAGTATTTTTATTATTTTTATTTTTTTATTTGTCTTTTTTAAGTGCTAGTTATAATTTTGATTTTAAAGCTATTTTTGAATATAAAGATAAAATGATACAAGGCTTTTTTACAAGTTTTTTTATTAGCATTTTGTCTTTAATTGTAGGGGTAGTTTTTGCTTTGATTTTGTGCTATATGAGTCTTTGTAAAATTGTGCTTTTTAATATGTTTGCAAGGGTTTTTATAGAGCTTATTAGAGGTACACCTTTGCTTGTACAAATTTTATTGATTTATTATATTTTTGCTGATAATTTAGGTTTAGATAATCGTTATATTTGCGGAGTTTTGATTTTAGCTTTATTTGCTAGTGCTTATATTTGTGAGATATTTAGAGCAGGAATTTTAAGTGTTGATAAAATGCAATATGAAAGTGCTAAAGCTTTGGGTTTGAGTGAGTTTGAAATTTATAAAAGTGTGATTTTTCCTCAAGCTTTGAAAAATGTTTTAGCACCTTTAAGTGGACAACTTAGTAATTTAATCAAAGATAGCTCTCTTTTGAGTGTTATAGCTATTTCAGAATTAACGCAAAATGCTCAAGAAATCAATGCATTTACTTTTTCAACCTTAGAAATTTACATTCCTTTAGCTCTTTGTTATTTAGTTTTAACTCTGCCTATTTCTATGTTTTCAAGAAAGCTTGAAAAGAGTTTTTCTTAAAAGAAAAACTCAAGCTTTTGTTCTTTGAAGACTTCTTGCATATCTTTGAGATATTTTTGACTTAGTTTATCAAAAAAGCCATTTTCTTTAGATTTTAAAATAAACTCATTGAGTTCTTCTTTTAATTTGGTATTGTCTTTATTCAAAGCTATAGCCCATTGCTCAGGTGTTTTTTCAAAAGGAGTAAAAATAGCTTTTGTTTGCTCAGGATGTTTTTTCCATGCTTTATAAATACTCATTTGATCATAAATAAAAGCATCAGCCTTTGCTTGTATAACTTCTAAAATAGCTGCATTTTCTTTATCAAATACTAAGATTTTTGCATTTTTAAGGTTTTTTTGAGCATATAAATGCGCACTTGATCCTCTTTTTAAGGCAATAATTTTTCCTTTTTGATTTAAATCTTCTATGGAGTTGATATTCGATTTTTTAGCACTTAGTATTGCTAAATTTGCCTTAGCATAAGGTATAGTGAAATCTATTACTTTTTTTCTTTGTTCGCTAATACTCATAGAAGACATGATTAGATCTATTTTTTGAGTTCTTAAAGCAGGTATAAGTCCATCCCAAGCTATGTTTTGAATTGTTAAATCATAGTTTTTTTCTTTGGCAAAGGCTTGTAAAAAATCTACGCTAATTCCACTTGGACTACCTCTAGTATCACTCATTTCAAAAGGAGGATAAGCTAGTTCCATTCCTACTATTAAATCTTTAGCGTTAAGAAAAAAGGCTAAGATAAACAATAAAATAATTTTTTTCATGTTTTTTCCTTAATTTAGTTTTTTTATAAAACAAATAATTTTATTAGCTTCTTTGAAGCCACATTGAATATGAAAATTAAAACTATTAATGTTTTGTAATTCACAATCACTAGCAAATTCACTAATTTGTTGGTTTAAAATCCATTGCTCGCAATATGCTAGTAGCTTTTTAGCATAATATTTTCTTCTAAAATTTTCTCTAATGTAAATTCCTTCTAGATATCCTACTGGGGTACTAGAACTACCTTCTACATAATCATATCTTATACTAATATAAGCTAAACCTATGCACAATTGTTGTGTTTTAAGTAAGAATACAGCATATTTTTGATCTTTTAATATATTTTCAAATTCGTGCTTCAATTTTACAATGGGTTTATTAAATAATAAACTTGCTAATATTAATACATCTTCTAAATCATTAATATCTGCTTGGTAAATTTTAAAATATTCCAAATTTAGCTAAAGCCCTTTCATAATCTTCTTTTGTATCTATACCTATGCTTTGACTTTGTATTTTTAGCATTTTAATTTTTTTGCCATTTTCTAAAGCTCTTAATTGTTCTAATTTTTCACACTCTTCAAGGGCTGAGTTTTTCAAAGTGCAAAATTCTTGTAAATTTTTAACCTTATATGCATAAATTCCAAGGTGAGCTTTGAAATTTTGTTTATAATTTGCTCTTTCATAAGGAATTTTAGATCTTGAAAAGTATAAAGCAAAATCATTACTATCGATAACCACTTTAACTAAATTAGGATCTTCGCAAGTTTTTGCATCTACTTCTTTATAGCAGCTACTCATAAAACAAAACTCATCTTTAAAAGCTTCTTGGCTAAATTCTTTAAATTTTTTGATATTTTGTATTTCTATAAAAGGTTCATCAGCTTGAACATTAATGATTAGCTCATTTTCATTTAGCTTTAAAATTTGACAAGCTTCGTTGATTCTATCTGTACCACTTTCATGATTTTTGCTTGTTAAAACTGCTTTTATATTATGTTTTTGTGCTATTTTTAAAACCTCTTCATCATCAAGTGCCACATACACTTCATCAACTTCTTGCATTTTTTTAGCTGTATAAATAAACATTGGTAGATTGTCAATTTCACATAAAATTTTATTTTCAAAACGACTTGATTTTAATCTTGCAGGTATGATTATCATTGTTTTATCCATTCTATAATAGTTTGTTTTAAATTTTCAAGTTTGCAAACTTGATTTTGCTTTTGTTTGCTTGTAAATAAATTTGCGATATTTGGATGAATTTCTTGGTTAAATTCTTTTGCAAGTTCTTGCATACAAGCTTGTTCATTTTGGCATTCTTTGTTATAAATTGCTTGATACATACTCGGGGTAAATTTACTCCATTGTGCTGTGGAAGTGATGAGTGTGGTGGTGTTAGGATCAAGCATTTTAAAACAAGTGCAAGTGTGAGGATCTAAAAGTCCTAAATAGCTGTATTGTTTGATATATTGCATACATAAATCATCGTTGCAAAAATCAGCTTCAAAGTCTTCTTGTAAAAGTTCTAGTTCTTTTTGGCTAAGCTCATAATATTTTTCATTTTTTAAAGCTTGCATTAGCTCTTTGGTGCGTTCATCTTTAAATTTATCAAAAAGCAATCTTTCTATGTTTGATGATATAAGTATATCCATAGCTGGAGAAATAGTTTTTTGTAAGTTTTTATTTCTTAAATCATATTTACCTGTATTAAAAAACTCACTTAAGATATTATTAGAATTAGAAGCAATTTTAATTTTACCTATATTTGCTCCCATTTTTTTAGCATAATAAGCCCCTAAAGCATCGCCAAAATTTCCACTTGGAATGATGATATCAATTGTTTTATCGATTTTCAAACTAGCGTAGTAATGATAGATGATTTGAAAAAGTATTCTTCCAAAATTGACTGAATTTGCAGCACTTAAGCTAAGCTTTTCTTCTTTTAAAGTATTTTTAAATTCCTCATCATTTAAAAGTATTTTTAGAGCATTTTGTGCATCATCAAAATTACCTTCAATAGCTATGGATTTTAAATTATTTGCATTTGAGTGTGTCATTTGCAAAGCTTGAGTTTTGCTTGTGCCTTCATTTGGGTAAATGCAAACTACTTTTATACCTTTTTTATTTTCAAAGCTTTTTAGTGTAGCAGGTCCTGTATCGCCACTTGTAGCACACATGATTAAAAAATCATCATCTTTTTTTAGATGTTCTAAAAGTACACCAAAAGGTTGCAAAGCCATATCCTTAAAAGCTCTTGTTGGTCCATGAAATAATTCATTAATATAAAGCTTATCATTGATTTTTTTTAAATTAATAGGGCAGGTTTTATCATCAAAACCCTCATAAGTCTTTAGTGCTTTTTCAAAAACTTCAAGATCTAAATCAAATTCAAATGCAGCGATGATTTTTAATGCTAATTCTTTGTAATTTAAATTTTTTAAAGCATCATTATTAAGCTTTGGTAGATTAAGTGGTGCATATAGGGCATTATTAGGTGCACTAGGACTAAGCAATGCTTTTGAAAAACTGACTTGGTGGTTTTTATCTTGGGTTGAGTGTAGTAACATTTTTTTCCTTTTTGTTAAATTGATGAATATAATTTTGCAAAACTTGTTTAAAACTATCTTTTAAAACTATATCAAGATGAATTAATTCTGTTTTAAAACCAAATTCTTTTACCTTTACATAGTCTTTAAAGGTTAGCATTAAGGTATCGCAGTTATGCTTTTTTAAAAGTTTTTCTAATTCTTCTTTTTGAAAAGTGTAATGATCGGCAAAAAAATAACAAGCCCTAGCTTTGATAAAATGCTCATATAATCTAAAAGGCTTTGCAATAGAGCTAATCAAAATAGCTTTTTGATTTTCTTTCACATGGGAATAACGCATAAAATCTTCATTTTCTTTAGCTATAAAATCAGCCCTTTTAGCAAAAGATTTTGGCAAACGATAAGCTCCGCTAGGTAAAGTAAAATTAAAAAACGGCTCATCTTTACTTTGTAATAAAATATTAAGTTTTTTAATGTGAAATTTAGAAAAAGCATCATCTAAAAGTATAATCTTTGCTCCAAGTTCGATGGCTTTTTGTATGCCTTTAACTCTATCTTCGCTCACTATCACCCCGCTAATATGCTTTGTTAGCGCATATTCCATAGCTTCATCACCACTTTTTTTAATATCGCATAAAATTTCATCTTTATATTTAACTACTATCAAACCTTTACTTTGTCTTTTATAGCCTCTTAAGATGATAAAACAATTTTCAAATTCAGCTGCTATGGCTTTGCAAATAGGAGTTTTTCCATTGCCCCCTAGGGTTAGATTGCCTATGCTTATAATGGGTAGATTAAAATCAAGCTCTTTTTTAAATTTGGTATTTAAAATTGCTATAAGCATATATAAAAAGCTAAAAGGTAAAAGTAAAACTGCTAGAATTTTTTGATAAAAATTAGGTTTAAAGAAATATTTATCAAGCCAAGTCATCAAAATTCTTTAAAGTTATTGGGGGTTTTGTCTTGAAAGCATTATTTTTCACACGCTCTAAGACCAAATTTTTTAAATTCTCATCAAAATTTTCTAAACTTTGATTATTCTCTAAAGCTTTTAAAACTTCATCTAAAATTTCATATTTATACCCAAGATCTTTTTCATCGCTTTGATTTGGCCAAAGATCAGCACTTGGAGCTTTTTTGATAAAATTTTCATGTACACCCATAAATTTAGCAAGCTCAAAAACTTCGCTTTTATAAAGCGTAGCTAAAGGGTTAAAAGCACAAGCTAAATCTCCATAAATAGTCCCATAGCCAAGCATTAATTCACTTTTATTAGAAGTGCCTATTACCAAAGCATTATGCAAGGCTGAATAATCATAAAGCAAACTCATACGCACTCTTGCGGCTAAATTTCCTATGCGAAGTTGTGTAGGATTTTGGATAACTTTTTCAAAGTTTTGTAAAATATCATCAATATAAATAATTTGATATTTTATATTTAATTTTTTGCAAAGCATAAGAGCGTCACTTAAATTTTCTTTATTAGATTGTTTAGTGGGCATTAATAGGGCAAATAATTTATCTTGAACTGCTTCTTTACAAAGGTAGGCTACTACAGCAGAATCTATCCCACCACTAATACCTAATACAACATTATTTATTTTAGTTTTTTTACAAACATTTTCAATAAATTCAATTAAATCTTTTAGTGTTTTTTGATATTTCATAATAAAATTTCCTAAAATATTAATTATATTCTAAGAAAAATTAAAAATTGCAAATACGGTATTTTTTTTATATAATTTTGCCTATGTTTTAAGGAGTGCAATAATGAAATTTTATAAAATATCATTCTTGTTATTTGTTTTTTGTTGTTCTTTATATGCAAAAAAAGAAATTTGGAATTTTATAGATCAAGCAGATTATAATGTTAGTGTAAAAATACCTGTAGAAAAAATAGTGGTAATGCAACATCATAGTATTGATATCTTAGCTCAATTAGGTGCTTATGAAAGTATAGTAGGAGTGGAAAAGGATTGGGAAAAAAATCTTGGGGCATATATGAAAGAAGTTTTTCCTAATATTGTAAATCTAAAAACTCCTGGAAGTTTGGAAGAGTGGAATATAGAAGAAATTATTAAATTGCAACCTGATGTCGTTATAGCAGCTTCTCAAGCTAATAAACAAACTGTAGAAAAACTTAAAAAAATGGGTATCGCTGTTGTTGTGATTTCTTTAAGAGCTGAAGGCAAGCAAGAAGAAGCACAAAATCCACGTTTAAAAAATGCGGATAAAGCATATACTGAAGGGTTGCATTGGGCTATTAATACTTTAGGGAAATTAACAAACAAAGAAGAGAGAGCTAAACAGCTTTGGGAGTTTGCAATGCAAAGTAGAGAGATTATAGAAAACAAATTAAAAAATATTGAAGATGTAAATCGTGTCAGAGTGTTTATTGCAAATGAAAATTCCAAAACTTATGGTAATGATAAATATGTTGGCATACAACTTTTAAAAGCTGGTGCTATTAATGTAGCGGCTAAGGATATTCAAGGTTACAAACCTTATACTTTTGAGCAGTTGTTAAAATATAATCCAGATGTTATTATTATTCAAGATCGCTATAAAGATGTTTATAATGAATTTTTGAAAAATAAAAAATATCGACTTTTAAAAGCTGTAAAAGAGAAAAATATTATTCTAGCTCCATATTGGACTAAACCGTTTGGAAATCCAAATACAGATTCTATTGCCTTAGGCGAATTGTGGTTAGCATATAAGTTTTATCCTGATATAATCTCGAAAAATATAGTTGAAAATAGAGTAAAAGAATTTTATAAAAAATTTTATAATATAGAATTTAATGGTTCTATTGAATGATTAAAAGATTTTTTATTATAAATTTATATTGGTTAATTCCTTTTATTTTTATAATAGTTTCTTTAAGAATAGGAGCATATGAAATAAGTTTTGAAGATATCGTAAAGTTGCTAATTGCAAAAATCAATAATTGTGCTTATGATGAAATCATAAATGGTGTGATTTTTGAAGTAAGATTACCTCGTATTATTAGTGTTGTTTTAGTAGCGAGTGCTTTGTCTGTAAGCGGTGCTATATTTCAAGCTATTTTTAGAAATCCATTGGCTGATCCTTATACTTTGGGAGTTAGTAATGGAGCTGGATTTGGAGCTAGTTTGGCTATAGTTTTATCATTGGGATTTATATTAACTCAATTAAGTGCAGTTGCATTTGCTATTTTAGCTGTACTTTTAACTTTTGTTTTTTCTTTTTTCGGTAAAAATTTATCTATAAATTTGATTTTATCTGGTATGTTAATTAGTGCTTTGTTTTCATCTTTATTAGCTTTTATTAAATTTATAGCAGATCCTTTTGATAAACTTCCTGAAATTGTTTATTGGCTAATGGGAACTTTTTCAGGCTCAAGTTACGAAAAAATATCTTATATTTTGCCCATATATTTAATCGTTTTTGTTTTTATTTATTTGTATCGATATAAAATTAATGTTTTAAGCATGGGGGATTTACAAGCTCAAATTTTTGGAGTAAATGCTAGAAGAGATAAGATAATTATTATTCTCTTATGTACTATTTTAACCGCTTTAGCTGTTAGTATGTGTGGTATTATAGGGTGGGTTGGCATTGTTGTCCCACATATTGTGAGAATATTAGTTGGTGTAGATTTTAGAAAAATTTTTCCTTTAAGTATTTCCATAGGGATTTGTTATCTTTTGCTTATAGATAATATTTGTAGAAGTATTAGTGTTTTAGAAATTCCCATAGGAGTTGTTACCGGGCTATTAGGTCTTCCCTTATTTTTATATTTTATCTATCAAAAAAGGTTTGAATATAATGCTTTTAGAGCTTGAAAATGTTTCTTTTTCTTATAAAGAAAAAAAGATCTTTTCTCATATTAATTTTTCATATTCACATAATGATTGCAATATTTTGTGCATATTGGGAAAAAATGGAGCAGGAAAGAGTACTTTATTAAGATGTCTTTGTGCTCATGAAAAATTTGAAGGAAGTATTAAATTAAATGGCAAAAGTGTATTTTCTTATACTTTACGTGATTTAGCAAAAAATATAGCTTATATCCCACAAAAATCATTTGATTTTGCTTTTAGAGTTTTAGATGTTGTTTTAATGGGTAGAGTTCCTTGGATAGGTTATTTTTCTAATCCAGGAAAAAAAGATATAGAAATAGCTTTAAAGAATATGGAATTTTTAAATATCTTGCATCTTAAAGATAAAAATTATTTAGAACTTTCTGGTGGTGAACAACAAATGGTTATGCTAGCTAGTGCCTTGACACAAGAAAGCAAAGTGTTGGTTTTGGATGAACCTAGTGCTCATTTAGATTTTGGAAATATACAATACTTTTTAAAAATCATTTTGGAACTTTCTAAAAATAAAAAAATTATCATGAGTACGCATTCTCCAGAACATGCTTTAATCTTAAAGGCTTTTGTTTTAGTATTAGAACAAGAAAGATATTACTATGGAAAAGCACAAGAAATTATCACGAGCAAAAATATGAGTAATTTATATAAAATTTCAATTGAAATTTTAAAACATAAAAATAGTTATTCTATTTTTGCTATATAATGGTGATTTTTAAAAATAAATATAGGAGAGATTATGCAAATTCTAAAAAAAGCTTGTGGAATGTATGAAACAAATTGTTATATTATAGACCATAATAACAAGCAAATTATAATTGATCCAGGTGAAAATGCTTATAAGTTTATCAAAGAAAATGTAAGCAAACCTTTGGCTATTTTAAACACTCATGGTCATTATGATCATGTATATGATAATGCCAAAGTTAAAAAAACTTATGAAATTCCACTTTTCATTCATAAAGATGATGCTTTTATGTTAAAAGATCCTTTTAGTTATGGTTTTGAGCATTCAAATGCTGATGTTTTAGTTGAAAATGAAAATGAATTTAGTATAGATGAGTTTAAGTTTAAATTTCATCATTTCCCAGGACATACTCCAGGGTGTTGTATGATAGAACTTGTGGGTGAAGATGTTCTTTTTAGTGGAGATTTTTTATTTTATCGTAGTATTGGTAGGTGGGACTTTCCTTACTCAGATGCAGCCAAGATGAAAGAGAGTTTGCTTAAAGTTTTAGCTTATGAAAAAGATTTTAAATTATTCCCAGGACATGGAGAAGAAAGCACTTTAAAAGAAGAACAAAAGGCGATTCCTGCTTGGTTAAGGTATTTTCACTAATGGATAAGGTGTTATATTTTTTAAGCTTTTTACTAATTTTAAGTGCTATTTTGAGTTTTTTTAAACCCAAAGAAGCAAAAAGGAAATTTTTTCATAAATGCCCTTGTTTTAGAGCGGTAGAAAATGGTTTAATGAGTAGAATTTGCATTTATGTAGGAAGCTTTGGTTTTATGTATTCTGTGCTTTATATAGGTTTTGGAGTGTATGATAAAAAACTTTTTATAATTTTACTTTTATCTTTTGCTATATGGTATTTTGCTTGGGTTTTAAAAAAAGAGTAAAAAACTATCATTAAAAATGCTAAAATACTTTTTTAATTATCAAAAAAGGTATGAAAATGAGAAAAAGTATAGCAGAATGGGAAAAGCAAGAACTACTTTTACTTTCCTTACCTCATAAAAATAGTGATTGGAAGCCTTATTTAGAAGAAATTATGCAAAGCTATGAAGAATTTATTAAAGCTGTGGCAAATTTTCAAAAAGTTTTGCTTATAGCACCAAGTGAAAAAGACTTTCAAAGATTTGAGCATATAAAAAACGTTGATTTTTTCAAGTGTGATACTAATGATACTTGGATTAGAGATTTTGGAGCAATCGATGTGCGTAAAGGTGATAAACTCATAGGACTTGATTTTACTTTTAATGCTTGGGGAGATAAATTCCAAAGTGATTTAGACAATGCAGTAAATTCAAAGCTTTTTGCGCAAAAATTATCTGGAAAATTAGAAAAAATTGATTTTATCTTAGAAGGTGGGAGTATTGATTTTAACGGACAAGGAGTAATGCTTACAACGAGTGCTTGTTTATTAAATGAAAATAGAAATTCGCATTTAAGTAAAGATCAAATTGAAGCTAAGTTAAAAGAAGTTTTTGGCTTAAAACAAATTATATGGTTAAATCATGGTTATATAAAAGGCGATGATACTGATCATCATATAGACACTTTAGCAAGATTTGTAAATGAAAAAACCATTGCTTATTGCGTGTGTAAAGATGAAAACGATGAACATTATAAACCTTTAAAAGCTATGGAGGATGAACTTAAAAAAATAGGGTTTGATCTTTTAGAGCTTCCTTTACCTAAGCCTTTGTATTTTGAAGGAAAAAGACTTGGTGCTACTTATGCAAATTTTGTTTTTGTTAATGATGGCTTGATAGTGCCAACTTATAATGATGAAAACGATGTTTTGATTTTAGAAAATTTACAAAAGATCTGCAAAGATAGAAAAGTAGTAGGTGTTGATGCTAGAGTATTTTTAAGACAAAATGGCTCTTTACATTGTTCTTGTCAAAATCGCTTTAAAGGTCAAAGATGAATTTGCAAAAAAGTGCAACTATAATAGCAAGTGTTTGTGCTATTTTTTTAGCCATTGTTAAATTTATAGTAGGTTTAACTTCAGGTTCTGTTGCGGTGCTTTCTAGTGCTATTGATTCTTTACTTGATTGTGTGATTTCGGGGTTAAATTTTTTAGCTTTAAAAAAAAGCTCTCAGGGCTCTAGTAAAGAATATAACTTTGGCCTTAGTAAAATCGAAGCTTTAATGGGTTTTTTTGAAGGACTTGTTATTAGCGGGATCGGGGTTTATATTTTTTATGTGAGTGTTTTAAAAATTCACAATCAAGAAAGTGTAGAGAAACTTGATCTTGGAATTTTTGTCATGATTTTTGCTATGATAGTAACCCTATGTTTAGTATTTTTTTTAAACTATGTTGCTAAAAAAACTAAAAGTTTAATTATACAAGCTGATAGTTTGCATTATAAAATAGACTTTTTAACTAATGCCTTAACTCTTTTAGCACTTATTATTATTGTTTTTACAAATTATCATTTCATTGATGGCCTGTTTGGTATAGCTATAAGTTTATATACGATTTTTTCAGCTTTTAAAATTATCAAGGAAAGCTCTAAAATACTACTTGATGTCGCTATAGAAAAGGAAAAAGTAGAGATCATTAAAGAAATTATCAACGCAAATAAAGAAATAAAAAGCTTTCATCATTTAAAAACTAGAAAAAGCCCTGATATGTTTTATGTTAGTGTGCATTTAGTTTTTAAACCTACAATATCACTTTTAAAAGCACATGAAATTAGTGATGAAATTGAAGATGCTATTAGGGATTATTTTAAAGATGATTTTTGGAGTATTCATATACATCTAGATCCATATGATGATTCAGAAGAAGAAAGGAATAAGAATGAAATTAGCTCTCATTCAGCAAGAATTTAAGCAAAATAAAGAAAAAACTATAGAAAAAACATGCGAACTTATCAAACAAGCAGTAAGTGGTAAAGCAGAACTTATATGTTTACAAGAGCTTCATCAAACCCAGTATTTTTGTCAAAGTGAAAATACAAATTTTTTTGATTTGGCAAATAGTTGGGAAGATGACATTAAGTTTTGGTCTAATGTAGCTAAAGAAAATGGGATAGTTTTAGTTACTTCTTTGTTTGAAAAAAGAAGTGCAGGACTTTATCACAATACTAGTGTCGTATTTGAAAAAGATGGAAAAATAGCAGGTAAATATCGTAAAATGCATATTCCTGATGATCCTTGTTTTTATGAAAAATTTTATTTTACTCCAGGTGATTTGGGTTTTGAACCTATACAAACAAGTGTTGGAAAACTTGGAGTTTTAATATGCTGGGATCAATGGTATCCTGAAGCTGCTAGGTTAATGGCTTTAAAAGGGGCTCAAATTTTGATTTACCCTACTGCTATTGGTTGGTTTGATAAAGATGAAAAAGAAGAAAAACAAAGACAACTTGAAGCTTGGGTTGGTGTGCAAAGAGGCCATGCTATAGCTAATGGCTTACCTGTAGTAGCTATTAATAGAGTGGGTTTTGAAAGAGATGAAAGTGGAGTAGAAGAAGGCATAAGATTTTGGGGAAATTCTTTTGTTTTTGGGGCTCAAGGTGAAGAACTTTTTAGGGCTGATGATAAACAAGAACTTTGCGAGATTGTTGAAATAAATATGCAAAGATGTGAAAATGTACGCAGATGGTGGCCGTTTTTACGTGATAGACGCATAGAATATTTTCATGAGTTAAGTAAAAGATTTATTGATTAAAAGGAGAAAAAATGAAAAAAGTTTTAGTGCCTTTGGCAAAAGGGTTTGAAGAGGCTGAATTTATAGGTATAGCTGATGTTTTAAAAAGAGCAGGAGAGATTAGTGGAAATTTAGAAGTAATTGTTGCTTCACTAGATGATGAGCTTTTGGTGCAAGGTGCTAATGGAATTTGCATTAAAGCTGATGTGAGTTTAGCTAGCGTTGATCAAGAAAATTTAGATGCAATTGCCCTTGCAGGTGGTTTTGAAGGTATGATGAATTTAAAAAACAATCAGGCTATCATAAAAATCATACAAGATTTATACGCAAAGAAAAAAATTGTAGCTGCTATTTGTGCTTCGCCTATGGTATTAGCAAAAGCAGGGGTGATTAGTGGAGAGTTTTCTTGCTATCCTGGTTGTGAAGTGGGTATTGAAGGTGTAAGAGTTAATAAAGCAGTTGTGGTAAATGAAAATATCATCACAGCGGCTGGACCTGCTACAGCTATTTTGTTTGGCTTAGAGCTTGTTAAGCATTTGTGCTCAGAAGAAGTTTATATAAAACTTTATGATGGAATGCTTGTTCCTTTGACAAAATAAACCCTCGCTAGTGAGGGTTTAGCTTACATTTGCTTCATAAGCTTGGTAATTTCTCCCTCATGAGGAAATCTATCTACTTCGCAGTTAAATAAGTCTTTTTTAGAGTAAATGATCTTACCATCTACTTCTACTATAAAATGACCACCACCTTTTTCTATGGTAGAAATTTGTGCATCTTTGAATTCATTTTGTATTTCTTCTGCAACCCTTGCAGCTTGTGGTTTATAATTTCAAAGATTACAATAATAAATTTTTACTTCCATTTTTTACTCCTTTTTTGAAAGTAAGCTATTATACATTTTTTATGCTTGTAAGTTTTAAATTTAAGGTTTTTTTTTATAATAATAAAAAACATAAGGGAAAATATGAGCCAATTTACACATTTACATTTACATACTGAATATTCTTTACTTGATGGAGCAAACAAGCTTAAAGAGCTTGCTAAAACTTTAAAAGCACAAGGTGCAACCAGTGTTGCTATGACTGATCATGGAAATATGTTTGGTGCAATTGATTTTTATAAAACAATGAAGGCTGAAGGGATTAAGCCTATTATAGGGCTTGAAGCGTATTTACATAATCACGATGATTTAAGTGATAAAAGCTCAAGACAGCGTTTTCATCTTTGCTTATTTGCTAAAAATGAAATTGGCTATAAAAATTTAATGTATTTAAGTTCTCAAAGTTATATTCATGGCTTATATTATTACCCAAGAATCAACAAAAAGATTTTAGAAACACATAGTGAAGGTTTGATTTGTTCTTCTGCTTGTTTGCAAGGTGAGATTAATTGGCATTTAAATACCAAAAACGAGAGAAATTTAAAATTTGGTGCAAAAGGTTATGAAGGTGCAAAAGAGGCTGCACTTTGGTATAAAAAGGTTTTTGGAGATGATTTTTATCTTGAGATTATGCGACATGGCATCGATGATCAAAAATTTATTGACGATTCTATCATTAAGCTCGCCAAAGAACTTGATATAAAAATCATTGCAACTAATGATACACACTATACTTTTAAAGAAAGAGCAGCTGCACATGAAGTATTTATGTGTATAGCTATGGGAGTTAAGCTTGATGATCCAGGGCGTTTAAGACATGAAGTGCATGAATTTTATGTAAAAACGCCAGAGCAAATGGGTGAGCTTTTTGCAGATATTCCTGAAGCTATTGAAAATACTCAAGAAATAGCTAACAAATGTAATCTAGAATTAAAATTAGGTGATCCTACTCCACCAAATTTTAAATTTACAAAAGAATACGCTAATAAATATAATTTAAATTTGGTCGAAGATAAGGAATTTAGTTTTGACAATGATGATATAGTCTTTGAATATCTTTGTAAAAAAGGCTTAGAAGAAAGACTTCAATTTATCGATAAAAGCAAACATCAAGAGTATAAAGATAGACTTGATTTAGAAATTGATATCATAAAAAATATGAAATTTTCAGGTTATATGCTTATTGTTCATGATTTTATCGCAGCAGCTAAAGAAAAAGACATACCAGTTGGTCCAGGTCGTGGGAGTGCAGCAGGAAGTTTGGTTTCATATTGTTTAAAAATTACGGATTTAGATCCTATACCTTATAATCTTCTTTTTGAGAGATTTTTAAATCCAGAGCGTGTGTCAATGCCAGATATTGACGTGGATTTTTGCCAAGATAGAAGAGGGGAAGTGATCGATTATGTTATTGATAAATATGGAGCTGAAAAAGTTGCACAAGTGATTACCTTTGGTAAGCTTTTAGCAAAAGGAGTGATTCGAGATGTAGCTAGGGTTTGTGATATGAGCATACCTGATGCTGATGCTTTGGCGAAATTAGTCCCTGAAGAGCTAAAAATCACTCTAGAAAAAGCTTATGAGCAAGAGCCAAAAATAGCTGAATTTATAAATTCTCATCCAAAAGGGCGTCAAGTTTGGGATTTTGCTAAGGCACTAGAGGGTTTAAATAGAAATGCAGGTATGCATGCAGCAGGAGTTGTGATATCTAATGAAGCTTTGTGGAATAAAGCTCCACTTTTTCGACAAAGTAAAAATGATGAGCGTCATTTAGTAACGCAGTATTCTAAAGAATATCTTGAAGATGTGGATTTAATCAAATTTGACTTTTTGGGTTTAAAAACTCTTACGGTGATTGATAATGCGATTAAGCTAGTTAAAAAGCGTTATGGTAAAGATGTAATTTGGGAAAAGATTGATATGAATGATCCTAAGGTTTATAAAACCATACAAAGTGGTAATACCTTGGGTATTTTTCAAATAGAATCAGGCGGTATGCAAAGTTTGAATGCTAGGTTAAAACCTGAAAGATTTGAGGATTTAATTGCAGTTTTAGCTTTATATAGACCAGGTCCACTTGATAGCGGAATGGTGGATGATTTTATCGATATTAAGCACGGTAGAAAGGCTGCTACTTATGCATTTGAGGATTTAAAACCTATACTTGAAAACACTTATGGGGTTATAGTTTATCAAGAACAAGTTATGCAAATAGTGCAAAAAATCGGTGGTTTTTCTTTGGGTGGTGCTGATAATGTGCGTCGTGCTATGGGTAAGAAAAAAAGAGAAATTTTGGATAATCTTAAAGCAGAATATCTAGAAGGCGCTAAAAAACAAGGCTATGATGAGAAAAAGGCTGATGATTTATTTGAGCTTATTTTAAAATTTGCTGAATATGGTTTTAACAAATCTCACTCAGCTGCTTACGCACTTATAACCTTTCAAACAGCGTATTTGAAGACTTATTATCCAAGTGAGTTTATGGCTGCACTTTTAACAAGCGAAGAAAGTAATGTAGATAAAGTCGCAAAATACATTGAAGAAATGAAAAGAATGAATATCAAGCTTTTACCACCAAGTATTAATAAAGCTCAAAGAGAATTTAGTGCAACTAAACTTGAAGATGGTTCTGAAGCTATTATTTATGGGCTTGGAGCAATTAAGAGCGTAGGGATCCCTGCTATAGAAAATATCATGGCAATTCGTAAAGAAGAGGGCTTTAGTGATTTTGATGATTTTATAAGCTCGATTGATCCTACTAAAATTAATAAAAAAACTATTGAAAACCTAGCAAAATCAGGTGCTTTTGATGAATTTGGTTATACTAGAAAATGCTTAGTAGATAATCTTGAGCTTATTTCAGAAACAAGTAGAAAAATAGCCGAAGTTAAAAGAAACTCCACTGCTTCTCTTTTTGGAGAAGAAGAAATAGCAGCAGATATCAAAGTAGGGCTTCATGATAGTAAAATAGAATTTGAAATAATGGAAAAACTAGGCTATGAAAAAGAAATTTTAGGAATTTATGTATCAGGCCATCCTTTAGATAAATTTGCAAGTCAAATAGAAGGTATAGAGTATTTTAAAAGTATGGATTTTGAAACACTCAAAGGCGAGGGTGAAATTTTAGTTGTAGGAAAGATTGAAGATTTTAAATCGATGATGAGTAAAAGCGGTAAAAGATATGCTAAGGCTGTAGTTTTAGACTTTTATTCTTCTTTTGATATGATAGTCTTTGAAGCCCAAGTAGAAAAGGTAGAAGCACTTTTTAAAGAAAGCAAAGATGAAGCTTTTGCCTTTTTATTAAGATATAAAAACAATGATAATGACTTAAGCTTTAGTTTAAATGAAATTTATACCATAGAAGAAGCAAAAGAAAATGAGCTAAAATCTTTTAGTAAAAGAAAAAGCTTTGCAAAAAAAGAAAATAAAGAAGAATTCACGCAAGAACCTATGAAATTTGAAGAAAATATCATAGAGCTTGATATTAACAAGCTTAGCAAAGATATGGTGTATGAAATTTATGATCTAGCTAATACAAGGCATAATCCAAAAGATTTTAATAATAAAAAACTCGTATTAAAAGTAGTGGATATGGGGAGTTGCTTACTTTATCATACGAATTTTGTGCTTTCACAAGAAGCCATGGATACAATAGCTCAAAAATGTAAAGGTTAAAATATAGACACCAAAAGTCCTATAATTATATCAATACAATATAAAAAGGATAAAAAATGGCTTTAGCAGTTGAGACTATTCAAGATTATACCATCCAAAAAAGGTAAAAAATCTTTTTGGATGTATTTTAATACTCCAAACAATGATTTTCATGTCAATAAAACAAAACATAGTGATTTGTTTGATAAAGACAAGACAGATTATAAAGCAAGAAACGAAAGTCTTACAAATCAAATCACTAAGTCAAGTTCTAATATGTCTGCATTTAGCAATTTGGTTAAATCATCAAACACTACAAATTCAGCAGAAGTTCTTAGTTCTATGGATAGCTATACTAATGCTAAATCTATTAATGCTTCTGTTGGTTATGATGGTGGAGTTTCAATGATTAATAATTATATTGATCAAAACTACAGAGGTATCCATAATAAAGAAAATGTTGCTAGTGCAATGAAAGAATTAGAAACTTTGGCTGCTAATGGTAATATAAATGAATTAGCAAAATATTCTGGAGTAAATTCAGATGTTACAAATAGTGGTTTAAATGCACAAACTGCTCAAAATCACTATAATCCTCTTTCAGCAAAACAAGATTTTAATTCTACAACAGATCAAATTAATGCTAGTGAGAATGGTAGAGTTGCTATGAGAAATGCACCTAAAGATATTGTTGGTGGTGGTTTAGGTGTTGCAGGGGAAGTAAATAGAGTAAATCAAAATACGCAAAATAAAATTCAAAAACAAATAAATGATAGAAATTCGGATTTAAAAGAAAATAATACTCCTAAAATTTAAGGAGTATTATTTTTCTACTTGTTAATCATTGTGATGAATATTATAAGGTAGAAAACTATAAGAAATATCAGTAAAATCATCATTATTATAGTCTTCTTCTCTTTTTGCAGGCGATAAAGAAATAATCTTTTTTGTATTTAAAAATAACAAACTAAATATAGAGATTGATCCAAAAACTACAAAAAAACAAATTAATGAAAATATGAACTGAGAATTTGACAGCTTGGTGCTACTAATATAAACAATATAAGATATAATAGGGACTATATTAACTAAAACAACAAAACAAACAATTATTTTATTTTTAAAGTTAGAAATATCATCTATGTTTGTTGAATTAATACGCTCTCTAAAAAAATAAATTAGAAATAATAATGCTACACTTCCAGCTATAAATATTATAAGCCCATTGTCTATTTTTATATTTTTTGGAATATCTACCATACTCAACAACAAAGACAAAGCTAAAACAATAGCAACTAATAATGCTGTAATTATCTTTGCATTTAAACTTAAACCTTTTTTCCTTACCACATTTTCCATAATCTCAACCTCTTGTTTTTGATTTTCTAATTTTCCTATATATATATTTATATTTCTTTTAACTCTAAATAAATCATACTTAATTACATTAGCAACAGCACTTAATCTAATTTCCTCATTATCGTGAGCTGCGAAATTTCTAGTATCATTTATTCTTTTTAAATCTTTTTTGTCAAATAAAGATAAGATTTCATCATCAGCACTTTCTTTTATTTTTTTAAAGCTTTCACTGATTTTAATTAGAGAAACAAAAATAAATCTTTGTGTATTTTCATCGTGTAATGTTTTTAATACATTCTCATCTTTGATTTGTTGATAGATTAAATTAATCTCATCTGCAACTTTTTGTAATCTTTTTATGTTCTCTAATCTTATTTCATTTGACATTTAAATTCCTTTACATTTAATATTAAAATTATACTAAAATTCACAAAAAAAGTCAAGTTTTTTAGTGCTTTTAAATGCCTATTTTATAGTATTTTGCAAGGGTTTTTACATTTTACATTTTTGTCCTTTATAAAGTCCATTTTAAGTGATTTTTAAGCGTATTTTTTACACATAAAAGTCCTTTATATATCCCCTGAATGTCCTTTATAAAGTCCATTTTTTCTTTTTTTATTATTTTTTACTTAAAATTTACTAAAAAAGTGCTTTATATCGCCCCTAAAGGTGTTTTATATATCCCCTAAATGTCCTTTATAAAGTCTTTTTTATAAGCATTAAATATTGATATATTAGCATTTATTCTGTTTTATAATATAATTTGTTAATTTTAACTTTAAAATTAATATTGGTAAGATAAGTTTTGATTTTTGCTTGATAATTGTTAAAACATTTATAAAAAATTGTGTATAATAAATAACATAATTTACTTGTTGTGAGTTAGTGCTATTTTATAGCAAGAAAGGGGTAAGGCAAATGTCAAACATAAATGCTTTTTTATTTGGCTTTACAAACATGTTTAATGCGGATATTCTCAATGCTATATCATTAAAAGATAGAAAGACAATGGTGGATAATTTTTACAAAAAGTCAGAAGAATTAAGAAAAGATAGCAATGAACAATATAAAACCGAAATCAAAAAAATCACAAGCCAAAAATAATATTACTCTTAGTCAGCAAAATAATACTTTCATTAATGTTAATTCTTCTTTTGATTGTTTGCCTAGACTATCAAAAGAAATGCAAGAAAAATGTATTGCTTTAATGGAAAAACAAACAGATCATATTATAGATATTGAAAGAAAACTAATTAATGAAGATAGTAAAAATCAAGAAGTTATGAGAAATCTAGCTCCAGAGCAAATTAAATATGTAAAAAAAGGACAGATATTTGCTTTTGTAATAATTTTAATAGGATTTATATTTGGTTTTACCCTCGCGTATCTTAAATATCCTTGGTTAAGTTTTGCAGGAATTGTTACTTCAATTGGAGTTGTAGCTTCTCAGTTTTTATGGCAAAAACAAGAAAAAAAATAACAACAAATAAAAAGTAGTTAATATTAATAGTTTTACAATTTTATAGTATGTACTCTTTATATAGTTTATTGATTCTTTTAAAAAATATTTTATAAAATAAAATTTCTCAACTATACATTAAATTATTTATATCATAATAGAAAGAAAAAAAGGAAAGTGAAATGGAAAAATTATCCCAAGAAGAAATACAAAAAGCTATGAGAGAATGTGTAGTAAGTTCTTATACTTATGATCCAGCTAATCCTAATGGTTATTCTCAAGATTTATTTGATGTAGAAAATGAAGTTTTTGCTAAAGATTATGAGTTTATAGAAAAATGTGGTTTAGATGATATGGTAAAACACAAAGAAAGTGGTTGTGTTTTTAAAGTTTTTTACAAACAAGATCACAAAGTTAGACTTCTTAGAGTTAGCAATATGCAAGCAATGAATAGTTTTGAAAGCTATAGGGGTATAATGGCAAAAATAATCGGTTTTAAACCAGAAGATCAAGAGTGATAATAAAATAACAGATATTGCAGAAAATCCTTGTTAAATCATTTAAAAATTTGGTAAAACAATTTTTAGAATAAAAAGCTGTATTCTTTTAAAAAGTTAAGATGAAAGCAAACTAAGAGTATCTTTCATTGAAAAGAAATTTTGATATAATAAATTTGTATTAAGTACGGCTGCTCTTTCGGTTTTTTAGAAAAAAAAAAAGGGGGGGGGTTATTAATGAGTAAAAGATAATTGATTTTATAATTCTTATTTTAGAATTAATAAAAGAGATAATTAAACCCGTTAATTATCTCATATAAAAAACCTTAGGATATATTATATATCCACGCTTAGTCTAAGCTTAATGCAATTATAACACAATAACCGAAAGAGAGCGTGGCTTTCGGGTTAAAGAAATTTAAAATTTCTCTAAAAAATATCAAATTATACTCTTTAAGTTTTAAGTGAAAAATCATAGAATGGGTAGAAAACAACTTAGATGAGATCGATGTAAATACTTTATTTATTGATTTAAGAAAAGATGTTGAAAAAATAATTATAAATGAACTTAATTCGTTTGATTGTCTAATTATTGAGGATTAAAACTAAATAAATTGGTTATAAAGCGTTTTACGGTATAATCATTCTAAGGCTGATTAACCAAAGGGTTCCCAACCTTTGATTAATCAAATCTTGCCTTAGAAAGAAGGTAAGTTAATTTTGATTAAAAAACTTCTAGTAGTTATTATACTACTATGTATAATAATAGTCAAGGCTTATTAGCTTTGATTTCCCCTTTTTTTAAAGGGGATACTAGAAATCCTTTGGCTTTTTTATTCTAACAAGGAAAAACAATGAAAAAACTCTTATCCATTCTATTATTCTCATCTTTATCTTTATTAGCTAGTGATAATTTTAATGAAAGTAAGAAGGAATTATAAGGGAAAAGTCTAGTAAGTAATAATTATAATTTTATTGTTTTAAAGATTTAACCAAATGGAGGCTTTATTAAAAGTCGAAAGGAGGTTAAGATGAGTGAAGTTATCGTTTTTATTATAGCTTTAATCGTTCTTATTTTAGTAACAAAACACTAAAATAAGAACTCTCATAAAAAACTAATTTTATTTTAGAAAAACCCTGCTTAGTTTATCCTTAAAACATAAGTCTTCAATTAGCAGGGTTGAGGGCTTGTTATAAAGATATCTGTTTTTATATAATATTATTTTATCTTAAAGCTCTAAAAGCTACATCAGCTAAAAATTTACTTCTATTGTTGCTTACTTGATCTATTGCTTCTACTAGACTTTTTGGTAATGTGATATTAATTCTAACTTTTGATTCTTCATTAAGTGGTTCTTTAATATAATCTCCCTTTTCGAGCATTAAAGAAATAGCACATTTGAAAGCTTCTTTTGCATCTTCTAAAGCTTGTATTTGTGTATCACCATCTCCCATGATATAAGGAAAATCTTTGTACCGAGCAAAATATCCTCCCCCATCTTCATCACTTAATTTTTTAATGATGATTTCATAAGGTAAATTCAAGTAGTATTCTAAATTTTTCATTCTTTACTCTCCTCGATTGCTTTTAATACCATTTTTACATATATTGCCTTTATAGGTCGTTTAAATGGTATAGTAATTAAATCACACCCTTGTTTTCTAAATTGATAGTGTGATCCTCCTTTATTAAAACATTCATAACCGAAATCCTCTAGTAGCTTTTTAAGAATTTCAAAGCGAATATTTTTAGGATTGTTTTTTAATTCTTTTATTAACTTATCTTTATTGCTCATTAAAAACCTTATAGTGTGTATTATACACACTAAAACTTAAAAATTAATTTACTGATTTAGCAAGATTAATTCTTGTTATAAAAACAAATCCTCTCTTGCTCTATGCAATTTATACATTTCAATATTTCTTATAGTTTTAGGCGTAAAAACAACTTGCACATACATATTAACTCTAGTATCTGTGAGTTTCATTTTTGCATAATTATTTTCTATGGCATGAGCTGTTGCTATCATCTTTTTATCAAAATAAGAAATGATGTTATATCCTAATAATAAATCTCTTAGCTCATCTTTTATATCACAAACTTTAGCAACTTGCGTAAAAAGAAAATTGCCTCCTCATAAGTTTATTTTGATTAAAAAATTATTACTAATTTATCAAAGTTGTAATATTTTTTGGCAAGTGTTTATTTTGTTAATCAGCTTTGGAAGTTTTAAGTACAAATGTATAAAGCCAATTCATCGCTTAAAAGGTAATTAGTATTGTAAAAAGTTCCATTTTTATAAACTAATTTCCCTTTTTTGCTAAGGAAAAATGCTTTTTCTTTTTCTAAAGGTTCTAATTTTTTTTCATTTATACCTATAATACTTCTAAGTCCTAAAAAAATATGCTCTAAATGCAAATCTTGTAAATTTAATTTTTCTATCTCTCTAAAGTAAGGATTTGCTACATAATCTTTCAAATTTTTTTTGGTATAAAATCTTTGATTTTTTAAAAATCCCACTGCACTTAAACCACAACCTATATAGTCTTTCCCCTGCCAATAAGCAAGATTGTGTTTGCAAATTTGACCAAAATTACTAATTTCATATTGTTTATATCCAAGATTTTCAATGGCTTTTATAAAGTATTTTGCAAGATTAGGTGCATTTTTTTTATAATGGTATTTTTTAGCAAATTTTGTTTTTTCTTCTATGGTTAAATTATAAGCACTTACGTGATTGATATCTAATAAAGCTAAATTTGAAATTTCATAATCAAGCATTTTTTTATCATCAAGTTTTGTGTCATAAATTAAATCTAAATTTATATTTTCAAATCCTGCTTTCTTTGCATTTTCTATACTAGTGAAAATACTTTTTTTATCATGAATGCGTCCTAGAAATTGAAGTTTTTTTTCATGAAAACTTTGTGAGCCAAAAGAAATGCGGTTAAAACCTAAATTTTTCATTTCTTTAAGCCATGAAAAATTACTTGAATTTGGATTGGCTTCTATGCTTATTTCGCTATTTTTTTGCAAATAGTTCTGTAAAAAAACAAATATTTTTTCATAAAAATTTGCTTCCATTAAACTAGGAGTTCCACCACCTATAAATATAGTTTTTATTGAATTTTTGTCTATTTTGAAAAAATCTATTTGGTGTTTTATATCTTGTATTAATGCATGTAAATAGTGTATTTCAAAATCTTTTTTTTTAAGCGAAGTAAAAGAACAATAAAAACATTTGCTTTCACAAAATGGAATATGTATATATAAATGCATAAAACTTCTTTAAAATGTAATTATAAATTCGTATTTTTTTGTTAGAATTATATTACCAAAAAGTCAAGGATAAGAAAATTATGGAAAAAGAAAAAAAATACAGACCAAATGTAGCTGCTATTGTATTATCATCAACTTATCCTTTCGAATGTAAATTTTTACTTGCTAAACGCAATGATATGGAAGATATATGGCAGTTTCCTCAAGGTGGTATTGATAAGAATGAAGATGCCAAAAGTGCGTTGTTTAGAGAGTTAAAAGAAGAAATAGGTACTGATAAGATTGAAATTTTAGCTGAATATCCTGAGTGGATTAGCTATGATTTTCCAGCTAAAGTAGCTCAAAAGATGTATCCTTATGATGGACAAAATCAAAAATATTTTTTGGTAAAACTAAAAAGTAAAGCAATTATAAACCTTAACACAAAAAATCCTGAATTTAATGCTTTTAAATTTGTATCTTTAGATGAAGTTTATGAATTGATAAATCATTTTAAAAAACCTATATATGTTAAGGTTTTAAAACACTTTAAAGAAAGGGGGTATATTTAATGCTGATCGTGCAAAAATATGGGGGAACTAGCGTAGGAACGCTTGAACGTATTGATGAAGTCGCTAAAAGAGTAGCAAAAAGCAAAAAAACTTGTGATAGGTTAGTTGTGGTAGTTTCTGCAATGAGTGGAGTTACAAATGAACTTATAGACTTTGCTCATCATTTTAGTAAAAATCCTTCAGGTCGCGAAATGGATATGCTTTTAAGTAGTGGTGAGCGTGTAACATCATCTTTACTTGCAATAGCACTAAACGAAATGGGTTTAAAAGCAATTGCTTTTTCAGGACGCAATGCAGGTATTTTTACAGATGATGTATATACTAAAGCAAGAATAGAATATATTGATACAACTAATATAACAAAAGCATTAGATGAAGATTATATAGTAGTAGTAGCAGGTTTTCAAGGTATTGATAAAATGGGTAATGTTACTACTTTAGGTCGTGGTGGTAGTGATTTGAGTGCTGTTGCTTTAGCAGGGGCTTTAAATGCTGATTTATGTGAAATTTATACAGATGTTGATGGAGTTTATACAACAGATCCTAGAATTGAACCAAAAGCCAAAAAGCTTGATAGAATTTCTTATGAAGAGATGCTCGAGCTTGCTAGTTTGGGAGCTAAAGTTTTACAAAATCGCTCTGTAGAACTTGCTAAAAAATTAAATGTAAAATTAGTTACTAGAAGTAGTTTTAATGAAAATGAAGGAACGATTATTACTAAGGAGGAAAATATGGAACAAGCTTTGGTTAGTGGTATAGCACTAGATAAAAACCAAGCAAGGGTTACTTTAAGAAATATTGATGATAAACCTGGAATTGCAGCCGAAATTTTTGGAAATTTAGCAAATGAAAATATAAATGTGGATATGATTATACAAAATGTAGGAGTAGATGGAGCTACTAATTTAGGCTTTACTGTGCCTGAAAATGAGCTTGATTTAGCTACTAATGCGGTAAAAAAAGTTTTAGGTGCTAATGCTAATATAGAAACAGATAGTGCTGTAGTAAAAGTTTCAGTTGTGGGTGTGGGTATGAAATCACATTCTGGAGTGGCTTCTGCAGCTTTTAAAGCATTAGCAAACGAAAATATTAATATACAAATGATTTCTACAAGTGAAATTAAAATTTCAGTAATAGTGCATGAAAAATACGGAGAATTAGCTGTAAGAGTATTGCATGAAGTTTATAAGTTAGATATATAATGAGTAATAGTTTTTTAAAATTTACTTTAGAGCAAATCCGTGAAAATGGTGCTTATACTAGTTGGCTAGAAGAAAGGCGTCTTGAATGGTCGCCTTTGATTGCTTCAAAACTATCTTTACTTTTACAAGGTTATACTTTCATAATCATTACTGATGCCCAAAGAATTTGGTTTGAAAAATATTTTTTAAGTCAAATTAATGCAAATTCAGCAAGGCCTTTAGTCCCTTTTGTTTCTCTAAAAGGGATTTGCAATAAAACTTGTAATACTCAAGAAGATATATCATTACTCAATGATCTTTTAAGTATATCATTTCCTAATGGCTATATATTTTTTTATATAGGAACAAATATTGATTCTAATTTTAAAATTGCAAATTCTAAAGAAGATAGTATGCTTTGGCTTTTTGACGAACAATTGCAAAATAGTTTTTATCTTTCTTCTAAAGATAAATATTTAGATTATAAATTAATTTCCTTATGTAAAATATTTGAGCAAAGTTTAGATGCTGTGCTTTTTTCTAAGGTAGAAATTTGAATCTAAGAAATAAAATCATTATTCATAATGATTTTGAGCTTATACAAGAAAAGCTAATAGAAGAATACGGACAAAAAAATATCAGATTTTTTATACCTAAAAATCCTGATTTGGAGTTAAGATTAAATGATTTAACCTATGATAAAAATGCTCAAGCTACTGCAAGGGCTATTATGAAGGAAAGCTATATATCTGAAGTAAATATAAAAATTATTGTTATTTTGGCTAAATCTTTTCGAGAAGAAGCACAAAATTTTTTGTTAAAACTTTTCGAAGAACCACCTAAAAATGTTTATTTTATCATAGTAGCACCTTCAAAAAATGTTTTTTTACCAACAATACTTTCAAGGTTTATTATAGAAAAATATAAAATTCAAAAAGAAAAAATGAATTTAGATTTAAATCTTAAAAAAATAAATCTTGCTGGTATTTTAGATTTTTTAAAAAAATATGAAAATATAGACAAACATGAATGTTTAGAATTGATTAATGCCTTAAGTTATGAGTGTTTTAAGCAAGATATAAAACTAAATGAAGAAGAAATTGAATTTTTTTACAAAGCTTATGAACTTGTAAAATTAAATGCAAAACCTATGGTTTTATTAAATACTTTAGCATTAATTTTATATGAGAAGATAAATGAAAATTCTTAAGATAAATCCAAATACAGATTATGAAAAAATATCCCAATATATAATGCCACACATTGTAGGAAAAAAAATTATGAGTGAAAAAACTCAAATACATTTTTTTCTTATCAAAGAATTAAGAGCACCAGCAGCAAATATTTTAAAGCAAGATGCGCTAAGAGTTGGAGCTGAACTTGTGACACATAAAAAAGTTATACTAGGTAAAGAACAAACTAATGCCTTGCTTATGGTAACACAAGAACAAGCCAAAAAACTTATAGAGAAAGAAAAGCTACAAGATTTTAAACTCAAAAATTTAGCTTTTTTTTTAAAATCTAATTTTGATAAACCAAAATACGCAAAAATTATGGGTGTAATAAATATCAACGAAGATAGTTTTAATGCTCAAAGTAGAGTAAGGGAAAATGAAGTTTTAGAAAAAATAAAGCTTTTAATTTCTCAAGGAGCTGATTATATAGATATTGGTGCGGTTTCTTCAAGACCTGGTAGTGTGTATTGTGGAAAAGAAGAAGAATTTAAACGCTTAAATAAAACATTAGATTTAATTTATAGTGAAAAACTCTATGAAAAATGCATATTTAGTTTAGATAGCTTTGATGAATATTGTTTAGAATATGCTTTAAATAAAGGTTTTAAGCTTATTAACGACATTACTGGTTTAAAAAATGAAAATTTAGCCAAACTAGCTTTAAAGTATAATGCTACTTATACATTAATGCATATACAAAATACTCCGCAAAATATGCAAGATAATCCACATTATGAAGATGTATTGATTGAAGTTGATGATTTTTTTATGCAAAAACTAAAAAGGCTAAACGAGCTTGGTTTAGAAGATGTGATTTTAGATGTAGGCATTGGTTTTGGAAAAACTCCATGGCATAATATGATGCTGATTAAACACTTAGAACATTTTTTACGTTTTGAAAAAAAACTTTTAATCGGAGCTAGTAGAAAAAGTGTGATAAATGCATATTTTAAATCAAATGTAGAACAAAGACTAGCAGGAACGCTTTATCTGCATTTAGAAGCTTTTAAAAATGGAGCAAGCATTATAAGGGTGCATGATGTATACGAACATAAGCAAATGTTTGAACTTGTAAAAGCTATGAATGAACTTTCTTTGGAGTAGTGATGACTTATCAAGAGTATTTAGAAAAGGTAAAATTAGCAAAAGAATGGATGAGAGCTTATTATGAAGATGATGAACCTTTAGCAAGTGATGAAGAATACGATAAACTTATTAGAGAATTAAAAGAATTTGAAGCGTCTCATAAAGAAAAAATTGCCAAAGATTCCCCTACGCAAAATATCGCCCCGACTATACAAAGTGAATTTCACAAACTTGCACATAGTGCAAAAATGTGGTCTATGGAGGATGTATTTGATGAAGCTGAGCTTAGAGCTTGGGCTAAAAGAGCTAAATGTGAGTTTGATTTTTTCATAGAGCCTAAATTTGATGGAGCGAGTTTAAATCTTACTTATGAGAATGGTATTTTAATCAGCGGTGCTACAAGAGGCGATGGAGAAGTAGGCGAGGATATTACTTTAAATGTAAAAGAAATATCAAACATACCTCAAAAAATTCCTTATAAAGAAAAAATAGAAATTCGCGGTGAAGTAGTGATTTTAAAAGAAGATTTTGAAAAAATCAATGAAAAAAGAGCCAAAGATGGCTTAAGTTTATTTGCAAACCCCCGTAACGCGGCAAGTGGCTCTTTAAGACAGCTTGATACAAGCATTACAAAAGAAAGAAATTTGAAATTTTATCCTTGGGGAGTTGGGGAGAATTCTTTAGAATTTAGTAAGCATTCTGAAGTGATGGAATTTATTAGAAATCTTGGTTTTTTGAAAGATGATTTTGTATTTTGTATAAAAACTTTAGATGAAGTTTTAGAAAAATACCACGAGCTTTTAAAAAAAAGAGATCAAAAGCCCATGATGATGGATGGTATGGTTGTTAGAGTAGATGATTTAGCCCATTGTAAGCTTTTGGGTTATACAGTGAAATTTCCAAAATTTATGGCAGCATTTAAATTTCCTGCTTTAGAAAAAACAACAACCTTACTTGGAGTAAATTTACAAGTTGGAAGAAGTGGAGTAGTTACTCCTGTGGCAGTGTTAGAGCCTGTAAATTTAGACGGGGTTATAGTAAAGTCTGCAACCTTGCATAATTTTGATGAAATAACTAGACTTGGGGTAATGATAGGCGATAGTGTAAGCGTGATAAGAAGCGGAGATGTCATACCTAAAATCACTAAAGTTTTTACCCAAAGGCGTGATGGTTTAGAAAGTAAAATCATCAAGCCAACTCTTTGTCCTGAGTGCTTAAGTGAGCTTTTAGATGAGGGTGCTTTTTTAAAATGCCAAAATCTAGATTGTAAAGCAAGGCTTGTAAATTCTATCATTCATTTTGTTTCTAAAAAGTGTTTAAATATAGATGGCCTTGGAGAAAACATCGTAGAACTTTTATTCAAAGAAGGAAAAATCACAAATATAGAAAGCATATTTTTCTTAAAATATAGTGATTTTGAAGGCTTAGAAGGCTTTAAAGAAAAAAAGATTAATAATCTTTTAAATTCAATTAATGAAGCAAAAAAATGCCCTTTATCAAGGTTTATTACTGCTTTGGGTATAGAGCATATCGGTGAAGTAGCTGCTAAAAAACTAGCTCAATCTTTTGGCTTTGAATGGTTTATGCAAAGCTATGAAGCCTATGTAAATTTAGAAGGTTTTGGCGAACAAATGGCTAAAAGCTTAGAAGAATTTACCCATGTCAATGCAAATCGCATTAAGCATTTTTATGAAATTTTACATTTAGAAGATGAAAAGAAAGAAATAGTTTTAAATGAAAACATTTCTAATAAAACCTTTGTTATAACAGGTACTTTAAGCAAATCAAGAGATTATTTTAAAGAATTGATTGAAAATTTTGGTGCTAAAGTAAGTTCTAGTGTGTCTAAAAAAACTGATTTTGTATTATATGGAAGTGAAGCTGGTTCAAAATTTCAAAAGGCTCAAAGCCTAGGAGTTAAATGTATTAATGAAGATGAATTTATTGCTCTTTTGAAAGGTGTTGATGAGATTTGACATTTTTGTTAGCACAAAATTAAACATTTCTCGTAATAAAGCCTGTGAAATTATAGAAAATAAACAGATTTTACTAAATGGCGAATTTAAAAAAACTTCTTTTAAAATCACTTGTCAAAACCCACTTGAAGATGAGAGTTTAAAACTCACGCTTTTAGAAGAACTTTTTGTAAGCAGAGCAGCTTTTAAACTTAAGCATTTTTTGCAAAATAATACTTTTGTTATAAAAGATAAAATTTGCTTAGATATAGGCTCTTCCACTGGAGGTTTTGTGCAAATTTTACATCAAAACAAAGCCAAACACATCACCGCTTTAGATGTAGGTACTAATCAACTTCATGAGAGCTTAAGAAGCTTAGAAAATATTCAAATTTATGAAAACACTGATTTACGAGAATTTAAAAGTGAAAATTTATATGATGTAATTACTTGTGATGTAAGTTTTATATCATTAATGCATTTGATTTTTTATATAGACAAATTTGCTAAAAATCTCATCATTTTGCTTTTTAAACCTCAATTTGAAGTAGGTAAAGAAGCTAAACGCGATAAAAACGGAGTGGTAAAAGATATAAAAGCTATAAATCAAGCAAAAGATAATTTTGAAAAAGCTTGTGCAAAACTTGGATGGATCTTACAAACTACTCAAGAATCACATCTAAAAGGAAAAGAAGGCAATGCTGAATTTTTCTATGCCTATACAAAAGCATAAAATTACAAATTTAGCCATAGGACATTTTGATGGTATGCATCTAGGGCATTTTGAGCTTTTTAAGCATTTAGATCAAAATGGTGCATTATTTATCATTTCTAAAGATGAAACAAATATGCTAACACCTAAAAACTATAGAGCAAATTTAATCAATTTCCCTTTGGTATTTTGTGATTTTTATAAAATCAAAAATTTAGATGGAAAGAATTTTTTAGAATTTTTAAAACAAGAATTTCCAAACTTAGAAAAAATCACAGTAGGGTATGATTTTAAATTTGGCAAAGAGCGAAAATATAGTGCCAAAGATATACAAAATCTTAGTTCTTTAAAAACTACCATAGTAGATGAATTTAAAATTCAAAACAAAAGCGTTCATACAAGTTTGATTAAAGATTTGCTAAAAGAAGCCAAGGTAAGAGAAGCTAAAAAATTTCTTGGTAGATTTTATGATATACAAGCTAATGTTATTAAAGGTCAAGGTATAGGTGCAAAAGAATTTTTTGCTACTTTAAATTTATATGCTAAAGACTTTTTTTTACCTAAAAATGGCGTATATGCAACCCTAACTCAAATCAATGGACAAATTTATAAAAGTGTGAGTTTTATAGGTGTTAGATCCACTGATGATAACTTTGCCTTAGAAACACATATTTTAGATAATGATTTAACTAATGTAAAAATAGACAAAGTGATTTTAAGTTTTATAGATTTTATAAGAGATAATAAAAAATTTAGTGATTTAAGTCTTTTAAAGCTACAAATTTCAAAAGATATAAAACAAGCAAAAGAAATTTTAGGAAATTTAAATGAGAGATGAAATTTTTAAAAATCCACTAGAAAAACAATTTGAATTTGACAAAAGCGTTGCAAGTGTTTTTGATGACATGGTATCAAGATCAGTGCCATTTTATACTCAAAATTTAAAACTTATAGTTGAGCTTATAAGTCATTTTACAGCACAAAATGCGAAAATTTGTGATCTTGGTTGTTCTACTGCTAGTTTATTATTGGCTCTTTATGAAAAAAGAAATGATTTGATTTTAAGTGGAGTTGATGAAGCAAGTGCTATGTTAGAAATAGCTAAAAATAAATGCAAAGCCTTTGGAGCTAAGATTGATTTTTATCAAGAAAATTTAGATGATTTTATTTTTTTTAAAAATGATGCTTTCGTAGCAACTTATACTTTACAATTCATTCGTCCACCTAAAAGACAAGAATTAGTAGATAAAATTTATCAAAACCTAAATGAAAATGGTATATTTGTATTAAGCGAAAAAATACTTTACGATGATGTAAAAATAGCAAAAAAAATGATACAAATTTATGAGCAGTATAAACTAGAGCAAGGCTATAGTAAATTAGAAATAGCTACTAAAAGACAGGCGTTAGAAAATGTACTTATACCTTATACCCAAAGTGAAAATGTAGCTATGTTACAAAAAGCAGGTTTTACTAAAATCGAGAGTGTTTTTAAATGGGTAAATTTTGAAACATTTGTAGCTTTTAAATAGCTAGTGGTATTGTATATTAATTGCAAATAATATATTAATATTATTTTTTCTATATTGCTAATTTTTCACATTATAAATACATATCATACTTTTAGTTTTATATTATCTTGTAAATATTTAA
This sequence comes from Campylobacter sp. RM16704, assembly GCF_000816245.1. Lineage (NCBI taxonomy): Bacteria > Pseudomonadati > Campylobacterota > Epsilonproteobacteria > Campylobacterales > Campylobacteraceae > Campylobacter > Campylobacter sp. RM16704. Next base: position 827,565 of record NZ_CP007769.1, on the reverse strand, counting down.
ATTTTATTATATAATCTATTGGTTTTTTGTGTTTTTATTAATATATTTGTTGTTTTAGATATATATAAAAGGACTTTCGTGATTAAATGGGCTAATGAATATAGCGTACACAATAAAACTATTGATGATCAGCATAAAGCTTTATTTGAAATAGCAAAAAAAGCTTATTTTATGACAGAAAATCATGCGAGTATTAACGAGATAAGATCTGTTTTAATTGAGCTTTTTGAATATGTAAAGACTCATTTTAAAGATGAAGAAAATTATATGGAAAAAATAGGCTATCCAGATTTAGCACGCCATAAAAAAATCCATAGAGAAATCACCAACTCTTTAATTGTTTTAGTAAAAAATATTAAAACAGTAAATGAATTTAAAGAAAAATTAAACATTATAACTGAAAAATGGCTTTTAGAACATATTTTAAAAGAGGATATGAAATATCATACATATGAAAAACAAAAATTAAAAGAAAAAGAATATACATTTGAAGAAGACATTGTATCTACAGAACCTATCTTTGAAGAATTTGCCCCAAAATATGTTGTTTATGTTTGCGGTTGTATTAACGAAAAACACAAAATTTCTTATCGTTTGCATCAACAAATACTTAAAGGTGTAAAATACAATTGCAAATTTTGTAAAAAAATCATTCATCCAGAACGAGAGTTTTAAATGGAAGTATTTCCTGCTTGGGATGAGAAATATAGTGTAGGTAACACTGATATAGATTCGCAACATCAAACTCTTTTTGCTTTGGCAGAAAAAACTGCAAAACTTTTAAATAGACACATTTATAAAACAGAAGTAAAAGAATTATTAAGTGATTTTTTTAATTATATGCAAACGCATTTTAAAGATGAAGAAGAATATATGGAAAGTATAAATTATCCATATTTAGTAGAACACAAGGCTATGCATAAAAAAATCATCAAAGATATGAGTTGTTTGATTAATGATTGTTCTACCACTAATGATTTAAAAGAAAAATTATATGAAATTGTATCAGTATGGCTTTTAGAACATATTGTAAAACATGATATGAGAATTAATAAATTTAAAGAAAATCAAGAAGAAAAAAAGATAATAGAAAAAATAGAAAAAGATGAACAATATGACTATGTTTGCGGTTGTAAAGATATGATTCATAAATTAGATTATGGTTTGCATATAAAAATTAAATACTTAAACATAGCATATAAATGTAAAAAATGTTCTAAAGAATTAGTTTTTAATGACTTAGAAGAAAAAACAGAATAAAATTTTTTAGTTTTATTGTTACTTTTTTTGTATAATAAATTAAGAGTTAATTCACTATCAATCATTCCTAAGCTTAAATTTATAAACATAATATTAACATTTCCTAATATAAACTATTAATTAGTTATTATTATTAATACTATTAATAATTTTATATAATTACAAACATAAACACACAACAATAAATATTTTTTGAAAGGACTTTTTCAATGAATACAAATTTATCTAAAAAATACTCTATGGGGGGGGGGAACGATAGTTTTCGTTTTAGCCTAACTTCTTTACATTATAAAAAATCCAATCTTTTAAAACTTTCTTTATTAACCATTCTTTCAATCAATTCTTTATATGCAGCTACCCAAGCAAATTATGATAAAACTTTAAATGCTTATGTAATTAAAAAACATAGTTTTAATAATGAAAGTGTATATGATTATACTAATAATACTTATAAATTTTTAAATGGTATAAATTATTATGGTCAAATGGCTACTAATAAAAACCTTTCTAATATTACTTTAATTTATGATAATCCTAAATCTGCAAAAAACAATAATATAAGTGATATGATATTAAAACAAGAAATCCTTACTCCAAGTATTAAAGAAGATATATTTGTAGTTAATGGCTTTCATGGAGCATATTCTATTAATGATATTATTAGTCAAGTAAGCTATATACCTTTTTTAGTTTCTGCTTATGTATTTAATGCTAAAGCTAATAATAATACTTTAATGTTAAAAACAGGAGAGCTTTCTTCAGTATATTATTTAAAACCTAGCAATAAAGATATAATGAATCCTAAAGCTAGTGGATATGATAATAAATATAATTTCTTAATCACTCCAGCTATAGCTAGAAAGGGTGAAGCTAATAATAATACTTTAATTTACTCCAAAGATACCTATGTTAATATGGGTGTTGAAAACACCTATACTCTTCCTTTAAATGGTGCTCCTTATGTAGTAGGTGCTTTTGGTATTGATGCTAATGTAAATTATAATAGTGTTATACTCAATAAAGGAGCAAAACTAGACTTTCATGCTACCCCCTATAAGCAAAACATCTTAGGTGATAATGTATTTGATGAGAGAATGACTCATATAGTAGGTGCTATGACTTATAATGGAAATGCTAAAAATAATAAAGTTGTATTAGATGGAGCTACTTTAATTATCCATGGACCAAGTGGATCTTATTCAACATCAGCTGCTACTCATTTAGCAGGAGCCTTTGTAGATGTAAATAATAACCAAAACTATGAAGTAAGTAATAATAATGTATTCATTAATGATTTAAAACTAGATTTAAGAGTAGATACTAAAAATACTCCATTAGCTTATAATGCTGTATTAAATGGAGAAGTTTATGGAGGTAAGATAGTTCAAGGTAGCTCTAATAAAAATACTATAGAGATTAAAGACTTACAAACCTTACTTGCCCTTAATACCAATGTAGAAGTAAAAGCACTCTTAGACTTTTATGCAGGTATTACTAAAAATGGTTATGCTAATGATAATAGCATTAATGTTCATCTTAAAAAACCTTTTGAAATTAATGCTAATTTTACAGGTAAGAATGAATTTAATTTTTATGGTGGAGTAGCTACTAAAGGTGCTAATAGAAATAGTATTAATATAAAAGGAGATTTAACTCAAGAAAGTGTAGTAGAAAACTACCAAGATAAAATTCAAATCACAGCAGCTACTACAGCTAGTGGTAAAGCAAATAATAATAAAATTACTCTAAGCTCTTCTAATATCTCTATGCCTTTATATTTATATGGAGTAGCTAAAACTACTTTAGACAATAAAGACTATTATGCAAATAGTGCTAATGCTAATAGTATAACTTTAGATAATGTAAAATCAGGTAGAAATCTAACTACTATTATAGAAGCTGATAATTTAGAAAAAAATACTATACATTATAATTTAGTCCAATCTTTATCTAATGCTTCAAGTATAGATAAAGGCTCTAAAATCATTTTAAGAGCTAATGAAAATGCTAATGAAAATATTTTTAATATAAAAGATTATTCTAGTGCAGCTCATGATAATGTATATATTATTAGAGCTTATAACGAAAGTGCTAATAATAAAATCATTTTTACAAATATTGCACTAGGAACAGCTTCTGATACAAGAGAAGGAGATATATTAATTAGTGCTGGTATTGCTAAAAATACTCATGATAATTATACTCATATAACTAATTTAAATATAGATGAGTATAAAAACAATTCTACTATTTTTATAACTGCTTCTGGTATATATAATCAAGATGATAAAAGTTATAATAATAGCTTATATTTAAGTGGAACTACTAATATTTATAAAAATACTAATATAGATGTATTAGCAGGTAGCTTTTTAAGAGAAAAAACCAATGATAATACTTATATCTCAAAAGCTCTTACTCATAAAAGTGGAACTAATAATCATCTTTATTTAAATACTAATATTAATGCTAAATTAGTAAATTACTTTGATCATTATAGCTTTATACTAAAAGATAATACTAAAAATTATTTAAATACTAAAGAAGCTATTTATCTAAGTGAAAAAACTTCTATTAATGTTTATACCAATAATACTTTAAAAAATAAAAGTTTTATTCTAATGCAAAGTGAAAAAGGCTTTGTAGATGAAAACAATAAACACTTAGATAAAAAAGATTTACAAAAACTATTAAATCAAATACATAAAAATCAAAAAGCCTTAGATAAAAACATTAAAGAAAAGGTTCAAAGAGCTACTTATACTTTAAGTATTAGTGATGATGCTAAAAGCATCATAGTAAATTTAAATTAAAACTACAAAAGGAGCAAATATGAAAACAACAAAACTAACTCATCATATCATACTTTCAGGTATAACAGTATCTTTACTTTTTTCTCCACTAATGGCTTTACCTAGTGGAGGTAAATTTACTCATGGAACAACAGGAACTATAAACATTAATGGTAATACTATGAATATTAATGGTCATAAAGTTAGTTCTGTCATTCAATGGGGTGGTGGATTTAGTATTAATCAAGGTGAGAGTGTAAATTTTGGAGGAAGCAATAAAAACTATCTAAACATTGCTCATGGAACAAGTAAATCTACTATAGCTGGTTTATTAAATGCTAATGGTAATAATGTATTTTTAATCAATCCTAATGGAGTAATCATTACTAAAACAGGAACTATCAATGCTAATCGCTTTGTGGCTTCTACTTCATCTTTAAATAATGCAGATTATACAACATTTAAAAATTTAACTTATGAAAATGCTCATACTTTCTCACCTGTATTTAAACCATCTAAATTAGGTAATGTAGTTAATATGGGTAATATTAATGCAGATAAAGTATTGCTTATAGGCAATAAAGTAGATATACAAGGTGGTAAATTAGGTAATGCTAATTCTACTACACACTTAGTAGGAAATAATGTATATATAGATGCAGATAGTGCTAATTTAAATTCAACTATAAATGTAACAGCTATACAAAATGGCTATATACAAAGACAAATGAATAAATTTGCTAATGATAATTATAATTTTGGAAATTACACCAATATACAAAATACAAACTATACAGAAACTAACGGACAAACTCATAATGGAAGTAATAACTTCAAAAAAGTCCTAACTATAGGTAATATGGAAAATGAAAAAGCTAATGCTACAGAATGGTTTTACTTTGCTAAAGGGTGGAATGAAAATAAAGGTTATACACGAAGTGTTGATGAGTTTAGATTAGTAGGGAATGTGGATTTTAGTGGAAATCAAGGACAAAACTATGCTAATTATTGTTTAAGTACATATAATTGTACTTCTATGATAGTTGGTTACCAAAATAATATTTTTACTAAAACCTTTGATGGACAAGGCTATACTTTAAAAAATATCAATATAGACACAACTTCTTTAAACAATAAACCCTATTTTGTTGGTATATTTGGCGGTACTAGAAATGCCACTTTTAAAAATATTAATGTAGATTATATGGGCGGTGGGATAAAGGTTAATGGTGGTGAATATGTTGGTGGTTTTGCTGGTGGTACTCTTAATGGAACCTTTAATAATATTTCTTTAAATAATATAGGGGATATTAGTAGTAGTAGTAGCTATGTCGGTGGTTTTATTGGTTATGTTTATGATGGAACCTTTGGCAATATTTCTTTAAATAATATATATAGTATTACCAATATTTATGCTTCTTCTACTTCTAATGTTTATACTGGTGGTTTTGCTGGTTATGCTGGTAGTACTAATGGGACTTTTTATAATATTTCTTTAAATAACATAGGTAGTATTAGCAATAGTGCTAGCGATAGTGTATTTTATGTTTATACTGGTGGTTTTGCTGGTCGGACTGATAGTGGAACTTATACTAATATTTCTTTAAATAATATAGGGGATATTTATAGTCATAATGGTAGTCAAATTAGCTCTACTGGTGGTTTTACTGGCTGGGCTAATGGAACTTATACTAATATTTCTTTAAATAATATAGGGGATATTAGTAATTATGGTAGTGCTTCTCATCATTCTAGTGGTTTTGCTGGTAGTATTGGTTATGGTTCTTTTACCAATATTTCTTTAAATAATATAGGTAATATTAATAGTAATTTTAATAGATTATCTGGTGGTTTTGTTGGTTATGTTAATGATAATTCTACTTTTAAAAATATTTATATATTTTTTAATCCTAATATGAGTATAAGTATAGATGGGGGTAAATTCTTTGGTGTTAAATATAGCAATGCTAATCTCACCTTTGACAATGTCCATATATATCATCATGTAAGTGATTTAACTAATGCAAATAATGATAATAGCTACTGGAATGATTTTAACACAAATGGCTATGTTAGTAATAAAATAAACATTCACACTTACAACAGATCTAACCAACAAAGTTTCTATCAAGACTTTTTATCTAAAGCAAATACTATAAGCAGACCTACCCCACCAACTAATCCATCTAACCCAACTAATCCTGATGTAATCTTAGGTAGTGATGATGTAATTAGTGCAAATGATTTAGATACTTGGTTAGGAGAAATTCTTGCAGGTAATTACTGGATAGATATAAATGATCTTAATTCAATCAAAGGAATAAGTGAAGAACTAAAACAAAGTATATCTTTCCTAGAAGCCTTATATGGCCAAGAAGGTATGAAAGAAATACTAGAAGGTTTTGGTAATGACTATAAAACAAATTATAGAAATTATCAAAGATTTGCTACAAATAAAGCAAATCTTTTAGCCTTTATCAATGATAAATTAAAACCTTTAGTCAAACAATCTAACAAAGCCTTTATAGATTTAAAAACAGCTCAAGAACAATTAAAAACAGCTATAGCTAAATATAATGACTATGTTAAAAAAGTCAATGAAAATCCTAGCTTAAAAAATGATGCAACTTTAAATTCTTTAAAAGCTGAAGTAGATAGATTAAACAATCTTAGTAAAGAACTTTTTGCTAGTATAAATAATAATCAAGTATTATTACAAACTTGGCAAAACAAAACAAGCAATGATTCAAATAATCACTTTAAAATAATAGGTGAGTTTAAAAACTTAGCCTTACTTACACCTAATTTAGATGAAGTAATAGTTAATGGTAATGAAAATGAAGACTATAAAAAAGTATCACGCCAAGTAGCTAATGCTCAAAAACAAACACCTACTTTTGAATATGAAGAAAACGAAAAAGAAGAAGTAGAAGAAACAGCCCTAATGCAAAAAGGAAAGATTTGTATAGTAAGTGATAATTTTAAAACTATGAATCCTTGTGTTACTGGAAGTTTTTAAAAACAATCTATATAAACTACTAATTTTTAGTAGTTTATATAATTAAAAACAAATAAATAAAAAAACAAAAACTCTTAACTTTAAAATAAAAGATTAATTAAAATAAAGGAAAAAACCAATATGAAAAAACTTTTACTTAGCACCATAGCAATTAGTTCTTTAGTTTATGCTAATAATGGAAGTATCACTATAACTAAAAATGATATAGGAAAAATTATAGAATTATCCCCTGATAAAAACATCCCTCAAAACAAAGCTATCAAAGAAAATCTAAAAACCCAAGATGATTATAAAAAAAGCCAAGAAGCTAAAAAAGACTTTGAAGAAAAAAAACAAGAATTAGAAGAAAAATTTAAACAAGAAGATGAAAAAGCTAAATCATCTACTAATAACTTAAACAATCAAACTAATACCAACCCAACCACTAATACAAACAATAATAAAACTAATACTAATTCTAATACAAAAGATAAAACTAATTCTAATACTACTAATAAAACCAATACTACCAAAGAAAATAATACTAATATAAATAATAATACTTCAAACAATAAAGCTAATACTACTACTAATAATACTAATTTAACCAATACTACTACTAATAAAAAAATACTCACTCAATATAAATTTGTTCTTACTAATGAAAACACTAGCTTTGAAAAACTAGGTATTAAAGAAGAAGATTTACAAAGCTTAGTGAGTGAGTTTAAAACAAGAAGATTTAGCTTACAAGATTTACAAGATATATCTAATATCATTGCTTATTATTTTCAAGTAAATGGTTATCCTGCAGCAACAGCTTATATTCCTCAACAAGAATTTGATGGAAAAAACATTCAAGTTAATATTTCTTTAGGAGTATTAGGTAAGTATATAATAAAAAATAAAACTACTATAAAAGATCATTTTTTAGAAAGTAAGCTCAATCAAAGAATCAAAGGTAAAATCATTTCTACTAAATTAATAGAAGATAGTGTATATAAAGTCAATGAAATGTATGGACTTCAAACCTTAGCAGGTTTGCAAGCAGGAGAGAATGTAGGTGAAACTGATATTCTTATAGAAGTAGAACCTGATACTAAGGCTAATGTATTAATATATAGTGATAATTATGGTATTAAGAGTGCAGGAGAATATAGAGCTGGTATTAGTATGGGATTTAATTCTATACTTAATATGGGAGATTATTATAATTTTTACTTACAATCTAGTGATGAAAAACAAATCAATTATGGAGCAAGTTATACTTTCTTTGTAGGTAATTTAAAAATTACTCCTAGTATATCTCAAGGAACTTATTATTTAGGAAGAGAATATGAGGGTTTAGGTTTTAGTGGTACTTCTAGGAATTTTGGTATAGATTTTTCTTATCCTATATGGATTAATACTAATTCATCTTTTTATATAACTTCTAGTATATATCATAAAATACTTAGTGATGTAACCTTAGATCTTTTAACCTTTGATAAAAGTTCTAATGTAGGAAGTATGGGTTTAGAAGGTTTATTTAGAGGCTTTGAAAACAATACCTTAAGTTATAGTGCTAAAATAAGCATAGGTAAGGTAAAAGATGATGGAACTACTGTATTTGGAGATACATCTAAAAGTGGTGGTAATGGCTTTGGTTGGTTTAGAAAACTCAATGCTAGTTTGAATAATTATTATAGTTTTAATGAATATATTACTCATACTGTTAATATAAACTATCAAAAGGTATTAGGGAATTTTGAGCTTGATTCTTCTGAAAGTTCATCTTTGGGTGGAGCTTATGGAGTAAGAGCTTATGATAATGGAGAAGGTGATGGAGATAATACTATAGTAGCTAACTTTGGTATAAGAATAAATATACCAAATACTAATTTTTATTTTACTCCCTTTTATGATATAGGTTATGCTTGGTATGAAAAAGATTCAGGTAATAGATTAGTAGATGATCATTTTTTAGATGCACTAGGCTTACAAATACTTTATAATAAAGCTAATGAGTATTATATAAAACTTGATGGAGCAAGAGCATTACACAAATACAAATTAGATGATGATCATAGAATGAAATTATATTTAAGTGGTGGGGTGTATTTTTAACACCCTAGAACAAAACTCTAAAATATAAACTATATCTGCTATAATTATATTTTGTATTTTAGAGGTATAGATGAATAAAATTTTATTATTAGCTGATGGAGTTTTTGCAAAAGATTTTTTAAGAAAAATTCATAGCAATAAAACATTTAAAGAATCTTTGAGTGTTGTATATTATAATGATGAAAGTGTTGATTTAAGTCTAGAAAATGAGCAAATATCTTTTTATAAATTTGATCCTACTAGTTTGGTGAAATTAGAAAGCTTATTAAAAGAAAACTTCCATCAAGCTATTATTTATATGCAAGATAAAGCTGATACATTAGCTTGTTATCAAAATTTAAGAAAAATACACTCAAGATTAAGTATAGTTATCATGGATTTGTGGAATATGCAAATTGATGATAATTTTTGTGAAGTTGTAAATATATATGATACTTTAAGTATAAGATTAACCGGTTGCTTGGATAATATGCCTTCTATGGCACAATTTATAGGACTTGGACAGGGTGAGATTATGGAAGTAAAAATTCCCGCAGGATCAAGCTTTGCCTATAGACATATAAGCTCTATTAGTCAAAAACGATTTAAAATCGTAATGGTTTATAGAAATAATGAATTTATCTTAGCACGACCTGGGCTTATTTTAATGCCAAATGATAGTATTTTAATCGTGGGTGATCCTAAAGTTTTACAAAGTGTTTTTACAAATGTAAAAACAAGTCTTGGGCGTTTTCCTTCGCCATTTGGAGATAATATACTTTGTGTTATCGATATGAAAAAAATGAGTGAGTATGCTATAGAAAAACTTATTTTTGCTAGTTTGCTTTTACATGTGAGGATTAATAGTAAAAAACTTTATTTTAAAGTTGTAAATCCTACTTTAACACCGATGTATTATAAGCTTAAATCCTTACATAAAAGTAGTATTGAAGTAATATTTGATTTTGAAGATACAAATATAAAAAATATAAAAACTTTTGTTGAAAATACAAATATAGGTTTGATGGTTGTAGAAGATTATCTTTTTGAAAAGGAAAAAAGTTTCTTTTTCACTTTAAAAATTCCTATTTTAAAAGCAGGTAAGGGTAGTTTTGCGGATTTAAAATCTTCTGTGGTGTTGAGTTCAAATTTTGAAGATGTTGAAGGAATTGCTTCTATAATGCTTGATTTTAATAAACAAATTCAACTAGGACTTTCTTTGTATTATTATGCATTAAAGCTAAATAAAGCTGAAATTTTTGAATATCATCAGTATTTTGAAAGTCTCTCAAAACTCCATGATGAAAAATTACTTTTAATAGAAGAAAAAGAACATAATCCTATTAACACTTTTTCTTATAAAGAAAATGTGTTGCATTTTGTTCCATTTAATGAAAAAATTTTGGGTAGCAATTTTAATAAAATTTTAAAAACAGATTTGAATACGATATATTATAAAATGAATAAAAATTATCAATTATTTATTCCATCATTGTGAGAAAATTATGCAAGTTGATGTTAATTTAGATAAAAATGCAAGTTATAAAGTCCATATAAATGAATTGGAAAGATTATGTTTTGACACTAAGGTAGTGGTTTTAACAAATGAAACAATAGCTAAACTTCATTTAAATACACTTTTAGAAAAAATTCAAGCTAAAGAACTTTTTGTTGTAAAAATAAAAGATGGTGAAGAATACAAAAATCTACAAACCATAGAATATATTTTAGAGCAAATGTTTAGTTATAAGCTTGATAGAAAAAGTCTTCTTATAAGCTTTGGCGGTGGAGTGGTATCTGATATGGGTGGTTTTGTAGCAAGTATATATCAAAGAGGGATTGATTTTATAAATATACCTACAACTTTACTAGCTTGTGTTGATGCAAGTGTGGGTGGTAAAACTGGAATTAATAATAAATTTGGAAAAAATTTAATAGGTACTTTTTATCAGCCAAAAGCAGTGTATTGTCAAAGTGAGTTTTTAAAAACTTTAACCTCAAGGGAACTAGCTGCTGGTATGGCTGAATTTATCAAAATGGCGGTAATATTTGATGAAAAAATATTAGATTTTTTAGAAAATTTAGATGAAAATAAATTTTTAAATGCAAGCTTAGATGATGAAATTTTTGCAAAAATTATTCAAAAAAGTATAGAACTTAAAGCTAATATAGTTTCACAAGATGAAAAAGAAAGTGGATTAAGAATGCTTTTAAATTATGGTCATACTTTTGCACATGTGATAGAAAATCAAACTTATTACAAGACTTATTTACATGGTGAAGCTGTAGCCATAGGAATGAATATGGCAAATACTTTGGCTGTTGATTTGGGATTGTTAGATGAATATGAATGCAAAAGAGTAGCCAACCTACTTAAAAAATTTAAATTACCAATATTTTATAGAATTCTTAATGTAGATGAATTTTATGAAGCATTTTTTTTAGATAAAAAAACACACCATCAAAAAATAAATTTCATCTTACCTTGTGGTTTAGGAAAGGCGTGTATTAAAAATGATATTTCTAAAGAAAACATTATGCAAACTTTAAAGGTCTTTATATGAAAAAAATAATTTTAGCATTGTTTTTGCCGCTTTTTGTATTATTTGCACAAGAAGATGTAAAACATTTAGATCAAAAATTAGATGAATTGCATACTAGTTTATCTTATAACACTTGGATTATTAAATATAATAATTTTAATATTTATAAAAAAACATTAGATGAAATTATCTCTTTAGAAAAAGAAAGTTTAAAAGCTAATGAGCGTAATAAAAATATCATAGAAAAGCAAATTTTAATTTTAAAAGAAAGGTTAGAGCTTTTAAGTGAATATAAAAGCACTAATTTTACCAAAATGGTTTTAGCTCCTGAGGAAGTAGATAAAATGGAAAGTATTACTAATCCTTTGGCTATTATTTCTGCTTATTCGCATATAAAAAAATTAAGACGTGATAAAGAAGATTATATAAATTTATTAAACAGTTTCAAACAAACTTTACAAGAACTCGAAAAAGAAAATATTTTAATCACAGAAATAACTAAACTAGATCCAAGCAAAGAGCATCAAGAACATTTGAAAGTTTCTAATAAAATAGTAAAAGATTTTACACAGACTTTGCGTTTTGGCGAAATTTCATATTCTGTTTATGAAAAAAAAATCCAAGAAGAGATTGATAAAACTACAGCTTCTATAAAAATACAAGGTATTAGGGCTTTTAATATAGTTTTGGCTATTGTTATCGTTATAGCTATAGCATTTTTGCTCAAATTTATAGCAAGAAAATATATAGGCGATAATGAGCGTTTTTATACGGCAAATAAAATCATCAATTTTATTAATATCAATGTAATTATTTTGATTTTGCTTTTTGGTTATATAGAAAATATTAGTTATTTAGTTACTGTGCTTGGTTTTGCTTCTGCTGGTTTGGCTATTGCAATGAAAGATATGTTTATGTCTATGCTTGGTTGGTGTGTGATAGTTTTTGGTGGTAGTTTTAGAGTAGGTGATAGAGTGAAAGTTTTTCAAAATAATACACATTATATCGGAGATATTATAGATATTTCTTTTTTAAGAATTACTCTTTATGAGGATATTTCGCTATTAACTTATACTGATAATCGAAGAGGCGGTAGAATAATTTTTATACCAAATAATTTTATTTTTACAAATCTTATATCAAATTATACTCATCATGGAGTAAAAACCGTATGGGATGGACTTGATATTACTTTAACTTTTGATTCAAATTACAAAAAAGCTTTGGAAATAGTAGAAGATATAGTGATTAAGGCTTCCAAAGGTTACACTAGAATAGCTAAAGAATCTATGAGTAAATTAAGAAATGAATATAGCATTAGAAATCCTAAAGTAGAGCCGAGATTTTTTACATTTTTAGAGGGCTATGGTATGAGAATTTCTGCATGGTATATGACAAATTCTTATGCAGCCTTAGTTTTAAGAAGCAATATCAGTAAAGAGATTATCAATGAATTTAATAAACATGATGATATTAAAATAGCTTATCCATCACAAAATCTTTATATGGCAAAACATGAATTTATAGAAAACAAGGAAAGTGTTTGAAAAAAAAGATATATTTTAAAACTTTTGGTTGTAGAACAAATATCTATGACACACAATTGTTAAAAACATATATCAAAGATCATGAAATTACCCAAAATGAACAAGATGCTGATGTAATAGTAATAAATTCTTGTACTGTTACAAATGGTGCTGATAGTGGTCTTAGAAATTATATTAACAGCGTGAAAAAAAATGGTGTTAAAGTTATACTTACAGGTTGTGGTGCTATAAGCAAGGGTAGGGATTTTTTTGATAAAAAAGAAATTTTTGGAGTATTAGGTGCTTCTAACAAAAATAAAATAAATGAGCTAATTTCGCAAGATAAGGTATTTTATGAAATAGGGGATTTAAAATTTATTGATACAAAAATAGTAAGTAATTATGAAAATCATACTAAAGCTTTTGTGAAAATTCAAGAGGGCTGTGATTTTGCTTGTAGTTATTGCATAATCCCTAGTGTTAGGGGTAAATCAAGAAGTGTGCCAAGTGAAGAAATTATCAAGCAAATCAAACTTTTAGCACAAAATGGTTATAGTGAAGTTGTATTAACAGGGACAAATATAGGAAGCTATGGTTTAAAAGATAAAACTACTCTTGGGAAATTACTTCAAGAAATAGGTAAAATTAATGGAATTAAAAGAGTAAGACTTGGGAGTTTAGAGCCTGCTCAAATTGATGAAAGTTTTAAAGAAATTTTAGATGAGCCTTGGCTAGAGAAACATTTGCATATCGCTTTGCAACACACTCATGAAAAAATGTTACGCATTATGCGTAGAAGATCGCATACTCAAAATGATTTAGTTTTATTTAATGAGTTAAGTCAAAAAGGATTTGCTTTGGGGACTGATTTTATCGTAGCTCACCCTGGAGAGAGTGAAACAATATGGCAAGAAGCTTTAGAAAATTTTAAACACTTTAATCTAACACATATTCACGCTTTTATTTTTTCTCCGCGTGATGGAACGCATTCTGCTTCTATGAATGAGCGTATAAACGGAGATATTGCCAAAGAAAGATTAAATATTTTAAAAGATATAGTCGCGAAAAATAATTATAAGTTTAGAAAAGAGCAAAAAAAGACTTTAGAAATTTTAGTCGAGAGTAAAAAAGATGGTTTTTATGAAGGTTATGATCAATTTTTTAATAAGATCAAAATAAAAACTAAGCAAGATATTGCAAAACAATGGATATATATAAAAGACTATGATTGCTTAGAAGAGTGTAATTTTATAAGGTTAGAAGATGAAAAATAAAAAGATTATTTTAGCTTCATTTTTATTACTTTGTATTTTATTGATTATAGGTGTAATTAAAAATCAGCCTGAATATATTAGCAAAGGTGTATATGATGAGCTTTTGGAAAATAATTTAATCCAAAAAGCAATAGTAGATGATAATGAAGTATTGCTTAAAAGTAAAGAAGGGAAGTTTTTAATTACTAAAGATGTAGTAGATTTAAATGCTTTATGGCAAAAAATTCCTATAGAATATACAAAAAATTATAATTTAAGTGAAATTATTTTAATATTGATTTTACTTGCTTTTCTTGTTAGTTTTCTACTTTTTTTAAACAAAAAAAATAAAGATAGACAAAATTTACTTTCTTTAGAAAAAAATATTTTAGAAAAAAACGAACATAAAAATACTGTAAAAGCAGTTGTAAGTGATGTGAAATTTAAAGATGTAGCAGGGGTAGATGAAGCTAAAGTCGAGCTTTTGGAAATTGTAGATTTTTTAAAAAATCCTCAAAAATATAAAAATTTTGGTGTTAAAATGCCAAAAGGTGTTTTGCTTGTGGGTCCTCCTGGTGTAGGTAAGACTTTGATAGCTAAGGCAGTAGCGGGTGAAGCAGGGGTGCCGTTTTTTTATCAAAGTGGGGCAAGTTTTGTTGAAATTTATGTAGGAATGGGGGCTAAAAGAGTTAGAGAGCTTTTTTTAAAAGCTAAATCACAAGCACCAAGTATAATTTTTATAGATGAAATAGATGCAGTTGGTAAAAGTAGAGGGGATTTTTCAAATGTAGAAAGAGATAACACTTTAAATCAGCTTTTAACACAAATGGATGGTTTTGAAGATAATAGTGGTGTTATAGTAATGGCAGCTACAAATAAAATCGATCTTATGGATAATGCTTTATTAAGATCGGGTCGTTTTGATAGAAGAATTTTCATATCTTTGCCAGATTTTAAAGATAGAATGCATATTTTGCAAAACTATATGAGAGAGAAAAAATCTAATGTTAATTTAGAAAAAATAGCAAAAGTAAGTGTGGGTTTTAGTGGGGCAGCTTTGGAAACTTTAGTTAATGAAGCAGCGATTAATGCTATAAGAAGACAATCTGAATTTATAGAGGAAAATGATTTTTTTGCGGTTTTAAACAAGGTTTTAATGGGTAAGAAAAAGATTTTTTCATTAAACGATAATGAGAGAAAGATTCAAGCAACTTATCAGGCAGCAAAAGCTTTATGTGCTTTTTATTTTGATGTGAAATTTGAGAAAATTACCTTGGTAGAAGATAGATTTAAAGAATACGAAAATACCATCAAATCAAAATCTGAGCTTTTAAATAAAATAAAAGTATTTTTAGCTGGTTCAATAGCTATGGAACTTATCTTTAATGAAAACTATACCAATGCACAAAGTGATTTTTTAAAAATCAAAGAAATACTAACTTTTATGGAAAATTTTGGAATGGCAAGTGAAAACTTGATGCAAGATCAAAAGCAGGAGGTAAAAGGTTTTTTAGAATTAATGAAAAACAAAGTAATAAAATTAGCTAATATACTTTTAGAAAATGAAAAATTAGAAAAATACGATGTAGAAAAAGTGATAATGGAATGAAAATGATAAAAATAGGAATTTTGGTTCTTTCAGATAGAGCAAGTAGTGGAATTTATGAAGATAAATCAGGTGTGGAAATAGAAAAAATTTTAGATTCATATATAAAGAATGAAAAAAGTTTTTATTATGAGTTAATTCCTGATGAGTATGATTTGATCATAGAAAAATTAATTTATTTAGCAGAAGAAGTAAGATGTGATTTGATTTTTACTACAGGAGGTACAGGACCTGCTCTACGTGATGTAACACCAGAAGCCACCCAAGCAGTATGTGATAAAATGCTTCCTGGTTTTGGAGAATTAATGCGTGCTAAAAGCTTAGAATATGTCCCAACTGCTATACTTTCTAGACAAAGTGCAGGCATAAAGGGGAAATCTTTAATAATAAATTTACCAGGCAATCCAAAAGCTATAAGAGAGTGTATAGAGCCTATATTTCCTGCTATTCCTTATTGTATAGATTTAATAGGTGGAGCTTATATAGAAAATAACGAAGAAGTAATTTCTGTGTTTAGACCAAAGAAAAAGTAAGTCAAGGAAGACTTACTTTGTAGTTTCATAGCCTTGTGATAAAAGTGCATTCATACCACCTGTTAGATTAGTAACTTCTACGCCATTTTGATCTAACAAAGCAGAAGCTTTAGTACTTCTAGCACCACTTCTACAAACTATTGCAATGGGTTTATTGCTTGAAACATTTTTTACTTCTTGTATAAAATTTTCATTTAAACTACCATTTTCGTTGTAAAAACTAATCCCTATAGCTCCTTTTATCATGCCAGTTTGAGCCCATTCACTTGGAGTTCTTATATCGATAATTTGATAATTTTTTAAAATATCAGCGTTGATATTAACATTTTTTACTTCCGCAAAAACAAAATTAGTACAAAGTACTAGATATAAAAATAATTTTTTCATAATTAATCTCCCTTTTTTGTAGTTTCATAGCCTTGTGATAAAAGTGCTGTCATACCACCATCTAGATTAGTACATTCTATTCCTAGCGTATTTTCAATCATCATAGCAGTATGTTTGCTTCTTGAGCCTGTAGCACATACAAAAGCTATATTTTGGTTTTTAAAATCTATTTTAGATTTAAATTCATCGATGAATTTTTCATTCATATTTCCATTGTCATCACAAAGTGCTATCAAATGAGCATTACTGATAACTCCATTTTTCCATTCACTAGGAGTTCTTACATCTATTATGCAAAAATTTTCTAAAATATTTTTAGAAATAACTATATTTTTCATTTTCCTAAAGCCTTAGAGATGATTTTATTTAAGGCATTGTTAAACTCACTTGGATTGTCTATACCCATACCTTCGCTAAGTTTAGCCATATTTAAAAGTATGTGTGCCATTTCATTAGTAAGAGTATCATTTTCTTTTAGTGCTTTTAAAATTTCATGATTAGGATTGATTTCAAGTATAGGTTTAACTTGTTGTTCTTGTCCCATTTGTTTAAGAATTTGTTGCATAGCAAAATCAGGTTTATTTTGATCATAAACAATACAACTTGGACTATTTGAAAGTCTTTGGCTAAGTTTTACTTCTTCTACTTCATCTTTCAAAACTTCTTTAATTTTGATGAGCAAGGTTGCAAATTCAGCCTTTTGCTCTTCACTAATTTCTTCACTGGCTAGATGGTTGATAGCACTAAATTTTAAGCCTTCAAATTCATTCATCATGGGCATAACTATGGTGTCAATTTCCTCATCAAGCAATAAAACATTGATATTTTTTTGCTTATAGCTTTCAAGAAGTGGAGAGTTTCTTAAAAGTTTTTCATTTTTTCCACTAATATAAAAAATTTCATTTTGACCTTCAGCTAAGTTTTGTTTATATTCTTCAAGATCAATTAATTCTTCTTTATTTGAGTTTTTAAAGTATAAAAGCTTAGCTATAGCGTCTTTGTTTTCACCAAAACCATACAAGCCTTCTTTTAAAACTTTTCCAAAATTTTCATGAAATTTAAGATAATTTTCTTTATCTTTTTCTTTGAATTTTTTAAGTTCAGCTAGGATTTTTTTAACACTTGCTTCTTGAACACTTTTTAAAATTCTATTTTCTTGTAAAATTTCACGACTAACATTAAGCGGTAAATCTTCAACATCGATAATACCACGCACAAATCTTAAATATGTTGGTAATAATTCTTTATCATCATCGCTTATAAAAACTCTTTTTACATAAAGTTTTAAACCACTTTTATAATCTACTCTATATAAATCAAACGGAGCTTGAGCGGGTATAAAAAACAATGAATTATATTCTATAGAACCTTCAGCTTTTGTATGGATATAAAGCATAGGTTTATTTGAATCATGAAAATTTTGCTCATAAAATTTTTCATAATCATCAGCTTTTAAACTTGCTTTGTTTTGTCTCCATAAAGCACTTGCTGTATTAATTTGAGTATTTTTTAATTCTTTTTTAGGTTCTTTTTCACCTTCTTTTAACGGCAAATACTCTTCTTTTTCCATAAAAATAGGGAATTGTATATGATTGGAATATTTTTCTACTATACTTTCTATGCGATACGAATTTAAAAATTCTTCATCTTTTAAATGTAAAGTTATACAAGTGCCTTGCTCATCTTTTTTAGCATCTTCTATTTCGTAACCACTTGCATCAGAAGTCCAAAGATAAGCATTATTATCTAGGGCTTTTTTACTTAAAACTTCTATTTTAGAAGCCACCATAAAAGCAGAGTAAAAGCCAACTCCAAATTGTCCAATAAGTTGAGAGTCTTTTTTCGCATCTCCGCTTAAATTTTCTAAAAAGCTTTTTGTGCCACTTTTTGCTATGGTTCCAAGATGACTGATTAAATCTTCTTTATTCATACCTATACCATTATCACTTATGGTTAGTGTTTTTGCATCTTGATTGAAATTAATTTGAATTTTTGGTTCGAATTTTAAATTTTTATATGCATCATCACTCACGCATAAGTAACTGAGTTTGTCAAGTGCATCACTTGCATTTGATATAAGTTCTCTTAAAAATATTTCTTTGTTAGAATACAAAGAGTGAATCATTAATTGTAAAAGTTGATTTACTTCTGTTTGAAATTGCATTTTTTCTCCTTTATTTAAAAATTAAATATCCTAGCCAAACTGCTAGAAGACAAAATGTTATATTAGAAATTACATTTAATAAAAAATGAAAATAATTACCGCCTTGTAAAAATAGTAAATTCTCATAAGAAAAAGTCGAAAAGGTAGTGAAAGCTCCTAAAAATCCAGTGCTAATAAAGCTTTTTGTAATTGTATGCATACCCTTTGAATTAGCATATGAGAATAATACACCTATTAAAAATGAACCTACAATATTTACCATTAAAGTTCCATAGGGAAAATTATGAGGAATATTTTTGCTGATAAAATTACTAGTTAGCATCCTAGCAACTGCACCTAAAAAACCTCCAAAACCTACGGCTAATATAGTGTTAATCAATTTTGCAACCTTTCTTTATCTAGTATTTCTTGCATTTTTTTTCTAGTTTGCTCTAACCAATTTTCTTTACTTGTATCTACAAGATCTAAAAACACTACTTTTAAAACTCCGCTTTTTGCATTAAAATTTTGTGTATCTAAAATTTTAGCCGAATCAACTATTACTACAGGTTGAACTTTTAAATTTAATTTCTCGGCTAAAATTTTAGCTCCTATTTTGAATTTTAATAATTTCTGTGTTTTTGATCTTGTTCCTTCTGGGAAAATAGCTAAAATTCTTTTTTCTTTTAATCTCTCTTTGGCTTCTTTTAAAAGTTTTACTAAACCTTTAGGACTTCTATCTATGCAAATAATTTTAGGTTTTTTAATCAGTGTTTTAAAAATAGGAATTTCCCCTAATTCTTTTTTGGCTATCCAAGATATATTTTTTGGGCATAAATCTTCTAAAACTACTATATCTAACAAACTTTGATGATTGATTAAAAATAAATTAGTCTCTGGATGTATAAAACCTTGTATTCGAATTTTATAGTTTATAACATATTTTTGTAATTTCGCCCATAATTTCCTAATTTTCCATATTTTTTCTTGAGAGTGTATTAATATGAAAAATATACACAAAAATATAATAGAAATAATAAATTCTATCCAAAAGATCAAAGCTTTAAATTTTTGATAAATTTTCACTTTTAACCCAGCCTATTTTTCCATTTGTAAATAAAATTTTTTTATAATCATTTCTAGAACCAACTACTTCAACTTCTTGTTGATATTTTCCAGAATTAAAATGAGTTGAATTTTGTGTTGGTAAAATTTGAATCTTGCTATCTGCTTTTAACACTGCTTTGTATATACTATTTTGTGTTAAAAAACTTGCAATTAGTGTTAAAATGGCTAATCCTAGGGCAATATAGCTTTTTTTAAATACAAACCATATAGCAAGTATTCCACATAATATCCAAAAAAATATTTGTTTGTAAAAATTAAAATCATTTGTTTTGGGGTTTAAGTCACTTTGCGTGCTAACGCTATCTTCTTTTAGTTCTATTTTTAGTGAAAAATCCTTTAATTCTTTAGAATTAAGATTAAAATAGGAAAATTCAAAACGAGTTTTACTTTTGTCTAAAATAGCGTAATAAAATCCGCTTTGTTTATCAAATTCACCTTTTATAGCTTCTACGCCTTGTTTTTGAATATCTTTTAAATTAAAACCTGCCAAATTGGTATTTTCACCTAAGAGTTCAATAAAAACTATCATATTTTCATTGTCAAAGTTACTAGCTTTAACTTGTTTAACCTCTAAATTGTTTGCAACAATATGAGAATATTTGTTTGATGGAGCATCAATTTTTTTAAGTTTGATAGGTTTAATTATTAAAGATGAGCTTTGAAAAATACGATCATTTCTACTTAATGAAACGGTGATTTTGTTTAAATTTGCATTAAGATTTTTTGCTACAAACCATAATCTAGTGTAATAAGAATTAGCTTTTTGATCCCATATAGGATTTGGATTAATCCAAAGCATATCTTCATTTTTATCAAGACTTATATTCAAATCAAATGTAATCTTTGTTGTTGTGATAACCTCAAGATCAATTGCAAATACTTCATCTATATAGACTTCTTCAGCGTAATCTTTTGTATTTAAAACCAAAGATCCTTGGGGAATAAAACTATCTTCATTGATTTTTTTTTCAAAATCATTTTCATAACTTGGAGCTATAGTTTTATAAATTTCCTTTTCTTGTTCACCTAAAGAATGATAATTTTTTTCTAAAGTATTATAATCTTCAAATACGCTATTTTCTTGTGCATATAGATTTAAAATAAGAAAAAAAATACAGAAAAACTTAAAAGTTTTTATCAATGTAAAAATCCTTCAAACATTTTAAGTCCTATGTTAGATCCAAGAATTTCATCACATACTCTTTCAGGATGAGGCATAAGTCCAAAAATTTTTTTATTTTCATCACAAATTCCAGCTATATCATTTAAAGAGCCATTTGGATTGTTAATATATTTTAAAAGTATCATATCTTTATCTTCAAGCATTTTAATACTATCATCATCGTTAAAATAATTGCCTTCGCCATGAGCTATAGGGAGTTCTATAATATCATTTTTTTGGAAATTTTTTAAAAAGGCGTTGTTGTTTGATACTACTTGTAGTGTTTGCATTTTAGAAATAAAACTTAAACTGTTATTGTGCTTCATAGCTCCCTTTAAAAGTCCAAGCTCTAAAAGAATTTGAAAGCCATTGCATATTCCTAAAACATAACCACCTTTTTGAACATGTTTTTTAAGTGTTTTTATAGCAGGAGCAAGTTTTGCAATAGCAGCACATCTTAGATAATCTCCATAAGAAAATCCTCCAGGTAAAACGATTAAATCTGCACTAAAGTCTTGTCTTTCATGCCAAATGATTTCTGTTTTTACCCCTAGTTTTTCAAAAGCATAAGCTGTATCAAATTCACAATTTGTTCCTGGAAAACGAATAATAGCTACTTTCATAGTATTATCTCATAGTCTTCTATCACGGTATTTGCAAGCAATTCTTTACACATTAAATCTACTTGCTTTAAAGTTTCTTCTTTGTTGTTGCAAGCTATATCAAAGCTAATTTGTTTTGATGTTTTAACATTAGAAATATTATTGAAATCTAAAGAATGCAAAGCCTTTTCTATAGCTTTGCCTTGAGGATCTAACACTCCATTTTTTAATGTGATGTTTACAATTACTTTCATTAGTAAATCCTAATTTAGAATTCTTTTCAAAACTTCTTCATAAGCCATTTTTACATTGCCTAGGTCTTGTCTAAAGCGGTCCTTGTCTAATTTTTCATCGGTTTTACTATCCCAAAATCTACAACAATCAGGAGTAATTTCATCTGCCAAAATCATATTTCCTTCACTATCAATTCCAAATTCTAATTTAAAATCAATCAGTCTTAAGCCTTTAGATTCAAAGAATTTAACTAAGATAGAATTAATATGTCTTGCAGTATTTTTAATTAATTCTAAATCTTTCTCGCTTTTGACTAAATTTAATATTAAACAATGTTCATCATTAATAATAGGATCGCCTAAATCATCATTTTTGTAACAAAACTCAACCAATGCAAAAGGTAAAATAGTTTTTTCTTTAATACCTAATCTTTTAGTTAGGGAACCAGTTGCGACATTTCTTGTAACAACTTCAATGGGGATAATTTTGCATTTTTTTACTAATTGTTCTTTTTCTCCGATAGTTTCAACTAAATGAGTTTTAATCCCTTCTTTTTCTAGAAGATGAAAAATTTCAGTACTTATTTTACAATTTAATGCCCCTTTTCCTGCTTCATTTCCTTTTTTTTCTGCATTAAAAGCTGTTAAATCGTCTTTAAATTCTGTGATGAGAAGATTTTCATCATCAGTTTTAAACATTTTTTTTCCTTTTCCTTCATATAAAAGATCTAATTTTGTCGCCATTTTTACTCTCCTTTTGTGATATTTAAAATTTTAATTACATCTATTGCAGTTTTAAGTTGTATATCATTGTTAATTTGTTCTTTAGTGATAATATTTTTATTTTCTTTATTATCTTTTTTACTATCTTGATGTCCGATTTTGTTAAGTTCAGCTTGTAAATGTTTTTTAAGGTCACTTTCTTTGATTTCAAAACCATGATTTTCTTCTTTACTTACTTTTCCTGGAAAAACTTCTATGTCAGGACTAACACCTACAGCTTGTATTGTTCTACCACTTGGTAAATAATACTTTGCTATTGTAAGCCTTAAACCTTCTTTACCTTTTTCATCCATAGGCAAAATAAGTTGAACACTACCTTTACCAAAAGTTTTTTCGCCTATAATAATAGCTCGTTTAAAATCTTGTAAAGCACCACTTACTATTTCACTTGCACTAGCACTTCCACCGTTTACAAGTACAACTAAAGGTGCGTCTGTAATTTTTTTATTAGGATTTGCTTTAAATTCTACATTTTCGTTTTCAATTTTTCCTTTTTGAGAAACAATTATTCCTTTATCTATAAAAAGATTTACCAAACCGACTGCTTGATTTAATATACCACCTGGATTTGTTCTAAGATCTAAAATAATACCTTTTACATTAGAATTGTTTTTAATTGCCTTACTTGCTTCATCAACTACATTTTTGTCAAAATTAGTCACTCTTAAATAAAGCATGTTCTCATTTTCTATCAACTTAGCATAAACGCTATCCACTTTTATTATATCTCTTTTTAAATTAACATCAAAAGGTTTAATATCACCTTTTCTATAGATTGTTAAGGTAACCTTTGTTTTAGGTTCTCCACGCATTTTAGAAACTGCCTCATTTAAAGTCATCCCTAAGGTTGATTCATTATTGATTCTTAAGATAATATCATCAGTTTTTATTCCTGCTTTGTCTGCTGGACTTCCTTCAATAGGTGCTACAACGCTAATTGCTCCATCTTTTTGTGTGATAGTAAAGCCAAGTCCACCAAATTCTCCGTTAGTTTGTTCTTTTAATTCTTTATAGCCTTTTTCATCTAAAAACGAAGAATGCGCATCTAAAT
Source organism: Campylobacter sp. RM16704 (assembly GCF_000816245.1). Taxonomy (NCBI): domain Bacteria; kingdom Pseudomonadati; phylum Campylobacterota; class Epsilonproteobacteria; order Campylobacterales; family Campylobacteraceae; genus Campylobacter; species Campylobacter sp. RM16704. The sequence continues at coordinate 803,480 of NZ_CP007769.1, read as the reverse complement.
TTGTAAGTAATCCTGCTATGGATTTATCTACTAAATCTGTATAATTTACATCATCAACATAATATTGTTCTATGATAGACATTGTTCTAGTTAGCTTAGACAAAGCTTCGATTTTTTTTTCTGCCTCACTTTGGGGTTGATTTTTAGCTTGTAGATTGGTAAAAATAAAAGATGCCACTAATAAACTACAAAGACTAGCTACAATTAGAAGATTTTTTTTTGTTTTCAAGAAAAACTCCAATACAATAAATATTAATACTTGTATTTTATTTATTTTTGCTTAAAATATTGTAAATATACGAATATTTTTATATCATTAGTGTTATTATATAAAAAAATATTTATAAATATAACTAAAAAAACTTGACAATAATAGACTAAAGTTATATAATACATTATATATAAAAGATAATATTAAGGAGTTGAAAATGGCAAATATACAAGATTTTTTAACAGATTCTATGCTTTCTAATATAGAAAGTGCAGTATCTTTGGCCATACATTCTAAGAATAGTGAAATAAAACCTTTGCATTTATTATGGGCGTTAAGTGTTGATAGCTCAAGTTTGTTAAATCAAGTTTTTAATAAATTAAATGTATCTAAAGAAGCTTTTGAGTTGGAAATTAAAAGCAATATATCAACTTTTCCTACAAGTTCAAATGTAAATAAAGAAAATATAAAATTTTCAAATGATTTTATAAATTCTTTAGAAAAAGCTAAGGGTCTTGCTATAGAAAATAAAGATAATTATTTAGCAGTAGATATGTGGTTGATTTCAGAAAGTGAAAATAGTCCTATAAAAAACATTTTATCTAGATTTTTAAATATAAATGATTTTATAAAAGAATTAAAATCAATTAGAGCAGGGGTTAAAATAGAAAATAAAACTAGTGATGAAACTTTAGATTCTTTATCAAAATTTGGTATAGATTTAACATTAAAAGCAAGTAATGGTGAACTTGATCCTGTTATTGGTAGAGAAGAAGAAATACAAAGACTAATGCAAATTTTAATAAGAAAAACTAAAAATAATCCTATATTACTAGGTGAACCAGGTGTTGGAAAAACTGCTGTTGTAGAAGCATTAGCTCAAAGAATAGTAAAAAAAGATGTCCCAACTTCTTTGCAAAATAAAAAAGTAATAGCTTTAGATATGAGTGCTTTAATAGCTGGAGCAAAATATAGAGGTGAATTTGAAGATAGGTTAAAAGCTGTTGTAAATGAGGTTGTAAAACATAAAAATATAATTTTATTTATAGATGAAATTCATACTATTGTAGGAGCTGGTGCTAGTGAAGGTAGTATGGATGCAGCAAATATTTTAAAACCTGCTCTAGCAAGAGGTGAACTTCATACTATAGGTGCTACAACCTTAAAAGAATATAGAAAATATTTTGAAAAAGATGCAGCATTACAAAGAAGATTTCAACCTGTCAATGTAGCTGAACCTAGTGTAAATGAAGCTTTGGCAATGCTTAGAGGTATAAAAGAAAAACTTGAAATTCATCATAATGTAAGTATAAATGATAGTGCTTTGGTGGCAGCAGCAAAATTATCTAAGCGTTATATAGCAAATAGATTTTTACCTGATAAAGCAATAGATTTAATAGATGAAGCAGCTGCTGAACTTAAAATGCAAATAGAAAGTGAGCCAAATTCATTAAGAAAAGTAAAAAAACAAATTGAAAGTTTAGAAGTAGAAAATGAAGCTTTGAAAATGGAAGATAATGATACCAATGAAAAAAGACTAGAAGAAATCAAAAAGGAACTTGCAAATTTAAAAGAAGAACAAGCAAGATTAAATTCTCGTTTTGAAAACGAAAAATCTGTTTTTAACGGAATAAGTGCTAAGAAAAAAGAGATAGATATTTTAAAAAATGAAGCAGTATTTGCTAAAAATAAAGGTGATTTTCAAAAAGCAGCTGAAATAGAATATGGAAAAATACCAGAATGTGAAAAAGAGGTTTTGAATTTAGAAGATAAATGGAAAAAAATGACTGAAGATGGAGTTTTACTCAAACATCAAGTTGATGAGGATTTAGTAGCTGGAATTTTGAGTAAGTGGACAGGAATTAGCGTGCAAAAAATGTTAACTTCTGAAAAACAAAAATTTTTACATATACAAGAGCATTTGCAAGAAAGCGTAGTTGGTCAAGATGAAGCTTTAAGTGCTTTAGCTAAAGCTATAAAACGCAATAAAGCAGGTCTTAATCAAGCAACTAAGCCTATAGGAAGTTTTTTATTTTTAGGACCAACAGGAGTTGGAAAAACAGAAAGTGCTAAAGCTTTGGCTAAGTTCTTATTTGATGATGAAAAAGCTATGATACGATTTGACATGAGTGAATTTATGGAAAAACATAGCATATCAAGACTTTTAGGAGCTCCTCCTGGTTATATAGGTCATGAAGAAGGTGGTGAATTAACAGAAGCTGTTAGAAGAAAACCTTATAGTGTTATTTTGTTTGATGAAGTAGAAAAAGCACATAAGGATGTGTTTAATGTCCTTTTGGGAATTTTAGATGATGGTAGGGCTACTGATAGTAAGGGTATTACGGTTGATTTTACTAATACTATTATTATTTTAACATCAAATATTGGTGCAAATTTTATTATGGAGCTAAAAGGCGAAGAAAGAGAAAAAGCAATTAAAGAAGCACTTAGAAGTTTTTTTAAACCTGAATTTTTAAATCGATTAGATGATATTATAACTTTTAATCCATTGGGAGAAAACGAAGCTGAAAAGATTGTAAAATTATTGTTTAAAACTTTACAAAATAATCTTGAAAACAAAGATATTAAAGCAAGTTTAAGTGATGAAGCAGCAAAATTAATAGCAAAAGTTGGTTTTGATGTTGATTTTGGTGCTAGACCATTAAAAAGAGCATTGTATGATATGGTAGAAGACAAGCTTAGTGAAATGATTTTAGAAGATAAGTTAAGTGCAAATGATGAATTAATCATAGATGCAAATGAAAATGATATAGTTATAACAAAAAAATAAGCAAGTTAAAACTTGCTTATTTTAGACTAATATTATCCTAAATAACATTAAATTATAAACAAATCGTATATTTGGCAAAAAATTATTATTTTTTATCTATTCTTAACATTAAATATCATAAACTTTAAAATGATATTCTATATTTTAAGGAACAACAAATGAGTGATTTAGATATTTTTAATCGCCGTTTAGACGAATTAGAAAAACTTCCTCTTTTGAAGAATGAGATTTCAATTTCTAAAGCTTTAGAGCAATCAGGTTTCTCAAGAAGAGATTTTATGAAATGGGCTTGTGCAATGACAGCCTTTTTGGCACTTCCTGCTAGCTTTACTCCAATAGTTGCAAGAGCTGCCGAGCTTAGTGATAGACTTCCAGTAATTTGGCTTCATATGGCTGAATGTACAGGATGTTCTGAAAGTTTATTAAGAACTGATGCACCAACAATTGATAGTTTAATTTTTGATCATATTTCTTTAGAATACCATGAAACCATTATGAATGCTGCAGGTTGGCAAGCTGAACATAATCTTGAATCAGCTATGGAAAAATATAAAGGTAGATATATTTTAATGGTAGAAGGTGGTATACCAACAGGAGATACTGAGCATTATTTAACAATAGGACCACATGGTAAAAGTGGTAAACAAATAGCAGAGCAAGCCTGTGATAACGCTTTGGCTATTTTTGCTATAGGAACCTGTTCAGCTTTTGGTGGTATACAAGCTGCAAGACCAAATCCAAGTAATTCTGTAAGTTTAAGTAAAATTACTAATAAAACGGTTATAAATGTTCCAGGTTGTCCTCCAAGTGAAAAAAATATTATAGGTAATGTAATTCATTATATACTATATCAAACATTACCGGCACTTGATGCATATAATAGACCAAAATGGGCATATGCATTAAGAATACACGATCTTTGCGAAAGAAGAGGTCGTTTTGATGCGGGGGAATTTGTTCATCAATTTGGTGATGAAGGTGCTAAAAAAGGATATTGCTTATATAAAGTAGGTTGTAAAGGCCCTTATACTTTTAATAATTGTTCTAAAGAGAGATTTAATCAACATACTTCTTGGCCAGTTCAAGCAGGACATGGATGTATAGGTTGTTCTGAACCTGATTTTTGGGATACAATGGGACCTTTTGAAGAAGTAATGGCAGGAAGATTATTTGATACGGTTTATGGCTTAGGTGCTGATAATATTTCGGATAAAATTGGTATAGGTGTTTTATGTGTAACTGGGGTTGCAGTTGCAGCACATGCTGTGATTGCTTCATTAGAAAAAAATAAGGATTAAGAATGTCAAAAAGAATTATTATAGATCCACTTACTAGAATAGAAGGACACTTAAGAATTGAAGTGGTAGTTGATGAAAATAATGTAGTCAAAGAAGCTTATTCAGGATCAACTTTATGGAGAGGCTTAGAAACCATTGTAAAAGGGCGTGATCCAAGAGATGCCGGTTTTTTAACACAAAGAGTTTGTGGTGTTTGTACTTTTTCACATTATAGAGCAGGTATTATTGCTGTAGAAGATGCTTTAGGTATTACACCACCATTAAATGCAGTTTTAACTAGAACTTTGATGAATGCAGCTTTATATATGCATGATCATCCAGTTCATTTTTATCAATTACACGGTCTTGATTTTGTTGATGTTGTAAGTGCATTAAGTGCTGATGTTAAAAAAGCTAGTGATGAAGCATTCAAGTATACAGATATACCTTATGCAACAGGAGCAGATAAGCTTTTAGAAGTAAAACAAAGATTAAAAACTTTCGTAGATAAAGGCAATCTTGGACCATTTGCTAATGCATATTATGGACATGCGACATATCGCTTTACTCCTGAACAAAATTTAATTGCTCTTTCGCATTATTTAGAATGTTTGAGAATTCAAAGAACAATAGCTCAAGCTATGGCTATTTTTGGTGCTAAAAATCCTCATCCACAAAGCTTAACCGTTGGTGGTGTAACTTGTGTTATGGATCTTTTAGATCCTTCAAGAATGGCTGAATATATGACTAAATTCCAAGAAGTAGCTGATTTTATTAATCGTGCTTATTATCCAGATTTAATCATGGCAGCTAAAGCTTACTCTAAAGAAGCAAGTGTTTTAAATGATGTTGGAGTAAATAACTTCTATACTGAAAGAGAATTCCAAGTTTCTAGTGATGAGTGGTTATTTGAAGGTGGTATTATCAAAAATGGTGATTTAAGTAAAGTTGAAGAAGTAGATGAAGCTAAAATTACTGAAGAGGCTACTAGAGCTTGGTATGCAGATAATGAAGCATTACATCCTTATGATGGTAAAACTAATCCAAACTACACAGGTTTGGTTGATGGTGAAAGTATTGATGATAAAGGTAATATGGTTCATAGTAAAGTATTTGATACTAAAGGTAAATATAGTTGGATTAAAGCTCCAAGATACGAAAACTTACCAATGCAGGTAGGTCCATTAGCAAATATTTTAGTTAACTATGCTAAAGGTAATAAGATTGTAGTTGAAGCTGTAGATTCTTTCTTAAAAGCTACAAATTTGCCAGTTAAAGCATTAATGAGTACTCTAGGTAGAACAGGTGCTAGGGCAATTGAAGCTAAAATTGTTGCTGATCATGGTTTAAAAGCATTTAATTCTCTAGTTGAAAATTTAAAAACAGATGAAAGTACTTGTGCAACTTATGTGATTGATAAAAATAAAGAATATAAAGGTAGATTTATTGGTAGTGCACCTCGTGGAGCATTAAGTCATTGGTGTAGAATTAAAAATGGTGTGATTGAAAATTGGCAAGCAGTAGTTCCTTCTACTTGGAATGCAAGTCCAAAAGATGCAAATGGAGTAGGTGGTAGCTATGAACAATGTCTTATTGGTATGAAACTAGCTGATGTTAAACAACCTTTAGAAGTAATAAGAGCTATTCACTCTTATGATCCTTGTATAGCATGTGCTGTGCATGTTATGGATACTAAAGGTAATAATCTTAGCGAGTATAAAGTTAATGTAAATTTATAAGGAAAGGATTTTAGCATGGATACTAAACATTCCTTAACAACAGAAAGAAAGGCTGAATACGAATTTAGTATCGGTCTTCGTTTTACACATTGGTTAAGAGCTGTTGCAATTGTTATTTTAGTGGGAACTGGTTATTATATATCTTATGTATTTCAAGCTCCTTCTATTTCATCAGAGCCAACTTTGTTTATGCAAGCAAAATATCGCATGGTGCATCAAATTTTTGGTTTTATTATGATAGCTTGTGTGCTTTTTAAGACATATTTATTCTTTTTTGATCCAAAAAGTGCAAATGAGAGAAGAAGTGTAAAAGATATTTTTAATGTAAAATTATGGATAAATCAAATTAAATTTTACATTTTTTTAGGAAAACATCCTCATTTGCAAGGTGTGTATAATCCTTTACAATTTGCAACTTATTTTTTCTTTTATCTTGTTATGTTTGGACTTATCTTGACAGGTTTGATTCTTTATATGCATGTGTATCATGAAGGTTTGGGTGGATTTTTATATAATATCTTAAGACCTATTGAAGTTGCATTAGGCGGATTAGCTGATGTTAGAACCTATCATAGAATTTTAATGTGGGTTGTATTGATTTTCGTTCCAGTGCATATTTATATGGCTGTATTTAATTCTGTCAAAGGTAAAGATGGTGCTTTAGATGCTATCTTTAGCGGATATAAATTTGTAAGAGAAAATCATTGAAGCTCTTAATTTTAGGTATTGGAAATATTATGTTTGCGGATGAAGGCTTAGGTGTTCATCTTTGCAAACTTTTAGAAAAAAATTATATTTTTTCTCATGAAAAAGACTCTATAAATTTTGTTGATGGTGGAACTTTAGCATTACAACTTAGTTATATCATTGCTGAATATGATGAAATGGTTGTGATTGATTGTATAGAAGCAGACGATGCTCAAGTAGGAGATATATTTTTCTTTCCATATGAAGCTATGCCAAAAAAGGTAAATTGGAGCGGTAGTGCACATGAGGTTGAAATGCTTCAAACTTTACAGTATATGGAGCTTATGGGAGATCTTCCAAAAACTCAAATCTTAGCTTGTGTGCCAAAGCGTATAGAGCCTTTGAGTTTTAAAATTTCAGATGAAGTTTTAAAATCTTTAGAAAAGATGGAAAAAATTTTACTTGATTTTTTAAAAAAAAAAGGTTTTACATATAAAAAAATAGCAAATTTTAATATACAAAAGCTTGCGTTAAGTTCTTATAAAAACTAGACTAAGTAAAACTTAGTCTAGTTTTTTAATCATCAATTTTTTGCCCCAAAAAATTACCATTTATGTCAGTGTAAATTTCCATCATATTATTAAGTTTAATTTTATAACCTTGAATTTCTTTTTCAACTTTAGTTATACTTGCATTTGGATGCATTTTTTTAATCGTTGTTAAAACATTTGGACTTAAAAAAGAAGTGTCAATAGGTCTGTATTTAGCATCAATTTCTTTCCAATCTCCATTAATAAAAAACTCAAGTTCTGTTCCATTATCAAGATAAACATCAAAACCATCAATATCTTGTTTAACTAAAGCAATGTTTGATCCTGCAAAGTATTTCTGTATGAAATTTTTTGAATTTGCTGGTAAAGCATTAATGCCTACAACCATATCTTTTGCAAAAACACAACTTGCTATTGCTAAACCAACTAGAACTAATTTTAATTTCATTTTTAATCCTTTATATTAATTTGTTGATAAAATCATAATATTAATAAGTGAATTTTGTGTGAACTTTACAAAAATTAAAAGAAATAGCAAGTATTTAATTGTATAATGACAGAAAAATTTAAAGGATTATTAAAATGTATAGGTTTGCACCATCGCCTACTGGAGATATGCATATTGGAAATTTAAGAGCTGCTTTGTTTAATTATATCAAAGCAAAACAAGAAAATACAGATTTTATTTTGCGTATTGAAGATACAGATAATGCTAGAAATATAGCTGGAAAAGAAGAAGAGATAAAAGCTATTTTAAAAGAATTTGGTATAACTTGGCAACATTACTACGTACAAAGTGAGAATTTAAAATTTCATCGACAAATGGCTTTAAAATTAGTAAGTGAGAAAAAAGCCTTTGCTTGTTTTTGTGCTGAGGATGAATTAGCTCATAAAAAAGAACTAGCTAAAAGTAAAAATCAAGCTTATAGATATGATGGTACTTGTGAGAAATTAACAGATATTGATGTGTTAAATTGCGAAAAGCCTTTTGTAATCCGTCTTAAAAAACCTCAATCGCAAATGAAATTTACTGATTATATTAAAGGTGAGATTAGTTTTAATCCTGAAGATATTGATAGTTTTGTAATTATGAGAGCGGATAAAACTCCAACTTATAATTTTGCTTGTGCGGTTGATGATATGCTAGAAGGTGTAAGTTGTATTATAAGAGGGGAAGATCATGTCTCAAATACTCCTAAGCAAGAGCATATTAGAGCAAGTCTGGGTTATGATAAAAGCATGACTTATGCACATTTGCCTATCATTTTAAATGAAGAGGGTGTTAAAATGAGCAAGAGAGAAGCTCATTCTAGTGTAAAATGGATGCTTGATAATGGTTATTTAGCAAGTGCTATTGCAAATTATTTAATACTTTTAGGCAATAAAACTCCAAAAGAGATTTTTACTTTAGAAGAGGCTATAGAATGGTTTGATTTAAAAAAAGTTTCAAAATCTCCGGCGAGATTTGATACTAAGCGTTTAATGCAAATTAATCGTGAGCATATAAAAATGCTTGATGATGATAAATTAAATTCTTTATTAAACTTAGACAAAGATGTAGCTGAACTTGCAAAATTTTATACCCAAGAAGCTAGCACACTAAATGAGATAAGAGAAAAAATACAAGCAATTTTTGCAGTTAAAAATTATAATGAATTTGAAAATGAATGCAAGTTGATTAAAGAAGTTTTAAAAGATTTGGATTTACCTCAAGAATATGATGAGTTTAAAAAGATTTTAATGGAAAAAACAAATTTAAAAGGTAAAAATTTCTTTATGCCTTTGCGTTTAGTATTAACAGGGGTTACTCATGGGCCTGAAATGAGTGAAATTTATACTTTAATCAAACCTTTTGTAAAAGAAATTATAAAGGAGTAAAATGGGAGTTGGAACAAGTTTGATTGTGTCATTGGTGCAAATTTTTTCTTTAGTAATTGATATTTATGTATGGATTATAGTTATTGCAGCTTTAATTTCTTGGGTAAGACCTGATCCATATAATCCAATAGTTCAAATTTTATATCGTTTAAGTGAGCCTGCTTATGCTTTTGTAAGAAGATTTATTCCTACTACTATAGGGAGTATTGATTTAGCACCTTTGATTATTATTTTAGGCTTAAAATTTATTCAAATATTTTTATCAAATTTAATTTTAGGAAGTTTATAAGTGTTAAGAAAAAGTATAACATTGCTCTTAAGTGGAGCCATATTTGCAAATTGTGCAATGTATTCTTATAAAGAATTAGAACAAAAACCAAATTCTTTAGCTAAAGATTATTATTTATATCGTTTATTAGAAAAAAATAAGTTTAAAAAAGAAGAAATTGAAGAATTAAAAGAGCATATTTATAGATATGCAGGACGCATTAAGAATGCCATTGAAGCCATTGTTCCACCTTTGGGATATAATAAAGAATATGAATTATGTTATAAATTTAATACACAAAATATCTTAGATGCTAACACTACTTGTCAATTTATAAGATTAAATAGTTTAACTTTTATACAAGATTTAAACACTTCTGTTCGTAATGAAATAAAAAAAGCTATTCCACAAGATAATGTTAATTTGATAAAACTTTTAGATGCTTTTGATGCAAAAGACCCGCTAAGCTATGTGGTATTAAATTATGATAGTGTAAATTTTTATAAAGTATATAATTTCTTGAAAGATAAAAAAGATCTTTTCTTAGAAAAAGATTTTGTAAATGAACTAGCTAAAGAAAAAGATTTTACAGGTTTTGTAAAAGAGCTTGTAATTAAAAGGAAAAATCCATTAATCAGAAAATCTTTAGTCAATGTGGATGCAAATTTAAGCTTTCAAGATAATGCTTTTTATTTAGGCGTAAATGCTATTTTAGAAAATAATGACAAAAAGGCATTGGAATTTTTTCAAATTGCAAGAGATACTTTTAAAAGTAAATCTTTAGTAGATAATGCGAATTTTTGGATATATTTAATCACTCAAGATAAAAAAATTCTTGATGAGCTTGCACAAAGCAGTTCTTTAAATATTTATAGTCTGTATGCAAGAGAATTAAAAGGTTTACCTATACCTAAAATAGAAAAATTAAAACCAAAAAAACAAAAAAATGATTTTGATATGCAAGATCCTTTTGCTTGGCAAAAACTTGCTAAGCAAATAACAAAAAGCTCACCGAGTGAATTAGAAAAACTTGCTAAAGAATTTTATACTAAAGAAAATATAGCTATTTATGCTTATATTAAAGAAAGAGCAGAAGGATTTAAAAAACATTATTTTGTAATGCCTTATTATGATTTTTTAAAAGATTATGCAATCCAAAGACAAGCTATGATTTTAGCACTAGCTAGACAAGAAAGTCGTTTTATACCAACTGCTATTTCTACCTCTTATGCTTTGGGTATTATGCAATTTATTCCATTTTTAGCAAATCATATAGGTAACAAAGAACTACAAATCCCAAATTTTGATCAAGACATGCTTTTTGATCCAAAAACAGCTTACGCTTTTGCTAATCATCATTTAGATTATTTAGAATCTAAACTTAATTCTCCAGTTTTTGTGGCTTATGCATATAATGGAGGTATAGGTTTTACTACAAGAATGCTTAAAAGAGAAGATATGTTCAGAGCAGGAAAATATGAACCATTTTTATCAATGGAGCTTGTTCCCTATGCTGAAAGTAGAACTTATGGTAAAAAAGTTTTGGCTAATTATGTTGTATATTTGCATCTTCTGAACGATAATACACCGATTTCGAAATTTTTTGAAACTTTGATTCAAAACACTGACTCTCAAAACATAAATTTAATTGCAAAATAGGTTTTTGGATTATTTCATTTAGGGTGATTTTGTAATAGTTTGCATAATCACTCTTAAGTATGTATTTAAACAATTTATCATTTTTATTTAAAGGCATTATTATTGTTGCTTTTCCATCTATTAATACTGAAATTTGATCTTGTTTAATGTTTATACTTGGTAAAAAACTAAGCACAAAAACTTCTTTTTGGCTTTTTTCATCTAATACTGGATTAAGATAACTTAATAAAGCTACTATTCTATTATCTTTATAATTAAAATTGATTTTTTGTGCATACATTAGAGTTTGGCTTTTTAAATTTACAATGCTTTGTTCTTGATTTTTATAAACACATGCATTCAATACAAATGCTAAAAAAATAATAATTATAAATTTTTTCATTGTTTTATCCTAATTTTTTTATAATTATAAGCTTTTAACTTTTAAAAAGATATAATTATATATATTTTCTTATTTTAAGGAAAGCATAGTGAAAAGATTAGCAATGGCTTTTAGTGGACCTTCTAATTCAGGTAAAACTACTTTGATTACTCAAGTTGCTAAATATTTTATGGAACAAAACTATAAAGTTTGTATTATAAAGCATGATCCAAAGGATAAAGCTAGTTTTGATATAGCTAAAAAAGATAGTTTTAAATTTTTTCAAAGTGGTGCTGATGTAATGGTATTAAGTCCTACAAGAACAACTTTATTTACCCATTCTCCAAGTAGTTTAGATGAAGCAATTTCTAAACTAGGAGATTTTGATTTTTTATTTATAGAAGGATTAAAAACTTTGGATATACCTAGAATTAGTGTATTTTGTAAAGAAATTGATGAAACATATTTTACTTATTCTGATGCTATAGCAAGTTATGAAAAAATTTTTTATAAAAAACTAACTTGGATTCATTTGGATGATTTAGAAAGTATTTGTAATTTTATATTAAAAAATTCAAAAAAAGTATAGGAGTAAAATATGCAAGAAATTATCAATGATATACAAAAAGCAGTGATTGAAATTTCATATGAGCTTAGATATTTAACGGATTTTGATTATACAAGTTCTCAAAATGCAACTGGAGATAAACAGTTAAAGCTTGATGTAAAAAGTGATGAAATTATTACTAGAATTTTAAAACAAAATAAAAGTATAAAAAGTTTAATTAGTGAAGAAAAACAAGAGCAGTTACTAATCAATGAAAATGAAAAATACATTGTTGCATATGATCCACTAGATGGATCTTCTTTGGTGGATGTTAATTTTGCTATAGGCTCTATTTTTGCCATCTATGAACAAAAAGCAAGTGCAAAAAATTTAAAAGCTGCTGTCTATGTTATTTATGGTGTGCGATTAGAATTAATAATTTGTATAGATATTCCTAAACTTTATAGACTAAATGAAGATGACGAATTTGTTTTTGTTAAAGATTTAAAACTAAATGAAAAAGGCAAATTAAACGCAAGTGGTGGGACACAAAAAAATTGGTCAAACAACCATAGAGCTTTTATAAAATCCTTGTTTGATGAGGGTTATCGTTTGAGATATTCTGGTGCCATGGTGAGTGATTTACACCAAATTTTACTTAAAGGTGGAGGATTATTTTCGTATCCTGCAACAAGCGATGCACCAAATGGAAAGTTAAGAGCATATTTTGAGGTGTTTCCTTTTGCTTTTATTTTTGAAAAAGCAGGAGGATTTTCTACTAATGGAGAAAATGATTCTTTACTTGATTTAGAATTTGAAAAAATCCATGCAAGTACGCCATGCTTTTTGGGTTCAAAATATGAAATTGAAAAACTAAAACAAGCTTACAAAGGGCTTTAATGGCTGAAGTTAAAGATGAATTTGAGCTGGCTTTAGAAGTTAAAAAAAATGAACTTCAAGCTTGCCAAAACGATAAAAACTTAAAATCTTGTTTACCTTGTTCTATGGTTTTTGAGTGCTCTTTAAGAAAAGAGTATATTGAAGCAGTTTATAAAAGTATGTCTAAAGGTAAAGAAGGTGGATTTGATTTTTAATAAAGGTTGAAAATGCGTTATATTACTACTCCAATATATTATGTAAATGATGTGGCACATATTGGTCATGCCTATACTACAATCATTGCAGATACTCTAGCGAGATTTTATCGTCTACAAGGACATAAGACTTTTTTCTTAACAGGTACAGATGAACATGGTCAAAAGATAGAGCAAGCTGCTAGTGCTAGAAATTTTACCCCTAAAAAATATGCAGATGAAATTAGTTCTAAATTTAAAAAACTTTGGGATGAATTTGAAATTTCTTATGATTATTTCATTAGAACTACGGATGAAAATCACAAATTAAGCGTTCAAAAAGCATTTAAAAAAATGTTTGATAAGGGTGATATTTATAAAGGAACTTATGAAGGCTTTTATTGTGTTTCTTGTGAGAGTTATTTTACTCAAACTCAACTTGTGAATGAGTGTCATTGTCCAGATTGTGGCAAAACAACACAGCTTTTAAAGGAAGAAAGTTATTTTTTCAAGCTTTCTAAATATCAAGATCAAATTCTTAAATGGTATAAAGAGCAAAAGCCTATTTTACCTAAAAATAAAGCTAACGAGCTTATTAATTTTGTAGAAAGTGGTTTAAAAGACTTATCAATTACAAGAACAAGTTTTGAATGGGGGATAAAACTTCCAAAAGAATTAAATGATGATAAACATGTTATTTATGTTTGGCTTGATGCTTTGATGAATTATATAAGTGCTTTGGGTTATGGACTTGATGAAAAAAATATGAATTTTTGGCCAGCTCATATTCATTTTGTTGGTAAAGATATATTGCGTTTTCACGCAGTATATTGGCCAGCATTCTTAATGAGCTTAGAGCTTCCTTTGCCTAGATTTGTTGCTGCTCATGGTTGGTGGACAAAAGATGGTGAAAAAATGAGTAAATCTAAAGGCAATGTAGTATCTCCTAGAGAAATAGCTAATACTTTTGGTTTAGAAACTTTTAGATATTTTTTACTTAGAGAAGTTCCGTTTGGCAATGATGGAGATTTTTCGCAAAAAGCATTAGTTGCAAGAATTAATGCAGAATTAGGCAATGAACTTGGGAATTTACTAAATAGAATCATTGGTATGAGTACAAAATATTCTCAAAATATTATCGAAATTGAAGATGTTAAAAAATATTTTGAAAATGAAATTAGTGAGTGTAAAGAATATTTAGATAACGCAATTAATGCCTTAGAAAATATCCAACCAAATCGTTATTTGGAAGAACTTTTTAAAGCTTTAGCCTTAGCGAATTTAAGTATTAGTAAATACGAGCCTTGGAATTTAATCAAAAATAACGAGTTGCAAAAAGCAAATGCCTTAGTTGCTTTATGTGCCAATATTTTAGCAAAAGTTACAATTTTACTTTCAGCTGCTATGCCAAAAACAGCTTTAAAAATTGCTAAAGCTTTGGATTTTGAAATTTCAAATGAAAATTATCAAAATTTGATTTTAAATAATCAATTATGTAATTTAAAATCAAGCCCATGTGAAGCTTTATTTCCAAAAGTAGAATTAACTCAAGAAGCAAAAAAAGAAGAAAAGATTGAAACTCCAAGCTTAGCTCAAATTAAAATTGAAGATTTTAAAAAAATTGAAATTAAAGTAGCTTTAGTAAAAGAATGTAAAAACATAGAAGGAAGTGAAAAACTTTTAAAATTTCAACTTGAACTAGAAAATGGAGAACTAAGACAAGTGCTTTCAGGTATTGCTAAATTTTATAGTGCAAACGAATTAATAGGAAAACAAGTTTGTGTAATAACTAATTTAAAAAAAGCTAAAATTTTTGGGTATGAAAGTCAAGGAATGATATTAAGTGCTGAAAAAGATGGAAAATTAGTTTTAATTACTCCTCAAGGTTTTATTGAAAATGGAGCTTTGATAGGTTAAATGAATATTTCTAATTTTATCGAACTTGTTAATGCTATAGTTTTAAATTATGGAGCAACTTCTAGTGTATATGATTTTAGTGTAGACTTAAATAAAATTAAACCAGCAAGTGTTTTTTTTGCTAAAAACCAAGAACAAGCAGATTATGCTGTAAAATTTGGAGCATATGTGATAGTAAGTCAAAAAAAAATAAAATTTATAGATAAAGATGTATTTTATCTTCAAGTTCTTGATTTAGAAGAAGCTATTTTCAGACTTTTTAGATTTTTATGCGAAGAAAAATCTTGTGAATTTTTATATTGTTCCAACATAGAATTAAAATTTGCAAATGCATTTAATTTTAAAATATTAAGTTCTAACATTTTAATTGATTTTGAGCTTTTGAAAAATGCCAAAGAAAAAACTTTTTTTTGTTCTAGTGATGAAAAATTTATTCTAAAATTAAAACCAACTTATTGTGTTTTAAAAAAATGTTATTATGAACTATTAGGTGTTAAATCTTTATTTTATACTAGTATTCTTTGCAAAAATTTATATTTTAAAGATTTAAAATTTGCTTTTTTTTATGCAGATATTTTTGCAAGTTTTATTGATTTTATTGAAAGTAAAAAACTATCTTTTAATTTTAATGAAAAAAAATTAGAACTTTTTAAAACATTTTTTTTGGATTCAAAAAATGAAATTTGTATCTTTGGTAGTAGTTCTAGGGTAGTTTTGCTAGTAGAAAATGATGAAGATTATGAATTTATAGCACAAAAACTCCAAAATATAAAAGGTTTTAAAACCGCATTAAAAAATTCTTTATTTTGCGATTTTCCGTACTCAACTTTAAGTGAGTTTAAAAAAAATATTGATTTTACATATTGTCTTATAAAAGAAAATCAAGAGGATTTTCTTGCTTATTTTTTACCTAATAAAAAAGAAATTGGTTTATTTGATTAAAAATATTTAAAAATAATTTTTATTAACTATAAAAGGCTATATTTTTATGTTAAATTTTATTTAAAGGTTAATTTATGAAAAAAATTTTATTATTGAGTGTATTTACAGCAGCTACTATAAATGCTGAAATTTTAGTTTATGGTCCTGGTGGTCCAGCACCTGTTTTAAAAGAACTTGCTAAACAATTTGAAGTAAAAAGTGGAGAAAAAGTCATTGTTAATGCAGGTCCAACTCCTAAATGGATAAAACAAGCTAAAATAGATGCTGATATAATTTTTTCTGGCAATTCATCAATGATGGATGACTTTATTAAAATGTTACCAAGCCAAATTAAAATAGAAGATGTTCAAGTTTTAAATGCTAGAGGATCTGGTATGATAGTAAGAGCTAATAATCCTAAAAAAATTAAAAAATTTGAAGATATTTTAAAAAATAATGTTAAAGTAATGGTTGTTGATGGGGCAGGGCAGGTTGGTTTATATGAAGATATGGCTTTAAAAACAGGAAAAATCGAAAATTTAGAAAAATTAAGAAAAAACATTGTAGTTTATGCTAAGAATTCAAAAGCTGCCGTAGATGAGTGGAAAAACAATCATAATATTGATGTATTAATTATATGGACCCACTGGATTAAAGCAGTTGGAGAAAAAGAGAATAAATTTATCAAAGCAGATAAAAATTCCATCATTTATAGAGCTAGCGAAATAGTTCCAACAAAAAAAGGTATGAACAATCCAAAAGTAACCGAATTTATACATTTTATTCAAAGCAAAGAAGCTCAAAAAGTATGGAAAGAAGAAGGTTGGATAGGTAAATAATTTTTTATATTTCTTACAAGCATATTTTATGCTTGTAAGAAATTATTTTTCATTTATTTCAGCTTCGATATTAATTTGTATTTCATCACCAATTGTTAAAGTAGAAGTTTTTGGTGCAAAATTAAAATCACTTCTTTTGATTTGACCCTGTAGAGTAAACCCTGCTTTTTCTTTACCGTTGTCTGTTTTAATTATGCCACCAATTTCAGTATCTAAAATAATATCTTTGCTTATACCAGCAATATTTAACAAACCATACATTTTACCTTTTTCGTTAGAAATTTTTTCATATTTACTCATGGTAAAAGTGATATTTGGATGAGTTTTTGCATTAAAAAAATCATCTTGTTGTAAATGTGTGTCCCTAGCTTTGTTTTCGGTATTTATAGAAGCAACTTTTACATTTGCTTGGAGTTTATTAAATTTAAAATTACTACTATCAAAATCAATCATAGCATCATAATCTCTAAAATTTCCATTCACATTACTAATTTGTAGATGTTTAATTTTAAATGCGACATTAGAATGTGCTTTATCTAAATTAAATTCTTTTGCAAAAACATTAATGCTCACTAAAGAACCAACTATAATCGAACTTAATAAAATTTTCTTCATATTTTCCCCTATATTTTAAAATTTTTCTAGTAATAAATATTATTAAATAAAAGTAAATAAATATACTAAATCACATATAAGTTATTTCATCTTTATAACCTGCTTCTTTAAATCCTCTAAGTCTTAATAAACAACTATCGCATTTTCCACAAGCTTTTTCCTCGTTTTCATAGCAGGACCAAGTGTATTTTAAAGCTACTTTTTCTTTTATAGCTAAACTTACTATTTGACTTTTGTTAAGATGAACCAATGGAGTTTTTATTTGTATTTTGCAATTTTTACTTGTTCCTTCATTTATAAAATCATTTGCCTTTTGTATGAAATCTTGAGTACAATCAGGATATCCACTACTATCTTCTTCAACTACACCTATAAAAATACACTCGCATTTTTCTTTTTCTGCAATAGCACCAGCAATAGATAAAAAAATTCCATTTCTAAATGGAACATAGGTATTTGGAATTTCTTTTTCATGGAGTTTATTTTTTGGTATTTCTAAACTTAGATCTGTTAAAGAATTTCCACCGATATTAGCTATAAAAGATACGTCTAGAATATATTTTGCTGTTATATTTAATTCTTTACAAATTTTATTAAAGCATTCTCTTTCTTTATTCATAGTGCGTTGATTATAATCAAAATGCAAGGCGATAACTTCATATCCTTCGTTTTTGGCTAAATATGCACAAAGAGTACTATCCATACCACCACTTATAATACAAAGAGCTTTTTTCATATACTTTTCCTTAATTTTGATATAATTTGAAATTATAATTTTAAAAGGATAATAATGATTTTTTGTGAAGAAGAAATTGACATTTCTTTTCTTGAAAAAATTGCCAAAAATATGAGTGATAAAAACATAGAGCTTGTTTTGGTGGATGAAAAAACTATGCATGGAATTAATCTAAGCCAAAGAGGCATAGATAAAACAACAGATGTTTTATCTTTTCCACTTTTGGAAAACTGTGAAAATTTACTTGGCTGTATCGTGATTAATTTAGATGAAGTTAGTAAAAATGCAATACAATTTAAACATAGTAATGAAGATGAAATATCTTTGCTTTTTATTCACGCAATGCTTCATTTGCAAGGTTATGATCATGAGGTAGATCAAGGACAAATGCGAGAAAAAGAAAAAGAATGGATTGATTTTTTTAAACTTCCAAAAAGTTTAATTATAAGAGTAGAAGAGGGAGAAAATGTTTAAAAAAATAGCTTTTGGGTTAAGTTTGTATGTAAGTTTATACGCATATGAAAAAAATACTTTTGATGTTAGTTTTTTACAAGGAAAGGAATTTGATATTCAATTATATAGTTCAGCAAAAAGTAATACAAGTTATGGCTATATACAAACTAAACAAAAACAACATAGTTTTTGGGGTAGTGCTAATAAAAATGAATATTTTATTGATATTAACGATTTTGGTGCATGTGCTTTAAAAGATGTAAAAAATAATAAAACTGAAGCTTTATGTAAAATTGGAAATAAAAAAGAAGAATATACTTTTGAAAAAAAACTTTCAGGATTTAAAATATATAAATTATCTTTAAAAGATCAAAAACAACTTAGTGAAGATAATAAAACTATAGATTTTGATTATAGTGCAGATTTATTAAAATACTCCAGTAAAAATAAAAATTTAGAAAAAATCATTGATGATTTTAATGAAAATTTAAACGAAGCTTCGTTAATTCAAATAGCAAAAGAAAACAAAGATAAATGGAAAAAAGAAGAAATTGTTAATAATGATTTTTTAGCACAAGCTTATGTTTTTTATCAAGATGATAAGATTATATCTTTAGGAAAAAATATTTATGAATATAAAGGTGGTGCCCATGGAATGATGAATTATGAAAGAAAGACATATGATATTATAAATATGACTTTGATTAATTTAAAAATGGAATTAAAATTAGAAAATGAGGATTTTAAAAAACTTATAAAAGATAAACTTTTTAGTCTTTACAATGAAAATGAATTATTTGATACTAAAGATTTAAAAATGACTGAAATTTTTGAAGTTAGGAAAGATGGGTTAGTCTTTATATGGGAGCCTTATGAAATAGCACCTTATTCTACTGGTGTTGTAGAAATTTTCATAGATTTTAAAGAATTAAAACCTTTTTGGAAAAAAAATTCAAAACTTTCTTATTTGAGCTTAGTAAAATAAGCTCAATCATCGTATTTTTGCCTTAATATTGTTCCGTTATTATCAATATAAAGTTTTATTTGATTATTAAGTTTTATTTTATAGTATGAAATTTTTCTTTCTATTTCAACTATGGAAGCATTTGGGTAAGTACTTTTTATGGTATTTTGTATAGCTAAAGGTAATATAGAAAAATTTAAAGCTTTAAAATTCTCAGCTTCTTTAAACTCTCCTGAAAGTGAAAATTCAAGTTCACTTCCATCACTTAGGTATATTTCATAAGAATAACCATCTTGCTCAACTAAGCCAATATCTGCTTTAAAATGTTCCTTTATAAAATTTTTAACTTCTACTGGCAAAGAATCAGGAGCTATAACAATACCGGCATTAAGAATGCTTAAACATAGTAAAAAAACCAAAATTAATTTTTTCATTTTTTAAACCTTATTATAATTTTTGTCGATATTGTATCTCATAAATGTGAATTTTATATGTAAAACTAGTTTGTTTAATAAACTTTTACTATTAAAATATAAAGTAGAGAGTGATGATAACTTCTTTTTTTATAGCTTTAAATATTATTATATTTATCTATGTTAATTATTTTTATTTTGACTCTTTAAGTTTAGATATAATTTTAGGTTTAAATTTATTCTTCCTTCAAGGATATTATTGGCAAATTTTAAGTTCAATTTTTATGCATGGAAATTGGACACATTTAATTTTAAATATGATAGTGCTTTTTCAATTTGGTTCTATACTAGAAAAGTATTTAAAAAGTTTTAAATTTGCTCTGCTTTATTTAGCAGGTGGAATTCTTTGTTCTTTACTTAGTGTTTTTTATATATATTTAAGCTTTGATGGTGGTTTTGTAAATGTAGTAGGGGCTAGTGGTGCAATATGTGTTTTAATGGGGTTTTATGCATATTTAGATAAAAGTGCTACTAAAGGGCTTATTATAGCTATATTATTGATGAGCTTTGTACCTATTTTTATGGGTATAAATGTAGCTTGGTATGCACATATTTTTGGATTTATATGTGGTTATATTTTAGCTAAATTCGGAATTATAAAATGAAATATATTTATTTTATAAGACATGCTAGGGCACAAAAAAATATACAAATTCAAGATCTTCAAAGAGATCTTAGCTCTAGTGGCAAAGATGATATTAAAACTATGATTTTTAGGATTAAAGACTTAAAATTTAAAGCCCAAAGTATTATTTCAAGTCCTGCTAAGCGTTGTATAAAAACAGCACAAAAAATATGCAAAAGTTTTGCTTTAAAAGAAAAAGATATTTTAATAGAAAAAAGCTTCTATGATGGAAATTTTGATGAAGTTTTAAATTATATAAAAAAGATAAAACAAAATAGGGTGGTGCTTGTAATGCATAATCCATTATTATTACAATTATGCGAATATTTAACACATATAGATTTAGAAAATTTCCCAACTTCAGCCATATTATGTATTAAATTTAATATAAACAATTTTGAAGACATAAAAGAACATACTGGAGAAGTTGTTTTTTTTGATTACCCTAAAAGTCAAGATTTTTAACTTTAAAAAACAATTAAGTAAAAATTAAAAATATATTCTAGTAAAAATAATTAAAATTTCTTATTTATGTTTCATGCTATATGCATAATTAGTTTTATTATTTTTCAAAAAATTATGCTAATTTTTTTGTGGATAAATTATTATAATTCAAAAAATAAAATCACACAAATACCTAAAAATAGATATTTTATTAGTATATTTATATATGATAGTATAGTAAAATATAAAAGTTTGAAAATTATAGTTTTCAATATAAAATATATATAATTTAAATATTTTACTATTTATCATATAATTTTACATAATTAATAAGTTTTATTTAAAATATTTTTTATGACATAAAAAGCTAAAATTACAAATGAAAATAAAAAATAATACTAGAGATTTTAAAACAATTTTGTATTCAAAAACAAGTGCTAACACTGTATAAAGTTTTTAAGTCTTATTAAGATTTTTGGATTAATCTTGAAAGTTGTTTTGCTAAAATCATAGCAGTATTTTCATCTTTTGACAGTTTTTTCATGTTTTCTTTAAATTCATAAAGTCTTTTTTCTTGAGCAAAGTCACTTTCAAAGCCAATATCTTGTTTGTAGTTATTATCTTTTTTTGGAGCAATTGGTATTTTTTTCTTCTTCATAAAAAACATTATCCTGCCCTATTTTGTTTTTATAATTATATCTTGATATTTTTTAAGTAAGATTTTTTTATAATTTTTATATTAAATTTAAAAGGAAAAAAGTTTGAAAACCATAGGTTTAATAGGTGGAATGAGTTATGAAAGCACGCTTAGTTATTATGAAATAATCAATAAATTAACAAATGAAAAACTAGGAAAATTACATAGCGCTAAGATAGTTTTAACTAGTGTTGATTTTGAAGAGATAGAAGAATGTCAACGCAAGAATGATTGGCAAAAAGCAAGTGAAATTTTAACTCAACATGCCCTACTTTTGCAAAAATGTGGAGTTGATTTTATATTAATTTGTACTAATACTATGCATAAATGTTATGAAAATATACAAAAAAACATTCAAATTCCTATTTTGCACATAGCTAAAGCTATGCTTTTAGAGCTTCAAAACCAAAATATCAATAAGGTATTATTATTAGGGACAAAATACACTATGACTGAAGATTTTTATAAACAGCTTTTAATTGCTTCAAAGATTGAGGTTTTTATCCCTAAAAAAGATGATATAGTAATAGTTAATGATATTATTTTTAATGAGCTTTGTAAAGGTATTATAAATGAAGAGTCAAAAAGATATTTTGATGATTTGATTGTTCAATTTCCACAAGTTCAAGGAGTTATTTTGGGTTGTACTGAACTTGGTTTGATTATTAAAGAAAATTCTAAAAAGCTATTTGATAGTGCTTATATTCATGCAAAAATGGCTGTTTTAAAAGCTTTGGAGAATAAGCGATGAAATATCCTCTAGATTGTGAAGAAAATTTTGAAAAGTCATTTTTATTTTGGCTTTGTAGATATGTGAAATTTAAGCTTAATTCTTTATCAAATAAGGAATTAAAAGATCCTCAAGCTTTGGCTGTAGTAAATTTAGCCTTAAGTAAAGGTGTTAAAAATATACAAGAGCTCGATGCTTTTGTAAAAAAAGCAAGAAATGCAGGACTTAGCGGTGTAAATACATATTTTAATCCTTTGAAAAAGCTTTATGAGTATTTAATGTTTTATAAACTTCATTCACTAAAACAAATCGATGAAGAGCTTTTAGTAGAAATTTTAGCAAGCATTAGTGCTTCATTATCTGATGCAAGTAAGAAAAATTATCGCATAGCCGTGATTAATTTTTTTGCATTTTTAGATAAACAAAATGAAGAAGATGATAGAGCTCATGTTTTTGATATAAATCTTAAAAATTGGGCTGGAATTAGTGGTTCTAAGGGAATTAAACTACCTGAATATATGAGTGAAGATGAAGTAGGTAAATTTTTAAATGCTATTGATAATACTGATTTTAAAAATAATACTATACGCAATCGTTTAATTATTAAAATCATCATTTTTACAGGAATTAGAGTTAGTGAAGCTATTAATATAAAATTAAAAGATATTAGTGAAGAAAATGATCTTTATATCATACGCATTAGAGGCAAAGGTAATAAATATCGAGTTGTGATGATTAAAAAAGAGCTTATAGAGCATCTTTTAAAAGATGTTAGAGTAAATTATCTTTCTCATGATGGACTTTTATTTGTTAATCGCAACGGAAAAACTCTAACTCAAGCTTATGTTTCTCGTATAGTAGAGCAAATCTTATTTAAAGCCGGAATTCGTAAGCAAAAAAATGGTGCTCATATGTTAAGACATACTTTTGCTACCCTACTCTATAAAAAACAAAAAGATTTGGTTTTGGTTCAAGAAGCACTAGGACATGCAAGTTTAAACACTTCAAGAATTTATACTCATTTTGATAATGAAAAGTTAAAATTAGCCGCAGAAGTAGCTAAAAAACTTTATGATGGAACTTAAGTATTTTTTCAAAAATCCGATATGTTCTTAAAGAAAGGATATATTATGCAAATAAATGACTATACTGGTAAAATTAATCCTTATGTTTCAAATACTCAAAAAGAAGAAAAAGAAAATAAAGAAAATAAAAATTTTATAGAGTTTAAATTTACTCAAGGTATAAAAGAGCTTGGAAAAAGCGTTAAAGAAAGTCAAAATGGAGAAAAATCTGAAGATGAGTTAAGCAAACTTTACAAAGAGCTTTCTAAAATACAGGCTAAAATTGCAGAATTGAATGCAAAATTACAATCAAGTCAAGATCCACAAAAAGCACAAATGATCAATTCTCAAATTCAAAGTTTAAATACACAAATGCAAAGTATTTATGCAAGAATTATGCAAATGTTATCTCAAGCTATGCAAGCTGTTAAATAATTTAGTTATTTAGTATGTTTAGCATTCAAAAAGACACTAAGAATAATTAAGCTAAAAGCAAGAAGATCAATTAAACTATAAATAGTTCCTAAAAATAAAAAATTCATCGAAGCAGCAGCCACAGGTTCGATACAAGCTATCATACTAGCCTTAAAAGCTCCTATTAATTCAATCCCCTTTAAGTATAAACAAAAAGCTCCTATTGTGCCTATGAGTATAATTCCACTCATAGCTAAAAATGAATTTAAAGAAAAATTATGTTTTGGGATATTCCCTTGTAATAGTGTAAAAAGCAAAATAGAAGCAAATAAACTAGCTAAACCCATGATTAAAAATAAGCTATATTTTGCTATGATAAGTCTAGCACTCAAAGAATAAAACGCTACTCCAATAGCTCCAAAAAACGCCCAAATAACACCTCTTATATCAAGCTTTAATGCATAAATATCCCCATTTGTTATAAGTAAAAATAAGGCAAAAAGTATTAAAAACAAAGCAATTAGTTCTATTTTTTTAGGAAAAATTTTATTTTTAAAACACATAAAAAGCATTATGATTAGGGGTGCATTGTATTGAATCATCGTAGCAGTTCCCGCATCAGTATAATAAATAGCCTTAAAATAACCATATTGAGTTATTAATAAACCAAAAATTGAAAAAATTAAAAGAGAACCAAATTCTTGTTTTTGCTTTAATAATTTTAATTTAAAATTTTTTGCACCTAAAATTATTAAAATAATACCAGTAAAAATTAAGCGATAAAAACTCACCCATTCAGCAGAATAATGATTTTTAAACAAATACTCAGCTAAAACCCCACTTACAGCCCAAAGTATCCCGCCAAGTATAACTAGAAAAACTCCAAAAAATACCTTTAATCTTATCAATTTATATAATATTTGTAGTAAAATATTATTATATCATTAAAAAATGTATGTATTTTAAGGAAAGTTAATGACTTATTTGGAGATTGATAGTGTTGAAAAATTAAATGGAGAAGTAATAATAAGCGGTGCTAAAAACGCTGCACTTCCTTTGATAGCTTCAAGTATTTTAGCTAAAAATGAAGTGCAAATTTCAAATTTACCAAATGTTGCAGATATTTGTACCCTACTTTCTTTGCTTGAAAATTTAGGAGCAAATTATACCTTTAAAAACAATTTCGCAAAGATAAATACAAATAATCTAAATAAAACTATAGCAAAATATGACATAGTGCGTAAAATGCGTGCTTCTATACTTACTCTAGGACCCTTACTAGCCAGATTTGGAAATTGTGAAGTTTCTTTACCTGGAGGTTGTGCTATAGGACAACGCCCTATTGATTTACACCTTTTAGCTTTAGAAAAAATGGGAGCTAATATTGAAATTAAACAAGGTTATGTAGTAGCTAGTGGAAAACTCAAAGGTGCTGATGTGATGTTTGATAAAATCACCGTTACTGGTAGTGAAAATATCATCATGGCTGCAGCCTTAGCTTATGGTAAAACTAGACTTTTAAATGTTGCTAAAGAGCCTGAAGTGGTGCAACTTTGTGAGGTTTTAGCTCAGGCTGGACTTGATATACAAGGCATAGGATCTTCTGAACTTGAAATTTATGGCACAAGTGGAGAACTTTTAGAATTTAAACCTTTTGAGATTATACCTGATCGCATTGAAGCAGGAACTTACTTGTGTGCAGGAGCCATCACTAACTCAAAAATTACTCTTAAAAAAGTTAATGCAAACCATCTTAGTGCAGTTTTAGCAAAGCTAGAACAAATGGGATTTAGTTTTGATGTAAATGAAAATAGTGTTAGCATCAACCCTGCTAAAGAAATTAAGCCGGTTGAAATTTTAACTAGTGAATATCCAGGTTTTCCAACGGATATGCAAGCACAATTTATGGCTTTGGCTTTAAAAGCGAGTGGTACAAGTATTATTGATGAAAGATTGTTTGAAAATCGTTTTATGCATGTGAGTGAACTTTTAAGAATGGGAGCTGATATAAGATTAAATGGGCATATTGCTACTATAAATGGTTCCAAAGAGCTTTTAGGGGCTGATGTTATGGCTACTGACTTGCGTGCATCTTCGGCTTTAATTTTAGCAGCTTTAGCAGCTAAAGGAACAAGTAAAATTCATAGAATTTATCATCTTGATAGGGGCTATGAAAATTTAGAAGAAAAATTTAAAAAATTAGGTGCAAGTATAAGAAGGCTTGAAGAATGAGAGATATTTTTGCAACTTTAGAGTTTTTAAAAGAGCAAATCAAAGCAAAAAATGAGTTTCAAAGAGTAAATTTAACACAAGCTTTGGGGTGTATTTTATATGAAGATGTTTTTGTTGAAAAAAACTTACCTGCTTTTGATAATTCTGCCCTAGATGGTTATGCGCTAAATTATGCGGACAAAAATGAATTACTAAAGATAAAAGGAAGTATTTTAGCAGGAGATAAAAATAATTATGTTTTAGCTAAAAATGAATGCTATAAAATTATGACAGGAGCTAAAATTCCACAAAATGCAAATACTATTTTAATGTTTGAAGAAGCTTTACTTGAAGATGAAAAGCTCAATGCGAAAAATGCTAAAGAAAACAATGCTATCCGTTTTAAAGGCGAGGAAGCAAAGTCTGGAGAGCTTTTGTTTAAAAAGGGGCAAAAAATCACTTCAGGCATGATAGCTATGCTTGCTTCTCAAGGAATTTATGAGCTAAAAGTGGTTAAAAAAATGCATATTGGGATTTTTTCAAGTGGAGATGAGCTTGTAGAACCTTGGGAAAATGCTGATGAATATAGCGTATATAATGCAAATGCATTTGGAATTTATGCTATTTTGCAAGATTATGCTGATGTTGAGTATTTAGGGCTTATAAAAGATGATTTAAATGCATATAAAAAGCTTTTAGAAAATAAACAATTTGATATGCTTATAAGTAGTGGTGGAGCTAGCATAGGTGAGGCTGATTTTATCAAACAAGCTTTAATTGAATGTGATTTTAGCCCTATTTTTGAAAAAGTCAATGCTAAGCTTTGTAAGCATGTAAAACTTTTTAGTAAAAAAAATATGCTTTTTTTGGCTTTACCAGGAAACCCTTTGGCTTCTTTAGTCTCAACACATATTTTTGCTAGAAATATTTTAAATTTATTCTACGGGTTAAATTTATTACCATTTTTAAAAGTAAAATTAGCAAAAGATTTGAAATTTAAAGGCAAAAGAAATGATTTTGCATTTGGAAAGTTATCACAAGAAATTTTTATACCAAATCAAACTAAATTTGGCTCAGGTATGATAAAACCATTATATGAAAATTCACATATATTTATAAGTAAAGAAGATAAATTAGAATATAAAAAAGATCAAGAAATTGAAATTTTACAAATCAATCATTAGTTAGTGGTGCTGAAAATACATTAAAATCTTTGTTTTCTTTTTGCTTTTGTTCTATTTTAAGCTGCCAAAAATTAGTACTAAATTTTAAGCTATCTAGGCTAGATGTTTGCATAGGATTAATATTTTCTATTTTTGATGTGATTTTATTGTTTATTTGCTCATTGATATTTTCTTTTGTTTTCTTTTCAAGTTTGATTTTAATTTGTTCTTTATAGCTTTGCTCATCTAAAACTATTTTCTTTTCAAACTGATTTGTTTCTTTGTTAAAAACTAATTCTTCTTTGTATTTTTTCATTTTATCTTCTGCAAGTTTTTTATTTTGCTTTAAAAGATAATCAAAAGGTAAATCATACAAAGAAGATTTTTTATTTTGTCCTTTATTGTTATTTGAAAATAATTCTTCAAAATTGTTATTAGAAATTTTCATAATCTTGCTTTATCTAAAGTTTTAAATAGATTGTTTATAACATTTTCTTGATTTTTTTCATATTTGTTTTGGCGAAATTTTCCCCAAGCATATACACTAAAATCTTTAGAGACATTTTTAATATTTAAATCAGTATTGTTAAAATTTTCACCTTTTTCTTTTTTATATTCTTTTTCTTCTTTATTTTTTAAAGCATTTAAAGTAGCCTGAAATTCATCTGATGAAGTATTTTTTTCTTTGATTTTTGTCATATTATTTAAAGCTAAAGTGTTTTGTTTTTCATTTACTAACATGAAATCTCCTTTTTTGATTTAAAAATTTATAAGCAAAAAATATTCCTTTTTATACACTTGACTTTAATATAAACTTTTGTTAAAATCACGCCCTACTTTAAAGATAAGCGGGAATAGCTCAGGGGTAGAGCACAACCTTGCCAAGGTTGGGGTCGCGAGTTCGAATCTCGTTTCCCGCTCCATTTTTCTATAAATTGAATTTTTGTAATTTAGTTTTATTAAAAATCCATGATTACTTTCATTGATTTAATTAAGTAAGAAATAATTCAGACTTTAATATTTATAATTTTTAACATAGTGTTTTGAGAAAGGAAATCATTAGCTTTTTCTATATCATTGCTAAATTTTACATTAAAAAGAATTTCTAACTCTCCATTTGTGCTAAATTTATTTTTTAAAAGATTCTTTACAAGTTCATTTCTTATATTATTACCTTTGTAAGTTTCTTTGTTTTTGCTTTCGCCTTGTATGGGTTTGAAATGTTTTTCTTTATTTTTTTCTGAATTTTCTTGAAAGCTGTTGATTTTCTTACTAAAATCAACAGAGTATGTTTTTTGAAGCTCAAGGTATTTTTCTTTAAAATCATTTATGCTTTTACTTGTATGAAAAATTTTAACATAAGCTTCATCATAACTTGTTCCATTTATACTTAACCAATGGGGTGATTTAGAGTTTTCATCCATCCATTTGTATAAATTTTCAACTTCTAATTTTGATAATTCATTTTTTCTAAGCTTGTCTTCTATTGAATCTTCAAGTAATTCTATTTTATCACTAAATTTTTTAGAAATTTTATATAAATCTATTAAATCATTACCTAGTTTTTCTCTTTGTTTTTTTATAAGTTTAGAATTTCTATTTTCTACAATTTCGTTTTTTATTTTATTAAGTGTTTCTAATGGATTTTTCCCAAAATATTTATTAAAAGAGCTTAATGGAAATGTTATCATTTTGTTATCCTTATTACATAAATGTCTATTTAAATATCGACCATTTTTTGTATAAATTTTTTAAATTAAAATATATTTGATTTTATCAATAATTCATTATTAATATACCAATACTTTAAAAATTGAAAACGACCCACGCTTTCCACATTTTGTGGTAATTATTAATTATAAAGGGGGTTATTTACAAGTATTTGATCCAAGCTATGGAGAGTATATAAGTTCTAAAAGAGAATTTTTTAGCATTTGGGATAGATATAATAAAGGTGGATATGCTTTAATTGTAGCACCAAAAAAAGAATTAAAAAAATTTAAATTAAATATACCAAAACATTTATTTTTTGAAATAAATCATTTTGGTATAAATTAAAAGATTACGCCCTAGTTTGATTTAAAATATTATTTAATTTATCCATTACAGAATTTACATAAGAATTTATACTTTCATTGCTAGGAGAGTAGCCACTAGCTTTAGCTTGATTAAATTGATTATCAAACCAAGCCCCACCATAACCTATGCTTGAATTTTGCCAAGCAATATTATTTTCTTTGGCATAAATTTTAGAATCAAGCCAGCCATCTTGAGCGTGTGCTTTTAAAATTTGTGCAAAATCGACTTTACCTGTCATAATATCATTTAAAGAGGCTAAAGAACCATCAAAACTTTCTTTTGCCATAGCTTCTTTAAATGCTTGAATTTTAGGATTGACTTTGGTGCTTCCACCTTCTAAAATTGTTCCACCACTAGATTTTAAAAAACTCATAAATAAAGCTTCTTTAGTATAGCTTCCATCTTCATTTTTTGGATAAACAGACATATCGGGATTAAAAGTATCTTTTGCTATATCGCTATCTAAAATTTGAGTTTCCATACTTTCAGGGGAAAAATCTAATTTTTTTAATCCTGTATTGATAGAATTTTGCATTCCTATGCTATCTATAGTATTGTATTGCTCTTGTGTATCATAAAAATTTGTTATAGTTTGTTTATTTAAATTTTCTAAAGAAGCAAAATTGTTATTTGTGTCATAAACGCTATAACCTTTTGGTAAAGAATTTAAATCTTCTACACTAAAACTAGTTTTATTAGAATTTTCAAAACTATGATTTATGATTTGATCAAATTTAGAATAATATTGTCTTATAGTATCAGCCATATCTATATTTGTATAGTAACCACCAGTTACACTCAATGAAGTTTTACTTGATGTGCTAAAATAATTTTCCTCATTGTATCTATACAACTCATCTAAAGTAGATTTATGTATCTTAAAATCTTCAGGCAATCCCGCTGCTTTATTAAAATCACTACCCATATAGCCACTAGAATCAACACTATAACCATAAGCCATAGAAGCAGGATTATTAGCTTGTCTATATTTTAAAGCATAAATAGAATTTTTAAAATCGCTTGATATATGATAATTAGGAGAATCGCTTTTAATACTATTTTGATTTAATATTGCTTCATTGAGTGCTAATGTTTGAGTATTATTACTTTGAATTTCAATTAATTTACTAGCATTTTGTTTAACAAAAGTATTTGCAAAATTTGTTTTTGAACTTGTTTTATTTTCTTTATTTGCTTTTGTTTGTGAAATGATAGAACCATAAGAGGAATTATCATTTATACTAAATATACTCATTATGCAATTCCTTAGATTTAGATTTTGCCCTCAATCTTCAATCTTGCATTTTTACAAGCAAATTTTATTCCATTTATTTTGCCAATTTTCAACTAAATTCAAACTTTTTTAGATATGATATATCAGTTTTTGATTTTATTATATAAGGTTATATTACTTGTGAAAAATATTGTATTATTTCTATTTTTCTATACTTTAAGCTTTGCTTCAAATTTTGATGAAGTAAAATTAGCTTTAATTAAGGAATTTAAAACAAACTATCCAGAATTAGAAATCATTTCTTTAGATCTTAACACTCAATCAAACTTGCCTGTAGATTTTAATCAATACATTTTTTTAAAACTAGGCAATCATAATTTTGATAGGGCTGATGGTTTTGTTAAGGCCGAATTTAAAACTCCAGAGCAGTTTAAAAAAAATATCTTTTTTAAATATTTTTTAAAGGCAAAATTAGAAGTTTTGCAGACTACGCGTCCTATTTTGCGTAATGAAAACTTAAGTCCTGCAAGTTTTAAAATTTTAAAAATTCCTTTTGATAAAGCTCCACAAGGTGTGTTAAAAAAAGATGAAATTGCAAATTTAATAGCAAAAAGTAATATAAGAGAAAATATGATTTTAAAATATAATATGTTTAAAACCAAAACCCTTATACAAAGAAATGATTCTGTTTATGGGGTTATCAAAGATGGGGATTTAAGTATGATTATAGAGTTAAAAGCTTTACAAAGTGGGAATTTAAACCAAAGAATTCGCCTTAAAAATAAAGATGGAAAAGTCGTGCATGGTAAAGTCATTAGTAAAAATTATGTGGAGCTAAAATGAGAAAAATTTTAGTAGGTATTAGTGGGGCTAGTTCTTGTGAACTTGGTTTTTTATTATTAAAACATTTAAAAGAAAAAGGACAAATTTATGCCATTATAAGCAAAAATGCAAAAATAAGCTTCGCAAAAGAAAATTCTCTTTTAGAAAATATAGACTTTTTGCAACACATAAAAGATAAATTTGAACTTGATCATGTAAATTTTTTAGATAATGAAGATATCAGCCAAAATGTAGCAAGTGGATCTTTTGGTATAGATACAACTTTTATCACACCTTGTTCTATCAATACTTTGGCAAAAATAGCTTGTGGTATAGGTGATACTTTGCTTACAAGGGCTGCAGGAGTAGCTTTAAAGGAACATAAAAGGCTTATACTTGGAGTCAGAGAAATGCCCTATTCTACTTTAAATTTAGAGCAGATGTCTAAGCTTTCTAATTATGGAGTTATCATCGCACCTCCTGTAATGGCAAGTTATGCTAAGGTTGATAATTTAGAAAAATTATATGAATTTATTGTAGGTAAATGGCTTGATATTGCCAACATTGAGCATAATTTATACCAAAGGTGGCAAAATGGCTAGTTGCATATACCCAGGAACTTTTGATCCTATTACAAATGGGCATTTAGATGTAATCATTAGAGCTAGTAAGATGTTTGAAGAAGTTGTAGTTGCTATAGCCAAGAGTGAGAGTAAAAGACCCATGTTTAGTTTAGAACATAGAGAAAAAATGGTAAAAATTGCTACAAAAGATTTAAAAAATGTTAGAATTATCACTTTTGATAATTTGTTAGTAGATTTAGCTAAAAATTTACAAATAAATATCATTATAAGGGGTTTAAGAGCAGTAAGTGATTTTGAATATGAATTGCAACTTGGTTATGCAAATCATATGCTTTGGGAAGATTTTGAAACTATTTATCTTATGCCAAATTTAAAAAATTCTTTTATCTCTAGTTCTATAGTAAGATCTATTTGTATGCATAATGGCGATGTGGATAAACTTGTGCCAAAAGAAATTATACCTTTATTAAAGGAGAAAGATTGTATATAGCTTTTGAAGGAATTGATTGTGTTGGTAAAAGTACACAAATAGAGCTTTTAAAAAAATATTTCCATGATGCAATTTTTACTAAAGAACCTGGTGGAAGTGAGCTAGGGGTGCATTTAAGAAAGATTTTGCTAGAAAGTAAAATACAATTTTCTAAAAAGGCTGAATTGTTGCTTTTTTTAGCAGATAGAGCAAATTTAATTGATATGCATTTAGTGCAAAATAAAAACAAACTTATCATTTCAGATCGTAGTTTTATCTCCAATATGGCTTATGCTAAACTTGATTTTGATTTAAAAACTTTATTTGAATTAAATACTTTTGCTACAGGTGGAGTATTTCCACAAAAGGTAGTTTTTTTATATGGTTCTAAAGAGCTTATTATGCAAAGACTTTCTAGAAAGAATTTAGATAGTATTGAGAAAAGAGGAATTGAATATTTTTTGAATATACAAAATGCATTAGAAGAAACTTTAGAGTTTTTAAAAACCAAGATAGATATAAAAATTTTAAAATTAGATGCATCATTAAGTATTGAAATTTTACATGAAAAAATTAAGGATTTTATAGATGATTAATGCTTTAAAAGGAATGAAAGATTTACAAGATGATCAAGCAATGCTTTATGAAAAAGTAGTAAAAACTTGTGAAGAAGTAGCTAAAAATTATGGATTTACTTTCATCAATTGTCCGCATTTAGAACTAACTAAACTTTTTAAAAGAAGTGTTGGAGAAAGCTCTGATATAGTCGGTAAAGAAATGTATGAATTTATCGATAAAGCAGGCAATGAAGTGTGCTTAAGGCCTGAAGGGACAGCTGGGGTGGTAAGATCATATATAGAAGCTAAAATGGATAAGGCTCAAAGTGTTAAAAGATGGTTTTATCATGGCTCTATGTTTCGCTATGAAAGACCACAAAAAGGAAGATTGCGTGAATTTCATCAATTTGGTGTAGAAAGCTTTGGTATAGCAAGTGTGTATGAGGACGCAAGTATTATCTTAATGCTAAATGAAATTTTTAAACGCTTAGAAATTCACACAAGCTTGAAAATTAATTCTTTAGGCTGTAAAGAATGTATGGGTGTGTATAAAGAAAAACTCATAGCTTTTTTAAATTCTAAAGAAGGTTTTTGTGAGGATTGCTTAAGAAGAAAAGACTTAAATCCTATTAGAGTGCTTGATTGTAAAAATGATCATTGTCAAAGTTTAATCGAAAATGCTCCAAAACTAAGTGAAAATTTATGTCCTTGCTGTAAAAAAGATTATGAAAAATTACAAAAACTTTTAAAAGAAAATGATGTTGAGTTTGAATGTGATGAGAAATTAGTGCGCGGGCTTGATTATTACTCTAAAAGTGCATTTGAGTTTGTTAGTGATGAAATCGGTGCAAAAGCTGCTGTAGCAGGTGGTGGAAGATATGATAGATTGATTGAATACTTAGATGGCAAAAGTGGTCATGGCGTGGGTTTTGCTATGGGTATAGAAAGAATTATGGCTATTTTAGAGCAAAAACAAAGTGTAAAATCAAGAGAAGGAATTTATCTTTGTGCTATGGATGAAGCTTATATAGATACTATTTTTAAATTAGCAAATACTTTAAGAAAAAAACATAAAGTATATTTAAGCTATGAAGCAAAAAAACTTGCAAAGCATTTAAACCAAGCAGATAATGCTAATGCTAAAATCTTTTTGTGTATAGGTGAAGATGAGATACAAAAAGAAGAGATTTTTTATAAAAATTTAGAAAATAAAGATACTAAAAATATAAAATTAGCAAATTTGGAGAATGAGTTATGATTGATTATGGTATTAATATTTGGGGTGCAAATAATTTTATCATCGAAAATGGCAAAGTATGTGTAAATCATGGTAAAAAACCTGCTATTATAGATATAGTAAATACTTTGCGTGATGATGGTTATAAGGGGCCGTTATTGCTTCGTTTTCCTCATTTAATCCATAAGCAAATTGAGCAAATTTATGATAAATTTGCTAAGGCAAAAAAAGAATTTAATTACAAAGGTTCTTTTAATGCTGTGTATCCTTTAAAAGTCAATCAATATCCTGGTTTTGTAAAAAATTTAGTCAATTTAGGTAAAGAATATAATTATGGCTTGGAAGCAGGAAGCAAGGCTGAGCTTTTGTTAGCTATGGCTTATAACAACAAAGGTGCACCTATAACGGTTAATGGCTTTAAAGACAAAGAGCTAATAAATATGGGATTTATAGCGTGTGAAATGGGTCATAATATCACTTTAACTATGGAAGGGCTTAATGAGCTTGAAGCAATGATAGAAATAGCTAAAAATCGTTTTAAGCCAAAGCCAAACATAGGTTTAAGAGTACGTTTGCATTCAGCTGGCGTTGGAATTTGGGCAAAAAGTGGTGGTATAAACTCAAAATTTGGTTTAACATCTACTGAGCTTATTGAAGCGGTAAATCTTTTAAAAGCTAATAAACTTTTAGATCAATTTACTATGATACATTTTCACTTGGGTTCGCAAATCACTGAAATTCATCCTTTAAAAAAAGCTTTAAATGAAGCAGGCAATATCTACACCGAGCTTAGAAAAATGGGTGCAAAAAATTTAAAAGCTATTAATCTTGGAGGGGGGTTAGCAGTAGAATACTCTCAGTTTAAAAACGAAACGAGTAGAAATTATACTTTAAGTGAATATGCAAACGATGTTGTATTTATTTTAAAAAGTATTGCAGAACAAAAAAAAGATTTAGAGCCTGATATTTTTATAGAAAGTGGGCGTTTTGTAGCGGCTAATCATGCTGTTTTAGTAGCACCTGTTTTAGAGCTTTTTTCACAAGAATACACAGAAAGTAAGCTTTTATTAAAAGATAAAAATCCAAAACTTATTGATGAACTTTATGATTTATATAAAAATATTAAAGCCTCTAATGCACTTGAATATTTACATGATAGTATAGATCATATGGAGAGCATTTTAACCTTGTTTGATTTAGGTTATGTGGATTTACAAGATCGCTCTAATAGTGAAATTTTAGTGCATTTGATTATGAGAAAAGCTATTACTTTGGTGGGTGATCAGGCTGATTTATCAAGTTTGCAAAATGAAGTGCAAGAAAAATATTTAGTGAATTTTTCGGTGTTTCAGTCTTTACCTGATTTTTGGGGTTTGGAACAAAATTTTCCTATTATGCCACTTGATAGACTTAATAAAAAGCCCACAAGAAGTGCAAGTATATGGGATATAACTTGTGATAGCGATGGAGAAATTTCATACTCTAAAGATAATCCTTTGTTTTTACATGATATTGATGTAGAAGCTGAAGATTATTTTTTAGGATTTTTCCTAGTAGGAGCTTATCAAGAAGTGTTAGGTATGAAACATAATCTTTTTACACACCCAACAGATGCTTGCATAAGTATCAATGAAAAGGGTTTTGAAGTAGAAAGTGTGTTAGAGGCTCAATCTATTTTAGATACCTTAGAAGATCTTGACTATGATATTCATGCAATTATGGATAATATTAATGAAAAAATTTATGCTTCAAAACTTGTTAATGAAAATCAAAAAAAACATATCTTAGGTGAAATTTATTTGTTTTTAAATGATAATGGATATTTAAAAAGTATAGGTAGCAAATAAAATTATAAGGCAAGAAAATTCTCTTGCCTTATTTTTACCAATCAGTCGTCATACATTTTTGCTGTATATATATCATAAGAGCTTTTTTACCATCTGGTGTAGTTGGTGGATTCTTAAATTCTTCTGAAATTTTAATTATTTTATTATTGGGACATTGTGCCCTAGTACTCAATCCTTTTTTAACTTCAAGCAAATACTTTTTTCCAGAAAATTCAAAATCATATATACCATCTTTTGGCTGTTTGCTATTGACTGATTTTGGTTTTTCTTTATTAGAAGGTGTATTATTATCAACGATGAAATTTTTTAAATCTCCTGCATTTAACATTGAAGCATATAACACTGAAATAATACAAATTACATTTTTAAAATTATTTTTCATTTTTCCCTCTTTCCTTTTTTAAGTTTTTAAGTTTTTAAGTTTTTTATTCCTCCTTATTTTGAATTTTCCTTACCATATATCCAAAGCATATGATCAATTTCTCTATTGCTAAAATTATTTAATTTGTAAAATATTTTAAATTCATTTATTATTTTTATTAAATTTTTATAATTTTTTAAATTATTTTTTGTAAAATAAAAGGATGAAAATTTGTATTTTTTATTAAAATAAATTAAACTTTTTGAAATAAATTGATCATAGATAACATATTTTTGTTTGTTATGATGAAAACAATATTTACTAGCAAAAGAATATAAGAATATTTTTTTATTTTTAGAATTTGTAAAATTTGCAATTTGCTCAATAATACAAGGATTTCCCGCTTTTAAAGCTTTGTCAATATCTAGTTTTAATATCCAATCGGCTATATCATTTATGCCATACATTTTTAAATTTGTACTATAAAAGTTATCTATAATACAAGCTTTTAGAGAAATAGAAATTTTGTTTTTGTTATCTGGGTAATTGTTGAAAATATATTCAACTACCTTTTCTTGTTCTCTATAATGTTTATATTCTTTAGATTGTTTATATTTATTGAGAAAATTTATCAAGATATTTTTAATTTCTTCTTGCATTTTAACCCTTATTTTTTAAAAAAAGTATTCTACCCCCCCCCCATTATTAAAAAACACTTAAATATAGTGTAAAATTATTTATATTTTTTTTGGTAAAATTATTTTTCAGATATTATAAAAAGGTGAAAATATGGGATTTTTTTGTATTCTTAAAGAAGATTTTTCTATGCCAAAACAAAAAGATCCTGCATATAGATCTTGCCTAGAATTAGCTTTTAATTATCCTGGAGTTTGGGCTGTTGTAAATTATCGTTTTGCACATTTTTTTTACAAAAAAGGTTTTATAAAAATTGCAAGGATTATTAGTGGAATTTCTCAATTTTTTACCGGAGTTGATTTACACCCAGGTGCAAGTTTAGGTAGAAGGATATTTATAGATCATGCTTATGGAGTTGTGATTGGTGAAACTTCTGTTATAGGTAATGATGTTTTGATTTATCAAGGCGTTACTTTAGGTGGAACGAATTTAGATAAAAAGACCAAAAGACACCCTACTATAGAAGATGGAGTGATAATAGGCTCTGGTGCTAAAATTTTAGGCAATATTACTATAGGTAAAAATGCCAAAATAGGTTCAAATGCAGTTGTGCTAAAAGATGTTGGATCAAATTTAACAGCTATTGGCATACCTGCTTATATTAAAGAACATGGCAAGATTGATTATGAAGAAAAAATAGCTAAATTAGAAACAAGGCTTGCTGTTTTAGAAGAAAAACTAAATAAAGAGGATAAATGATAGCAATTACAGGTGGAGGCACGGGAGGGCATTTGGCTATAGCTAGATGTCTATTGCAAAGTGCAAAAAAACAAGGCATAGATTGTATTTATATAGGAAGTGAAAATGGTCAAGATAGGCTTTGGTTTGAAAATGAAGATGGTTTTTATAAAAAATATTTTTTAAGCTCTCAAGGTGTTGTCAATAAAAAAGGCTTGTCTAAATTTCAGTCACTTTTTCACATTTTAAAACTTGCAAAAAAAACAAAGCAAATTTTAAAAGAGCATAAAATTAAAGCAGTTTTTAGCGTGGGAGGATATAGCAGTGCTCCTAGTGCTTTTGCTGCTTTAATGGCAAATATCCCTCTTTTAATTCATGAGCAAAACTCCAAAATGGGGAGTTTAAATTCTCTTTTAAAACCTTTTTCTAAGGCTTTTTTTACTGCTTTTGATGATCAAATTGACAAAACAAACACCTTCTTTTGTCCTTATCCTATTAGCGAGATTTTTTCTCAAAAAGCAAGAGTTCGAAAAGAATTAAAAAATATTATTTTTTTAGGTGGCTCACAAGGAGCTAAATTTATTAACGATCTTGCTTTGGAAAATGCTTTATATTTCAAAGAAAAAGGCATTAATATTATTCATCAATGTGGTAAGAATGATTATGAAAGATGTAAAAAAGCTTATGGGGATTTAAATATAAAAGTAGAACTTTTTGATTTTGATAAAAACATTATAGACAAAATTTCTAAAGCAGATTTAGCTATATCAAGATCAGGTGCTAGTAGTCTTTTTGAGCTTAGCGCAAATTACCTTCCTTGTATTTTTATACCTTATCCTTATGCAGCTAAAAATCATCAGTATTTTAATGCTTTGTATTTAAAAGAGCGTAATTTGTGTGAGATTTTAAGTCAAGAAGAAAAACAGAAATTTTTGAACTTAGTAGAAAATTTTTCACTAGAATCAAAATCTTTAGCTTTACGAGGATTGAAAAGTGAAAATGGTGCAGATTTTATGATAGAAAAAGCTAAGCAAATGGGGTTTATTTAAATAAAATACTCCCTAAACGCACCATATTTGAGCCACATTTTATAGCAAGTTCAAAATCTCCACTCATACCCATGGAGCAAATTTTTGCCCCGTGTTTTTGTAAATTGTCATAAATTTTAAAGCTTTGCTCAAAGCTTTCTTTAGTTTTTTCTTTATCCATAGAACCAATACACATAATTCCTACCAAGTTTAAATTTTTACATTCTTCTTGTATTTGTAAATACTCTTCTATAGCTTTGTTTTGTTCTATGCCACTTTTAGAACTTTCATTAGCAGTGTTAATTTCTAGTAAAGTATCAAGTTTATAATCAAGTCTTTTATTTACTGCTTTGGCTATTTTTAAGCCATTGCAAGATTGCCAAAGTATAGGGTTTTGTTTGATTAAAAGATTGATTTTATTACTTTGGAGATTACCTATAAAATGCCATTTGATTTCTTGTATATCTTGAAGTTTTTCTTTTTTTAAAGCTAAAGCTTGAACTTGATTTTCTCCAAATTCCACAACACCTTGCTTAAAAAGCTTTCGAATTTGTCCATCTTGAACATACTTACTAGCAGCTATTAAACGCACATTTTGTTTTATAGTTTTTTCAAAAATTATTTCTATATTCATATTTTCCTACATTAGTTCATATAATTTTTTACGCTCACTTGAACTTCCTATGCCAAGTTGCATGCGATATTTAGTGATGGTTCTACGTCCTAGTTGCACACTTGGGAATTCTTTTTGGGTTAGTTCTAGAATTTTTAAATCACTCAAAGGTTTTTTAGGGTTTTCTTTTTTAATTAAATTACTAAGAAAATCTTTGATTGTTGCATTAGAAGTTTCGCCATCATCAACTGCAGTAGTAAAGAAAGATTTTAAAGGTATTAAACCTCTATCACAACTTAAATATTTGTTTGCAATTGCCCTTGAAATAGTGGAAGCATTTCTTTCAAGATCTTGTGCTAAATCTTTAAGCTGCATAGGTTTAATATCTCCTCCTATAAAAAAATCATATTGATATTCTACTATCATAAGTCCTATTTTATAAAGAGTTGCTTTACGCATAGCTAGGGCATCAATTAAATTTTTAGCATCTTTTAAATATGCATTTAAAAATTCATGCTCTAATCCATCTGATTCAAATGCAATTTC
The DNA here is from genome assembly GCF_000816245.1 of Campylobacter sp. RM16704. Lineage (NCBI taxonomy): Bacteria > Pseudomonadati > Campylobacterota > Epsilonproteobacteria > Campylobacterales > Campylobacteraceae > Campylobacter > Campylobacter sp. RM16704. The sequence goes on along the minus strand of NZ_CP007769.1, from coordinate 763,421 downwards.
AGGATAATAATCATCATTAATTTTAATTTTAATTTCTCCATTTTCATGGTAAATAAAAATATCAGGAATGATTTCCATGCTTTCTTCAAAATACTCCAAAAACGGCGGAATGGAAATTTTTTTAATTATAGCTATAGCCTTTTTATATAATGGATCTTTAATAAAATCTTTAGCATTTTCTAAATTTAAAATAAGTGTCTTACAAAATTCATAAAGTTCATCTTCTAAGTCAAAATGTTCCAAAGCAAAAATAAAAGCTTCTTGTTGATCTTTTGCTCCTACTCCAATAGGATCAAGATACTTAAATCTCTGCCTTATTTTTTCAACTTCCAAAGGATCAAATTCGCCTAGAATTTCTTCATCATATTCAAAATATCCCTCATGATTTAAGCATTCTATGATTTTTTCTGCAATTGTTTGGGATTTTTTAGTAGGAAAAAATGGTGGTATGATTTGCTCACTTAAAATATTATAAACATTTTTTACTTCAAAACTTTTTGCATCAATCATTTGTGTAGTAGTGTTTTTACTAAAATATTCTTGATAGTATTTATTTTGAGTATTAGCAATACTTGAATTTTCTTTTATTTCTATAAAAGGATTTTCTTTTGCAAATTCGTCTAATCTTTCTTTTAAATCTTCAATATTAGCCTGTAGTATAGGAAGCCATGATCTTAACGTTTGTGATAGTTTTGGTTTTTGCGTTATAGAGGTTTTTTGTTTAAGCATTATTCAAGTCTAAACTCACTTCCAAGATAGTATTTTTTTACATCTTCATTATATGCTATTTCTTTAGCATTACCACTAGCTAACAACCTTCCGCTTCTAATCACATAAGCTTTATCACAAATTGCTAGAGTTTCTCTTACATTATGATCGGTAATTAAAACACCTATATTCATAGCTTTTAAGTCTTTAATTAAATTTTGAATTTCTTTCACAGCTATAGGATCAACACCAGCAAAAGGTTCATCTAGGAGTAAAAATTTAGGATTACATATCAACGATCTTGCAATTTCACACCTTCTTCTTTCACCCCCACTTAAACTCATACCTTTTCTATGTCTAATAGGTTCTATACTCAATAATTCTAACATTTGCTCAATTTTTTGCTCTATTTTTTTTTTATCTGTATATATTATTTGAGCAGCTAAAAGTAAATTTTCTTCAACACTTAAATCTTTAAATACACTACTTTCTTGAGGTAAATACCCAATGCCAAGTTTTGCTCTTTTATTGAGTGGTTCTTTTGTAATATCTTGTGAATCTAGAAAAACTTGTCCATTAGTTGGTAAAATAAGTCCGCATATCATATAAAAACTTGTTGTTTTTCCTGCTCCATTTGGTCCTAAAAGCCCTACAACTTCACCACTTTGAACTTCTAATGAAATATCATGTATAATTTTTGTTTTTTTAATGATTTTTTCTAAATTTTTAACTTCTAATTTACTCATATACAATGTACTTTCTTTTATTTTCATAAGGAATAATTTGCAAAATTATATTAAAAATTTGATATTTATCTAAGTATTTTTTTAATTTATCATCACCCCATTCTACTAAATGCAAACCATCTTCAAAAAAATTTTCAATCAAGCCATTTTTTAAAAGCCCATCAAAACCTTCTTGATAAATATCATAATGATATATTTTACCTTGATGAAAATTATATTCTTGCATGATAGAAAATGTAGGAGAATTAAGCATCTTTACTACTCCAAGAAATTGAGCGTAATTTTGTACTAAAGTGGTTTTACCACTAGCTAAATCCCCTTGAAGTAAAATAACCCCATTTTTGGGTAAAATTTCACAAAGCTTATTAAGCTCATCTTGAGCTAGAATTAATTCTTTCATTGAATTTTTACCACATATTTTTCTTGCATAGCTTTTGGAATGCTTTTAGAAGTCGGTATATCTAAAACTTTATAAATGCTAGTGTATTCTATAAATTTGATACTTATTTCATCACCAACTTTTACTTCTTTACTAGCTTTTACCACTTGATTATTTACACTTATTACGCCATTTTTGCACATATCTTCCGAAATTGCACGGCGCTTAGTAATATTAACTACATTTAAAAATTTATCTATTCTCATAAAAATATTTTATCAAAAAATATAAGAAAATGTTATAAAATGTTTAAATATTTTACATTATATTAAGCTAAATTCGTTAAATTTTACAATCATTTTTTACAAAGAGGGAAAACAATGAAAAAAGATATCAAAAAAGTGGTTTTGGCATATTCTGGTGGACTTGACACAAGTATAATTTTAAAATGGTTACAAGATGAATACAAATGTGAAGTGGTAACTTTTACAGCAGATATTGGGCAAGGTGAAGAGCTTGAACCTGCTAGAAAAAAAGCACTTTCTTTGAGTGTAAAAGAAGAAAATATTTTTATTCAAGATTTAAAAGATGAATTTGTAAAAGATTATGTATTTCCTATGTTTAGAGCAAATGCGATTTATGAGGGAGAGTATTTGCTAGGTACAAGCATTGCAAGACCTTTAATAACAAAAGCTTTAGTAGAAATAGCAAATAAAACAAAAGCAGACGCTATTAGCCATGGGGCAACCGGTAAAGGAAATGATCAAGTGCGTTTTGAATTGGGTGCACTAGCACTAAATCCAAATTTAGCCATCATTGCTCCTTGGAGAGAATGGGATTTAAACAGCCGTGAAAAACTCTTAGCTTATGCACAAAAACATGGTATTGATATAGCCAAAAAACCAGGTAAATCACCTTATTCTATGGATGCAAATTTATTGCATATTTCTTATGAGGGTTTAGTGCTTGAAGATCCTGCGGCTAAACCTGAAGCAGATATGTGGCGTTGGGTAAAAGATTTAAAAGAAACTCCAAGTGAAAGTGAAGTAATAGAACTTGAGTTTAGTAAAGGCGATTTGTGTGCTATTAATGGAGAAAAAATGTCTCCTGCACAGCTTTTGGCAAAGCTTAATGAGCTTGGTGCAAAACATGGTATAGGTCGTCTTGATATTGTTGAAAACCGCTATGTGGGTATGAAAAGTAGAGGTTGTTATGAAACCCCAGGTGGAAGCATACTTTTAAAAGCACACCGTGCTATAGAAAGCATCACACTAGATAGAGAAGCAGCACATTTAAAAGATGAATTAATGCCAAAATATGCAAGTTTGATTTATAATGGCTATTGGTTTTCACCTGAAAGATTAATGCTTCAAGCCTTAATTGATGAGTCGCAAAAATATGTAAATGGTAAAGTTAAGCTTGAATTATATAAAGGCAATGTAATGGTAATAGGCAGAGAAAGTGCAAATGATAGTTTATTTAGCGAGGCTTATTGTACTTTTGAAGAAGATGTTGTGTATGATCAAAAAGATGCGACAGGTTTTATAAGATTAAACGCTTTAAGATTTATCATCGCAGGTAAAAATGGAAGAAAATTTTAAAAAAGGAAAACAATGAAAGTATTGTTAATTAAAGATGTTAAAAGTTTAGGAAAAGCAGGAGAAGTAAAAGAGGTTAAAGATGGCTATGGGCAAAATTTTTTAATTACTAAAGGTTTTGCAAAAGTTGCCACACATGAAGTATTAAAACAATATGAAGCAGAACAAAAGAAAAAAGCAGAAAATTTGAGATTTGAACTTGCAAATTTAGAAAAACTAAAAGAAGAATTATCCAAAATCACTATTTGTATAACTAAACCTGTTGGAGCTAATGGGAGTTTGTTTGGTGGAGTTACTAAAGATGAAATAGCACATGCACTAAAAGATCAAAAAAATATAGAACTTGATAAAAAAAGTCTAGAATGCGATACTATTAAAGAGCTTGGCATGCATGAAATTTCAGCTAAATTAGGTCATGCAATTCATGCTGTATTTAAGCTAGAAGTTAAAGGAGAATAATGTTTCACGCAACTACAATTTTAGCTTATAAAGGCAAAAATAAGTCTGTAATTGGTGGAGATGGTCAAGTAAGTTTTGGCAATACTGTTTTAAAAAACAATGCGGTTAAAATAAGAAAACTAAATAATGGAAAAGTATTAGCGGGTTTTGCTGGAAGCACCGCTGATGCTTTTAATCTTTTTGATATGTTTGAAAATTTACTTTCTAGTTCTAAGGGTGATTTACTAAAAGCTGCTATTGATTTTTCAAAAGAGTGGAGAAAAGATAAATATTTAAGAAAATTAGAAGCTATGATGCTTGTGCTTGATAGAAATCATATATTTTTACTTTCTGGAACTGGAGATGTAGTTGAACCTGAAGATGGTGCTATAGCTGCTATTGGTAGTGGTGGAAATTATGCACTTTCTGCTGCAAGAGCTTTAGCTAAACACTCTAGTTTGGATGAAGAAGAATTAGTTAAAGAAAGCTTGCAAATAGCTGGTGAGATTTGCATTTATACTAATACAAATATTAAAACTTATGTAATTGAGGATGATAAATGAATTTAACCCCAAAAGAAATTGTAAAATTTTTAGATGATTATGTAATTGGACAAAAAAATGCCAAAAAAATCATAGCAATTGCTTTAAGAAATCGTTATAGAAGAATACAACTTTCTCCTGAACTTCAAGATGATATCATGCCTAAAAATATTTTAATGATAGGCTCAACTGGTGTTGGTAAAACTGAAATTGCAAGGAGACTTGCTAAATTAATGGGACTTCCTTTTGTAAAAGTTGAAGCAAGTAAATATACTGAAGTTGGTTTTGTTGGGCGTGATGTAGAAAGTATGGTTAGAGATTTAGCTAACGCTGCTTTAAATTTAGTCAAGAATGAAGAAAAAGAAAAAAATGAAGAAAAAATCAATGAATTCATAGAAAATAAAATTTTAGAAAAACTTTTACCACCTTTACCAAAAGGAATTAGTGAAGAAAAACAAGAAGAATATCAAAATTCTTTAGAAAAAATGCGCGTGAAATTAAAAGCTGGTGATTTAGATGATAGCATGATAGAAGTTGAAATTTCACAAAGTGTATTTGATACTAATCCAAATTTACCACCTGAAATGGGTGCTATGCAAGACATAGTAAAAGTCATTGGTGTAGGAAATAAAAAAATTAAAAAAGAAATGAAAGTTAAAGATGCGAGAATAGCCCTAGCACAAGAAGCTAGTGAAAAAATTCTTGATATGGAAAGCATTAAAGGTGAGGCTTTAAGAAGGGCGGAAAATGAAGGGATTATTTTTATTGATGAGATAGATAAAGTGGCAGTTTCAGGTTCAAATTCAAACCGCCAAGATCCAAGTAAAGAAGGGGTGCAAAGAGATTTGCTTCCTATAGTTGAAGGTAGTACTATACAAACTAAATTTGGACCTTTAAAAACCGATCATATTTTATTTATCGCTGCAGGTGCTTTTCATCTAAGTAAGCCAAGTGATTTAATCCCTGAACTTCAAGGGCGTTTTCCTTTAAGAGTTGAGCTTGATTCGCTAGATGAAGATGCTTTATATGCTATTTTAACAAGACCAAAAAATTCATTACTAACACAGTATATTGAGCTTTTAAAAACTGAAAATGTTGAACTTGTTTTTGAAGATGAGGCTATTAGAGAGATTGCAAAAATAGCAAGCAAAGCTAATCAAGAAATGCAAGACATTGGTGCTAGACGCTTACATACAGTAGTGGAAAAATTACTAGAAGATATAAGCTTTGAAGCAGATGAATATGCTGGAAAAATTTATAAGATAGATGATTTTAAAGTTCAAGTTAAACTTGGAGATATTATAGAAAATAAAGACTTAGCTAGGTATATTTTGTGAAAAGTGGCTTTATAAGCATAGTAGGTAGAACTAATGCAGGAAAAAGTTCTATCCTAAATTCTTTATTGGAAGAAAAAGTAGCTATGGTTTCACATAAACAAAATGCTACAAGAAGAAAGATCAATGCCATCGTAATGCATGAAAACCATCAACTCATATTTATAGATACTCCTGGATTGCATACAAGTTCTAAAGCTATGAATCAGCTTATGATAGATTTGGCGATTAAAAGCATTGCAGATTGTGATGTAATTTTATTTGTAGCTAGTATTTATGATGATATTAATGATTATGAAAATTTTTTAAGTTTAAATCCTAAAGTCCCACATATTGTATTGATTAATAAGGTTGATTTAGTAAAAAAAGAAGTTTTGCTTAAGAAATTAAGTGAATATTCTCGGTTTAGCTCATATTTTAGTGCTATTATCCCCTATTCTGCTAAGCAAAAATTTTATAAAAAAATTCTCTTAGATGAGATGATTAAGTATTTACCTAATCATCCTTATTATTTTGATCCTGAGTTTATTACTACTACAAATGAAAAGGATATTTATAGAGATTTTATCTTAGAATCTATATATGAAAATTTAAGTGATGAAATTCCTTATAGCACTGAAGTAAAAATAGAAAAAATCGAAGAACTAGAGCAAATTTATTATATTAACGCTATCATCATTACAGATAGTAATTCTCACAAAGGAATGATACTAGGTAAAGATGGAGCTACAATTAAGCGTATAGGTAAAGAAGCTAGAATAAAAATAGAAAAATTAGCACAAAAAAAGGTAATGCTAAAATTATTTGTTCAACTTGAAAAAAATTGGCACAAAAATGAACAAAATCTTAAAAAAAATCTTTATGATGAGTAAAAAAAATATCAAAAAAGATTTTCTAGCTTATGAAAAACTTTTATATATAAAATTTGCAAATCCCATCAGTGAAGATGAAATTCTAAAAAAAAGTTTTGAAGAGCTTGGTCTTAAAGATGATTTTTCTTATAAGTTAGCTTATTTTTACAACAAACACCAAACATATGTTTTTTTAACTAAATATGAAAATATTTTAGATTATAATGATTATAATACTTTAATTCCAGAACCTCTACTTTTTGAGGCTTATTTTAATCAAGATATAGATAAAAATCTAATTTTGATTTTTAAAGATAAGTATATAGTTTTAATAGAATATTTAGGACAACAATTTCTAAATTGTAAAACTTTACCTATTAACATTTACAACATAAACTATGAACAAAAAATAAAAAGTGATTATAGAAATATTATAAGTATAAATGATGTCAAAAATATAAGTTCTTTTAAAAAAATTGATAGTGAAAAATTATATTATGACTTACTAAATTCAAATACAGACTTTAGTATTAATTTTGCATCTAAAGAAAAAAAGTTATTTTATAAATCATTAAGTTTTAAAATTATATGTAGTTTCGTTTTTGGTATTTTATTGGCTTTAATTTACCCTTTATATTTACATATACATAATCTTACAATAGAAAAAAAAATCGAAAATTACGAAAAAGTATTAATTGAAGAAAAAAATACACTAGAATATTCTATACAAAAACAAAATATTATTGATATTCAAAACAAAAATAAAGAAAAAAATCAACTTTTGTATGAATTTTATAAAAATACACTTTGTTATAAAGACTTTTATAATTTTATTAAGGTTTTAAATGTTCATAAAAGCACAATAGAAAGTCTATATTTTAAAGAAAATATTTTCAATATAGAGCTTACTAGGGATTATAATTTTTATAATGATTTTAAAAAATATGGTTTTATATTAAAAAATAAAGAAATAAATAATGAGAAAATTAATTTATATTTTGAAAAAAATATTTGATTTTTCAGAAGAAATTCTATCAAATTTAACATCTAGAGAATATAAATTGGCTTTGATTTTAAGTTTTATTTTTGGTTTTTTTATGGTTTATTATAGTACTTTTAGTTTTTTTGAAAATAAAGAGATATTTTTAAATAATAAACTACATTCTTTACAAACACAAATAAAAACATATAATAATCTTCCATCTTATCAATATGAAAATAATAATTCATTAGAATTTGACTTTAATAGCTTCAAAGAAATAAATCAAGATTATCAAGACTTATTAAATCATATAGAAAAAAAATTAGCATCAATAAAAGCAAAATCAATTCAAATTCAAACACAACACTACAAGGATAAATATTTTACTTATTATGAATTAAATTTAAATTTTATTGGAGATTTTCAATCACTAATGATTTTGCTTCAAGAACTTAATAAAAATATTATGGTAAATAAAATGAAGCTTGAAAAAAATGAAAATAAATTAAAAATCTCACTTAATTTAATTTTTACCCTAGCATAAATATTTTTTTTTGGATAAAATTATCTTAAACATGGTAAGTGATCGCTTCTTTTAGAAGAGGAAAGTCCGAGCTGCAATAAGACAAAGATTCCATCTAATGGATGGCTAGGGAAACCTAAGGGAAAGTGCAACAGAAAGAAAACTACCATATGTTTTATATGGAAAAGGTGAAACGGTAGAGTAAGAGCCTACCAGTAGCTTTGGTAACAAAGTTAGCTATGTAAACCCAATCTGCAGCAAGAAGGGATGGTTTTAGTCTTATATATAACCCTTCGCTTGAACTTGTTTGTAAAAACAAGTCTAGATAAATGATCACTCTTGACAGAACTCGGCTTATCGCCATGTTTTACTTCATATAAGCAGAAGCTTTCTTAAGTTTTTGCAAATTGATTGCAATTTCATCTTGTTTTTTTTTCATAAGAACGATTGCTTCATTTGTAAGTGCTAAAGCCTCATTAGGGCAATCTTTAAAATCAGATCTTTCAATAAGTTTAGTTATTGCTTCTACATCTTCAGTATAAACAGCTAATTTAAATTCATCTATCCATTTTTTTTCACTCATTTTTGGTGGACTTCCCTCCAAGCTTCTAATAAACCTTTTACAACATTGATTACTTCATCAACTCTAGCTTCGTTATTTTCTATATTTGCCAAAGAAAGAAGCTGTAATTCTCTAGTATATAATCCACTTAAATAATGTGCAACTTCACCACCTTTTTCATAATCAAGACAATTTATAAGCTCAATAAAAATAGCACTTGCTCTTTTTACATAATACACTCTCTCTTCTATATTGCCATTTTGTATAGCTACTTTAATTCTACTTCCAAAGCGTAAAATACCACCATATAGCATTTCTATGAGCTTTTCTTGAGATTCTACACCTACTTGGTTTTGTGAATATGCATTATAAACTGCATTGTTTAACATCTAAAAATTCCTTTCCTTTTAAGAATTTTGATTATTAGCTGCATTAATCATATTAGCAATAACGCTTGCTTGATTATTTAATTTAGCAATTATACTATCATAAGCAGCCCAAGTTGACCACATTGTGTCATATTTTACATTAATTGACTTTTTGGTATTTTCTATGGTGTCATTTAAATTTTTTGATTCCTTATTTAAAGAAGATTTATAACCACCAAAAGAACCTTCAGAGCTCATCATTTCTCTCATATTATTTTTTAATATCCCAAAAGTCCCTGTTTCTTCTCTCCAATTTGAGTATACAGTTTTAGGAGTTAAGCCAAAATTATTTTTCAAGAAATTTTCATCTCCTTGAATTTCCAGATCACTTCCAGAAGTACCTTTAATTTTTAGTTGAATACTTTCACTAGGTGTTCCTTGATTAATAATTTCATAACTAGCTTCTAACCCTTCTATACCAAAACTATTGATATGATTAACTAAATTTTGTGCCCTCTCTGTATTTGTAGATCCAGTTAGAACAAAATCATCTCCATTTTTAGTTTTACTTAAATCAATAGTCTGATCGTTGTATATTATTTTAAAATTCTTGCCACTAAAACTTAAATTATCACTTCCAAAACTAGTAACTTTTTCTCCTGCTAAATTAATGTCTTCAAAACCATTACTACCCACAAAAAATCTTTCTGCCATCTCAGGATCTTCGTTAAATTTTGTATTAAATTTAGCTGAATCAAAAGTCATAGTTCCATTTGAAATAGTCAAACCATAATCAGCCAAAGATAAACTAACTTTAGATGAAATTTTAGTTCCTTCTGAAGTTTCACTATCTCCAACTATAATTGTTCCATCTACTGTAATAGTTTTAAGTAAAATATTATTGATTTCTGATTTTATATTATAAATAGAACTTACACCTACAAAATTTCCTTTTGTGCCAGCTTCTGGATCATATTTTGTAGCTGCAGTGATGTTTAACATTAAATCATTATAAGCAGTTGCTAAATTTTCCAATGATTTAGAAATAGCTTCTGTATCTTGCGTAACATTAAAACTAATCTCACCTTTTTGCTTAAGCTCTAAAGTAACATCAGGAGCTATATCTTTTATAATGTTGGTTGGTCTAGTCATTTTAACACCGTCAACACTAAAAATAGCATCTAAACCTTTTTGTATATGATTTTCATTATTTGATTCAACATTATAACCTTGTGGAATACTAGTATCTAATGTGATTCCAAATTTAGAACTTAATAAGTTAGTTGCTTTTGGATCTCTTATGTAGTTTGCTTTATCAATATTGCCATTTTCATCTACCGCATAACCACCATCAAAAATTCCAAGCTCAGCACCATTAGTTGTTTTAAATGAAGGTTGGTTTGTAGAAGGATCAAACTCAAGTTTAACCTTACCATTTGTTTTTGAATTGATTGCATTTTTCAAATCATCATAAGTTGTAGTATCATCAATATCTATTGTGTACTTATCATAGCTATCACCATTTTTAACCACAAAAGTTAAAGAAGTTTTTTCACCTGTATTTAAAAGCCTATCAGAAGTATTTGTAACATTTACATTACCTTTAATTTGTGTTTTATCTGAATTTCCACTCTCTCTAAAACCAAACAATCCACCAGCACTAACACTATTTTTATCAAGTTTCCAACCCATACCTTCTAAAAGGTCTTCATCACCTGAAAAAGAAATATTATTTTGTGTTCCTGTATCTTTACTTTGTATTACTAAACGATAAGGATTTTCCCTATCTCCAGTATTGACTATTTTAGCTTCTACTTTACCACCTGTTGCTGTATTTATTTTTTCTGCAAGTTGGGTAACAGTAGTACTTTGATCTAAATCTATTTTATATTCTTTTCCATCTTGAGTAATTGTAAAAGATTTAGTACCACTTAAGCCTAATTTTTGCAATACAGAGGAAGTTTTATCCGTAAAACCATTGCTTTGATAAACATCTTTTTGTGCAAGCTGGTCAACTATTACTTTCATACTAGTAATACCGGATAAAGAGCCTACTGTTAAACTTGCAGCGGCACTATCACCACTAACACTAGGAGAAACTTTTTTTTGATTAAATTGCGTTGCATCACCAAGACTATTTACAGCAGTTTGAAAAGCAAGAAGTTTAGCTTCAAGTTCTGCTAAATCTTTTTGTCTTAAACCATTAGTTTCAAGCTGCGAATTATAAAATTTTAAATTCGCATTCATCTCTGCTTCTTTAAGTTTATTTAATGTATCACTTGTTAAAACTCCTGAGCCTATACCTAAGCTTCCTAAACTACCTACCGCCATATTCAACTCTCCTTATCAAAAATAGTTCCAATAACACCTTTAAAATGCTCTATTAGTTTCATAACTTCTTCACTAGGAATTTTACGTATGAGTTTACCAGTATCTTTTTCTGTTACATTTACATACATTTCGTTGATCTTATCATTAAATGCAAAACGCACATTTGTTCCTAATGTTTCCATTTGCATATTAAGTTTTTCAGTTGCGTTTTTTAATTTTTCATTTAAATTTTCCTCTTGTTCATTTAAATTAACTTGTTGTTTATTTTCAAGAGAAACCTTCTCAATATTCTTTATATTATTAAAATGAGTTAAGTTATTATTATCTCTGTGAATATTATTTATGTCCATTTTAAACTCCTTTTTAAAAGACTTTTAAACACACTATCGACACAATTTAAAAAAACTTAATATTTTTATTTTAAATATTTGATTTTTATAAGCAAAAAATGTTCTCAAAAAGTTAAAAATTAAAAAATTTCAAACTTTTTGAATAATTTTTCATCATTTGTAAGTAAATTTCTTGCAATAAGTCTATCTATAACTTCTTTAGAACAATTTGTCATTAAAGGCCATTCTTTATGATAATCTTCTAATAATCCTTTATTTGTCGCATCAATTGCAAGGCAGTCTTTTTTGATAAATATATCTCTTTTTGCATCGATATTATTTACCACACGCCAAATTAACATATAAGGATTTTCCAAAATAGCATCTGTATCTAAGAAAACTAAAATTCTAAAATGTTTTTTATAAGCTTGTAGTTTTTCAAAAATTTGAGTAATTTTTTCTTTTTTATTAATTAAAATTACGCAAATTGGAGCAAAAGTTTGAGTATAAAATTGCTTTAAATTTAAAATACTTTGTTCTTTTTCTTTGAAAAGCGAAAATAAAGCCTCATCGCTTAGAATTTCAAGTTCGACTTTTTTCTCATCTCCACACGCATCAAGCCCTGCTTTACCACCATAACAATAAGTACTTGAAGCATGATCGAGTTGATCACATATTCCTTCGCTAATAAGCAATTTTTTTTCATCAAAGCGGTTGAGTACATAAGGTATGAGTTTGTTATAATCTTGCAAACAAGGTGCGTTTTCATCAACAAAAATAGCATGTTTTACAAAACTCATTTGCCCTGCACCCCAAAAAGTATGCATTACTTGTTTTGCATGAGCTGGGTATTTTGCTTCTATTTTAGCTAAGATTAAATTATGAAAAACCCCATTTTCAGGCATACTATAATCTAACAAATCAGGAGCATTAGTTTGAAGTAAAGGTAAAAAAACTCTTTCTGTACCAAGCCCCATGTATTTATCTTCTAAAGGTGGCTTTCCTACGACTGTAGCTTGATAAATCGCATTTTTTTTAGCAAAGATTTTCTCTACTTTTAAGATAGGACAAAGTTCAACTGGAGTGTAAAAACCCGTATGATCTCCAAAAGGACCCTCTGGTGCGAATTCATTTGGATTTACAAAGCCCTCAATTACAAAATCACTATCATAAGGCACATAAAGATGATTGCTTTTGCATTTTGCTAAGATAGCAGGTTTTTTCTTGATAAAACCATAAAGTAAAAGTTCAAAAATTCCTTTTGGTAAAGGTGCTTGAGCACACCAAATATATAAAGGATCTCCACCTATGGCAATACTTACTGGCATTTTTTGATTTGCTTTTTTATACTCATGGAAAAAATGGCTTGCATCTTTATGAATTTGCCAATGCATAAGTAAGGTTTTTTCATCAATTACTTGCAAACGATACATACCAAGATTATTTTGCTTACCATCTAAACTTTGAGTATAAACTTGCCCCATAGTAATAAAAGGTGCGACATCTTTTTCCCAAGTTTTTAAAATAGGCATTTCATATAAAGAATTTAAACTTTTATAGCCAAATTCTCCATCTTTTTTAATGCGTTTTGGTGGAATATTTTTTAAATCAAGCAAGGTTTTGAAAAAATTTAATTTTGCTCCAAAGCTTTGTGGTATATGCATTTTAAGTAAAGAACTAATTTCTTTAGCTACATCCTCATAATCTCTTCCAAATGCCAAATTTAAAGCCTTTTCATTGCAAAAAGTATTTAAAAGTACAGGATAATCATATTTTTTACCATTTTTTACCGCATTAGTAAAAAGCAAGGCTTTAGAGTCTTCTTTTTTAACTTCTATATAAGCTAAATGTGCCATTTCAAGATCAACATCAACAGGTTCATTGATGATTTTTAATAAATTATTTTTTTCTAAAAGATCTATGAATTTTTGCATTTATATCATACTCTCTGCTTCTTTTAAAATTTCTTTTGCACCTTTTGCTATCATTTGATTAGCTAAAAACTCGCCTGCATTTATGTAATCTTGCTTATCAATCACTCTTTTTTCTTTTAAAATTTTACTTGCATCAGGCAAGCCTACTATGGCACGAATTTCTATTTTTTCATCAATGATTTTTGCGTTAATACCTATAGGTACTTGACAACCACCTTCTAAAGTTTTAATAAAATCTCTTTCTATGCTTGTCTCTATAAAAGCATTTTCATCGTTTAAGCATTCTAAATATTTTAAAATTTGATTATTATTTATACTTTCTATACCTAAAGCACCTTGAGAAGCAGCTGGTATCATTTCATCAAGTTCAAAAGCTTTAATATATTTTATTTCTTTATCTAAGCCTAAGCGTTTAATACCAGCTAGAGCTAAAATGATAGCATCAAATTCTTTAGCTTTTAATTTTTCCAAACGCGAATTAATGTTACCTCTTAACGAAATAATATTCAAATCAGGTCTTAATATTAAAAGTTGCATTTTTCTTCTAAGACTTGTGGTACCAACCCTTGCTCCCTTTGGAAGGGCATTTAAGCTTTCATAATATTCACTTAAAAAAGCATCATTTACCACTTCTCTTTTTGAAATAGCAGCCAAAACCAAACCTTTTGGAAAAAAACTAGGTACATCTTTTAAGCTATGCACAGCTAAATGCGAATTACCTCTTAACATACTTTCTTCAAGCTCTTTTGTGAAAAGTCCTTTTCCACCTATTTTAGCTAAAGGTGAATCAAGTAAAACATCGCCTTTAGTTTTAAAACCCTCTAATGAAATTTCTAATCCAGAATGTGTTTGTAATAGTTTATTTTTTATATGTTCACTTTGCCATAATGCAAGTTGGCTTTTTCTTGTTGCGATAATTAATTGCATTTTTTATGCTCCTGTATGATTTCTACATCTATAATTTCTTCATTATTTGTTTGATGATAATATTTTCTTTTTTGTTTTGTAAAAAGTTTTAGTGCCATCATAAAAAATAAAAGTAAAATCCCTAAAAGTGTACTTAAAATTCCTGGTATTAAGAGTAAAATCCCTACTATAGTTAAAGAAAATAATTTAATCATACCAAATAAATTAGTATTGGTATTTTGCATAGTAATAAGATTTGTCCATGTTTTAGCTAAAAAAACAGCACCTAAGAACATACTTGCAAAAACTATCATAAAAAAATTTAAAAAACCAAAAAAGGCTATAAATAAAATACTAACAATTAATTCTAAAATCAAAAATGCACTTATATTTACTCTTGCTATCATAGAATTTTCTCTAAGTGTGAAATTACTTCTTGGGTTTTTAAAACTTGTTTTTCTAAGGTATTTCTATGAATTAACTCTACTTCATTATTTTCCAAACCCTTACCTATAACTAAAGCATAAGGAAAGCCCATAAGTTCAAAATCATTTATTTTAATTCCAAAACGCTCATTTCTATCATCAAATAAAACCTCTTTATCTTTAAAATGAGTATAAATTTGCTCAGCAAACTCCATAGCTTTTGGATCTTTTATATTAGAAACAATAATATCTAAAACAAAAGGAGCTAGAGTTTTATTCCAAATACAACCTTTTTCATCATGACTTGCTTCTATAGCAACAGCTACCAAACGGCTCACGCCCATACCATAGCAACCCATAGTGAAAAATTGAGTTTTGCCATTTTCATCTAAATAACTTGCATTCATTGCTTTTGAGTATTTGTTTCCAAGTTTGAAAATATGCCCTACTTCTATTCCTTTGCTTTGTTTAAGCTTGTGCTGACATTTTGGACAAAGATCACCCTCTTTAACCGCACATAAATCTTTAAAGCGTTCTTTATTTAAATTTACTACATTGATTCCAACTAAATGATAATCTTTTTTATTAGATCCAATAATCATATTTGTTTCATTTTCAAGCTCATAATCTATGTAAAAATCCACATTATTTAATCCTACAAAGCCGATAAATCCTGATATTAAACCTACTTTTTCTAATTCTTCCTCGCTTGCATCGACTAACTCTAATGCATTTGCTGCATTTAATGCTTTAACTTCTTGTAATTCATCATCGCCACGCACAAAAAATACCACAATTTTTTCTTCATTTTCATAAATAGCTTTTTTAGCAATAGCTTTAATAGTATAATAAGGATTGATTTTAAAAAAATCTGCTAATTCATCAATAGTTTTTATATTTGGGGTATAAAATTGTGTTGCAAAATCAGCTTCCGGTCTTTCATCTTTACAAATTTTTTTAGCTCTTTTTGCTGCTTCAATATTTGCAGCATAATCACAATGCTCACATAGTAATATATCATCTTCACCATTTTTAGCCAAAACCATAAATTCTTTTGAACCACTACCACCAATAGCCCCACTATCAGCTTCAACAGCCCTAAATTCAAATCCTAATCTTTTAAGAATTTTGCTATAAGTTTTATACATTAAATTAAATTCTCTATCTAAATCCTCTTCATTTACATGAAAACTATAACCATCTTTCATTACAAATTCTCTACATCTTAAAAGCCCAAATCTAGGTCTAGCTTCATCTCTAAATTTAAGTCCTATTTGATATAAATGCAATGGTAATTGCTTATAGGAAGTAATTTTATTTCTTATCAAAGCCACCATAGCTTCTTCATGCGTTGGCCCTAAAACAAAATCATTTTCTTTTCTGTCTTTAAAACGCAAAAGTTCCTTGCCAAAAATATTAAACCTCCCGCTTTCTTTCCAAAGTTCAGCTGGAGTATTAAAGCTTAGATTTACTTCTAAAGCCCCTGCTTGATCCATTTCTTCTTTAATAATATTTTTGATTTTATCTAAAACACGTTTTCCTAAAGGCAAAAAATTATACAATCCACTACCAATTTGCTCAACAAAAGCACCTTTAACTAAAAAAACATGACTTGGTAATGTGGCATCTTTTGGATTTTCTTTTGTACTTATGGCATAAAATTTACTAAATTTCATGATTATTCTCCAAATTAAATTCGCACTTATAAAGGTTTAAACCTTCCATATTTTCATTTTTTAAATCAAATACATAACGCATAGCATTTACAACAGAATCATTTTGCATAGTTCCACTTAATTTTTTTAAATTTACACTAGGATGATGTAAAAATGCATTCATCACTTGTTTTATAAGTTTTCTAGCTTCTTCGTGGTTTGAGTGTTTTAAATAACCTTTTTCAATAGCCTTTTGTAGCTGCTCTTTAGCAATTTTATCAGCTTGCAAACGTAATTGTTTGACCAAAGGTAAAGTTGCTAATTTACTTAAATGCTGAAAAAAATCGTTTGTCATAGTCCCTACTATTGAATAAGCAATTTGAGCTTGATGCTCTCTTAGTGTTAAATTTTTTCTTACCACTTCTTCTAAGTCATCTACTGCATAAACAATATTTTTTTCATTTGCTTTTATATCAATATCTCTAGGAACTGCTATATCAAAAAAATATCTTTTATATTCTTTTTCTTCCAATAAATCATTTGTTATGATGGCATGTGGGGCATTAGTAGCACTAAAAAATACCTCATATTTATTTAACGTATCTTTTAAGCATGCTACGCTTTCATAACTCACATTTTCACCCAATCCTTCGCAAAGTTTCTTTGCGTTTTGTATATCCCTATTTAAAATTAAAACTTTAGCTTTTGCATTTAAAAGATGTTTACAGGCTAACTCGCTCATTTCTCCCGCACCAACAACCACAACAAGTTTATTTTCTAAATTTAAAAGCTCTTTGGCTTTTGCAACTGCCACAGAAGCAACTGAAATAGGGTTTTTGGAAATATCAGTTTGATTTCTAACTTTAGCTGCACATTTAAAAGCATAATGTATTGCACGAGTAATATGAACTCCACATTTTTGCTCTTGTAAAGAAAATTTATAAGCATCTTTTAATTGTCCAGCTATCTGAGTTTCACCTATAACTAAACTATCTAAAGAACTTGCTACAGAAAAAAGATGGTGAATTGCTCCACTATCTTCATAAAAATCAGCTTTGGTACTTAATTCAGTTTTATCAACCCCACAAAGTATGCAAAGAGTATTTATAATATGTTCATTAATCTTATCAAGTTCTCCAGTAAAAAGAAAAATTTCTACTCTATTACATGTGCTAAGTATTAAACTTTCTAAAATTTTATTATTAGAATGAATGAGTTTTAGTAATTCTCGTTTTTTATCTTCATTGGAAAAAGAAAGTTTTTCCCTAGTAGCAATATCTGTATTTTTATGTGTGAAGCTAATACAATAATAATGCATTAAAACTCCCTTTCTATCATGCTTTTGACAATATCTTCTAAGTCTTCCATTTTATACTTTAAAATAGCATTTAAGGCTTCATTTGTATAAATATTTAAATCCATATTAATTTGTTCAAAAATTTTATATTCTTCCATTTTGCTTTTAATCCAATTAATTTCATTTATATTCAGTTCTTTTTTGTGATAATTTTTTAGTTTTTCTTTTTCTTGAATATTTAATTTTTCATATAAATATATATAAGCAAGTGTAGTTTTACCTTCTTTAAAATCATTCATAGCAGGTTTACCTAAAGTTTGTTCATCACTTTTTATATCTAAGAGATCATCTACTATTTGAAAAGCTAAACCTAAATTTTTACCATAATTTGCAAAATCATCTTCGTTTAAATTTGCAAGTATAGCTCCACATTTTGCACTTGCTTCAATCAAAACTGCGGTTTTATTATATATCATTTTTAAATAAGCATTTTTATCAGTATTAAAAGTCGTACTTAAATTTACATCCATTAATTCACCTACAGAAAGCATTACTACTGCATTTGAAATAATTTTTGCTAATTTTAAATCTATCAAAGAAAGCTCATAAAATGCTTTTGAATATAAAATATCTCCCAACATAATAGCATTTTTTGCACCAAATTCGGCATTGATAGATTGTGCCCCTCTTCTTAATTTTGCTTCATCAATCACATCATCGTGTAATAAGCTTGCAGCATGAATTAACTCTATAATGGCACAAATTTTATAGCTAATATCACTTTTACCTGCTATTTTTAATAGCAGTTTTGAGCGTAGCTTTTTACCACCTTGAAGTTTTGAACTCATTGTTAAAATAGGTTTATAATTTAATTCAGATAAAAATTCATGCATATACTGATCAATTTTTTGCACTATGCTTTCCTTGTTTTCTTATAATTATATTTTATTAAATTTTACTTTAGTTTTGGTTAAGAGTAGCTTTTCTAGGGTCTAAAAATTCTACTTCTAATCTTTTATCTCTATCTTCTATATAAACGGTAAAAATAGCTTCACCTTTTTTAAAATCACTAAATTCAAGTATTAATCTTGCTCTATCTATATGAGGATTTTTATAGTTAGGTACTAAAGTTTGATCTACCCAATTTAAATTTCTTCTTAAAGACATAACAAATTGCCTAGGATATTTTTTATATCTTGAATGAACGATGATATTAGTTTGATCGAATAAAGTCCATGAAAAGTCAAAATAATAAATCTCATCAGGATAGTCAATTTCTTTTATTTTTACACTTGCTTTTTCATCTTTACTTAAGGTAAATTTATAAGTATAATCAAAAAATACTTCGGCCTTTAAAAAATTAAATATCAAAAATAAAAATAAAAATAAACGCAAAACTAACCCTCATGTCCTAGAATTTCAGCACTTAAGCCTATATAAAAATCATTTTTTCTATCATCTATCAAGAGCGAATTTTCCATTTGAAATTGTGCTACATCGGTTTCATTCAAATTATTTTTTTCTAAAAGCTCTATCATAGTAATATGATCAGCTAGTAATTTTTCCATTACGTTTTCTAATGCACTTAAATTTGCATATTTTATTGTTTCAATAAATTTTTCTTTAGGGCTTTTTGAAAACATTTCATCAAAAATATCCATATTTTAACCTTTTATGTAAGTTTGAATTTTTTCTATTAAAGTAGTTTTATCATTAGCTTCATCTAAATCTTTGATTTCTTTATGCCAAGAAACATGTATATAATCCATCTTAGCATTTTTAGCACAAAGTCTATCTTTTAAACTGTCACCTATAAAAATACTTTTTTCATATTTTGCTTCATCTGTGATTAATCTTAACATCATAGGATCAGGCTTAGCCTCTATACCATAACTAACACCTAGTATTTTATCAAAATACGAAAGAATGTTTTGTTTTTTTAAAATAGGCACTAAGCTTTCTTGAGGTGCATTAGTCGCTATAGCTAGATAACAATTATTTTTTTTACAAAATTTCAAAACATCAAGCACACCATCAAAAAGCATTACACTTTGATCATAATGCTTAATAAAATACTTCTCATAACCTTCTTTAAAACTAGTATGTGAATAAGTATCAACACCATAAAAAATTTTAGCATAGTTTTGTCCTGGAGTATTTATAGTATTTAAAATAAAATCTCTTTTTAAAGGCTCTAAATTTAAATCAGCTCTTATTTCATTTACTGCACATACAATAGCATTGGCACTATCTATTAAAGTTCCATCCATATCAAAAATTATATTTATCAATATTCATCCTTAAAATTAATTTGGCGCATATTTTTTTTATAGCTTTGTTTATTTTTTAATTTATATAAAGCATTAGCCCTTAATATTAATGTTTTTTGATCTAACCTTTCATCTAAGCACTCATTAACAAAATTTTCTAGGGCTTTAGTATAAGTAGAATCTAAAAAAACAGCTTGCAATTTTTCAAAAATTTTAGCATTTTTTTGCATTCTTTCCCTAAAAAGCATTATATTAAAATCTTCTCTTTTTAAAGCATTTACAGCAGAATTTGCAAATTTTTCCAAAGCTCTTATATATTTCACTCTTAAAAATTTTTCTTCATTTTTCATTCTGCTGCACTCGTGTTAATTCTACATTGTAAAGCCTCTTGAACTAAATTTCTAGCTATAGAAGCCTCTGCATCTATAATATGTAAATATTTATCAGTATGTGGAAAAATAATTTTAGCCCCTGTTCCACTTATCTTTAAAACTGTCTGTATAGGTTTTTTTAAATTTGAAAGAATTTGATAAAGCATATCAAGTTTAGCTTCATTATTTATGGTAATAATGGCAACTGAACATTCCTCTATATTAGCTATTTTTAAAGTTTCTACTTGTGCAACATTTGCAAAAAATACATTTTCATTTCTACTACGACCAAGTTCAACCAAATTTAAATCACTCTCCAAGACTAAATATGGAATTCCAGTCTTTTTAATTTTTTGAACCACCTCTTGTCCTAATCTTGCATAGCCAAAGATGATAAAATGATCTTTCATTTTTTGATCACAAAGATAAAATTTTGCCATTTCATTTTGCTCACCTTCGGCAGCATTTGCTATCTTTCTAAGATTATTTAAAATAAAAGGTGTAGCAACCATAGTTATAATAGAAACAATGATAAAAATTTGTGCTGTTTTTTCATCTAAAAGTGAATTTACTTGCATAAGTGAAAATACAGCTAAAGCAAATTCTCCAATTTGAGAAATACTTAAAGCGGTCTTTAAAGCTACTCTTTTTCTTGTATAAAGATTTAAAAGACCATAAATAACTACGAATTTTACAATCAAAATTAAACCCACAAATACAAAAATCAAAAACCAATTTTCAAATACTATATGAAAGTCAATTTGCAGACCAACACTTATAAAGAAAAAACCTAAAAGTAGATCTCTAAAAGGAATTAAATCTGCTTCAATTTTGTGTTTATATTTAGTTTCAGCAATCAAAGCTCCAGCAATAAAAGCTCCAAGGGAATAAGAAAAACCAAAAGTATGTGCTAAAAAACTTGCACCAATAACAGTAAAAAGTATAGTTGCTATAAAAATTTCATTAGCATTAGTTTTAACGATAAATTTTAAAATATAAGTAAAAAGATATTTTCCTATAAAATAAAGCAAAACAAGTAAAATAATAGCACTAATTATAGTGGTAAATAAAAGTTTAGAAATATCTGCATTTTGCGAACTAAAAATATCAATCATTAATAACAATGGTATTACAGCTATATCTTGAAAAAGTAGAATTCCTAAGGCTTTTCTACCATATTCTTCGTTAATATCTCCACTATCATTTAAAATTTTTAATACAATAGCAGTAGAAGATAAAGCTAGGGCAAAACCTGCTATCATGGCAATATGACTTGCTACACCCAAAATATAAGTAACCAATAAAGTACAAACCAAACCGCATGTTAGCATTTGTAGACTTCCATTTAAAAATACTTCTTTTTTCATAGCTAAAAGATGTTTAAATGAAAACTCAAGTCCAATGGTAAACATCAAAAAAACTATGCCAAATTCAGCCACATGTATGATTATTTCATTTGTTCCAAAACCATAAAATTCACGTACAAATAATCCTGTAGCTATATAGCCTATAATTGTTGGAATTCCAAATTTCTTTAATATTACATTTAAGACTACAGCAAAAGCCACCGCTATTAAAAAAATATTTAAAAAAGCATCCACTCACCAACCTTTTTATATAAAAAATATTATTTAATTTTTTCCAAAAAAATCAAATCAAAATTACTTCTATGTTTTATTACTGCTCTTGATTTAGAGGGATTATCTCTTCTATCAAGTTCTAGTCTTAATTCTTCTATGGTATTTTCAAACTCATCTATTTTGGTTTTAAGTTTCAAAATTACATCAACACCTGCTAAATTTACTCCAAGATCTCTAGTTAAACGTAAAATCATTTTAATCCTATCTATATCTTTTTGAGAATAAAGTCTCATCTTACCATCAGTTCTACTAGGTTCTACCAAACCTTCTTTTTCGTATTGTCTTAGAGTTTGTGGATGGATACTTAAAACTTTAGCTACTACACTTATTAAATATACTGGCTCATCATAACTATGTTCCATTTTTACTCCTTTGGTAATTTCTCTTCTAAAATTTTTACAAAATCAGCTTCTAAGGTATTTATATCGGGAAGTTTGACATTTAAAATTAAATACAAATCTCCATATAAATCTGTTTTTCTATTTTGAACTCCATAACCTTTAAGTCTAATCTTTTGGTTATTTTTTGAATTTGGTGGTATGGTAATTTTTACTTCTTTTCTCGGAGTTTTTACACTAATTTTATTTCCAAAAAGTGCTGTTTTTAGGCTAATTTCTATTTTTTTATACAAATCATCATCTTCTCTTTTGTATTCTTGACTTTTTTCAAGCTCAACTTTTAAAATTAAATCACCTCTTTGACCTTGAAAACTTTTTCCTTTACCTCTTATGCGTAATTTTTCACCATCTTTAATACCATGAGGAATTTTAATTTTAACCTGTTCATTGCTAATATTTATTAGATGTTCACCACCCAAAATTCCTTTTTCAAAAGGAATTTTTACGCTAGCTTGCAAATCTAAATCTTCTTCAAAACCTCCAAATCCTCCAAAACCACTACTAAAATTATTACTAGAGCTAAAACCTCTACCAAATCCTCCAAAACCACCATTAAAAATATTATTTAAAATATCGTTTATATCAGCTCCACCTGCATTTCTTGAAAAATCATGAAAGCTTTGCCCGCCAAACATAGAATCTCCATATCTATCATATTGAGCTCTTTTTTTCTCATCACTTAAAATCTCATAAGCTGCATTAATTTCTTTAAATTTTTCTTCAGCGCCACTTTCTTTGTTGATATCAGGGTGATATCGTCTTGCTAATTTTCTATAAGCTTTTTTTATCTCATCTGCGCTAGCATTTTGTGAAACGCCTAATGTTTCATATAAACTATTACTCATTAATTATCCCTTTTTTTACATGATTATATCATAAACTTTAGTCTTAGTCAATCAACTTTTATAAGTTTTAAAACTAAAGGTTTTTATTTACAATTGTGTAAAAATAAAATTTTATACTTGTGTAAAAATATTTTATAAAAGGAAATAATAATGAAAAAATCAATAATTCTATCTTTAATGGCAGCTTCTAGTCTTTTTAGTGCTAATATTAACTTTAAGCAAGCTGAAGATAATATTCAAAGATCTTTGCCAACAAATAATCCAAACACTATACTTTCTTATCATGATTCTATACAAAAAGTTAAAAATTCAGTTGTAAATATCTCAACAACTAAAACAGTGAGAAACAATTCTTTTGGGATTGATGATTTTTTTAATGATCCTTATTTTAAACAATTCTTTGGGTTTGATTTTCCTCAAATTCCTAAAAATAAAAAAAATAAAGAAAAAGAAGTAGTTAGTTCTCTTGGCTCTGGAGTAATTATTTCAAATGATGGTTACATCATCACAAACAATCATGTTATAGAAGGAGCAGAAAAAATAACCGTAAATTTACCTGATTCTAGTACTGAATATAAAGCAAAATTAATTGGAGCTGATCCCAAAACAGATTTAGCTGTGATTAAAATTGAAGCTAAAAATTTGCCTGCTATAACTTTTGCAGATTCTGATAAATTATTAGAAGGTGATGTTGTTTTTGCATTAGGTAATCCTTTTGGCGTTGGAAGTAGTGTAACAAGCGGAATAATCTCAGCATTAAATAAAAATAATATAGGTTTAAATCAATACGAAAATTTTATTCAAACAGATGCTTCTATTAATCCTGGAAATTCTGGTGGAGCTTTAGTAGATAGCAGAGGAGCCTTGGTTGGGATAAATTCAGCTATACTTTCAAGAAGTGGAGGAAATAACGGCATAGGATTTGCAATCCCTTCAAATATGGCTAAATCTATTGCACAAAAACTAATCGAGTATGGCAAGATCGAAAGAGGATATTTAGGCGTAGTTATAGGAGCTTTAACTCAAGATATTAAAAAAGCTTATACAAATCAAGAAGGAGCTTTAATTACAGAAGTTCAAAAAGATTCAGCAGCTTATAATGCAGGATTAAAAAGAGGTGATTTAATTATAAAAGCAGATAAAACCACTATTAAAAATCCTATGGATTTAAAAAATTATATAGGAAGTATCGATCCAAAACAAACTATTGAATTAACTTACGAAAGAGATAATAAAATAAAAACAGTCAAATTTATGTTAAAAACTGATGAAAAAACATTACAATATGAAAAAGGTTATATTGATGGTTTAAAATTAGTAGAATTAAATTCTAAAAATAAACAGCAATACCGCATACCTGAAAATATTAGTGGTATTTTAATCACCGAAGTTACTCCAAAATCAAAAGCTGAAAAAATAGGTTTTGAACAAGGAGATATTATCGTAGGGGTAGATCAATATGAAGTATCTGATTTTAAAGAGTTAAATAAAGCATTAGAATTGAATAAAGGCAAAGAATATGTTAAAATTTGGATTAATAGAGGTGGTTTTGTAAAAGCATTACTTTTTTAAGAAAGGAAAACAATGATAAATATTTTAATGATAGAAGATGATTTAGAATTAGCTGAGATTATAGCCGAATATTTAGAGCAGTTTGATATGAAAGTAGATATTGCACATGAACCTTATATAGGTCTTTCAAGACTTGCCTTAAATCCTTATGATTTAATTATTTTAGATTTAAGCTTACCAGGTCTTGATGGACTTGAAGTCTGTGAAGAAATACGTAAAAAATATAACACACCTATCATTATTTCAAGTGCTAGACATGATATTAGTGATAAAGTTGCAGCACTTGACTTAGGTGCTGATGATTATTTACCAAAACCATATAATCCTCAAGAGCTTCAGGCAAGAATTAAAAGCCATTTAAGAAGAATTTCAAATACCAAAACTGCTCAAGCTCAAGTACAAAAAGATTTGGTTTATGACAAATTTAAGCATACTATTACTATGAAAGATCAAGAAATTAATTTTACTAATGCCGAATTTGATATTCTAAGTTATTTAATCAAAAAAGAAGGTGGCGTGGTAAGTCGTGAAGAACTTGTATATAATTGTAGTTCTATTAGTGAAGATTCTAGTAATAAAAGCATAGATGTAATCATTAGTAGAATTAGACAGAAAATTGGTGATGATCCTAAAACTCCAAAATATATTCATTCTATCAGAGGTATAGGATATAAATTAACCCAATGAATAAATCATCAATTTTTTATACTATAACCTTTGTTTTTTTACTTGCTAGCGTTAGTGTGATTTTAGCTTTTTTGTGGCTTATAAAATACGATCAGCAAAATTACACTAATGAACTTAATGCAAAATATTCTTTCATAGCTAATGTTAGATTACTATATTTTAATAATGTAATTAGTGAAAAAGAATTTCAAGAACAAACCAAAAACTACAAAATAGTAGAATTAATTAATCCAGTTTCTATTAGAAAAATCATATATAAAGCAGAAACCATTGCAAGAGCCCAAACTAGTACAGGTGTAGTTGAGATTATCACTTTAAAGGATAATGTATATTTAAAAATCATTTTTAATGGTAAACTTTATTTGTATAAAGATTTAGAATATCAAGGTTATCGTTATTTTGTTATTAAACTTATTGCCAGTATAGTAATGCTAGTATTGTTTATTTTATATGTTTTTATTATTAGAAAATTAAAACCATTAAGAGCCTTAAAAAGACAAATTGATAAATTTGGTGAAAATAAACTTGATGAAATTCAAAATGTCAGCAAAGGAAATGATGAAATTTCTCAAGTAGCAACGGCTTTTTATGAATCTATTTTAAGAATTCAAAAACTCAATACTTCAAGACAGTTTTTTTTAAGAAATATTATGCATGAATTAAAAACTCCAATTACCAAAGGTTTAATAACACTTGAAATGATCAAAGATAGTAAATATAAAGAAAGATTAATCGGGACTTTCAATCGTTTAGAAGTTTTAATTAATGAATTTGCAGCTATCGAGCAAATTACATCAGGAGTTGGCTTAATCAATTTAAAAAAATACAATATCTTAGATCTTTTAGATGAAGCAAAAGATATTGCTATGAATGATGATGAAAAAATTAAAATTAGTATTAAAGAAAGCTTTAGTGTTAATGTCGACTTTAAGCTTTTTACAACAGCTATAAAAAATATGATAGATAACGCTATAAAATATTCTGAAGAAAATACAGTAACAATAGAAATAACTAAAGAATATTTGTGTTTTAAGAATAAAGGTAAGTCTTTAGATAAAGATTTAAAATATTATACTCAAGCTTTTACCCAAGGTAAAAAAAACAAAGATAGTTTTGGACTTGGACTTTACATAGTTAAAACCATATTAGATTCTCATAAACTTACGCTTTATTATGAATATAAAGATGGTGTTAATCATTTTTATTTTAATGATATACAAAATATAATTTTAAATTAGGAATTTTATGCCTTTATCTCGTTTAAATGAAGAACAATATAAAGCCGCTAGTGCTCCTTTTGGACATAATTTAATCATAGCAAGTGCAGGAACTGGTAAAACTTCAACTATAGTTGCAAGAATAGCATTTTTACTTCAAAATGGTATAAAGCCTGAAAAAATTATGCTTTTAACCTTTACTAATAAAGCTAGCAAAGAGATGATAGAAAGACTTAATAGATATTTTGATAAAAGCATTACTTTAAAGATAACTGCAGGAACTTTTCACAGTATAGCTTATACTTTATTAAAAGAATTAAATCACGATATTATTTTAAAGCCAGCAAGTGAACTTAAAATTCTTTTGCGTTCTATTTTTGAAAAACGTACTTTTCATCATTTAAGCGACACTAAACCTTATATGTCAAGCTATTTGTATGATATATATTCTTTATTTCAAAATACTAATATAAATTTGGATGAGTTTTATAATTGGTTTTGCCAAAATTATGATGAACAAGCTATTTATGCTGAAATTTATGAAGATATTTTAAAAGAATACGAAGAGGAAAAATCACGATTTAACTATATTGATTTTAACGACTTACTCATTAAGTTAAAACAAGTATTAATTTCACATCATTTTGAATTTGATGAAATTTTAGTTGATGAATATCAAGATACAAATATCTTGCAAGGATCGTTAATTGACGCTTTTAAAAGTAAGAGTTTATTTTGTGTAGGAGATTACGATCAAAGTATTTATGCTTTTAACGGAGCTGATATTTCTATTATAGGAAGCTTTAAAGATAGATTTGCCGATGCAAATATTTTTACTTTAAATAAAAACTATCGTTCTAGCAAAAACATACTTGCACTAGCTAATAAGGTGATTTTAAACAATGAAAGATTATATCCTAAAGAATTAATTGTAACTAGAGAGGGAAATTTTAAGGCCCCAAGCTTACTAACTTTTAATGAATTATTTGATCAATACTCTACCATTGCAAAAATTATTTTACAAAGTGGAGTTCATCTTAATGAAATTGCTGTTATTTTTCGAAATAATTCAAGTGCTGATGGAGTAGAAGTAGCCTTAAGAGAACTTGGTATAGCAAGCAAAAGAAAAGGCGGAGGAAGTTTTTTTGAAAGTTTAGAAGTTAAAAATTTTTGCTCTATGCTTGCAATTGTACTTAATCCAAAAGATATTATGGCTTTTATACATTTACTTGAATACACCAAAGGGGTTGGTGGAGTTTTGGCAAAAGATATTTTCGATGCTTTATTAAAACTTGGACATTCTAGTTTGATTAAAGGTTTTTTAGACCCTGATGCTAATGTAAGTTTAAAAAAATACAAAAAGCAAAGTTATCAACTAGGGCTTTTTGATGATATTGAAGAACTAGCTTCTCCATCAAGATTCAACCTAGAAAGTGAATTTAATACCCATCCTATTTTAAGCCTACCTAAAATCAATGAGCTTTGTGCGAAAAATCTTGAAAAAATTTATATTTTTATAAAAAAGGCAAGTGAATGTAAAATTTCAAGCCGATTAGTAAATTTAATTCTAGAAAATGATTATTTTAAAGAAATTTGTGATATTTTAGCAACCAAAAGAGCAACTAACAAAAACTCAAATGTGGATTTGAATAAAAAAAATGAAATTTTGGAAAAAATCGAAGCTAAAATGTTTGTATTAAAAGAGCTTGCAAAAAATTATAGTGATAATTATAAATACTATAATTTCTTAACTCTTGGAGCTAGTGAAATGAGTAGTGGTAGTGGGGTTAATCTTTTAAGCATTCATGCTAGTAAGGGTCTTGAGTTTGAACTTGTATTTGTAATTGATCTTGCACAAGGAAGATTTCCTAATCAAAAGCTTATGAGTATGGGTGGAAGTTTAGAAGAAGAAAGAAGACTTTTTTATGTAGCAGTGACTAGAGCTAAAGACACTTTATATCTAAGCTATGCAAAATACGATAAAATAAAAAAGAGTAATTATCAACCTTCTTGCTTTCTAATCGAAGCAGGTATGTGCAAATAAGACTTTATTAATCTTTTTATATTATGATTAATACAAATTATTAAAGGAGATAGAATGAATAGTGTGTTATTTAAAGGTAATAAAGTAAATTTAAAAGGTAATAATATTCAAGTTGGCGATATAGCCCCAAATATCACTTTAAAAGCTAGAGATCTTTCAGGTATTGAAATCGCCCCAAAAGATAAAACCCAAATCATTATTAGTGTGCCAAGCCTTGATACTCCAGTATGTGCAACTGAAGCAAGAGAATTTAACAAAAAAGCAGCATCAAGTGGAGTAGAAGTAATTATTATTAGTATGGATTTACCTTTTGCAATGAGTCGTTTTTGCTTAACTGAGGGTATAGATAATCTAAGTGTTGCAAGTGATTTTGTATCCAAAGAATTTGGTGAAAAGTATGGAGTTTTAATGGCTGATGGTCCACTTGAGGGAATTTTAGCTAGAGCGGTGTTTGTAGTGAAAAATGGTGTGGTTGTTTATAAAGAATTGGTAAATGAGGTAACTGAACTACCCAATATGTATGCCTTAGAAAAATTCTTTAATCAAAGTTGTGAATGTGGCGGTTGTAGTTGCCACTAAAAATTTTAAAGCATATAAAATGCTTTTAAAATCCTAAAAACATGGAAAATTTTCTTTCTCGTTTTGAAATAGAAAAACAAGATCTTGAACTTGTGCAAAAACACGTACAAATAAAAAATATTGAAAAAAACTTTAAAGTAAACAATAAATGCTTGGGTTTTATTAAAATTTTAAAAGGTGAACTTAGAACTTTTATTTTAACTCCAAATGCAAAAGAGATTACACTTTTTCATCTTAAAGAAAATGATGAATGTATTATTTGCTCTGAGTGTAGTATGGATGGTATATCTTATGATGTTTTTATACAAAGCACTCAAAATACAAGTATAGCCATCATCCCCTCATCAATTTTTCAAATTTTAAAGAATAAATATCCAAAAATTAATAATTATGTTTTAAGTTTAATCACCATGCGTTTCAATACTTTAATCAAAGTTTTAGAACAAGCTTTGTTTATGCCTTTATCTTCTAGAATTTGTGATTTTTTAAAAGAAAATGCTAGTAATAATACTTTAAAAATTACCCATGAAGCTTTAGCCAATCACCTAGGAAGTGCTAGAGAAGCTGTTTCAAGAATTTTAAAAGAATTAGAAAAAGAAGGTAAAATCAAACTTGAAAGATCTAAAATAATACTAATTTCTTTGTAACTTTATCACAGAAATACTTTTAAAATTTATTTATAATATTAGCAAAAAGGAGAAATTATGAGTAAATTAGAAAGAGTGTTAAGGATAGCTTTAGCCATAGTGGCGTTTTCTTTAGGGGTTTATTTTTCAACTTGGTGGGGATTATTAGGCTTAATTCCTTTATTAACAGGTATTTTTGCTGTTTGTCCTATAAGAGTACTTAGTGGAAAACAAGCTTGTCCGCTTGGAGTTTGCCCTATTTCTAAAAAGAAAAACTAGAAGTGATTTACTATTTTTTTCTAGCTTTAGCACAATGACAAATCTACAATAAGCTTGGCTGGGATTATTTTTAAAATATTTTTGATGATAATCCTCTGCCTTATAAAATTTTTCTAGTTTTAAAACTTGCGTAACTATGCTTTTAGCATAATATTTTTGCACCTTTTGTAAAAGATTGCTAATAGTTTTTAACTCCTCATTGGTTTGATAAAAAATAACTGATCTATATTGTATTTCCTCATCAATTCCTTGTTTATCCAAGCTTGTTGGATTGTTCATTTTTAGAAAAATCTAATATTTTTCTAATGAAATTTGTTTTTCACCATATATTATCTTAGCTACTTCTATATTTTCATCGCCATTTATCACGCTTTTATATAACTTGGATTTGGATTGCCACCACTATAACCCACTTCTGTATAAACTATACTTTTAATTTCATCAAACACAGCCTGAGTACACCAAAAACAATCTACACCTAAAATGGTTTCCTTATTTACCATTGTCTTCTAAATCCTCATTTTCTTTTAAAACAAGTTGTATAAGATAAAGTTCTTCCCCATCTATGATTTTTAAATCTTTATCTTCACATTTTGGACACCAAAAGATATTATTTTCAAGCACTCCGCTAAAATGGCATTTTTGACACTCAACTACTACTTCTTGAATGTGCATGATAAATTTAGCATTCTTACATAAGGAACTATTTTCTTTAAAAGTTTCAAAGCTTCTTTGCAAAAGTGGAGGTTCAACCCCGCTTAAGCGCCCTATTTTAACATGCACTTCTTCAATAATTTTTCCTTGAGCATATTCTTCGCAAAGCTCTAGTAATGATTCTGTAATGCTTAACTCATGCATTAGCAAATTCTTGGCAAAAGTTCGCCTTTTGGAGCTTCTAAAATGCGTTTTGCTCCATAAGCATTTTCTAAAACCACTCTTGCTTTTTTATTAGCTGTGATTTCACCTATAATAGCTGCATTAGCATTGAATTGTTTTAAAATTTCTAATGTTTTTTGCTCATCTTTTTTATCTACAC
Organism: Campylobacter sp. RM16704; assembly: GCF_000816245.1. Taxonomy (NCBI): domain Bacteria; kingdom Pseudomonadati; phylum Campylobacterota; class Epsilonproteobacteria; order Campylobacterales; family Campylobacteraceae; genus Campylobacter; species Campylobacter sp. RM16704. The sequence continues at coordinate 731,949 of NZ_CP007769.1, read as the reverse complement.
AAATAATAAAAGTTCCTTCATTTGCAAGCTCATAAGGCTCATACCCAAAAAGCTCACAAACCCCTAAAACTTCATCGCAAACTGGGATTTTTTCTTCATATATTAAAAGCTCTAAATTACTCAATTTAGACCATTCATTTAAAACCGCACTAAGCCCACCACGCGTAGCATCACGCATTGCTTTTATAGAAATATCTGCATTTAAAAGTGTTAAAACTTCATCTTTTAAGCTTTTGCAATCACTTTGGATATTTGCCTCTAAATTATTTCTTTCAACCAAAACTGCACAACCATGAGCTCCAATATCCCTTGAAACTAAGATACTACAACCACTTTTTAAGTCTTTGGTATTGATTTTTTGTATATTTTTACCTATACATGAAGTATTAATATATATTTCATCGCCTTTATTTTTAGGAACAACTTTAGTATCCCCACAAACTAGTTTTACTCCCGCTTTATCGCATTCTTCTTTTATAGATTTTAGTATAATTTTTAACTTTTCTATCTCAAAACCCTCTTCTAAAATCAAAGCTAGCGATAAATATAGCGGTTTTGCTCCCACCATTAATACATCATTTACGCTACCACAAACTGCTAATTTTCCTATATTTATATCTTTTAAAAAGATAGGATTTAGTACAAAAGAATCGGTGCTAAAAGCCAAATCATCTAAAATAGCAGCATCATTTGCCTCTTTTAAAACATCATTTTCAAAAATAGAAAAAATTTCGTTTATCAAAGCATTCATTTCTTCGCCACCGCCACCATGAGCTAGAGTAATTTGCTTCATTTTATGCCTTATCTTGATAGTATTTATAATAAGCCGCACAAGCTCCTTCACTAGAAACCATACAGCTACCTATGGGATTTTTTGGAGTACAAGCTTTTGCAAACACCTTACAATCATAAGGTTTAGCTAAGCCTCTTAAAATTTGACCACAAATACAAGCTTTGCTTTCATCTTTACTTTGTACTTTACAATCAAACACTTTGCTAGCATCTAAGTGTGCAAATTCATCTTTTAAACAAAGTCCACCATTTGCAATCACTCCAAGACCTCTAAATTCAAAATCACAAGGTTTAAAGTATTTTTCTACTAAAGCTTTGGCTTTTAAATTTCCCTCTTTGCTAACTACTCTGTGATATTCATTATAAACTTCAAAAGTATTTACATTCATTTGCTCTACTATATTTAACACACTAAGCATTATATCAACTGGCTCAAAACCACTCACTGCTATAGGAGTTTTGTATTTTTTAGCAATAGGTTTATAAATGTTTGATCCTGTGATAACGCTTACATGAGAAGGTCCTAAAAAGGCGTCAATTTTTACATTTTTATCTTGCATGATAGCTTCTACTGCAGGTGGAACCAACACATGATTGATATGAAAAAATAAATTTTTTAAATTTAAAGCCATGCTTTTTTCTATAATCACCCCACTCATAGGTGTAGTTGTCTCAAAACCTATGGTAAAAAAGATTATATTTTTTTCAGGGTTTTTTAAAGCTATGTCTATCACATCCAAAGGTGTATAAAGCGCTCTAACATCAGCTCCTTTAGCTCTAAGATCAATTAAGCTTTCATAGCTTCCTGGCACTTTAAGCATATCGCCTAATACACAAAAGATAGTATTTGACATACTTGCAAGCTTTAAAGCCACATCAATACGCTCTCTTGGCATAACACACACAGGACAGCCTGGACCATGAACAAAATTAATTTCTTTGGGTAATAAATCAGGTAAACCAAATTTCATAATGCTATGCGTATGTCCACCGCAAATTTCCATGATATTAATAGGCTTAGTAATTTTAGAAGCAATAAGTTCTTTTAAGGCTAAAATTCTTTCTTTATCTCTAAAATCATTAATTAAATCCATTTTTTAGCCCCATATCGCCTTCATTTTCATCAATTTGGCCATTTTGCATTTTCTCTGCTATATCGGTATAAATTTTTAAACTCTCTTGTGCAGCTTGAGTGTCGATTTTTTCCATAGCAAAACCCACATGTATAAGCACATAATCGCCTACTTTTAAAGGCTCGCTTATTAAATCCAAACTCACTCTTCTTTTAACCCCTAAAGTTTCTACTATGGCTGAATTTAGCTCATCAATTTCTAAAATTTTAGAAGGTATAGAAAGACACATTAGCTAAGCTCCTTTTTCATTTTTAGATAATTTATCCAAAGATCAAATCCTGTTTTTGTTTTGCTATCTAAAATCATAATATCTATTTTAGGATTTAATCTTTTAGCTGCCATGGAAGCTACTTTAAAATCAAAGTCAAAATGCTGAGCTAAATCAGCTTTAGTAATGATTAATAAATCAGCCTTTCTAAACATCACTGGATATTTTTCTACCTTATCACTACCTTCTGTTACTGAAAGCAAAACTACATTTAAATGCTCACCCAAATCATAACTTGCAGGGCATACTAAATTTCCCACATTTTCAACAAAAACTATATCAAGTTCACTAAGTTTAAAATGATGCAAAGCTTCATGTACCATAAAAGCATCTAAATGACAAGTTTGTCCTGTAGTGATTTGATGAGCTAATCCTCCTGCTTTGATAATGCGATTTGCATCATTATTAGTTTCTAAATCCCCTTCAACCACAGCTATTTTTAAATCATCTTTTAAAGTTTTTATAGTTTCTTCTAAAAGCGTTGTTTTGCCACTTCCTGGAGAGCTCATTAGATTAATACAAAGAGTATTGTACTCATTAAAATGCTCTCTATTATGAGCTGCTTGATGATCATTTTTTGATAAAATTTTACTAATAACATTAATAGTTTTTTCATCTTTTAAAGCTGGATTTTCATGATGGTGATCATGATGATGTTCATGTCCATTAATAGAACAGCCACAATCTTTACACATAATCTATCCTTTATAATTTTTATTTTATTGTATATTAAAAAGCATTAAAAAAATATGAGTTTTATTAAGTTTTTAAAGATAAATAATGCACAAGTTGCCCTAGTGCAATAGAACTATCATTACAAGGAAATTTTAAAGATGTTTTATAATTAAATTTTTTTCTGATTAAAATTTCAAGTAAGGTTTTATTTTGAAATACCCCTCCACCTAAAATAACTTCTTCTTTAAAACCTTTTGAATATTCTATAATGCAATTTGCTATAGCATTTAGCAAACCTGTGCTAATTTTGACCTTATCTTTATCTTTTAGGGCTTGTAAAAAAGCTTTTTTAAAACAAATTTCATTTTCTTTAATGTTAAAATGATAACTATAATTAAGATTTTGATCGTAGTATTTTTCCATTAAAAGTCCAATTTGAGCTTCATAATCAAGTCTTTGAATATCAAAAGCAACAGCGCCAAAAGCATCAATAATTCTTCCAAGAGAGCTAGTGTATAAAGAACTTTGGGAATGAATTTTTTTAAGATTATTTAATTTTATTTGAGAAAATTTAGCCAAAAACTCGCTGGCTTTGCTTTCTAAATTAAAATCAAAAATCAAAGCTAAAGCTAAATTTGCAATATTTTTAATATCTGCATTAATCAGCTTGAAATTTTTAAAATGATTTAGCCTTTCATAGCTTTTTAAATTTGCTCTAAAAATCTCTCCACCCCAAATTTTACCATCATCTCCATAGCCAGTTCCATCAAAAACAAAAGCTAAAACTTCATCATTGTAAATTTTATGCTCGAATAAACAAGCACACAAATGTGCATAATGATGTTGCATGCGAAAATTTTTATAATCTTTAAATTCTTTTGTATAGTTAAAATGCGGGTGTTTGTCGCATATTACTTTGTCAAATTCAACATTATATGAGTTTTGAAAGAATTCTAATATATTAAAAAATCTTTCTTGAGTATCTAAATCTTTCATATCTCCTATATATGGAGAAATAAAAATTTGCTCTTTAAAAAAACAAGCAAATTCATTTTTTAACTCACTACCCAACGCAAGAACATTTTCTTTTGAATTAAATATATCTTTAGCATTAATATAAACTGGATTAAGCCCTCTTGAAGTTCTTAAAAACATTATCTTATTATCATCAATTACTTGTGCAATACTATCATCACTACTATTGTATATTTGCCTATCATAATCAAGATAAAAATCAAATACATTAGAAAGTTTTTCTAAAAGTTTTGTTTCTTCATAAATAATACTTTGAGAACTAGGATTAGCACTTGTTGCTACAATAGGTTTTTTAAAATACTCAAATAATGACAAATGTGTTCCCATATACGCCAACATTATTCCTATTTTGTCAGTATCAGGAGCTAAGCTTTTATGGATATTTTTGCTTTTTAAAATAACTATTGGTTTTAAATTTGAAGTTAAAAGTTTTGCTTCAGCTTCATTGATAAAAGCTAATTCTTGAGCCATTTTAAGATCTTTTACCATAATAGCAAAAGGCTTTTTATGGCGATTTTTGCGTATTCTAAGCTCATTTATAACATTTTCATTCGTGCTGTCACAAATTAAATGAAACCCGCCCATACCTTTAAAAGCTATGATTTTGCCTTCTTCTAAAAGTTTTGCAAGTAAAATAAAAGCTTCTTCATCTTTAGCTAAAATATTTTGGTTTTTATCTTTTAAAAAAATGGAAATTTTACACTTTGGACATGAAAGTGGTTGAGCATGAAAACGACGGTTGTTTAGATCATTATATTCACTTTGACAAAAAGAACACATTTTAAAAACATTCATAGCAGTATTAACTCTATCATAAGGTAGCTTTTTGATTATAGAAAATCTTGGTCCACAATTTGTACAAGTAATAAAAGGGTATTTAAAACGAGAGTTTTTTTCATCATAAAATTCATTATAACAATCTTCACAAAGTGCAAAATCACTCAAAATAGGGCTAAATTTTTCACTATCTTGTGAAGTGCTTATACTAAATTCATTATAAGTTTTTTGAAGTTTTTTATAAGAAAAACTAAAATCATCTATCCTAGCCAAAGGTGGTAAATTAGCAAAAAGTTTTTCTTTAAAAAGCAATATATTTTTTTCATCACATTGAAGTATTACAACAACACCCAAGCTATTATTATACACCTCACCTTTTAAATTAAACTCTTTAGCTAGATTAAAAACAAAAGGGCGAAAACCAACCCCTTGCACTAATCCTTTTATATGAATTTCATATCCAAAGAGGGACATCACTTATCTTAAAAAATGGTATATGTTTAAACACATTTTTGCTAAGACTTTTATGTTCAAATAAACTTCCACTAAGCACAGCACAATCTGCTTGGTCTTTAGCTTTTAAATCATCAAATAAATCTCTTAAAAAATACGCCAAACTTTCAACAACACCTAAAGCTATGATTTGATCTTCAACACCAGCAAGTTTAAAACTCATCACACTTCTTATAGTTTTAGTGTAATCAAACTCTTTTTGTTTATTAAATTTAAAATCTATTCTAACACCTTTTGCCATCTTACTCTCATCTGCTAAGTTTAAAAGCTTTAATGCTGCTTTTCCTAGCTCGTCATCAAGCTCCAAAATCATCCCAATCATACCAAAAAGACTAAAAAAACTATTGGTAATAATTAAATTTTTTCTAGGTAAAGTAAATTCTTTTTCATAATTAACTAATAATCTTTTAGCAGTATCATCTTGATTTAATAATTCATAAAATTCATCAAAACTTTTTGGCAAGCAAAGTTTTAAAAGGTTTATTTCTTTATCAAGTAAAATAATATCATCATATTTTTTACTAAGTTCTAAAAGCAAAGGCTTTTTATCCTTAAAATCAGACAATATACAAGATATTCTTGCAAAATTCTTATCTTCTTTTTGAAAAATTAAATTTTTAAACTCAGGTAAAATATAATCATAACCCCTACATACCAATAATTCATTTTCTATTAAAGCTACTTCAAAATCATCTTCAAAATGTTCTAATTTTTCAAAATTTAAAAATTTGATACCTTCTTTTTCTAGTTCATAACATAAAGCAAAAATAAAAAGATTATCATAGAATTTTACTTTGAAATAACCTTGCTTAAAATTATGATTTTGTCTAAAAATAGCATTAAATTTGAGTTTCATTAAGGGTTTTTCAACCCCTGCTAAAATTTTAAATTGCTCATTATTACAAGAAAAAAATACATTAATATGCTTAGGATCACTTGGCATTAAAAAACTACCTAAACACTCATTGAAAATTTCAAAAGAATAAATTCCTTTTGAGTTTTTAAATTGAATTTTTTGTTTATTTTTTAATTTTTCTAAAGTCTTTTTTAAATTATCATGAAAGTTTTCTTTGGTAATTTTAGCAAAATCATCTTCAATTTTAAATTCTTCTTCTACAAAAACACCCCACTCATTTTCCAAAAGTTCACCTTGAGTATATGCATTTGCATTAAGTCTTGTTAAAAAAGATCTTTTAATAAAGTTTTTTTCGTTTTTTGTAGATACAAAATCTTCCTCTATAACCTTTAAATCAAATTTATTTAAAAATACACTATGGCTGATATTTTCTAAATTTGCACAAAATGCTTGAATTTCATCTTTTTCGCCTTTAAGTTTAACAATAATTTTTTCATCACTTTGCTTGTAATCATATATATAATTTTTAGCATAATAATGCAACAAATACTCAAAAATATCATTTTTAGATTTGTAATCAAAAGTAATTTCTAAAAGCAAGTTAAAACCTTAAAAAAAAATTTAAAAATATAAATATAACAATTTTAATTCTAAGGAAAGCTTAAAAAGCTATCTAAAACATAGATAGCTTTTTAATTTTTAGTAGTTAATTTCAGAGCCAATTGAAATTTTTTGAATTTCTTTTTTGTTTTCAAGTTTTAAAAGAGGTGCATTTTTGTCCATACCTAAAACTTTTGCTTTCTTACCATTAATTAATAAAGCCACACCTTCTGGTAAAGCATAAACAATGGTTTTAGGGTTTACAATTAAAAATTCTTCTAATCTTTCCTCACGGCTTTCACCATTATGACCTACTGGTTTACCTGAGATAAAATGTGGGTTAATTTGATGAGGGAAGATGTTGAAAGTATTAAATGATTTTGGTTCAACTATAGGCATATCATTAGTTGTCATCATAGTTGCTCCCGCTACATTTGAGCCTGCTGACCATCCAACATATGGAGTTCCTTCACTTACTCTTTTTGCAATCAATTCCACAAGGTTATTGTTATATAGTTGATTAACTAGTTCAAAAGTATTTCCACCGCCTACAAAAATCGCATCAGCACTTTTTACTATATCAGCTGCATTACCTCTATGAACACTCACTATTTGAAGTCCTAAACTTTCTAAAGCTTTAGCAACTTGAGCTTCGTATTGCTCATAAGTTTTTCTAACACCTGCATAAGGAATAAAAGCAACTTTTTTACCTTTAAGATTATTTTTTTCAACAAAATCTTTAAGCCAAGGTAATGCATGGTTTAAATAACCTGTATCTTTATATCCAGAGCTTGAAAGTAATAATGCTTTTTGTTTATCTTTTGGAAAATTAATCACATCATTTGATTTTGCATTTAGAGCAATTCCGCTAAAAAGCATAGCAGCTAAGCCAAGAGCACCTATTTTTAACATGTTTCTTCTTTTCATGTTTTCTCCTTTAAAAGAAATTTAAAAACTATTAATTTTAATAAATATTTTTTTAAATAAAAATAAATTTTTGTTATATAGATAAATTTTTAAGACTTAATTCTCTTTCACTATAATCAGGCATTAAAGTGTGCAAAAAAATATAAAAATCTTTTTGATGGTGTGGATAAATTAAATGAGTTAATTCATGTAAAATTACACATTCTATGGTTTTGACGGGTTTTTGCATAAGTTTTAAATTTAAATTTATATATGCTTTGTGATGATTACAAGAACCCCATCTTGAAGTCATTTTTTTAATACAAATTCTTTGCACTTTTTTTTCAAAGGCAAATTGCCATTTGCGAATGAAAAAATCAAAAACCACCCTAGCACTATGTTTTAAAAAATTTTCTAAAGCATTTTGATCTTTTGCATAAATCTTATCTTTTTTTATAAAAACTTTATTGCGATTTTCATCTAATATTAAATGATATTTTTTACCTAAAAAATACAACTCATCACTTGCTAAAACCACTCGCTTTGTAGAAATTTCTTTTTCTTTAGCTCTAATCCAACTTTCATTTTTTTCTAAAAATCTTAAAACATCTCTTTGCTCATAATATAGCGGTATGCTAAGCTTGAAATTTAAATCTCTATCTATTCTAAGTCTTAGATATTTAAGTTTTTTCTTTTCAAAAGCAAAACGAAATTCTTTAAATTCTAAAATTCCTTTTATACTAACACTTTGCCTTGCCATTTTTTACTTTTCCATCTATATGAATTTACAATACCACGTAAAAACTCATCCATACAAAATCCTATCCATACTCCTAAAATTCCAAGTCCAGCATAAAAACAAAGCACATAACCTACAGGCAAAGAAACTCCAAGCATAAATACCACTCCACTAAAGAAGGGAAACCTTGCATCGCCACTTGCTCTTAGAGAATTCACCATAACTATATTAAAGGTTCTTGAAATTTCTAAAAAAATCGAAAGAGTAAAAAGTGGTATCATAAGATCTTTTAAACTCTCTTCAAGCTTTACCACACCCATAGTAAAATCTTGTAAAACAAAATTTAGTAAAGCTACAAAAGCACTTACCACCACGCTAAAATACAAAGCTATCCAAGTGTGTTTGTAGGCTACATTTAAGTATTTTGCACCGACTAATTTACCTATGATGATTTCATTTGCTACACTTATGGCTTGTCCTACTAGCATGATAAGCAAAGAAATTTGAAAATAAATCGTTTGAACGCTTAAATTTTCTTTACCTAAACTTGCTACAAAAGCAAAGGCTATGGTGTATTGAACAAACCATATTAAATTCTCCCCAGCAGCAAATCCACCTATATTTAAAATCTTTTTAAGCACTGCTTTTTCAAGGCTTATCATCTCTTTAAATTTTAGACGAATTTTAAGTTTAAAGCTAAGTATAGCAACAAGCATACTAAAGGCTACTAAACGCCCAAGTATATTACTAAGCCCTACTCCAAAAAGCTCTAGCTTAGTAAAATGTAATACATAAAAATTACCTATAAATATCACAATATTCATCAACAAGGTTGTAAACATAACCCAATAAGCCATATTATACACCCTAATAATTGCCGCTAAAACTATACCCATAGCATCAAAAAACAAACAAATTCCAAGCATATGTAAGTAAATTTCACTATCTTTTAAAAGTTCATTTGGAATTTGTAAAAGATAAAGCAAAAGCTCTCCATGCCACAAAATCAAACTTCCACACACAAGTCCAATCAAGCCATTCAAAAATAAACTTTGATGAATCACTTTTCTAGCTAAAGTATGGTTTTTAGCTCCCAAAGCTTGTGCTATTACCACACTACAACCCACACTTAAAAAACTAAAAATGATGATAAATAAATCTGCTACTTGGTTACCTGCACCCATAGCTCCAACTAAAAAGTTAGAATATTGTGAAACCATCACAGTATTAATAATCAAAGAAAAATATCTTAAAAACATTTCAAGTAGTATAGGCATACTAAGATGCTTGAGTGAAAGTTGCTTACTTGCCATAAATACTCTTTTTTAATAATAATTTTGAAATAAAGAATAATTTTACTTAAAAATGACTTTTTAAAAAATAAATAACACTAATTTAATTTTATAATATTTAAAATAATTTGATTGTTTTTCTCTTTAAAAGTATAAACTAAATCATCACATTTATATGAGATTTCTTTTTTACAAGTTTTATCTTTTAAAGGTTTTTGTAAAATTTGGGGTAAATGTTTTTTGATTAAAGTTTTTATAGACATTCCTAGTCCGTGATCTAAATTTTTAATCAATCTACCATCTATTTGTTTTTCGCAATTAATTTCATATAAAAAAACATCAAATCCTAGTTTATTTAAAATTTCATATAATTTCTCCTTATCTTTATAAGGAGCTATTGTATCATAGACGCTATGATAACTAATATAAGGAATTTTTCCATAACTTGATTGAAGTTTTAAATGATCATAATTTAAAATATCCCTAATACTTTTTCTTGCATTGGAAAAATAGTAAGGAGAATATTGATTAGATGTCCAAAAACTTTTAGTAAACAAAAATAAATCAATATTTTCTGAATATTTTATATAAAATTCATAATATCTAGTATAATCAATTTCTTTAGCAAAACCCAAATACGCAAGAGGTGTTAAAGCATAAGAAGAATTATCTATTATACCATCTATAATCCAAGGGCATATTTTAGCACATAAATTTGCTAAATATCCCCCATGAGAGCTACCGACTAAAATTACTGGTATGCCCCCCCCCATATTTTTTTCTACATGTAATATAGCATTAGATATATCCGTTGCTTGCATAATACCAAAATTTTGATACTCGTTTTTGGTTGGCTCAAAACTACCACTAAGCCGAATTTTACTCTGACTATAAATATTTTTATTTATTGATTTTAGTTCAACCATTTGTTGATCTATATATTTTAAATCATCATAAGAAAAATCTTTCCAATTTATACCAAATGCTTTACATGAATGCTCTAATATAAATTTATCTATATTATCAAATGTTATTTTTGCACCATTATTTAATCTCGCTCCTATACAATGATATTCAACATTAAGCACAAGCACATCAAAACTACTACAAATAATTTCAGCTAAATGTCTTTTGTAATCACTATTTGTATCTTCTCCAAATCCAGGAATAATACAAACTACAGCTTTCATTTGTTTACTATCATCGTAAGTAATTTTATATTCTAATTTACTTTCTCTTTTTATATTCAACTCTATATCATCACAAGAATCTATAAAATATGTTTTATTAATAAGCATTTTAAGCCTTTTGAAATTTTAACAATATTATATCATCAAAATTTCTTTAAAGTTACAGATTACCCAAATGCTCCGCTTAAATAAGTCTTGGTTTTTTCTTCTTTTGGATCTTCAAAAAATTCCTTGCTTTCTCCAAATTCTATAAGCTCTCCTAAATGAAAAAATGCAGTATAATCAGCCACGCGTTTGCCTTGTTGCATATTATGTGTTACCATGATCATAGAAAGATTATAACTTAACTCTTTGATAAGTTCTTCTATAACACTTGAAGATATAGGATCAAGTGCTGAAGTAGGTTCATCTAAAAGTAATAATTTTGGTTTTATAGCTAAGGCTCTTGCTATACAAAGGCGTTGTTGCTGACCACCTGAAAGTGCTAGAGCATTTTGTTTTAGTTTATCTTTTACCTCCTCAAAAAGACCTACTTTTTTAAGACAATCTTCCACTAAAGCATCTTCTTCATCTTTATTTTTAATCATCCCATGGAGTTTAGGAGCATAAGAAATATTATCATAAGTGCTTTTCACAAAAACATTAGGTTGTTGAAATACCATTCCAACTTTTTTTCTAAGCACAACTAAATCTTGATTTTTAACATCTTTTCCATCAATCTCAACAAGACCATCGATTTTTGCTATTTTGTCATTCATTCTATTAAAACAACGCAAAAATGTGGATTTTCCACAACCTGAAGCACCTATTAAAGCTGTTATTTTATTTTTTTGTACTTCCATGTTAATATCAAACAAAGCCTGTTTTTTACCATAAAATAAATTTAAATTTGTTGTTTTTGCTATCATTTTAATTTTCCTTGAAAATATCTTCTTAAAAGTATTGCTGCTAAATTTAAAATCACCAAAAGAGATAAAAGCACTATAATCCCAGCTGCTGTTCTTTCTAAAAATGCACGCTCTGGCATAGCTGACCATGAAAAAATTTGAGCTGGTAAAACACTTGTTGGTGCAAAAATACTATTTGCTACATCAGGTATAAAAGCTATCATACCTATAATCATCAAAGGTGCAGTTTCGCCAATAGCCCCTGCTAAAGTTAAAATAGAACCTGTTAAAATCATAGGCATTGCCAAAGGTAGCATAATACCTTTTATCATTTGAATTTTAGTCATACCTAAAGCATATGCAGCATTTTTCATATTTACATCAACACTTTTTAAAGCAGCTTTAGTTGAAACGATAATAATAGGCAAACTCATAATAGCTAAAGTCAATCCCCCGACTAAAGCACTAGAACGAGGCATGCCAAAAAGATTAATAAACACTCCAAGACCTAAAAGTCCAAATAAAATACTAGGAATGCTAGCTAAATTATTTATACAAACTTCTATAAAATGAGTAAATACATTTTGCGGAGCAAATTCTTCTAAATAAATAGCTGCTCCAACTCCTATTGGGATACTCACAGCCATACATACTAACATTACAAGCAAAGTTCCAACCACAGAAGCAAAGATTCCTGAATTTTCAGGTGATTTAGAGTCTCCATTAAGGAAAAAATTAGTGTTAAAACTCAGTTTGATTTCTTGCTTTTGAACTAATTCATCAACTAATTTTTTTTGCTCATCACTTAATTTATTGTAGTTTTTTTTCATATATTGATCAACTTCAGAATTTGCTAAAAGCCAAGTTTTTTCTTTGATTTGACCCGTTCTTATTTTCCTTTGTTCAGCACGTGATAAAAGCTCATATGAAGGGCTATTTCTATCAGCATAAGCATAAATGTAAGTTTGCTTAAAAGCTCCTATCCCAAGATACCCTACACTTGATAAAAAAATACAAAGAAAAATAAGGTTTATATAAAGCCCTATTTTACAGAATCTTTTGAAATTTTTTGAAGCTTTTTTTCTTTGTTTAAAAAGTTTTTTCATAAATTTTTCCTTTTATGGAAGCGATTTATTAAATAAACACTAAAAATATTAATGATTAATGTAATGATAAAAAGCACAAGACCTAAAGAAAATGCACTTAAAGCCAAAGAGCTATCAAAAGCTTGATCACCACTTAATGCTTCTACTATTTTTACTGTCACTGTTGTCATATCTTCTAAAAAATTCATTGTTAAATTTGGACGCAACGAGGCGGCCATAACAACTATCATCGTTTCGCCTAAAGCTCTTGAAAGTCCTAAAAGACAAGCTGCAACTATACCTGGCATTGCTTCTGGTAAAATCACTGCAAAAACGACTTCTTTTTTAGTCATACCTAAAGCATAAGCCCCATTTATCCTTTTTAAACTTACAGCTTCAATGCAATCTTGCGACAAAGAAGCCACTATAGGAACTATCATAATACCCATGATAAAACCTGCACCTAGGGCACTTTGAAAACTAGCTTTGATACTAAAAAGAGAGAAAAACCATACTATAAAAGGAGCTACAACTATGGCTGCAAAAAACCCAAAAACTACAGTAGGAATTCCTGCTATGATTTCTAAAATAGGCTTTAAATAGTTTTTAGATTTTTTACCCGCAAATACTCCAAGATAAATAGCACACATTACACCTAAAGGTAAAGCAGTAAGCATAGCTATTAAAGATATATAAAAAGTTCCCCAAAATAAACTCAAAGCACCAAAAATCCCATGCTTGCTACTTCCATCAGCACCTACAAACGCAGCATCTGCTGCCCACTGACTTGAAAACAAAAAAGTAAATACGCTTTCTTTTTGAAAAAATTTTAAAGCCTCAATTAAAATGGTTAGCATAATAGCAAAGCTTACTACTACACTAACAAAAGCACAAAGAAAAAGCGTTAATTTTATTAGTTTTTCTTTTATCAATTTTTCATCCTAAAAATTAAAAAACTTTTCCTGCTTTAACAAGCTCATCAGTTAATAAACCTTTTTCTTCTATATGTTTTTGGGTTTGTTTTAAAGTTTTTTCATCCAAAGAAACTAATCCTATTTTTTCTAATTCTGCTCCACTTTTGGCTAAATCATCGCTCATATAAATTTTTGCAAATTCAAATACTTCTGGATTTTTCTTAGCATTCATATATATAAACAAAGAACGAGCTAGTTTATATTTTCCTTCGGAAATATTTTTTTCATCAGCCTTTACACCATCAATGTAAGCAGCATTAATCTTATCATCATTACTAGCTAAAAATCCGTATCCAAAAAGCCCAAAAGCTTCTTTATCAACAGAAAGTTTTGAAACAATTAAATTATCATTTTCTCCACTTGGTATAAATGCTCCATCTTGGCGTATAGTTTTATATACACCTTTGTATTCAGGAATTTTTTTAGAAATATCTACCATCACAAGCTCTTCTATACTATCTCTTGTTCCTGAACTTGATGGAGGACCATAGATTGTAATTTTTCTATTTGGTAGATTTTTATTGATTTGTTGCCAATTTGTGTAAGGATTTGGGATTAATTTTCCATCTTGTGGAATTTCTTTAGCCAAAGCTAAAAATAACTCATGCAAGCTTATATTTAACGGGGCATTGATTTTATTTTGAGCTAAAACTATGCCATCATAACCTATCATAATCCCGACTATATCACTCACGCCTGATTTTTTACAAGTTTCAAATTCACTTGGCTTAATTGCTCTTGAAGCATTAGAAATATCAGTAACACCCTCGCAAAAAACTTTAAAACCACCACCTGTACCAAGACTTTCAACTATAGGTGTTTTTGTATTTTTTATAGAAGCATACTCTTCAGCAACAAAAGAAGTAAAAGGATAGACAGTAGATGAACCAGCTATTTTTAATTCTGCTGCGTTTAAACTAACAAAAGTAGCCACACTTAAAGCCAAAAGTTTTTTCATTTTTTCTCCTTGTTTTAAAAAAGTAATGAAAATTTAAAAAAACTTGGAAACATTTTGGATACATGTATTTTTTGATATAATTTTTGTATGTTAAATGTTATTTTGATAGAAGATGATAAAGACTTAAACGAATTAATCACACTAAGACTTAGTCAAGAAAATATAAAAATTTATAGTTATTTTGATTTTTTTGACTTAGAAACCTTTCTAGATACAAACGAAATAGATTTAATCATCATGGATAGAAATTTACCAAGTGGCGATAGTGTAGAGATGATAAAACAATTAAGAAAAAAAGGTTATATAGAGCCTGTGATTTTTCTTAGTGCAAAGACTTTACAAAAAGATATTTTAGAAGGTTTTGAGCAAGGTTGTGATGATTATATATGCAAACCTTTTAATTTTAATGAGCTTTTATTTAGAATTAAAGTCGCAACCAAAAGAAATAAAACCCAAAAAGAACAAATTTCTTATCAAGATTTTACTTTATATATAGAAGAAAGAAAATTAATCCATCAAGCAAATACATTTGAAAATTTATCAACCCTAGATGTAGAACTACTCAAGTGTTTTTTTAATCACAAAAATCAACTTCTAAGTCGTCAGTTTTTAAGCGAACAAGTATGGAAAAATGATGCAACAAGCGATAAGACAATCAATACAGCTATTTTAAGATTAAAACAAAAAATTCCACAAATTAAGGAAAATATCATTTCAGTGCGCTCAGTGGGTTATAAATTGTGTTAAAAATCAGAAATTTTTTTGCTTTATTTTTTATATATTTTTGTATATTTTTTATAGGGTTATTTTATTTTGTTAATGAGCAATATATAAATAACACCATAAAAAGCACTTATGAGCAAAAATTAAAAACCTTAAACGATACATTAAAATTTAATATTATAAAAACACTTAATGTAAATAACATTAAAGATTTTTCCCAACAAACAAGAGCAGATTTCATCATAGAAAAAGATAAAAAAATCATCTCATCTTTAGATGATTTTGAATTTTTTAAAAATCAATTTAACACAGATTTTACACATGAATTTTTTAATAATAAAGAAATTTATTATAAGGCGTATCAATATGAAGGATATAAATACATCATCATTGTTTATCCAAAAATAAACGCAAAAATACAAGATTTTTGGATAAAAAATATTTTGATTTTTTTGCTTTTTTTGGCAATATTAACTGCAATATATATTTTTATATTTAATTTTTTTAAAAAATACTTTCAAGAATTACTTTTATTTATTAAAAACATAAAAAGTCAATCAGAATTTCATTTTACAAAAAACTTTTTTTATGATTTAAATTCTTTAAATTTAAGATTATTAAAAATTAAAAAATTATTTTATGAAAAAGAATTACAAAATAAAAAACAAGCCAAAAAAATTAAAATGAAAAACACTCAGCTTTCAAATTTAATCAGTGCTATATCACACGAGTTAAAAAATCCTTTAAGCGTTATAAATTTAAGTTTGCAGTCTTTAGAAGAAGAACATAATGAAACTATGAGAAAATTTTTACTTGAAAAAATTCACAAGCAAAGCGTAAAAATCAACCAACTAACACACAAACTTAATTTTGTTTTTAATTTAAATACAATATCTTTAAACAAAGAAAAATTCGATTTATATGCTTTAAGTAAAGATATTGTTGAAAATTTTAATGAAAGCAGGATTAAAATTCAAGGAGAGCAAACTTTCATAAAAGCAGATTCTTTTCTCATTGAGCAAGTTATTATTAATCTCATTAGCAATGCGCTAAAATATAGCCAAAAAGGTATTTTTATTGAAGTTAAAAATCAAGAATTTACTATACAAGATCAAGGTATAGGTATAGAGGAAAAATACTTAAAACTAATCACAAAAAAATTTTATAAAATCGATACTAGTCAAAATAATTCTTTTGGACTAGGATTGTTTTTAGTAAAAAAAATACTCACTTTACATAAAAGCTCTTTAAAAATTCAATCTACTCCTAAAAAATGTAGCATTTTTTCTTTTACTATTAATTCTTTATAGTAAAAATCTATTATTAATATGATTTTAATTAAATTCAAATTAATATAATAAAGTTAAATTATCACAATATTAAGGAGAAAAAATGCTTTCTAAAGAAGTAGTGGCTTTATTAAATGAGCAGATTAATAAAGAAATGTATGCAGCAAATTTGTATTTAAGTATGAGTTCATGGTGCTATGAGCATAGTTTTGATGGTGCGGGGGCGTTTTTGTTCGAACATGCAAGAGAAGAAAGTGATCATGCTGGAAAACTCATCACTTATTTAAATGAAACAGACTCTAAAGTAGAATTAAAAGAAGTTAAAAAACCTGATAGTGATTTTAAATCATTATTAGATGTTTTTGAAAAAACATTTGAACACGAAAAAAGTATTACCGCTTCTATTAACAATCTTGTTGATTTTATGCTTTCAAATAAGGATTATTCAACTTTTAATTTTTTACAATGGTATGTAAGCGAACAGCACGAAGAAGAAGCACTTTTTAGAGGTATAGTTGATAAAATTAAACTCATTGGCGACAATTGCAATGGCTTATATATGGTAGATCAATATATTAAAAATTTAATCAATAAATAATTTTTTAGCTTCCAAATTCATGGAAGCTAAATATCTTTTAATTTAAAATAATTCTTGCAAAATAAAAGTAAATTTGCTAAAATACTTTTTATTTAAAAAGGATTTTTATGCAAATGAATGAAATTATTGATAAACTTAAATTTATACTCCAAAAAGAAGGTATAAAAAATGCCAAAGATTCTGATGTAGCAAAAACATTAAATATAAAATCTGATACTTTTTATAGTATGAAATTTAGAAATTCTATACCATATAAACAAATACTTCAATTTTTAAATGAAAGAAATATCAACATTAATACGTTTTTTTATGAAAATTCACTAGAAAACAACTCCACTTCGCTTGATCTAAACTACAATATCTTAAAATATTACGATATTAATGCTTCTATGGGTGGTGGCGCTTTAAATGATAATATAAGTTTTTCTGAAGTAGTTATTGATGAAAAATTAAGTGATTTTTTTGGCTCAAAAGATTGTGATATCATCCCTTGTATTGGTGATAGCATGGAACCTGAAATCAAAGATGATTCATTATGTTTGGTTGATAAAAGTAAAAATTTTAAAGAAGGTGGAGTTTTTGCTGTAAATACTAGAGATGGTTTATTCATTAAACAAGTTTTTAAAAGTAATAAAGGTGGAGTTTATTTACATTCGTTTAATCTTAGTTATGCTGATGTGCATTACCAAAACGGAGACTTTTTGATAGTAGGAAAAGTAGTAGGTACTATAAGTCGAATTTAAAAATATTTTATTTTTATATAAACCGATAAAAATTATTAATTTAAATTAACTAATCATTAAAAAATATACTAATTTTTAAGCAAAAATTAATGAAATAAATCTATAATTATAATTTAATAGTTAACAGATGGAAAATAAGAGTATTTTTATCTGTTAATAATTCACATGAAAGGGAAGTTATGAAACACAAATTAGCTAAAGTTGTTACATACTCGTGTTTGGCTTTAGGAATTGGTTTAGCTACTCAATCCTTTGCATCTTCAGAACCTAGAACTCTTGATGGTTATGTAAGTCAAGAAGATGCATTCTTTGACTATCTATATAAAAACCATCCTATTTTCAAGTATGAAAAAGAAGGTCGCTTGGTGGGAAAATTTACCCATAGTGATAGAACTGAAAATTGGGTTTTAAATCAAAATGGACCTAAATTTGCTAAAGAACATGGTTTAAAGCAAACTTCTATTACTTATCGTCTACCTTATGAGTCTTTTTTAGATTTTCCAAACAAATTCGTAGGTCCAAAAAAATGTGGTGAGTGTCATCCTGCTCAATATGCCTCTTGGGAACGCTCTCGCCATGCCAAAACCGTGCGTTTCCCACATGAAATGGAAGAAGTTGGTGGTGCTGAAGGTTTAAAAAAACCTATGTATAACTCTCAAGCTACTATTTTACCTGATGGAATTTATCCAAATGATGTTTATGCATTAATTGGTACTCCTAGAACAAAATATGGTTTTATCGATAGATGGCTATTACGCGGAACCTATCATGTTGAAGATGGAAATTTAAGTGATTTAACTGGTAAACTAACTGCTGGTGGCAATCAATTTTCAAGGCTTTGGAGTGAATTTTTAACTCCTGAAATGGCACAAAAAATTGCTGCTTTTGCACCAGGATTTCCTACTAAAATGGAAGATTTTGGTGGTAATGGTTCTCAAGTTTGGGGAACAAATTCTTATGCTGCTACTTATAAAGAAAAAGCTGTTTTTCAACCTGCGACTGCATATTGTGAAACCTGTCACACTTTTAAATTTGATTTTAAAAGTAAAGAAGAATTTTATAAAGCTTTAGGTAATCCAAAAGAACTTCAAAAACACACTGTTTCAAAAGGTATCACCTGTGAAGAGTGTCACGGAGCTGGAGCACACCTTTATGGCGCAAGAGGTGCAGGTATGCCATCAAATTGTGAAAGATGTCATCAAAGATTTTCATACAATGAAACTGATGCTAAAATCAATCCTAGAAAACCTTTA
Source organism: Campylobacter sp. RM16704 (assembly GCF_000816245.1). Classification (NCBI taxonomy): domain Bacteria; kingdom Pseudomonadati; phylum Campylobacterota; class Epsilonproteobacteria; order Campylobacterales; family Campylobacteraceae; genus Campylobacter; species Campylobacter sp. RM16704. The sequence goes on along the minus strand of NZ_CP007769.1, from coordinate 712,663 downwards.
AATGCTTATTTTAAATCAAGTTGTCCAGCATGTGGGACCGAAGGGGCGCAAATGTATTCTTCAGCTCACTATGATAAAGGTATGAGATGTAATACTTGTCATGACCCACATGAAGTAACTTTTAATGATTGGAAAAGTGGATATACTAAAACAAAACTTAAAAAAACTTGTAAAGAATGTCACGAAACTCAAGCAAGTTTCTTTAAAAAAGGTGGAATTCACGCAAAAGATAATTGTACAGCTTGCCATATGCCGAATATGATGAGTTGTGAAAACTTTGGTGCAGTTCAAAATCCAGATAAGGGTGGTTTTGATAATGTTAGAGCATCTCATATTTGGAATATTAAAGTAGATAAAACTGCTAAAACTCTTAATCCACCAGAAGGCAAAGAAAGATCACCTAAAGTTGGTGGATGGACTATTGCTAGAGATGATGAAGGAAGATTTTTTATTGATTTAATGTGGAGTTGTGGTAGAACAAGCTTTAGTGATATCAACTTAATGGGACCAGGAGCTAGTGGATGTCATAGTGCAGTTCAATCAACATTACCTGAAAAACTTCATTTTACAAATCAAGAAATGATTTATGATAAAGTAATGCAATGGCAAAATCCCGTTAAAGAAGGTTATGAAAAAATTAGAAAAGGTATAGCAAGTATTGATAAAACTTTTGCTGAAAAAACAAGACTTTCAGTGGAACAAAAATCAAGAGTTTTAAACCTTACTAATCAAGCACAAGCTATAGCAGATAGATTAGAAAAAGATGGATCTTGGGGTGTTCATGGACCTGCTTATTCTAAGAAAATTATAGAAGAAGCTTTAATTTATATCCAAGAAGCTCAAAATATCCTAGGTAAATAAAAATTAGGAAGAATTTTTAATTCTTCCTTTGTAAAATGAGGAGTTAGTCTTGAAAAATTTAATTACTCGACTTTTTATTGTTCTTTTTACTCTTTTTACACCATCAGGATTTTTATTTGCTGAAGCTAATGGAGAAATTGGGTCAATAGAAGGTGTTAAAACAATTAGTTTAGCTCAAGCACAAGATATGCTTGATCAAAATAATACCTATTTTTTTGATGTAAATTCAGAGCAAGATAGACAAGCTAATGGATATATACCTAATTCTATATCAACTTATGTAGAAAACTGGGAAAGTTTACTACCTAATGATAAAAATGCAAATTTAGTATTTTATGGTTTAAATCGTTTTGGATTTGAAGCTTCTCAAGCAGCAGCTATAGCTATAGAGCTAGGATATAAAAATTCAGTTGTTATGCTTGATGGTATAGAATCATGGGCAACCTCTGGAAGAAAAGTAGAAAAAATAGACACTGTAAAATGGGAAAAAGCTAAAGATGTGATAGAATTTAAAGATACTATCCACTCAAGATTTAAATTTAGCGATACTCCATCTTGCCGTGATTGCCATGCTCAAAAAGGCAAAGGAATTAGAGCAGATATTGCTGCTAGTAAAAATTTAATCAATCAAAAATGTGCTACATGCCATGAAAAAGCAAGTAATGCTTTAGCAAAAAGTGCTCATGGAATTGAAAATTTCTTACCTATTCAAAATGGAGAAAAAAAGAAAGAAAAACCTTCTTGTGCGACTTGTCACTCTGTGCATGTAACGCCAAAACACTCAGGAATTTTTTCACAAAAGCAATTAGTAGATCAAAAGTGTGCACAATGTCATAAGCAAAAAGCACAAACATTCCATATGACTTTCCACGGAAAAGGTATGATTTTAAGCACTCCTGGTGATACGCCAAGTGTTGCTACATGTTCTGATTGCCATGGTAAGCATAATATTTTAAAATCTAGCGAAAGAAATTCAACTTTATCACCAATTAATCGTGTTGAAACTTGTAAATCATGTCACCCAAATTCTAATGAAAATTTTGCAAATTGGATAGCACATGCTGATCATAGTGATGGAGAAAACTACCCAGGATTACATGGAGCATATATTTTTATGACAGCTTTAGTTATTTCTGTGTTTGTATTTTTTGGAGCTCATACTATACTTTGGTGTTTACGCTTAATTGCTATGCGTATAAAATATCCTAAAGAATGGAAAGAAGCAAGAGAGGCAGCACATGAAGATAAAGTCAGAGTAAGAAGATTTAGTACTTTCCATAGAATTCAGCATTTCTTTATGGCAGCAAGCTTCTTAGGACTTGCATTCTCAGGCTTACCACAAAAATTCTATGATGCACCTTGGGCTAAACCTATGATCGATTTAATGGGCGGTGATATTATCAATGCAGCTACCATTCACCATATATCTGCTATTGTAATGTTTGCAGTATTCTTCTCACACATTGGTGAAATTATCATTGTAAACTGGAATCGTCGTGATGTGGCAAGAGATCCTATTACCGGTAAATTAAGCTTTATGAAAGTATTGAAAGCAACCTTTGGTCCTGATTCTTTAATGCCAAATTGGCAAGACTTTAAAGATATGAAAGATCATTTTAAATGGTTTTTTGGTTTTGGCCCAAGACCTCAATTTGATCGTTGGACTTATTGGGAAAAATTTGATTATTTAGCGGTATTTTGGGGTATGTTTATCATCGGTATTTCAGGACTTGTTCTATGGTTCCCTGCATTCTTTGGTAAATTTTTACCAGGAGAAGCTATTAATCTAGCAACCCTACTTCACTCTGATGAAGCTTTACTTGCAACAGGATTTATTTTTGCAATTCACTTCTTCAATACACACTTTAGAGCAGATCGCTTCCCTATGGATATGGTAATTTTCTCAGGAAGTATCACAGAAGAAGAGATTAAACAAGAAAGAAGCGTATGGTATAAACGCTTAAAAGAAAGTGGAAAATTAAGTTCATTGTATGAAAATAAAAGTAACTTTAAATCATATCAATGGTTAGCGAAATTTGCTGGTTTTGCAATGCTAATTACTGGTTTAGTGTTCTTATTCTTAATGCTTTATACTTTCTTTAATACTATCTTATAACCTTATTCGCTATAATAGCGAATAAGGACTTTTTCTCCTAAACATTTTTAAGGAATTTATAATGTTTAAAAAAACAATTTCACTTAGTATTTTAAGTATGGCTTTCATTGCTTGTTCAAATAGCGATAAAATTGATTCAAATTTAATTTCAGATGGAACTCAATACACAAAAGAAAATCAAAAAAAAGCCAATGATTTGGATAAAAAATCTTATGAAGAAATTGCACATTTATTTAAAGATAATACAGACATTAAAAGTAACGATAAAAATATTCTAATTATATTCAGTGCTAATCATTGCACATATTGTGATAAATTAAAAGAAGAAATAATTCAAAATGAAAAAATACAAAAACAAATTAAAAATGATTATAGTTCATACTATATAAATATAAGTTATAAAAAAATTCATATATTTTATAAAAATCAAAAAAGTGATTTAAGTACTAGTGAACTTTCAGGTATTTACAACATAATAGCCACTCCTACTATAGTAATACTCAATAAAAAAAGCCAAACTCTATTTAACTATCCTGGATTTATTAGTGCTAAAAGACTTAGTGCTACAATGGAGTTTTTAAATCAAAAAGAGAATCAAAATTTAGATGAAGAAACGATAGCAAAAAAACTTTTACATTTTTACAAAGAAAATAAAATTTAACATAAAGGATATTGATGCATTATTTTTTTTCCTTTGCAATGAGTTTTTTACTAATGAGTTTGTATGCATTATCGTGTGCTATCGCAACTTTTATAGAAAATGATTTTGGCATTAGTGCCGCTAAAGCCTTAATTTATGATAATGCTTGGTTTGATATATTACACTTACTACTAGGAATTAATCTAATTGGAATTATTTATTATAATAAACTCATTCAAAGAAAAAAATATCCTAGCCTACTTTTACATGTATCTTTTATTGTCATTTTAATTGGAGCAGGATTGACTAGATATTTTGGCTTAGAAGGTGGTATGCACATTAGAGAAGGAGAAAGTTCTAATACTATTGTTACTAGAGAAGAATTTATAAAAATTATAGACTTTGATACAAATTTAAGTTTAGAATTTCCCATTAGTTTTACTTCACTCACTCAAAATCATTTTGAAAAAACTTTTATTTTTGAAAACGAAAAAATATCTATTAAATCTATAAATTATACACCACAAAAAGATGCACTCACACCTGCAAGTTTGGAATTAAATATTGACTATCAAAATAAAAATAAAACTCTAACATTAAATCCAAATTATAATGGTAAAGAAATACTTAGTTTTAATTTTGAAGGAAAAAATTTTGGCATTAATTGGGGGCCAAAAGAAATAAAACTTCCTTTTTCGCTATATCTAGAAGATTTTTCATTGGAACGATATTTAGGTTCTATGAGTCCATCATCATATACTTCTAAAGTAAAAATTATAGATCAAAACAATAATACTAATTTATATTATGATATTTTTATGAATAATGTTCTTGATTATGGAGGATATAGATTTTTCCAAAGTTCTTATGATCAAGATGAGCAAGGAACTATACTTTCTGTTAATAAAGATCCTGGCAAATTTCCTACTTATATAGGCTATAGTTTGCTTATCTTAGGATTTTTATGGATTTTATTTGATAAAAATTCAAGATTTCATCGTTTAAGCGTATATTTAAAAAAAAGACAAAATTTTATACTAGTATTTTTGTTTTTTGCTAGTTTCCAAATTCCACTTTATGCACAAAATGAAAAAGAAGATATTTTAAAACTCATAAATAATTTACAAAAAAATACTTACGAGCATTCTTTAAATTTTGGAAAACTTTTAATTCAAGATTATAATGGTAGAATTAAACCTCTAGATACCCTTGCTATGGAATTTATTTATAAAATTACAGGGAAAGATAATTTTTTAAAACTACATTATAATCAAATTTTTTTAGCTATGATGATTTATCCTCAAGAATTTAGACAAATTAAGATGATAGCTACAAAAACTACGCAACTTAGAGAATTAATAGGAGCTGATAAAGATGAAAAATATATAGCCTTTAATGATGTTTTTGACAATGGAACTTATAAATTAACTAATTATGTAGAAGAAGCTAATAGAAAAAAACCTGCCTTACGAACAAATTTTGATAAAGATATATTGGCATTAGATGAAAAAATCAATCATGCTTATTATATTTATAGCGGCCAAGCTTTAACTATCATTCCTGATATTAACGAACAAACTTTGAAATGGTTCTCGCCTGTTCAAATTTTACCATTTGCAAAAGAAGATGTAGAACGCTTACAAATGCTTTTGGTTAACTATTTTCTACAAACACGCAAAAGTGTTGAAAATAATGAATGGCAAGCACCGAATGAAATTTTACAATCATTAAAGGATTACCAATTGCACTATGGAAGCAAGGTATTACCGCAAAAAGAAAGAATTGACTTTGAGATTTTACTAAATCATTATAATATTTTTGACAATCTCACTTTTGCTTATATAAGTTTTGCTTTGATTCTATTTATTTTATGTTTTTATACTATGTTTAAAAACATGCCTTTATCTAAATTTATTTATAAAATTTTATATTTTATTTTATCTTTATGTGTTTTTATACATACTATAGCACTAATAACAAGGTGGTATGTAGGTGATCATGCACCTTGGAGTAATGCTTATGAAAGTATGATATATATTGCTTTTGCCTGTGCAATAAGTGCTTTAATATTTTTTAAAAATTCTCCATTAGCACTTAGTTGTGCTAGTTTCTTAGCGGGTATTACTCTTTTTGTCGCTCATCTTGGTTTTATGGATCCTCAAATAGGAAATTTAATTCCAGTGTTAAAATCTTATTGGCTTAATATACATGTATCTGTTATTACAGCAAGCTATGGATTTTTAGCTCTTTGTTTTATGATTGGAATTTTAAGTTTAATTCTTTTTATACTAAGAGGAAAAAACACTAACATAGATCAAAATATTATCAAACTTCATTGTATAAATGAAATGTCTATGATTATAGGTCTTGCTATGCTTACTATAGGGAATTTTTTAGGTGGTATTTGGGCGAATGAGAGTTGGGGTAGATATTGGGGTTGGGATCCAAAAGAAACTTGGGCTTTAATTTCTATTGTAATTTATGCCATGGTGCTTCACTTAAGATTTATCTTTAAAACGCATTTTATTTTTGTTTTTGCGTGTGCTAGTGTTTTGGCATTTTATAGTATTTTAATGACTTATTTTGGGGTAAATTTTTATCTTTCAGGACTTCATTCATACGCAAGCGGAGATTCATTTCCCATACCAACTTTTATATATGTTTTGGTAATAATTAATTTTATTTTGATAGTAAGTGCTAGTTTTAAAAGAGATCTACAAACACCTAATTTTTAAAAACTAGGTGTTATTTTTTTCTATTTCTTGAAGAGCTGTAATAAGATCTTTTAAATTTTCATAAGGGATATGAACTTTCCAATCAATACCACTTTCTTTTTTTAAAGCAACACCTATACTTAAAATATCACTACTACCTATACCATAAGGATTAGAAAGATTACATAAACTAATCTCACCACTTTTACTACCATGTAATTCTATAGTTTTAAATATTTTTTTACTCATGTTTATCCCTAAAAGCTGTAATAATTTTGGCTTGAAATTTTAACCAATCTTTTTGAAGCATAATAGGAAAACCTCCATAAACTCTAGCACCTTCTAAATTTTTAGTAACTCCACCTCTTGCAGCTATAGTAGCAAAATCTCCAATTTCTAAATGACCACTTGTTGCACTTTGTCCACCCATAACAACATTTTTACCTAAGACACTCGAACCTGAAATTCCACTTTGAGCCACTATAAGACAATTTTCTCCTATTTCGCAATTATGTCCAACTTGAACTAAATTATCAATCTTGGTTCCTTGTTTAATTATGGTACTTTCAAAAACTGCTCTATCTATAGTGGTACAAGCTCCAATTTCAACAAAATCTTCTAAAATCACATTGCCATTATGATAAATTTTATAGTGCTCTCCATTTTTTGTATGTGCATAACCAAAACCATCGCTACCTATAACACAATTTGCTAGTAAATGGCATTTTTTTCCAATTTGCGTATCATTATAAATTACTACATTAGGATGGATTATAGTATATTCGCCTATGCTTACATTGTCTCCTATATAAACTCCTGCCATAATCACAACGTGTTCTGATATTTGAACATTATTGCCTATATAAACATTTGGCATAATCTTAGCACTTTTTGCTATTTTAGTTTTTTTATCTTGTTTATCACAAAATAAAGGTTTTGCAAAAAGTTTACTTAAAAGAGCAAAAGACAAATGTGGATTATCTACCACAAGTTTAACACAATCTTTTGACACCAAATTTTCAAATTCTTTTGAAACTAAAATAGCACCTGCTCCACTGCTTACTATTTTTTTAGAATTTTTTTCTCCATCACAATAACTAAGCTCATTAAAACTTGCATTATTTAATGAATTTAAAGCAACAATTTCTATATCATCTCCATAATATTCTATACCTAAAAATTTAGCAATTTCACTAATTTTCATTTTACCTCCATCAAAATAGAACCACTTCTAACAACACTAATGGGATTATATTTTTTTATAGTCTTTAAAAAATTATCAATTTTATCTGCATCATCACTTACCATTGCTATAATAAATTCACCATCACTATAAGTTACACTACCATTATAAGCTTTTAATATTGCATCTAACCCTGCAAAATTTTCGCTTATTGCAATCTTTACTAAAGCTGTTTCTTTTTCTATAAAATCACTTGAATCAATCACTTTATAAGTAGGTATGAGCTTGTGAAGTTGTTTAATGATTTGTTCAAAAACTCTTTCATCACCTAAAGTTACTATATTTATTCTTGAAAATTCATCATTATCAAGCGGAGCCACAGTAAGAGATTCTATATTATATCCTCTTCCTGAAAAAAGCCCAACTACACGTGATAATACCCCATGCTCATTTAACACAATGACAGAAATTACTCTTCTTTTCATTTTTTATCCTTGTTTTTATAGCTAGGTAAAATCATATTATAAATCGCTCCGCCTGCTGGAACCATAGGTAAAACATTCTCATAACGATCTATAGCTACATTTAAAACACAAGTTTTTTTTGATTTTAAGGCTTTCAAAAAAGCATTATTAAATTCTTCTTTTGTAAAAACATTATATCCTTCACAATGAAAGCCTTTTGCGATGGTAATAAAATCAGGTTGATTGGTTAAATCTGTATTAGAAAATCTTTCTTTATAAAACATACTTTGCCATTGTCTTACCATACCCAAAAAAGAATTATTTAAAATGATATTAATCACTTTTATATCATAAGCACTTGCAGTCATCAACTCTTGTATATTCATTAAAAAAGAACCATCGCCTACAAAATTTACTACTACTTCCTCACCTACAGCTAATTTAGCTCCAAGTGCAGCTGGTAGAGAATAACCCATAGTTCCTTGACCACCACTTGTTGCAAGTTGTCTTGCATAATTAAAAGGATAAAATTGTGCCACCCACATTTGATGTTGCCCCACATCAGTAATTATCCTTGCATCAGGAGCTAATCTAGCACATTCTTCTATAACCCATTGCGGTTTTAAAATGTCATTGCTATCTTCGTAAAACAAAGGATATAATTGCTGGTATTTTTGTAAAGTTTTGAACCATTCTTGATATTTAGTATTATCAAAATTTTCTTTTTTTAATTCATCTAAAGTATCTATCACTACACTTTTAATATCACCTACTATAGGAAAATGTGCTTCAATAATTTTAGAAATAGAACTTGGATCTATATCAATATGAACGATTTTTGCACTCTTAGCAAATTCACTTGTTTTGCCAGTAATTCTATCATCAAACCTTGCACCTATAGCAATTAATAAATCACATTCACTCAAGGCAATATTTGCACAATAACCCCCATGCATACCAGCCATTTTTAAATTAAGTTCATCATCACTTCTTAAAGTTCCTAGTGCCATTAAAGTTTCAACCGCAGGAATTTTACAAAAATGAATCAACTCTCTAAGTTCATTACTAGCATTAGATGCTATACAACCTCCACCTAAATAAAATAAAGGTTTTTGTGCATTTTTAATTAAACTTACTAATTTTTTAATTTGTTTGATATTACCTTTATAAGTTGGTTTGTAAGTTTTCATAGTGATTTCTCTAGGATAATGCCAAGTACCTATAGTCGCTGTTACATCTTTTGGTATATCAATATGCACAGGTCCTTTTCTACCTGTTGTGGCAATATAAAATGCTTCTTTTAAAATTTTTGGTAATTCTTCTATATTTTTTACTAAATAATTATGCTTCACACAAGGTCTTGAAATTCCTATAGCATCAATTTCTTGAAAAGCATCTGTTCCTATTAAAGAATTAGCAACTTGAGCAGAAATTAAAACTAAAGGTATAGAATCACTATAAGCAGTAGCTAAACCTGTAACAGTATTGGTAAAACCTGGACCGCTTGTAACTATAGCAACCCCTACTTCTCCGCTCATTCTTGCATAGGCATCTGCACTATGTAGCGCTGCTTGTTCATGTCTAACTAAAATATGTTTAAAATAATTTTGCTTGTAAATTTCATCGTATATATTTAAGGCCGCTCCACCAGGATAACCAAATACTACTTTAATATTTTCTTCTTTTAATGCTTCGCAAATCATTTGCGAACCGTTTAGCTCTTTCATTATTTTCCTTTAGCTAAAAATAAAGAATATTATAACGATAATTTAATAAATATTGTTTTATAAGGGAAAGTTTCTTGAAAAATCAAGAAACTACTTGTGATTTTTTAGCGTATTCTATACCTAAATCAAAAGCTTTTGCATTAGCTTCTTTAGTTTTTGCAGGTACCATATCCAGCATAGTTTGTTTTAATGCTTCTATATCTATGCATTTACTCATATAAGCAGCTATAGCCAATGCTACAACAGATTGTGTAGCTACATTTCCTACTTCATCTTTAGCTATATTAATAATAGGAATTTCATAAATTTTCCAATTTTCATAATCATCCTTACTAGGATGAACTAAGTTTGGCTCTATGACTATAACCCCACTTTTCATAACACCATCTTTAAAACTTTTATAACCTTTGTCTGCAGTTGAAAGCATAAAGCTCACTTCTCCTTCTACTGCATAAGGAAAAAATATTTCATTTTCATCTATGATTATATCAACTTTAGTTGGTCCACCTCTAACTTGAGAAGTATATGTTGAAGCTTTAAAAGCATTACGTCCTTCTTTAATAGCAGCTTTAGCTAGAATTTCACCTGCTGTGATTACTCCTTGACCACCTTCACCGCAAAATCTTAATTGGTATTTCATTTTAGTGCTCCTAAATCAACCATTCTTTTTTCTTTTAAAGCTCTTCTAACCTCTTCATAAGCTTCGCAATATTCTACTTTACTTCCATCTTGATATAAAATTCCTGTAGGGAATTTATCCATTCTTTGCTCATAGTCTAATTGCTCAAATTTGGTCTTTTCAACACAACGATTCTTTATCCATTCAAGTATACTTACTGCTTCACCCATTTTATTTTTTCTACCCAAATTTATATGACAATTAGAAAATACATCAACAAAACTATAACCTTTGTGTGCTAAAGCTTTATAGATAATATTTTCAAGTTTGTTTGCTTCTATCACATTCGTTCTTGCCACAAAAGAAGCTCCAGCTGCTTTTGTTAATTCACAAGCATCAAAATTTGGATCTATATTTCCAGCTTGAGCCGTTACTGTGTAAAAGCCTTGTGGAGTTGTTGGTGAAGTTTGTGAGTTTGTAAGACCATAAATAAAATTATTAATTAAAATATGAGTCAAATCTATATTTCTTCTACATCCATGAATAGTATGATTTCCACCTATTGCTAAAGTATCCCCATCACCGCTTACTACAATTACATGTTTTTTAGGATTTGCTAGTTTTATACCAGTTGCATAAGCTATTGCTCTACCATGAGTTGTATGAACTGTGTTACAATTTACATAAGAACTCATTCTACCACTACAACCTATACCAGAAACTACACAAACATCATCCATATTCCAACCTATTTTTTGTATAGCCCTAATAATAGCTTTTAAAACAACACCATCTCCGCAACCCCAACACCATTGAGTTGGAAGTTTATCTACTCTTAAATATTCATCATAATCAAAAGCCATTTATATATTCTCCTTTACTTTAGCAATAATCTCACTAGGTGTTATAGGACGACCATTTGCACGGTGTAAACTAATAAAATCATCTCTTTTACTTACTCTTTGAATTTCTTCTAAATACTGCCCCATATTAAGCTCACTTACCATAACTTTTTCAAATTTAGATACAACTTGAGCTATTTTTTTCTCTGCCACTGGATATAAAGTAATAGGTCTAAAAAGCCCTACTTTTAAACCTTCTTCTCTAAGTCTTAAAATAGCTTCTTTAGCCGATCTTGCAACACTACCATAAGCTATGATTAAAAACTGCGCATCTTCAAGCATAAATTCTTCCCAAGTGCAAATTTCATCTGTGTTATTTTTAATTTTTCCAAATAATCTTTTAATATTCTTATCAACTATTTCACCATCTTCTGTAGGAAAACCTATATCTCCATGATGAAGTCCTGTAATATGATAGCGATAGCCTTCAAAGAAAGGATTAAGTATAGCAGCTTCATTTTCTCCTGCTGCATAAGGCTTATAATCTTTTTTATCTCCATTAAATTTTTTACGATTAATTATCTTTAGCTCATCTATTTTAGGTAATTTTGCCTTACCATTCATATGCCCTATGGTTTCATCTAAAAGTAAAAATACTGGGGTCATATATTTTTCAGCTAGATTAAACGCTCTAATAGTTTCACTATATGCTTCTTCTAATGAAGCAGGAGCTAAAGCAATGCTTGCATAATCTCCGTGTGTTGGTGCTTTTGCTTGAAATAAATCACCTTGAGCAACTCTTGTTGGAAGTCCAGTTGAAGGACCACCTCTCATAACATTTACTATAACAAGTGGAATTTCTGCAATAAATGCAAGACCTATTTGTTCAGCCTTTAAAGAAATTCCAGGACCACTACTTGCAGTCATTGATTTAACCCCACTCATAGAAGCACCTATTGCAACGCTAATACCAGAAATTTCATCTTCCATTTGTATAAAAGTTCCATCATTTTTTGGTAATAAATGGCTCAATTCATGTGCAATTTCAGAGCTTGGGGTAATAGGATAACCACCAAAAAATTTACAACCACAATCAATTGCTGCTTTTGCTACTAAATTATTGCCTGTTGATATAACTTCTCTCATTATTTTTCCTATACGTTTAATTTTTTATATTTATTTTCTTTAATAGCCAAAGCTCTCTCTTTAGCTTCTGGAGTAAGTTTTGCAAATTTAAACTCATCTCTTTTAGCAACAAAAATTGCAAAATCAGGACAATGCACTTCACACTCACTACATCCTATACAGGAATTAGGATGAACTACTTCTATCATTTGTCCCAAAACTGCACTTATTTCATCTCTCATTGCCAAAACCCCAGCTGGACAATAACTCACACAAATATTACATGCTTTACATCTTGTTTCATCTACCCAAACTGGTGTATTATTCGGAGCAATCATTAATCTTCCTTTCTCTCAGTAACTTATGAATAAAATTTTTATAAAACACTCTAACAACAAACTTTTTATTATATCCAAAATATAAAATGATAAAATAATATTCAAAATATAAAGAAAAAGAATATAAGTTTTATAACACAAAGTAACATTAGGAGTTATAAACTCCTAAATTTATTTATATTTATATTGCATAAGTGATTTTTCTAGAGCAAGTTGCTCTTTATCATCTAATTTTAATTCTAAGGTTTCTACAACACCATCAAGATTAATTCTAGCCATTACCCCAAAAGCTTTATCTTTTATACCATACTCTCCATTTAGTATAACACTGATTGGTAAAAATTCTCCGCTTTTTATTGATTCTATCATTCTTACACAAGCACTTGCTGGAGCTAAATAAGCTGAAGTTTTTAAATATTTAATTACCTTAGCTCCACCTGTTTTAACATCTTGCTCTATATTTTCAATATCTTGCTCATTTAAAATTTCATTTAAAGTTTTATTTGAAATTTTTGATTGTGATTTTACCAAAACCATACTATCATTATGAAAACCTATAAGCTTACTATCAACAATAGATGTTTTGATATTTAATCTTTTAGCAATTTCATATTTAAATCTTGCATTATCTAAAACTCCAGCCATAGCAATTATTTTTTTAGAAGAAAAAAGCTCACTTTCATATAAAGCATTGAGTAAAAAATCTACTGGATTACTTACTATGATAAATAAAGGATTATTACTAAAATTTTTAATTGACTTTGCACAATCTAACATAATTTTTGAATTTATAGCAAATAATTCATCTCTACTTTGTCCTTCTTTTCTAGCAACACCTGCACTAAAAATCACTATATCACTATCTTTAGTATGTTCATAATCATTCGAACAAGTAATTTTTATGGCAAAATTAAAAGCAGCAATACTTTGAGTTAATTCTAATTCTTTGGCTAATAATAAATCTTCATTTATATCAATTAAAACAAGCTCATCTACAAGTTCTCTTAAAATCAAAGCATAAGCCACACTAGATCCAACATTTCCTGCACCAATAATTGTAATTTTCATTTTCACTCCTAATAATAATTATTTGATTAAATTCGTTGGCAACTCAAATATATTTTTTATCAAATGATAAGGAAGTTGTAATCCTTGAGTTATAAGTTGAGTTTTAAATTCAGGATTATCCACAAAACCAGTTAATTTAATTTGTGTGCTAATTTGTCTATCTTTACCTAAAATAATTTGATTTATAATTGGAACTTTAGAAATTACAGAACTCGCAGATTTAAGCGTTCTAAGTTCTAACAATCCATCAATTTGATTGTTTCGCAAATTAATTTTTATCTGCCCTAAAACATCAGCACTATCGCCATTAAAATTAAGAGCATCTATATCAAATAAATCTTTTTTTCTATTAAAGCTAATGCCTGCGTTTTCTACACTAAAGCCTTTTTCATTAAATGTTGGAGCTTTAAACAAAAGCAAACTAGGAATAGTATCTATAAAACTTAAAAGTTGTTGATGGAACTTTAAATCTTTTAAATAAGTATCCTTAAATAAAAATTTACCTTTGAAAAAATCAGTGCTATTTCCATCTATATAAAGGTTAAATTCGCCATTTTCAAAGATATTTTCTCTCATAAATGTGTTTAAAAAATCATCATCCATTTTTAAGGCTCTAACTTGAAATTGATTTTCGTTGAGAAAAAAATCAAATTTAGATTCACTTCTATTCGCCCATGCTTGGACATTTCCATTGTAGATTTTTGCATTAAATTGATCAAAATCTAAAGTTTTATTAAAATCTTTTAAAATTAAGTCTATATTCTTAGCATCAATATTATAGTTTGAATTTTCAAAATTATATAAAGTATTCTTTGTATCTTGCTGAGAAATTAATAAATTTAAATTATGTAAAGTTATATTAACATCATTATTATCTTTTTGTGCAAAAATATTTCCACTTAAACTCGTAAGATTAAAATCACTTCCTTTAATTTTTATATTAAAACTATCATACTCATAAGGATTGTTATCTTTATAAAGTAAAAATGAATCAAAAGTTGTATTATTTAAATCTACATTAAAATTATAAAAATCATTGGTGCTTAAAAATAACTCTCCATCGTATATTTTATTTTCTTGCATAAATTTAGAATAGTCTTTAAATTTGGAAAGTTTATTAACATAAATATCCATGCCTTGATTAAAATTTAATGTGGTGATAAATTCTTTATTATATACACTTGTATTTTGTTCAAAATCTAACTCTAGATCTAAAATTTTATCTTCAAGCTTTAAGCTATCTTGAGGTAAAACAATCTTGCTGATATAAGTTTTTAATTTTCCTTTTTTTTGTTTTAAATTAATACTTGCATTTGTATCACCACTAATTAACTCACTTTGTACTTTAACATTTTTTATCTCTAATTTATCTTTTTTCAAATCTACATCAGCTTGAATTATTTTAAAATCTCTTATATTTATACTAGAATTAACTATATTAAATTTACCCTCATAAGAAATTTTTTCAGGTTCATCAAAAGGAATTTTTAAAATCAAATCAGTTTTAGTTACACCATTGTTTTGCAAAAAAGGTAGATATATGTCATATAATTGCAAAATCCTATAGACTCTATAATCTGCCCTAGCATTATCACTTTTTATATGAATATAAATTCCTGCCTTTTCATTTAGCATATTATCAATATAAATTTTGCTTTGTGTTAAATCATAATCATTAAATTGTAATTCATCATAAGAAAAATCAAGTCTTTGTTTGGAAAAGTCAAGCTTTACAAAAGAACTAACAATAGGGTCTATATCTTTATCTAGAATGATTTTTAAATTTCTAACATATCCCTTTGCTTTAATATCATTTAAATAATACCTATGTTTTCCAAAATCAATAAAACCACTAAGTTTCTCAATAAAATAAAAATCTGCCTTAACTTTTCCACCTACCCAAAGATCTAAATTTTTTGGAAGTTTTATTCCACTTTCAATTAAAATATTAAAAATTTTAGATATATTATCAGTACTGATATTTTCTAACTCATAAGCAACTTCCTTTCTTTTAAGCGACAAGTTAACATTACTTTTCAAAAAATCACTATCAACTTTTCCTTTAAAATTATAAAATTTAGTTTGAGGGTTTATTATTAAAAAACCCATGATACTTAAATTATAATCTTTTAAAAAAAACTCATTAATAGTTATTTGTATTTTTTTACTATCTGCTTGTAAATTAAGTTTTACATTTAAATCTTTACCATCAACAAAGAACAAATTATCTTTGTAAATGAATTCAATTGGATAATCATTTACAAAAAATTTTTCAGCATTAAATTCTTGGAAAAACCAATAAAGATATTTTATATCTTTTATTAATTTAAAAGCTTTATTTAAACTACTATCGCTTTGTATATTTTCATCTTTGGAAATAACAGTGATTTTTTTTGCATTTAAAATAAGTTTTTTATCTAATTTAATATATAATTTTTCAAAATTAACAGAAAAAAATTCTAATTTTTCTATGTAAATTCCATTTTTAAGGTAAATAAACAAAGCAATGAAAAGTATTATAGGTATAATTAAAAATTTAAGAATTTTTTTAATAAGTTGTGATTTAATTTTAATCTTTCTTTTATCCATTTTTTATTATCTTCTTTTGCCCATACAAACTAATTCTGTAGTATTTATACCACAAGGTTCTATTGGTAAGATTATAACGCAATTAGATAAAAATAATTATAAAATGAGTACTATTGATAAATATACTTTATACTTTTTAGGTCATCCACAATCTGGTTGGATAAATATAGGCACAAAAGAGCTAAATAGGGCTGAATTTTTACATAAACTTACAATAGCAAAGGCAGCACTTGAAACCATCACTTTAATCCCTGGTGAAACTACAGAAATTTTTTTTGAAGAACTTGCTCCTAAACTTAATTTAAATCCTAAGATTTTAATACAAGAATTTAACAAGCAAAGTCCTTTTAAAGAAGGTATGCTTTTTCCTGAAACTTATAAAATTCCAAAAGGTATTACAGAAGAATTATTAATTAAATATCTTTTAGCATATTCTACAAGTGAATTTAAAAAATTTTCGTATAAAATTTTTAGAGAATATAATGAAAAAAAATGGTATGAATATATCATCATAGCATCCATTATCCAAAAAGAAGCAGCCAGCAACGAAGAAATGCCTATAGTTTCATCGGTAATTAGAAATCGTTTAAAAAAAGGAATGAAACTTCAAATGGATGGGACACTAAATTACGGAAAATATTCTCATGAAAAAATTACCCCACAAAGAATAAAATCAGACAATAGCTCATATAATACTTATAAATTTAATGGTATACCAAATGAAGCAGTATGTAATGTATCTTTTGAAGCAATTAAAGCGGCGATTTTTCCTGCAAAAACTGATTATTTATACTTTGTAAGAGATAAAAAAACAAACAAACATATTTTTACCTCCACTTTAAAAGATCATAACAAGGCTATAAGAAATTAATTATAAAATTTCTCTTTGCCCTTTTGCATCAGGCTCACTCAAAATACCTGTTTGTGAAAGTTGTTCTATAATATTTGCAGCACGGTTATAGCCTATTTTTAATCGTCTTTGTAAATAAGAAATACTTGTTTTTTTATCTTCTAAAATCACAGCCTTGGCTTCTTCGTAAAGCTCATCTAAATCACTATCATTAAATTCGCTTTTTCTATAAACACTATCTTGATTATCATCTTTTAAAAAGCTTTCATCATATTCTACCACTTGCTGAGCTTTTAAAAACTCTACTATATTTTCTATTTCACTCTCACTTGCAAAAGGCGCATGCAAACGCACAAGTCCACTTACTCCAGGAGGGGTAAATAAACAATCTCCACGCCCTAATAAGCTTTCAGCACCCATAGAATCTAATATAACCTTAGAATCTATCTTTTGTCCTACTTTATAAGAAATTCTACTTGGTAAATTTGCTTTTACAACTCCAGTAACCACATCCACTGAAGGGCGTTGTGTAGCTACGATTAAGTGAATTCCACTAGCTCTTGCCATTTGAGCCAAACGACCTATATAAAACTCCACATCTTTGCCTGCAGTCATCATTAAATCAGCTAATTCATCAATAATCACTACAATAAATGGTAAGATTTCTCCACCTTGTTCTTTGATTTTTTCATTGTAATTTTCTATATTTTTAGTTTTTGCTTCAGCCATCAAACGATACCTTCGCTCCATTTCAGCTACCATATTTGATAAAGCATTTACAGCCTTTTTAGGATCTGTGATAACTGGAGTAAGTAAATGCGGTATATCATTATAAATACTAAATTCAAGCATTTTAGGATCTATCATCATAAGTCTTAAAGTTTTTGGCGAATTTCTATAAAGCAAAGATAAAAGCATAGAATTAATTCCCACACTTTTACCACTTCCTGTAGTTCCTGCTATCAAAAGATGAGGAAGTTTCTTAAGATCAGTTACAAAAGGATCACCTACTATATCTTTACCCAAGGCTATGGTTAATGGCGAACTTGAATTTTTAAACACTTCACTTTCTAAAATTTCTCTTAAATAAATAGTATTGATTTTTTCATTTGGCACTTCTATACCTACTACATCTTTTCCTGGGATTGGAGCTTGAATTCTTATTGTTTGAGCCTTTAAAGCCATTGCCAAATCATCTTGTAAAGATAAAATCTTACTCACTTTAACATCAGCTGCTGGACGAAATTCAAAAGTAGTTACAACGGGTCCTGTGTAAGTTCTTACTACATCTCCACCTATCTTAAAACGTCTTAACTTTTCAAGTAAATCATAAATTTTTCTATCGATTTCCTCTTCATCAATTTCACTTTTATCTTCTTTTGACATAGTTAGAAAGTCCAAAGGAGGTAAAGAAAAATCTTTTGGTTTTTCAAAATTTCCAAAATCAAGATCTTTTAATAAAGCTTTATTTTCACTTACTTCATTGGTGATAGAATGATGAATTTTACCTTCAAAATCTTCCACTAAAGGTTTTTGAATATTATCATCTAAAATATCATATATGGCTGTGTTTTGTATTTTTTCTACTACAAAAGAACTTTCAGAGGATTTTTTGCTTCTTAATTCTTCTATGCTTATAGGTTTAGTAAATTCATCTTCACTAAAATCCAATTCTTTTGTTTCATTTTGCGGGATAAAATCTTCATCTTTAAAGTCTTTAACCCCTAAAAAACTTGTTTTATCTTGAATTTTTTTAAATTCAACTTCTTTTTGAGCCTCAATAGCATTTAATTCTTCAATTTTTTTAAAATCTTCGCTTAATTCTTCTAAAATTTTTTCTTTTTGCAAAGCTTTATATTCTTCTAACAACTTCGCTTTTTGCAACATCTGTTCACGCTCTTTAAGTTCTTTAGCAAATAAAAAATTTTCTTCTATTTCTTGTTCTTTTTCTTCATTTAAATCTATATTACGTCTTTTATAACTTGGTTCATCTAAATTCTTGCTTATTAAAGTTTGAGTATAAATATCTTCACTTTTGTTTTTATATTTTGATAAATACTCTTCAGGGGTCATTTTATTTTCCTTTGTATTTATTTTACTTGCTTTTTGAGCAAAATTTGCAATAGGTTCTGAAAGTTCATAGATATAACTTGTCCCTAATTTTTTATCTTCTTCGTTAATTGTCACTTCTTCTAATTCTTGATTTTTTAAATCTTCAAGATTAAATTTTTTATTTTCTTGTGTTTCTTGTTTTAATAATTCGTTTGACTCTTTATCTTTTTCTATTTTTTCTTTGATTAAAAGTTCTTGTTTAAGTTTTTCTTGTTCTTCCTTTGTTTCATTTTCATACTTATCGCCACCAAAGAAACCAAATATTTTGTTTTTCATTAAAGTTTCAAGTTTTAAATAAAAATCAAAATCTAATTCTATTTTAAAAATTTCTTTTATCACTTGTGGAAAAGAAATACTAAAAGCAAAAACTAAAAGTAAGATTACCAAAATCAAACTTCCTATTTTTCCAAAAAAATCATTTAACACAACAAACATAGCCGATGCTATATAACCTTTATCTTGCAAAAACATTGATGCAAAAACAAATGAAGCAAAAATACAAGTAAATACAGCTACAACAAATCTACGCTCTATAACCTCTAAATTATAATTATTTTTATACAAAAGATAATTAAACCAAAAAAAGATAAAAGGATAAACTTTAGTCAAAGAACCAAATAAGAAATAACTAAGCTTTGCTAAAAAATACCCTATAATGCTTACTAAAGCTTGTTCGGGTATTAAAGCACATAGGCAAAAATAAAAAATTGAAATATTTAAAATTACAAAAATAGCTTCTTTTTTTATAACACATCCTTTATAAAAGAAAAAAGCTATTATATCAAAAAATTATAAGTAGTTTAATAAACTAATCTGAGAAATTTTAGAAGTGGCTGAAAGCATAGCTTGATAAGAAATCATAGTTTGCATAAATTGCATATATGTTTGTCCATAATCAGCATCAGTTACTCCACTTTTAATAGAAGCTACATTAACATTTAAGAAAGTCATTCTTTTATTAGTCTCTTCTATGGTATTAGTATATGAACCTATGGTTGTATGCATTTTTCTTACATGATCTTGTAAATGATCTATTCTTTCTAATGCACCTTGCAATCCTGTATTTCTAGGATCTTTACCTTCAGAATCAGCTCTCATATTGCCATTTAAAACAGCATCAATCATTTCATCTAAATCTTTAATCAAATCAACATTTGGATCATCTATTGTTAGTGAATTATTTGCACTAAATACAAAGCCAGAACCACTATTTACTTGACCTCCAGTCGTAGGAAAACCTGCATTTGAATTAGAATCTTTAATAGTTAATCCTATATTGGTATTTGTTGAAAATTTATCACTAATAGTAATACGCCCTTTATAATCCATACTTACTTCTATAAAATCCTTAGAATCAGAAATATTTGTTTGAATGGTTTGGAAATCACTATTACTAATAGTACCACCAGTACCTACAGATATACTTGCAGTTGGTGCTTTATCAGCCGCAAACATACTAATAATATCATTTAACTGTCCATAAGTGATATCTTCAGGTCTTGTCTGTACGCCCGATGAAGTTCCAGTTGCTTCGTTATACTGAGAATGTATTATTGGAAAATTTATATTTGCTCCAGTTGCCGGATCAACATAACTGACCATAGAATTTCCAAGATCAATTTCTACTTTATAGTTTTGACCACTTTTTGAAGTGATATTCATTTCAAGCTTTTGACCATTCATACTTCCATTTGCATTAGCTATAACTTCACTTAATTTTGTACTTTCTGTAGCATATTCGCTGGTACCTTTAATAATTTGCGAAACATTTCCAAATACTTTATTTCCATCTTTTTCAAAAGGCACATCAAAATCACCTCCATTAGTCCTGTTGCCATTAATACTGCTTTTTATAAAATCTGTTGTATGAATATTCATAGTGAAATTTTGTCCATTAACTGTAACAGTGACTGGATTTACAGCATTATTTAAATTTCCACCATGAGTTGCTTGCATAATACGATCAGCTAACTGATCCATTGTAATACCTTCAGCTGCAGCTGCAGCACTTAAATCTTTAATTTCTTCTGCATCCTGAAGTTGTGGAGTCATAGCAACAGCGTGAAAATCTAAAGAGCTATTTCCTTCTTTTAAATTTTTTATTTCAATCTGCCCACTATCATTCATAGTAACATCTACAACTTTATTGCCAGCGGTATTGCCATATAATTTTCCTATATTCTCTAAGACATCACCTATTTTATCTTCAGGACCTATATTCAAAGTAGCTTTAAAACTGGTTCCATCAGGTCTAACACCTTGAATATACATAGATGAACTTGGGAAAGGTAATTTACTATCTATATAATCAAAATCTTTATCAGGATCTAAAGGACCATGTTGAACATAATTTTGTCCTATTAAATAAGAAAATTTAGAATTTTCATCTAAATATTTTTTTTGTTCAGGATTTTTCATAACATCATAACGATTATCTATAAAAGATACATTAGTAGAAATAAGCTTATTCTCATTAGAATCGGGCTTAAAGAATAAATCCCAACCTGGTATATTATATGGTATTTGCGTACCAGCTCCACTTACAACAAAAATATTATCTTTATTGCCAGTATAATTTCCATATTTATCAAAAGGTTTAGTAGCTGTATTTGATCCAGCAAATAAATATTGCCCATTTATACTAGTATTAGCAATATTTACTATAGATTCTTTTATAAGTTTTAATTCTTTAGCTATTGCTTCTCTTGAAGTTTGTGAATTCCCATCACTAGATGCTTTTACCAAAAGAGTTTTAAATTTTTCTAAAAGCTCTGTAATATTTTTTAAAGCTGTATCTGTATTTTTAGCCATTTCTTGTGCTGCTTTAGTTCCCTCTATAATTTGACCTATATTAGCCATCTCATATTCTAACCTTGAACCATTAATATAGATATTTGCATTTTCCCAAGAATGCTGAATAATTTGTCCTGTTTGTAATTGCAAATTATACTTGTTAAGTAAAGATTGCCCATCTGTGTAATTTTTTATTGAAGTATAAAAAGTGTACTGATTACTAATTCTCATTTTTTTGCTCCACAAGTTATTTATTTTTAGATTTTATAAGCAAAAAAAGTTCCAATATAAAACTATTCTTAATGCATTCATATTTATATTATTTTAAAAAAATATATATTATAATTCAAAATTTATAAAGCCTGAGTGGTGAAACTGGTAGACGCGCCAGACTCAAAATCTGGTAAGGGCAACCTTGTGTCGGTTCGAGTCCGACCTCAGGCACCATTTGTTTTTTACTCTCAAGTGTTATTTTTTAACAAATTATATTTAAAATCTCAAAAATAGAGTTTTTATATTTTCAAAAATAGCTTTTTGTATATTATATAAATATAAATAACCATAATAACAATTTATTTTACATCTAAATTATATATTAGGTATAAATCTTTTTCATAGATAAAACTGATTATACTATGTGAGTTATTATCATACTTTATAATATTTTCTAAAGCTTTGAAAATCACTAGGAACTTTGATAATCAAATTTTCATTTTTAAGTTTTAATTTCTTAAATGATAGGTTTTATTGTCATAGTAAAAACTTTGGTTTAAAAATATTTTTTTAAAAATGCATAGTCTTTATAGAAAAAGCTTCTTGATAAATTTTATTTAAATTTATATCTAGATTAATATAAACCTTTATATCACTCAAGGTTATTGATTTAATATCATCATAAAAAACTTCATCTTGTGAATTTGGGTTTACAAAACCTTGTTTTAAAAGCATATATCTACTAAAACCCAGTTGCATTCAATTGCATTACCCAAATTCTTTAAAAATAGCCTTTATAAAAACACGATATTTTCTAAAGCAATTGCAAAGTTTTTATTTTGATTAACAAATCACACACTTACTACTTTCTACTTTCCCCTACTTCAATCTCGCATTCATAATCATATTAGATAAAAAGATATTATCTTTATCAAAGCCTTTTAAGTTATATTCTAGTTTTAAGTATCTTTTTTGTATATCTTGTATTAAAGTTGAAAGATTGTATAAACTTAAACTTTCTAATATATTTATAAGCTCTATTTTGCTTAAAGTATTAAAATCATTTAACAAGCTAAGATAATTACTTATAATAGAAGAAGAATTGATATTATGAAATACAATTTTATTTTTTATATCTTCTTTAATAAAAAATTGATTATTTTTTATATAAAAATAATCTTTAAGATGATTATTACTTAATATTTGATTATAAAAACCTGAAAGATTTTCTTTATTGTTTAAGTCTATAAAATTTAAAAATATATTTTCTTTTGATAATACTTCTTGTAATTCTTTTAAGTTTTTAAAAGATTGATTGATACTAGAAGTATTTTTTAAAGCATAAATGATATTTTCATCTTTAGAAATTTTTCTATTAATATTATATTGTAATAAAGTGTTTTTATAAAGTGTATCACTATTGATTAAGATATTAATATAAAAAGATTTCTTTACTTTTCTTAGTTAATCGAAGCAAAGATAAAAGCGTAGAAAAGATAAAACATCTTTTGTGACTTATAAAATTCATTTACTACTTCACCATAACCCCAAGTAAAGATGATATGATCATCATCTATATTTGTAGCACCAAATAATAAAGAAGGTGCAAAAAATAAAACACTAAAGAATAAAATATAAAATCTTTTCATCAGTTGTATTAAAGAAGTTAAAAGTTTGTTTGGTATAATTGTATTAAGGGTGCAACGCCAAAGGGGCGCAACCCTTTAGCGTTAATTTACCGCCCAGAAGGGAGGTGAGCTTAATGCTAATAAAAATTATCCTTATAATTATACTCTTAACGCTTTGCTATGTCAAGGCTTATTGAGTATCCCCTGCTTTTGCAGGGTTTAGGATAATCCCTTTGGCTTACCAAACAAACTTTTAACTAAACTTTATCTCCTTTCTTTTAGTTTTATTTTCTTTTTAATTAGCAGGTTTTCTTGTTAAATTCTCAAGATTGCTTTCAATCTTTTCTTGTATTTTTATAGAATCAGCTTGTATCTTATCTACATCAATACTTCCAACAATATCAGCAATAAATTCACTTAAATCTATTTCGCTAAAGTCTAACTTTTGAAATTCTTCTGGAGTAAATCCTCTACAATCAGGACTCTTTGGAGAACCCCACCCTCTTTTAATTTGTGGGCGTCCTTGCTCATTAAATATTCTTGCTAATTTTGAATTAAAACAACAATGTGTTTTTTTATGCTGAATACAACCTATAAATTTAATTTTTTTAGAGCAATATTCACCTATTTCAACACATCTATTTTGCTTATTGAGTTTTGCTAACTTTTTTTCATCTTCTTTACAAGGTACAAGCCCTATAAATACTTTATCTTTATCACAGCAACCACCACCAGTTAAGCCAAAAAATTTGTCTTTAGAGCGACATCTATTATCTTTTCCATTAAAGATAAAAATTTGTCCTCCACAAGAACCATCATCTTCCCAGCCATTGTTGTTTGCGTCATTAATACCAACTTGAGTATCCTCATCTTCAATATCGCTAGCACCTTCTATAAAATACAATCCCAAAATCAAAATAGTTATTATTTTAAGCATACAATATTTCTACTAGCTTCTAAAACTGTCTAAAGCATAGTATTCATATTTTATTTTACCAGTATAAACATAGTATAATGTAGAATTTATAAATATTAGAAAAAAATTTAAATAGTAATGGTTTTAAAAAATGTTTATAGCATTGAAAAAAATAGCTAAAATTATATCAAGTGGGGGGGGGTTAAATCTTTAAAATGAAATTTAACCATACAAATTATTGAATTTTAAAAAGTATATGTTATTGAGATATTTAATTTTTAAAGTATGGATACTTAGGGGTTTGATTAATAAATCATATGGCGACCTCGGGCACCATTATATTTCAAAGTGTTTTCTAAAATTTTTAAAAAACTCAGGGAGCAGTTTTTTTCTTAAAAATTAATTTTAACACTCTATATTCTAAAATAATACAATTTATCATTATAATCCAAAAAAGAAATTGACTTTTATAAAAATATTTAAAAAAGAATAAAATAGAAAATACATTCTACTTTTTTACATTCAATTGCTAATTCATTCTCTATTTCTTTTTTTATTAAAAGAAAACAGTATAAAACTAAATACATTAAATTTTTTATTTTATTCATAAGGCTTTAAAAATAGTTAAACCATTAAAACATATGAAATTTTATAATTATTAGTATTGGTAAAATAATGGTTTCTAAACTTTTTCGGTTTTTTGCTTTTAGGGTTAAGAAAATATTATTTTACATATATCTTAATCTTTTTATCGAAAATATAAAAAAAATTATTTTAATTTAAAATTATTATAAAATTATTTTACTTAGTATTTTTAACTAGTGATTAGCCAAAGCTATGATCTTTTTTATTGTTAAATTTCAAAGAAATAATTATGATTAATCTTGATGTTATAATTAAAATTAATTTAACACTATTATTCTTATTTTATAAAAAAACTAAAAATTTATTTTAGTTGGATCACTAGCTTAAAAATACTCTCATTTTTTCTTAAAATATATCTTCATTTTTTTAAAGTTATGAAAAAATATCCAAAAAATCAAAGTTAATTTTTTTCTTAAAAAAATAAAAATCACACCCTTTATTTTGATAAAAAATCTAGTAAAAAATGGAAATTTTAAGCCGTATTTTAAAGCTTTGTTTTTTGGGTTTTAGAGGTTAAAATTCATCAAAAATAGCCCATTTTTTAAAATAATCATTACTCCATGCTAAGTAGATATGCCATTTTCGTTACCTTTAATGCAAAAAAGTATATATTTCGTATATTTTGGTAAATTTTTTGTGATTTTTGTATGATAAAATATCGAAAATTGTTGTTAAAAAAGGTAAAAACACCCATGATAAAAAACATTTTTTCTAAAAAACTATATCTGCTGATAATCCTAAAAATGAGATAAAACTAGATGAAACTCCTACGCAAAACAAAAGTGATAGATTAGAAAAAATAATTCACACTTGGGTAGTAAATTGCACTAAATATTCTTTAAAAAATCCTTATGATACAAGACGCATTAACAGAAAAAATGGCTGTATCAAATTTGTCTTAAGTGTCTTTGAGAAAACTAAAAACAAAAATGCTTTAATTGGCATTAGCTCTTCACTTTACGATAAATATAAAAATATCTATAAATCAAAACTTGCTAGAGTAAAACACTCAAGCAAAATAAAAAGCTTACAAGAAAAATATCCTGATTTAGATATTATCAATGCTTACAAATACGCCATATTAAGCAATAAATGTGCTTTATTAAATGAAGATATTGAAGATTTTGAAAATATTATAAAGATTTTATTACAATTAAATACCGCCAAATATAAACAAAAACAAGCCTAAAATCAAAAATCTACTATAAAGTAATATCAATATAGCATTAAATAATTAAAATCTATTTATGAGCTTGTTTTGTTAGATTATGTTAAGGAAGTGGTGTTTTAGTTATTATTTGTGTAATTTTGGCAAGATCAAACGGATCTTACTTGCCGTGATGATAGTACATTATAGCGAATTTATTTTAAAAATCTACATAGCATATCCATCCATAGCATTTAGTACTTTTTACTATCTTTTTTAAAGCATATTGTAATAGAGTTTTATAATTTAAAGCTAAATGTAGTAAGATAGTATTATAAGCTACTAACCACTTAGCCATTTCTTGCATTAAATTCTTTAAGATCTGTAAAAAAATAAATCTTTATAATAATTAGAAATCTTTCTTTTAAACTTCTATTTTCTTTCAAATTTACTTCATTGCAAATTTATTGTTTATCTTTTATTGAAATGTCTTCTCACAAAAATAAGAATGATTTCATTTTGTTTTTAGTATTTTTTTACATTAATTTTTGTAAATTTATAATAAAACATAAATGCTTATTTAGGATCAAAAGATGAAAGTTATAGGCTTTGATATAGGAATTAATTCCATAGGTTGGGCTTTTGTAGAAAACGATGAGTTAAAAGATTGTGGGGTTAGGATATTTACAAAAGCTGAAAATCCGAAAAACAAGGAATCTTTAGCCTTGCCTAGACGCAATGCAAGAAGTTCTAGAAAACGCCTTAAAAGAAGAAAATTAAGATTAATCGCTATGAAACATATTCTTGCTAAAGAATTAAATTTAAATTATAAAGATTATATAGCAAACGATGGAGAATTACCTAAAGCTTATGAAGGAAAATTAATAAGTCCTTATGAATTAAGATATAAAGCTTTAAATCAAAAATTAGAAGCTAAAGATTTAGTAAGAGTGATTTTGCATATAGCAAAACATCGTGGTTACATGAACAAAAACGACAAAAAATCAAACGACGCCGAAAAAGGAAAAATTTTAAGTGCTTTAAAAAATAATGCTTTAAAATTAGAAAAATATCAAAGCGTTGGAGAATATTTTTATAAAGAATTTTTCCAAAAATATAAAGAAAATACTAAAGATTTCATTAAAATTCGTAATATCAAAGATAATTATAATAATTGTGTTTTAGCAAGTGATTTGGAAAAAGAATTAAAGTTAATCTTAGAAAAACAAAAAGAATTTGGTTATAGTTATAGTAATGACTTTATCGAAGAAGTTATACAAGTTGCATTTTTTCAAAGACCATTAAAAGATTTTTCACACTTGGTAGGAACTTGTACTTTTTTTGAGGAAGAAAAGCGAGCTTGTAAAAATTCATATAGTGCTTGGGAATTTGTAGCTTTAACTAAGATTGTCAATGAATTAAAAAGCTTAGAAAAAATAAGTGGAGAGCTTATATCAACACAAACAATAAATGAAATTTTAAATTATATTTTAGACAAAGGAAGTATTACTTATAAAAAATTTAGATCTTATATCAATCTATATGAAAGCATTAAATTTAAAAGTCTTAAATATGATAAAGATAATGCAGAAAGTGCAAAATTAATTGACTTTAGAAAGTTAGTAGAATTTAAAAAAGCTTTAGGGGAACACTATTTTAACAGGCAAGAACTAGATCAAATATCTACATATATTACTTTAATAAAAGATAATGTCAAGCTAAAAACTGCTTTAGAAAAATATAATTTAAGCAATGAACAAATCAATAATTTACTAGAAATTGAATTTAACGATCATATTAATCTTAGTTTTAAAGCACTTAGCATGATACTTCCTTTAATGAAAGAAGGAAAAAAATATGATGAAGCGTGTGAAATTGCAAATTTAAAACCAAAAACAACTAATCAAAAGCAAGATTTCCTTCCAGCTTTTTGCAATAGTATATTCGTGCATGAGCTTAGCAATCCTATTGTTAATAGAGCTATAAGTGAGTATAGAAAAGTTTTAAATGCCTTGCTTAAAAAATATGGCAAAGTACACAAAATTCATTTAGAATTAGCAAGAGATATAGGACTTAGTAAGAAAGCAAGAGAAAAAATAGAAAAAGAACAAAAAGAAAATCAAGCAATCAATACATGGGCTTTAAACGAATGTGAGAATATGGGGATTAAAGCAAATGCCAAAAATATTTTAAAATTAAAACTATGGAAGGAACAAAAAGAAATTTGTATTTATAGTGGCAAGAAAATATCCATAGAACATTTAAAAGATGAAAAAGCTTTAGAAGTTGATCATATATATCCTTACTCAAGAAGTTTTGATGATTCATATATGAATAAGGTTTTAGTTTTTACTAAAGAAAATCAAGAAAAACTCAATAAAACACCTTTTGAAGCTTTTGGAAAAAATATTGAAAAATGGAATAAAATTCAAACATTAGCACAAATTCTTCCTTATAAAAAGAAGAATAAAATTTTAGATGAAAATTTTAAAGATAATCAACAACAAGATTTTATTAGTAGAAATTTAAATGATACAAGATATATTGCAACTTTAATAGCTAAATACACAAAAGAATATTTAAATTTTTTACCTTTAAATGAAAATGAAAATATAAATTTAAAAAGTGGAGAAAAAGGAAGTAAAATCCACATTCAAACTGTCAATGGTATGCTTACTTCAGTTTTAAGACACACTTGGGGTTTTGATAAAAAAGATAGAAATAATCATCTTCACCATGCACTTGATGCTATTATAGTTGCTTATAGCACAAATTCACTTATAAAAGCTTTTTCGGATTTTAAAAAAAATCAAGAACTTTTAAAAGCAAAGCTTTATGCTAAAGAACTTACAAATGATAATTATATACATCAAGCTAAATTTTTTGAACCTTTTGAAGGATTTAGAGAAAAAATTTTAAATAAAATTGATGAAATATTTGTTTCAAAACCACCTAGAAAAAGAGCAAGAGGTGCTTTACATAAAGAAACTTTTTATTCTGAAAAAAAAATGATTAAAAAATATAATTCTAAAGAAGGTTTAAATATAGCATTAGATTGTGGAAAAATAAGGAAAATAGGCACAAAATATGTTGAAAATGATACTATGGTAAGGGTTGATATCTTTAAAAAGCAAAACAAATTTTATGCCATACCTATTTATACTATGGATTTTGCTTTAGGAATTTTACCAAATAAAATAGTAGTTATTGGCAAAGATAAAAATAACAATCCAAAACAATGGCAAGAAATAGATGAAAGTTATGAATTTTGTTTTTCATTATATAAAAATGATTTGATTTTGTTGCAAAAAAAAGATATGCAAGAAGCTGAATTTGCTTACTATAATGGTTTTGATATAGATAGTTCTCGTATAAATATTAAAAAACACGATAATAAATTTGAAAATTTAACATCTAATCAAAAATTATTATTTACAAATAAAGAAAAAAACAGAACAGGAATTCAAAATTTAAAAATATTTGAAAAATATATTGTAACTCCACTTGGAAACAAAATAAAAGCAGATTTTCAACCAAGACAAAATATTTCTTTAAAATCAAGTAAAAAAAATGGCTTATGATGAAGCTTTTAAAAGTGTATTGATTGCAAATCAAGCAAAACTAAGCTTTGAATTAAATCATCTTGTAATAAAACAAGATGATAAAGAGGTTAGAATTTTTCTAAAAGATATTAATTTTATTATATTAGAGTCTTTACAAGTAAGTATTACTTCTAGCTTACTTAGTGCTTTAGCTAAATATAAAATTATACTTTTAACTTGTGATGAATATCACAATATAAATGGAATTTTTTCTCCATTTTTAGGACATTTTATAAGTGCAAAAGTGGCTAAAAGACAAATTAAAGTAAGTTTGCAAAGAAAAGCAATTTTATGGCAAAAAATTATTAAAAACAAAATTTTAAATCAAGCTTATGTTTTAAAAATTACAAATCATCCCAAAGAAGCTAAAGAACTTTTAAATATGGCTAAAAATGTAAATTTAAATGACTCTAAAAACTTAGAATCAACTGCAGCTGCTTTATATTTTAAAACTTTATTTGGTAAAGATTTTGCAAGAAATGATATATGTTTTATAAATTCAGGATTAAATTATGGTTATGCTATTATAAGGTCGCTTATAGTTAGGGCTGTTTGTATAAGTGGGCTTTTACCATGGCAAGGAATAAAGCATGATAATATTTACAATGATTTTAATCTTTGTGATGATTTGATAGAAGTTTTTAGACCATTAATTGATTTGAGTGTATTTAAACTAAAAGATATAAAAGATAGTGAATTTTTAGATAAAGAAACAAAACAAAAGTTAATTGGTATTTTGCAAGAAGAAGTTATTCTTGCAAATAAAATTTTTCCTTTAAATAGAGCTATAAATTTTTATGTGCAAAATTTTAAAAATGCTTTATTAGAAAATGATGAACTTATGATGGTATTTTATGATAGAAGATAAATTTATGAGAGTTTTATTGATGTTTGATGTTCCTACTAAAAGCAAAAAGGAACAAAAAAATGCGAGTAAATTTAGAACTTCATTAATAAAACTTGGATTTTTTATGATGCAATTTAGTGTATATGTAAAAATTTGCAAAGGATTAACTTCGGCAAAAACAACGATAAAATCTATAGAAAAAATTTTACCACCTTATGGAAATATAAGAGTTTTGACCATAACAGAAAAACAGTTTGATAATATGCAAATTCTTTTAGGTGGGGTTTCTTTTAATGAAAAAATGAATGATGATAAAAATCTAGTTTTATTTGAATATGATGAAAAAAGTAAAGAATTTAAGTATGGCAATGAAAAAATAAGCAAAGAAAAGAAAAAAACTAAGTTTATACAACCTAGTTTGTTTGAATTTTAATGGTTTTAAAGGGATTGCAACCCTGCGTGGATGACCAAAAACCACTTATTTTAGTCTCTTTTTAAATTTCTTTAGTAAAAATTATATCATAATTTTAGATATTTTTTTCATAAAAAGTATCTATTTTTCTTTGTTTGATAAAAGTGGATTTTATCATAAAGAAATTTAAAAAGAGACTAAAACGATGAATTCGGATATATTAAAACTAGTGGTATTTTATCATAAAGAAATTTAAAAAGAGACTAAAACAAAATAATACTAATAAAATCTAATCAAGATATTTTATCATAAAGAAATTTAAAAAGAGACTAAAACCTAATAATACTAACAAAGCTTGAAAGTCTTATTTTATCATAAAGAAATTTAAAAAGAGACTAAAACTTAATGGATTAATTAATAAAAGAGTTTTAATTTTATCATAAAGAAATTTAAAAAGAGACTAAAACTGGTTTAGACACCACAACTCACGTTGGTGAATTTTATCATAAAGAAATTTAAAAAGAGACTAAAACAAAATAGTTTCATCTCTTGTAGATGAAATTATTTTATCATAAAGAAATTTAAAAAGAGACTAAAACGCTCAAAAGCTCGCTCATTCCAAAAATTATATTTTATCATAAAGAAATTTAAAAAGAGACTAAAACCTACAATCAAAAGGAACTTCAACAGGTGTAATTTTATCATAAAGAAATTTAAAAAGAGACTAAAACACAAAGCCCGTCGTCTAAATTTACGACGAAATTTTATCATAAAGAAATTTAAAAAGAGACTAAAACTATACTTTGACTATATTATCACTATCATTTATTTTATCATAAAGAAATTTAAAAAGAGACTAAAACTTTAAAATACCATAAACCTTAAATTTATTAATTTTATCATAAAGAAATTTAAAAAGAGACTAAAACCGAGGATGCTCTTTATCATATATTAGCTCTATTTTATCATAAAGAAATTTAAAAAGAGACTAAAACCATAATATGCACTAATTATATTACAAACTAGATTTTATCATAAAGAAATTTAAAAAGAGACTAAAACCAAGCTATGGAAAAGTCTTTGGTTGATAGTATTTTATCATAAAGAAATTTAAAAAGAGACTAAAACTTAAAGTCTATTAATGATACTTTGTTATTTATTTTATCATAAAGAAATTTAAAAAGAGACTAAAACCTTCCGCGTGGTATTAATACCGCTCTTCCCATTTTATCATAAAGAAATTTAAAAAGAGACTAAAACCAAAACAAACTTATACCCTATGTCATAGAAATTTTATCATAAAGAAATTTAAAAAGAGACTAAAACTTGGGAAGCGTAAATAATAAATACTTAGAAATTTTATCATAAAGAAATTTAAAAAGAGACTAAAACTTTTGAAGAATTCATTACTGGTCGCGGTACATTTTATCATAAAGAAATTTAAAAAGAGACTAAAACCCAAAAATATCTTTTTTGTATTGTCTATTTATTTTATCATAAAGAAATTTAAAAAGAGACTAAAACAAAAAGGTCCTCAAGTTACAATTCCTGTTGATTTTATCATAAAGAAATTTAAAAAGAGACTAAAACTGACATTTTGGTGCCTTGTGGTCAATGTCTATTTTATCATAAAGAAATTTAAAAAGAGACTAAAACTGTTTGAATATTGATTATTCTAAACAAGTAATTTTATCATAAAGAAATTTAAAAAGAGACTAAAACAGAGTAGTTTTATCTCTTGTAGATGATCTAATTTTATCATAAAGAAATTTAAAAAGAGACTAAAACACTTATCCCCATTAATGTTGTTGATATTCTATTTTATCATAAAGAAATTTAAAAAGAGACTAAAACCAGAAGGTTTCGACTTTATGGTAACTCTAGATTTTATCATAAAGAAATTTAAAAAGAGACTAAAACATAACTTTTTTATATGCTTCATCTTTTGTAATTTTATCATAAAGAAATTTAAAAAGAGACTAAAACCTTTCTCCCTCTACCTCAATCACAACATCTATTTTATCATAAAGAAATTTAAAAAGAGACTAAAACCTAGGATGCTCTTTATCATACATTAGCTCTATTTTATCATAAAGAAATTTAAAAAGAGACTAAAACGTAATTAGAAGTGCTTATCAAATGTGTCAAATTTTATCATAAAGAAATTTAAAAAGAGACTAAAACAGAAAGGGTCAAATATAACCATTCCTGTTGAATTTTATCATAAAGAAATTTAAAAAGAGACTAAAACTTCTGAGCCCAAGGACGAGAAGTAGTAAAATTTATCATAAAGAAATTTAAAAAGAGACTAAAACATATTGTTATGATATAATTATACTTATAATTATAAAGGAGTGAAAATGCAAAAACAATACCCCGAAGTGCATAGCTTAGAAGAAAGTCTTGCGATACTTAAAAAATATAAAGATGATTTGACTAAAGAGCAATATGAAGCTATAAGATCAAATATAGGTAATTTTGCAATAGAAGATATGTTTTTGAATGAAAGAAACATTATTGATAATATCAAAATTTTAAAAGGTGAAGCGACAGCTAATGAAATCATCACTGAATATAAAAAAGAATGGAAAATATCTTAATGTGGGATTCTCAAGGAAATTTATCAGAGTTTGATAAATTTTTAATCAAAACTAATAAAATAGGTGCAAAATCATTAGATGAGTTATTTCACAAAGAAAGAGATATAACCAGTGCAAAAGCCTTGGAATTAAGCAAAAATCCCATTAAATGCAATTTTGATTATCAGCATTTAAAGATATACATAAAGCACTTTTTAAAGATGTTTATACTTGAGCAGGACAAGATAGAATGCAAATGGGACTAAAAGAAAAATTTGCAAAATATGTGCCCAATGGAGCAATTATTAATTTTGTTCCTAGAAAAGAGTTAGATAAATACTCTAAAATAATTTTTGATGAACTTACAAAAAATAATTATCTAAAAACTCCAAAGATCTAAATCATTTTGCAAAAGATTTAGCAAATTTTATGTCAGATCTAAATGCTTTACACCCTTTTAGAGAAGGATTTTATCATAAAGAAATTTAAAAAGAGACTAAAACAAAATTTGATTTTAATTCATTTTCTATTTTAGAACGCATAAATCAGACATATCAGCTTTTTTACCCTTAATGTCTTTTTTTAGCATTGAGTATAAATTCTCTAAAGACAGCACCTAAATTACCTATAACATCAAGATTATAGTCTTTATTCTCTTTTAAAAAATCATCAAATCTTTTCCATTTATCATCATCATTCATTTTTTGGTTTTTGATTTTTTCATCAAGTTTTTCTTTTATACTCTTTTTGCTTTCTTTAGCTTTGATATTATCTTTTAGCTTTTAAATTAAGTTTTCTTTAGGCCTTATTTTGGGTAGAATTTCTTAAAAATAAACTCGTGGTATTTCGCATATCTTTGCCACCTTACGAGTTTATATTTTCCACTTCTGCCATATTTTCTTTAGGATGTACATTGGCCTAGGAAGTGGGCTTAATTCTTCTAATTCCAAAGAATAAATACTATAAAAACAAAAAATAAAATTTGAAAAAATTGTATTTATCCAACCAATGCTAATATTTTAAATCATTATAGCTTTAAAATCAATCCCTTTAAAAACATTCACAAGAAAATCTTTGTAATTTTGGAATTTCTAATGAGAGTTTGTTTATATTTTTTAATATATCTTTGCAAAAATCATTGATATTTTCCTTTATACCATAATAAGCCCAAACACCTTGTCTATCCACATCTAACATTCCTGCATCTTTTAAAATCTTTAAATGCCTTGAAAGTCTTGACTGGCTCATATTTAAAGAACTTTGCAAATCACAAACACAAAGTTTTCCGTATTTTTGCAAAAATGCTAAAATCATAACCCTGCTTTCATCATTAATCGCACCTGTAATTTTTAAAAAACCATTCATAATTAACCCTTATATATAAAACATTAAAAGTCCAAAACAAATTGCTATAAAAACAATTGCACTAGCAAATAATACTAAAAAACTTGTTTTAAAAAATCTTTTTAACAATACAAGTTCTGGTAAAGAACACCCTGCTCCAGCTATCAAAAAACTCATCATTACACTAAGTGGAATGCCACTAGTTGTTAAAGCTAGAGCAATAGGTATCATAGCAGTACAATTCATATAAAGTAAAACCCCTATAAAAGCAGCTATAAACACACCATAAATTCCATAATCTTTCATATAAGTTTCAAAAAAATTTGAGGAAAAAGACCATGTATAAATGCACCAATACCCATACCTATAATTATATAAGGTAAAATTTTTTTATATTCTTTAAAACTTTGAAAAAATATTTCTTTGATTTTGTTTTTCTTAGCTTGAGTTTTAAAATTAAAAGCTTTAATAGTGTTTTTAGGATTTTTTATAAAAATTAAATTAGTTTTATTGTTTTGATAATTAGTATTTTTAGAACAACAAGTTTGGAAAGTTTCCTTTAAATCATTTTGCAAAAAATCTGTCGGTGGAAAAATAAAAATACACTTTTTGGTGTAATTTTAATTTTCCACAAAGCTTAAACTTAAAATGTAATTATTATATTTATTTTACTTTATTTTTCCAAAAATCAATATTTTTTTATCAATTTTGGATTTATTTCAGCTTCTTTTATTAAATCATTTATACAATCAATTCTTTTTTGCCTAGATTTAATGGTTTTTAGTTTCTTAGCGTCTTCATAATACTTAACACATTGATTTTCAAAAAGACTTACATCATAATTATCTTTTAAAAACTGAATGATATCAGCAATTAAACCATAAGCTTTAGGGTGTCTTTTTTGTATTTTTTCTTTCATTTCTAATGCAAGTTTTTCTATCTTCTGCAGTATCTTTATTTTTTGATTTTAAAGCTATATCAACGCTTTCTTCTGCAATTTGAATAAATCTTAACACTTCTACATATTCATCATTTATTATTTAAAAGCAAGTTATGTAAAAATTTTTCTTGCTCATTTATAGAAAGGCTTTTGTATTCTTTATATATTCCTTTATATGAGTCTTCTATTTTTTCTAAATCTTTTTGTTCTTTTTTTATTTTAAATTTCTCATTTATTTTTTGCATTTTTTGCTTATATTTATTCCAAATTTCTTTTAGCGACTTATTTGATATGTCTTTATATAAAGGGTTTAAAGAGTGTAAAATTACTCCATTATCTTGTTTTAAAACTTGTTTGATAAAAAGTCCATCTTTAGTATTGACTACATAAATACTTCTATCTTTGATAATTGGTTCCATGCTTTCACCATAGC
Organism: Campylobacter sp. RM16704; assembly: GCF_000816245.1. Lineage (NCBI taxonomy): Bacteria > Pseudomonadati > Campylobacterota > Epsilonproteobacteria > Campylobacterales > Campylobacteraceae > Campylobacter > Campylobacter sp. RM16704. Next base: position 675,916 of record NZ_CP007769.1, on the reverse strand, counting down.
AAGTAATAAGCTCACAATCTTTTGTTTTAAAAAAATCTAATATCTTTTGATCTATTAATATGTTTTCAAAGTCTAAAATATCATTAATACCACCTCCACCTAAGCTAGCATTGGTTTTATATAGTTTTAAAATTTTATATTTGTATTCACATTCTAATTGATCTTTTGGAGAGCTTCCATAAAAGAAGTAATTAATACTAATATTTCTTTTTTCTAAGAAATTTAAAATATGTGCATAAGGAATGGAGTTTCTAAACTTCATTGAGTTAAATGTGTCTGGGTGGATACCTAATTCTTTAGCTATATCTTTTGTTTTTAAATTATTTTTGCCTTCACTTGCAAGTATGTCTTTTAACTTCTCAATTACTTCTTGCATTTGCATGTTAAATCCTTTTATTTTAATTTAAAAGAATTTAACAAAAAATTACAAAAAGCAATGAAAAGATTTTATTTTGAAAGGTTTAATTATAAGTATAATTTTTACACTATTAATTGATTTTAAAAAAACAAATTTTTCATTAAATAAATAATAATTTATAATCTTAAATTGATTTTTTAATATATAAATTATATAATCCTTGCCAATTAAAGAATCAAAGCCATCAAAAGGACTTATATTAATGAAAAGCTTTAATACCATAGTAACAACCAGAACAATCAAAAGTGATTCTAGTATTATGAGATTAAATCCAATTAGCGAAGCAATCAAGAATGCTATTGATGCAAAAGCAACTCATATTGATATTTGTTTTGAAGAGTGCGAAAGCGATGGTTTGTTTGATAATAGTATTTCTATCACCATTAAAGACAATGGGGCCGGCTTTAATTGTTTCGATGATCAATATATGCAAAATAGATGGACGCATTATAAAGGTGGAGATTATATTAAAAATACTTTAGGAGGAAGAAGCAGAGGCCGATATTCTTATCTTAAGTTTGTTGATTTTGAAAATGAATGTTTGAGTGATATTAAAATATATACAAAATATAACAATAAAAGTTATAGCGTTATCTTTCAAGGTGAAAATCAGAATATAGGATTTAGCGTCAAAGAAGAAGTTGCAAATCACACAGAAAATTTTACAACGAAATTATATATCAAAAGACTAGGAAATAAATTTATTAATGGCAATACAATAGAACAGATGATTGAAAAAGCAAAAAAAGAAATTATAGTTGAATTTTCAGATAAACTTCTAAAGGGTATAACTTTATCTATTAACAATATAAAAATTAATGTTGAAGAATATATAGAAGAACAACTGGAAAAAGAGTATGAATTAAAAAATGGACAAAAAATTAGTGCATATATGGTTGTTTGGAAAAATGAGATTGATTTGGCAATCGATAAAAAGCATGTTTTTTTATTTAATATTGATAACATTCCTCTTGGAAAAATACCATCTGGTTGTCAAAAATCAATATTTAACTGTCATACTGTATTTTTAACGAGTAGCTGTTTTGAAGAGGATTGTGAATTTATCGATATTAATCCTAACTATAAAAAAATTATAGAGGAAGCCAAGAATTTATATAAACCTGACTTAGATAAATTATTATATAAAGTTTGGCTTAAAAATGCAGATTTGATGGCTAATAAATTAGCAGAAGAGAGTGAATTTTTCAAAGATGAAACCGATAAAATGATACAAGAAAAAATTAAAGAAGCGTATATGGTTTTATCTTTGCCGTTGCTTATAAAACAACATAATATTAATCGCAGCAACGCATCATATTTTAGCAACTCGCTAATAGGATTAATTTCAGATAATTCTTATAATACACTTGAGAATTTGGAACTTGTTTTTAATTTAGAAAAAGAAGATCATGAAGTTTTTAATTATGTAAGAGAGAATGTTAATATTCTGAATCTAATAAAAAAATATTATAATTATATATCAAGACTTGATTTTTTACAGCATTTTGAAAATTTGGTATTAAACGAAGGGAAGGCAGAAACAAAGGAAAGAAAGGAGCTACATAAAATTGTAGAAAATAATTTATGGTTGTTTGATGAAGAATATCTAAATCTTGATTTTTTTAGCGATCAATCATTAAAAGGAATTTTTAATGAAATAAAATTACCAATAAATATAGATAGTGAAAATCAATTAAATACAATTCCAGATATTTTTATACCTCGTACTAAGGATAATGAATTAATACTTATCGAGTTAAAATCACCAAAAGTAGAAATAAATTCATCAATACTTACTGATGTGTTTAATAAATATATCACTAAAATTCTTAAATCATTATCAAAGCAAGGAAGTAATATTGATTATGTGAAGGCTATATGCATTTCATCAAAAAAGCAAGAATTTACAGGAAGCTTAACTGGAGATAAATATAGCATAAATCCAATGACTTGGAAAGAAATAATTAGTGTAAGAAAAAAAGACTTGGAAAACCACATAAAAGATGTTAAAAGTAATTTATCTTTATCAAAATATAAAGATATTCACAATTTTAAAGAAAAAGAAATAAAAAGGGAAAGGGTTGACAATTTAAAAAAAATATAAAAATTTGAATATTTTATATAGCAAAAAATTTCCAATATGATAATTATCTAAGCAAAACTATATTTTATTTATAACTACCTGTCTATTATTTATTTTTTAAATTATCTAGTAATGTTAAGCTTTGTACGTAACTATCCTCCAAACCTTAAAGCTATATAGATAGTTACATATTATTTTTGTATAAAAAGTGGTTAAACTATGATTATATAGTGTTTTATAAAGATAGTTACATTAAAAACAAAACATAAGTTTATTTTAAGTAAAAATGTAACTATCTTTGGAGAGTAAAACATTTTTTAGGATTTAAAATTTAAAACTAAACTTCGCCTTTACATGCCTTTTAAACAGTATTTAATCACTTTCTTGGGATAAAACGGATATTTTGGGATATTTGGGATATTTTATGCTTTGAATTGAGAAAGATAAAAATGTATTTCTATAAGCTTTAAAAGCCTATTATTTAGCATTTTTGCTAAAATTATTTAGAGATAGTTACATATTCTTTTTAAAATACCCCTTACAAAATCTTTGTTAAAAAAATTTGAGTATTTATTTTAGAAACAAAAAACGCAATTAATATAATTACAAAAAACAAAAAGCCTATATAAAATAATGAAAATTTAAACCCAAAACTTGCTATAAACATAACAACTATAACAGGATTAATCAAAGGTGAAGTGATAAGATAAGCTATGCAAACTCCAAGAGGTACTTTAGCTTTTAAAAAAGCATTTAAAAGCGGAATACTAGAACATGAACAAAAAGGAGTTAAACTACCTAAAATAATTGCTTTAATATAAGTTATAAAAGATTCTTTTTTTAAATGTTCTTTAAAAAAAATTAGCATAACGTTCGTTGATAAAAGCTACCAAAGAATTCACTAAAATAAACAAAACAGATATTTCAGCAAATAAAATAATAAAATCTTTTATAATCATAAAAATTGTATCTATAATATTACCTTTACTTTTTTACAAAGTATAGTAAAAATATATAATTATATCAATATATATTTATATATTGATATAATATTTAAGTAATAAAAATTTTAAGTAATTTTATGTAAAATGCATATCATATTTACTTGAAAGAAGATAAAACAATGAGTTTTGGTGAGATTTTAGTTATTTTAGTTATAGCCATTCTAGTTCTTGGACCTGAAAAATTACCTTCAACTATAGTAGAAATTGCAAAAATTTTAAAAGCTATTAAAAACAATATAGATGATGCAAAAGCAAGCATTAATAAAGAACTAAAAATAGCAGAACTAAAAGATGAAGCACAAAAATACAAAAATGAATTTTCACAAACTAATGAAAATATTAGAAAAAAATTAAGCTTTGAAGAATTTGATCAACTCAAAGAAGATATTTTGAATAATACCAAAGAATTAAAAGCAGAAATTAATGATTTAGAAAAAGATATACAAGAGCTTTCGCATATAGAAGAAAAAGCTCAAAAAGATGATGATAAAAATACTCAAAAAATGGAAAATTAAGAATGTTTGAAGAATTAAAACCGCATTTAGTAGAACTTAGGAAAAGATTATTTATAAGCGTAACTTGTGTTGTTGTAATGTTTTTTGTATGCTTTAGTTTTAACAGTTATATTATAAATATACTTAAAGCTCCAGTTGAAGCTGTTTTGCCTGAAATTTCAAAACAAATGACTTTCGTTGAATTGCAAGAGCCTTTATTTACAGCTATGAAAGTCTCATTTTTTACAGCTTTTTTAATTTCTTTGCCGATAATTTTTTGGCAATTTTGGAAATTTGTTGCACCTGGTCTTTATGATAATGAAAAAAAACTAGTGGTTCCTTTTGTAAGCTTTGCTAGTATTATGTTTGCTCTTGGAGCCTTGTTTTGCTACTACATAGTTATACCTTTAGCTTTTAAATTTTTAATTGACTTTGGGGTACAAACTCAAGATTTTAAACCTTTAATTAGTATAGGTTTGTATGTAGGATTTTTTACTAAACTGGTGATTGCTTTTGGATTAGCATTTGAAATGCCTGTAATAACTTTTTTCTTTGCTAAACTTGGACTTATTGATGATGCTTTTTTGAAAAAACATTTTAGAGTTTCAGTATTGGTAATTTTTGTTTTTTCAGCTATGATGACACCACCTGATGTTGTATCACAATTTTTAATGGCAGTGCCTTTATGTGGACTTTATGGAATTTCAATTTATATAGCTAAAAAGGTTAATTCTAGCAAAAAAGAAGATAATGAAAATGAATGAAAAAGATCTTTTGCTTTCTAATTATGATTATAACCTACCAGCTGAACTTATAGCAAATTATCCTATTTTACCTAAAGAAAATGCAAAACTTTTAGTATATGAAAGAAGCAAAGATCAAATTTCACATTTACATTTTAAGGACTTAGCTAAAATTTTACCACCTTGTGACATTGTTTTTAATGATACAAAAGTAATTAAAGCAAGAATTTATGGAGTTAAAGAAAATGGAAGCAAAATAGAGCTTTTTATAAACAATCCATTACAACATAATGATTTTTTAGTTCAAATTCGCGGTAAAGTTAAAGATGAGCAAATTTTATATTTTGAAAATTCTTTAAAAGCTAAAATCAAAAAAATCAATACAGATGGCACTAGGGTTGTAGAATTTTTTAATGATGAAAAAATCTTTAACCATCATGAAGTTTTCGAAATTTTAGAAGAAATCGGACACATACCTTTACCTCCATATATCAAAAGAGCTGATGAGACTGATGATAGTATAAATTATCAAAGTATTTTTGCAAAAAATCAAGGGGCAGTTGCTGCACCTACTGCTAGTTTACATTTTAACAAAACAATGATAAGTGAACTTAAAAATAATCATCACAATATCTACACTATCACGCTACATGTTGGAGCTGGAACTTTTAAAGGTGTAGAATGTGAAAATATCAAAGATCATAAAATGCATTCAGAATTTTTTTATATCAATGATGAAACTTGTGCTTTGATTGATTCTTCTAAAAAAATACTGGGTGTTGGTACAACCGTTACTAGGTGTATAGAGTATTATCATAGAAAAAAAACAAAAGAAGGTTTTTGTGATTTATTTTTACATCCACAAAATAAACCTCAAAGACTTGATTATTTACTTACTAATTTTCACTTACCAAAATCAACACTTATTATGCTTGTAGCTTCTTTCATCGGTAGAGAAAAAACTTTAGAAATTTATAATGAAGCCATTTTGAATAAATACCAATTTTATTCATATGGCGATGGAATGTTGTTTATTTAACTTTTTTCTTGATATATTTTTTATCTATATATCCTAAATCTATAAGTTTTTGATAAATTTTAGCAAGCATAGGACCACCTGTACTACTACCGCTTTTTCCATGTTCTATTAAAAGCACAACAACATATTGAGGCTTTTCATAAGGAGCATAAGAAGTGATCCAAGCATGTGATCTTAAAAAATACTCTAAATCTTCTTCTTTAATACGTTTTTTCTCGCTTTGCGAAATCCCTACTACTTGAGCAGTTCCTGTTTTTGCTGCTATGGTTATAGGTAAATTTTTCAAATATCTTGCAGTTGTACCGCCTTGTTCATTAGCCACTTCATACATTGCACGCCTCAAAAGTGGTAATTTTGAAAGTTCAAAGGTAGTAAAAACACCTTTATTATTATTATTATTATTATCAAAATTTAATTTTGTGATATTATCATCTATGTTATACAAAAAATGTGGAGTAACATTTTTTGATGTTGCTATCATAGCTGTAAATTTAGCTACTTGCATAGGAGTAGCTAAAAAATCACCCTGTCCTATGCTAGTATTTAAAGTTTCTCCTTGATACCAAGGTTGGTTGTATTTTTCTTTTTTCCACATTTTGCTAGGAACAGTTCCGATAAATTCATTAGGCAAATCTACTCCTGTTTTTTCTCCAAAACCAATTCTTTCAAAAACAGAACTAATGATATCAATTCCAACTTCTAAAGCACCTTTGTAAAAATACACATCACAACTTTCTCTAATAGCATCATTCATATCCATAAAACCATGTCCTATTGTTTTCCAACATCTAAATTTTCTACCACCTAGTTCAAAATTTGAATCACATAAAAATTTTTGATTTTCATTGAATTTTCCGCTATTTAAAAAGGCTAATGCTGTTCCCATTTTAACAACAGAGCCTGGGGGATAAAGCCCATTAATAAGTTTATTAGTAAAAGGATGATTTAAATCATTAGAAAGTCTATTCCATTCTTCTTGAGTAATACCAGTAACAAAAGGATTAAGGTTATATTCAGGAAAACTTCCAGCAGCTAAAATAGCACCACTATTTACATCCATAATAATAGCAGCACCTGCTAAATTTTCAAAAAGAGCAGCTAGATATTCTTGCAAATCAAGATCAATATTCAATGTTATATTACTAGAAATAGGTCTTTTATACGAAAGTTCTTCGATTTCTTTATTTAAGGCATCGACTTTACTAATTTTTTCACCTTTTTGACCTTGCAAAATATCATTATATGATCGCTCAATACCACTACGTCCTACATAACTAGTAAGTCTTGCTATTTCATTTTCATTCATATCATTTAAATTTGCTTTTCCAACATAACCTATAACATGACTAGCTAAATCATTATATGGATAAAATCTTTGAGTTGTAGATTTCACTTGCATGTTTTCACGTAAATTAAGTTTGGTAAAATGTTTTATCATCATATCATACTCAATAAAAGGTACCACTTCTATATAGTCTTGGTTATAATAAGAATCACCTTTAATGTATGTTTTTTTTAATTTAGTGATATTTAAATCTGGAAAAGCTTGTACTATAGCTTGTAATTCTTGTTCTAAAAAAATATTATTATTTTTCTTAATATATAAATAAGGTTTTATAGATATAGTAAAACCCAATTTATTTACAGCTAAAGGTCTTCCTTTTATATCTAAAATTTGCCCTCTTATTGGTGCTAAAAATTGCGTTTTTATAGCGTTTTGTTTTGCAATTTCATCATAATATGCATTTGATTTTATACTAATATAATACACTCTAGCAAGCAAAAGTATAAAAAAACAACCTATAAAGCCCATTACCAAACGCATACGCATTTAAATTTTTCCTTTAAAAATCAAAAAAGACACTAAAGCCTCAATAATAAAAAACCACAAATATTCTATACCAAAATTTAAAATTCTATTATTATCTAAATATGCCAAAAAAATATCAAAAAAATAAATAAAAACATAAGCACAAAAAGTGAAAATAACCAACAAGTAGTGTCCTAACTTTAATTTAATTTTAAACCAATCAACAAAAAAACGATAAAAAATAAAAAACGCTATCCAAGAACTAAAAAGATAAAATCCATGTATTATATCTATAAAGGAAAGGTAAAACAATGAAAAATACCATCTAAAATCAAGCTTATTTAAAGTTCTTTCTTTTTCTTTCAAAAGCACAATCATATAACAAAAAAACACTCCAAACAAAGGTGGCAACCAATAATAAACAGAACTTAATATTTGATAAAAAATCAAAAATAAATAAAAAAATAAATAAGACAAGTCAAATCTATTTTTTACTAAATTTCTACTCCTCATTAAAACCCAAGCTCTCTAAGATGATTTTTTGTTCTAATTTATCAATACCACTTTTTTTCAAATTTGAAACCATGATGGCATTTTTATTTGCATTTAATATTTTTGTTTTTTGGCTTTGATTAAGCTTATCTACTTTTGTAAAAACCGTTATTTTTTTTTGATCCCCTCTAATAAAAGAATCTAAATATAGATCCAAATTAGCATCGATATCCAAATTATCATGTCTTGAATCCACTAGATGAATAAAAAGTTTAATAGAATTGCGCTCTTTTAAAAATTCATCTAGGTTTTTATTCCAAATAGCCTTGGTTTTTTTACTCACTTTAGCATAACCAAAACCAGGTAAATCGATAAACATTAGCTTAAATTTATCCTCATCTTTTTTACAATCGACTTCAAAAAAATTAATAAGCTGAGTTTTACCTGGAGTAGAAGAACTTTTTGCTAGATTCTTATTTTTACAAAGCGTATTGATTAAAGAACTTTTTCCTACATTAGAACGTCCCAAGAATGCAATTTCTGCATATATAGACTGTGGTGCCTCATCTATTTTAGAAGCAGAAGTTAAAAATTTAGCATTTAAAATCATTCTTTTACTTCAAAAACAAATTTAACAGGATTTTTATCTTTACTAAAAACTCTATATGTCATATTTTTTCTATCAATTATAATTTTATCACCAAACAATTCTTTATTAGTTTGTTCTTCTGTGATTTTAGCATTACCATTAATTTCGTAGGTATCTTTATTTACATTATAAACAAATTCGTTTCCGCTCCCATAGTATATTTTATCTTTCATTGTTATTTTAAATTTTGCATTATTTGTAGCTATATATTTTATAGGTCGCTTATTTTTCATATAAATAATTAATTTTTGTGAATTTAAAATATCTTTGCCTTTTTTTACTTCAACATCACCAGTTAAAACACTCATCTCATTTTTTTCATCTAAATAAAAATCTTTTGCATAGACTTCTATTTTTTGCACACCTAAGGCAAATATATTAATTAAACATAAAAAAACTATTGCTCTAAAAACCATGCCTTTATTCCTTGAATTTTTAATTCTTTCTGATTAACATCATATAAAAAATTATCTCCAAAAATCTCATTTAAACCTATATATGCTTTAAAATTATCATTAGAAAATAAAATTTTTTTTTGCTCATCATAAATGGCTTTTTGGGTTAAAATAGTTGTTTGGTTTTTATCAACATAAGTAACATTACCCTCTAAAATAGATTGTTCTTTGTTTTTAGTTAATAATTTTGAGCTTAAATTATAATCAATTGCTTGTATTTTTAAATTATCAAAAATGTCTTTATCTTGATATTTTACCCATCTACTAGCTTGATAACTCACCTTTGTAGTAGTATTATTAAGCTCATAATCAAATACATCAAATGCTTGTATATTAGCTACATCAATTTTTTGTGGCTTTATAGCAAGAAAATAAGGATCTTGAGTACTCAAAATAACCATAGCAAAAACAAATAAACTCATTATTGTTGTAAAAATTTTTATCGCCAAAGCTTATCCCATTGAGCTTGCATATTGTTATATTCTATTAAAACTTCTATCATTTCACTAACTGCTCCACTACCACCCTTTCTATTTAAAACTTTGTCAGTTTTTAAAGCCTTATGGGCATCTTTTGGCTTAAAGCTATAACCAACTGCTTCAAGCAGTTTTATATCATTATAATAATCTCCAATAGCTGCACATTGAGAAAAATCTAAATTTAATTTATCTATAATCTCTTTAGCACAAGCAAGTTTATCACTAATTCCTTGATAAACTAAATCAATTTTTAAATCTCTAGCTCTAAAATATACACACTCACTTGTTCTACCTGTAATAATGGCAACTTTTTTACCAAGTTTTTGCCAAGCTTCAATAGCAGCACCATCTTTTACATTAAATTCTTTGATTTCTCCATAATTTTGAGTGTAGATGATTTTACCATCTGTTAAACAACCATCTACATCTAAAAAAATAAGCTCTATCATGATTTTACTCTCTTACTATAAATGCACCAGGAAAAGATCCACTATCAACAAAGTCTCTTGCTTCTTGCTCACTTCTAAAGCCCTTTAAAAATACTCTATGCAAACCATCTTTAGCACTTGTTTGTATAGTTGAAGTATATGAATTATAATTTTTATATCTATTTGCTATTAACTCTGCTCCGCTTTTATTTCTAAAGGCACCAATTTGAACCATAAAAGATCCACCTTGAAAAATATGCCCACTATCAACTATAGCTCCACTACTTCCTAAATTAGAATTTGTATGTACTGAACCTGAATTTGCACTTGTACCAAAACCTATTACCTCAAGTCTTACGGGAGCTGTCCCAGAATGTATCATATCAATATCTCTTGCAGCCATATTAGATAAGTCAATTATTCTTCCCGCTACAAAAGGACCTCTATCGTTAATTCTTACTGTAGTTTGACGATGGTTTTTTAAATTAGTTACTTTCACTATGGTATTCATAGGTAAAGTCTTATGGGCTGCTGTATAAGCATGTTGATCATAAGTTTCACCATTTGAAGTTTTCTTACCATGAAAGCCAGGGCCATACCAACTAGCAATACCATCTGCAGTTTCACCAACTTCAACCACAGTTGGATAATAAGTCTTTCCATTAATAGTATAAGGTTTCATTGTTCCTTTTAAATTAGTATTATTATGTTTAACACTTTTAAAATCTCTTTCTGGATAATACACAGTAGGTGTACTAATAGGCACTATACTACAAGCACTAAAAAAAATTCCAACACAACTAACGACTAACGACTTTTGTGTGAGAATTTTTTGGTAATTTTTGAGTTGTTTTAATTTTTTCATCACTTTTCTCCTTAATTTTTAACACAAGCTTTTGATTGATATTAATTAAATTTCCTTTAATTTTATTATATTCTTTAATACTTTCGACACTAATTTTATGCTTTTTTGCAATAGTATATAAGCTATCTCCTTCTTTTACTATATAAATTTTAGTATAAGGTATAGTAGTATCAACTTTAGTCAAAGTAGATTGTTGCAAAGCTTTTTCAACTTCTATACTTTTACTTAAAGGAATATACATGTAATAGTCTTTTTTATCAGGGGGTGTAAAATCATAGTTAAAATGCGGATTATAATGTTTAAATTCATTATATGACATTTTAGATATTTTCGCAATTTCTTTTAAAGATACACTTGGTGGAATAGATATTTTTTTAACTTCATTCGACAAAGCATAATTTAATAATGCACTATCTTGAGAAATTAAAAAATCATTATTGTTGGCTAAAAATGCCATAGTAAGAATTTTTCTAATAAATGCCCTAGTTTCTAAAGGAAGATATTTTTTGTCAGGATCAAGTAAAATCTTCAAATCATCACTTTTTGCTTTTTTTATAGCTTGTCGTAATTTTCCATCACCACAATTATAGGCTAAAATTGCCAAATACCATTTCCCAAACTGCTTTTTTAATTGTTTTAAATAAGTAATGGCCGCATAAGTTGACTTAACTAAATCTTTTCTTTCATCTACATAAGGATCAACACGTAATCCTAATGTCTGTGCTGTTGGTTTCATAAATTGCCAAATGCCTACTGCCTTGGTTTTTGATATACTATGAGTCTTTAAACCTGATTCTACAATTGCTAGATATAAAAATTCTTGAGGTATATTTTCTTTTTCTAAAATTTTACGAATAATAGGAGTAATTTTATAAAATTCTCTCATAGTATTTACCAAAGTTTTAGAGTGTATATCTATAGATGATTCTTTAAATTCTAAGAAAATTATATCACTTAAATAGTTTGCTTCAATATCTAAATTTCTTAAAATTTGTGTCTGTTGTGTGTAATACTCTGGAGTAAATTGCAATGCTTTTGCATTTAAACATAATAATATTAAAATAAAAAAAATCAAATTTTTTCTCATAATTATAAACCTTGAAAAAATAATCTATTTGCATTATTATTGGTAAGTTTAATTATTTCATATTTATCTAGATTTAATATTTGAGCTATTTTTTCAGCCACATAATGTGTTAAAATAGGATCATTTATTTTGCCTCGATACGGCTCTGGAGATAAATATGGTCCATCAGTTTCTAAAACAAGTTTATCTTTTGGAATTTTAGGTAAAATTTCGACTAAATTTTTAGCATTTTTAAAAGTCAAAACTCCACCCATGCCAAAATAAAATCCGTTATTTGCTAATTGAAGCAAAAGTTCACTAGCATTAAAACAATGCAAAACTCCACCTCGTAAATCTTGTGCATAAGTTTTTAAAATATTAAAACTATCTTCATTAGCATCACGAACATGTATAATCAAGGGTTTTTTATATTCTATAGCAAACTCAATTTGTGTTATGAAAATTTCTTTTTGCTTAGTTTTTATATGCAAATCATCACTCTTTAAACGATAATAATCAAGTCCACATTCTCCAACTGCTACACATTTTTTATCATTAATAAATTCTTTTAAAATATCCAAATCAAAGTCATCTATATCATAAGGATGTACTCCACATGCAAAATACACATTTTCATATATATGTGCAATCTCTCTTGCTCTTGGCAAATCTTTAATATCCGCACCTGGAATAATAATTTTATCCACGCCATTAACAAAAGCATGTTTTAACATTTCATCTAAAACACCAAAATAAGCTTGATTATCCAAATGACAATGAGTATCTATAATTTTTTCTATAAAACTGCAGTCTAAAAACATACCTCTACCCTATTTTTACCATTCGCTTTTGCTAAATCTAAAGCTTTTTGAGCGTTATTCATTAAATTTTGAATTTGGCTTCCTTTTTCTCCAAAAGCCACCCCAATTGAAACACTATAATCTACTTCATCTAAAGCTATTAAAACATTCTCTTTAGCTATATTTACTCTAATATTTGAAAAAACTTTTAAAGCTTCTTTATTATTGGTGTTTTTTAAAACTACATAAAATTTTCCGTTTTCGATTTTAGTTGATAAATCCATACCTCGAATTTGTTCTTTGATTTTTTTAGCTGTATGTTTGATTACACCATTACCACAATCATAATTAATCTCATAGTTTATTGTAGCAAGATTATCTATATCAATCAAGGCCAATGCCATTTCCTCATTTTCTTGTATATCATCTAAATAATCTAAGAATTTCTTTTCAAAAGTAGAATAATCATCAAGTCCTGTTAATAAATCTTTGTTTAAACTATATTCGTTTAATAAAGTACATTTTTGCATATAATCTAAACAATTATTTACTCTACAACTTAGTGATTCTTTTTGGAAAGGTCTAATAACATAGTCATTAACCCCCTTTCTAAATACTCTAGCTTCCAATGCATCGTCTTTGTCACCAACCATAATTATGCCAAGTTCTATTTTAGAATATTTATTACGGATTTCTATGAGTAAATCTTCTCCATTAACCACAGGCATAATTGCATCACAAATTACCAATTTTGTATCAGGATTATCTCCAAGATAATTTAATGCTTCCTCTCCATGTGCAGCAGCTAAAACATTAAAAAGTTGTTTGTTTAGATTTTTTTTCATTTCTGCACGTAAAGTCACATTTGCAATAGCTAAAATAATTTTAATTTTATTGTTTTTTTGAAGTATTCTAACAGAATTTAACATTTCGTCAATACAGCTTTCACTATCTTTTTGTATATAACCAATAATATCTTTTTCCATAAATTTTTTACGTATTTGTTCATCATGATTTCCAGTTAGAACTATAGTTGGGATATTTCTATCTAAAACCAAATCTACGACTTCGCCATTAATAGCATTTGGCAAACAAATATCCACAAAAGCCATAAAATAGTTATTTTTTACTAGTTCTTTAGCACTATTCATATCAAAAGCAATATCTACTTTTAAATCTAATGTATTTTCTACTTTCTTTGCTAAAAGTTTTGTAAGCATCTTATTATCATCAATAATTAAAATTTTTTCTTCCATAATCAACTCTCTTTGCAATTTGAATTTTTATTATAACATATACAAATTTACTTTTTATTTCTAAAGCAAAGTTCTAGTAAATTCTAATGCTTCTTGAGTGATATTTTCTCCACTCACCATTCTTGCTAACTCTCTTACTCTTTCTTCTCTTTCTATCTTTCTTACCCTGCTTTCATTTCCTATTTTTTCTACCAAAAAATGGTTATTTGCTCGTGATGAAAGTTGCGGTAAATGTGAGATTGCAAAAATTTGATAAAATTTAGCAAGCTCTTTTAAAACTTCAGCTATACTCATGGCCTCTTTTCCACTTAAATTTGCATCAATTTCATCTAAAAATATAATTCCTTTAGCTTTATTAGTTACATTACATTCAGTTGCTATAAAAGAAAGTCTTAAACGATTTATTTCTCCTGAGCTTAAATCTCTCAAACTCGTTTCGTTAATGTTTAAACCAACCTCATCTTTACCTAAAATGCTCAAAGCATAATCTTTAAGTTCTAATTTAACTTCTTTCATATAAAGTTTTTCAAGATAAAAATTCAGTAATTTTTCAAGCTCTTTTAATCTTTTTTTACGCAAAGTGCTTAATCTTTGACTTTTCTCATCTAAAAGTATTTTAGCACTTTGAACTTTTTCTTCTAACTCCTTTTTTTCAAAACTTAAATTTTCATAATGAGCTAATTCTGCTTTTTTCTTTTCTAAAGCTTCTAAGGCTTCTTCTATGCTTCCATATTTTGAAATCAAAGAAGAAAGTTTTTCTATCCTATCAAGCACTTCTTCTATATCAAAATCAAAATCATCGAAGCTTTGATTTTCCCACACAGCCCTTAATTCATTTAAACACTCTGAAAAAAATGAACTATCAACATCACTAATTTGCAAAGCTTCAATCACTGCTGATTCTAACTCAAAAATTCTACTTGCCCTATTCCAAGCAGCGTCAATTTTGTCTTTTTTAGAAAGTCTTTTTTTAAAACTCATTAATTCATCAAATTCGCCGATTTTTGGGTTAATACTTTGAATTTTTTGTATTTCAAAGCTCGTAAATTCTTTTAATTCTTCTACTTTTTTTTCTTCTTCTTGAATTTTTTCTAATTTAGTTTTATTTTCTATATATTCTTTATAAATATTTTTATATTCATTTAAAAAATCTTGAAATTTCTTATCCTCTTTTGATTGCATAAAATCAAGTAAGTTTAAAAATCTTTCATTTGAAAACTCATTATTTTCTTTAGCTGAAAGATATTTTACAAATTTCTTAGAAAGCAAGACTAAATTCTTTTTTGAAATAAGTTGATTATTGATAAAATAACGCGAGCTTTTATCTTTTAAAAGTTTAAATACATTTAATTCTTCATTTTGAATACCAAACTCATCTAATTCAAGCTCATCATTTAATAAAATTTCCACCATTTTAGCTTCACTCTCACTTAGAGCAAATGCTGCCAAAATGGCCTTAAAAAGCACCGATTTTCCAGCACCACTTAAGCCAGTAAAGACAGTAAGTCCCGCTTCTAATTCTAATTTTGCTTGTTTAAAACCTAAATTTTCTTTAATCAAAATACTTTCTATCATCACTTACCCCAATTTAACTTTTCTTTTAAAACTTGGAAATAATCTCTATCTTTTTTATGTATAAAACTAAGTTCTTTTTTACTAAGTCCTATAAGAATTTTATCATATTCTTTAGGATCAATCACTTCTTGCCCATCTAAATATAACAAACAATGTTCAACTTTTAATTCTAGTTCAAAGCCATATGGCAAAACTATAGGTCTTTGAGTTAAAGAATGTGAACAAACAGGAGTTAAAACAAAAATTTCACTCCAAGGATGCACTATAGGTCCACCTGCACTAATATTATAAGCAGTTGAACCACTTGAACTAGCTATGATTAAACCATCTCCATAATAAGCATTAAAAAGTTTATTTTCAAAAAAAACTTCCACATTTGCCATTAAAGCATTATCGCGAGAAAAAACCGCGTCATTAAAAGCAAATTTTTTAATGATTTTATTTTTTTTATACAAGGTAATTTGAAGCATTTTGGCTTTTTCTATTTTAAAATCATCTTTAAAAAAATCTTTAAAAAAACTTTCCACCTCACTAAAAGAAAAGGCAGTCAAAAAACCTAAATTTCCTGCATTTATACCTAAAATAGGCTTTTTAGCTTGATAAGCTTGTCTACATAAAGACAAAAGTGTCCCATCTCCACCAAGAGAAATCAAAAAATCTAATTTTTGCAAATCTTTAAGATTAATTTTTTCCTGCTCTAATAATATAAGCTCTATATTTTTTTGCAAAAAAAATGTTTTTAAGAAAGTAATTTGCTCACTTAAATTTGTATTTAATCTACAAAACAAACCAATTTTTTGAATTTTTT
Organism: Campylobacter sp. RM16704; assembly: GCF_000816245.1. Taxonomy (NCBI): domain Bacteria; kingdom Pseudomonadati; phylum Campylobacterota; class Epsilonproteobacteria; order Campylobacterales; family Campylobacteraceae; genus Campylobacter; species Campylobacter sp. RM16704. The sequence goes on along the minus strand of NZ_CP007769.1, from coordinate 659,452 downwards.
CTATATTTATACATTTTTTCATAAAAAAATTATAACAAAACTTAGCTAAGCAAAAGAATAAAATACTATAATAATGAAATTAAACAAAATTAAGCTAAGGAAAAATTTTGAGAACGCATTATAATACAGAGCTAAACATACAAAATGTTGGCGAGGAAGTAACATTATGTGGTTGGGTAAATTCTTACCGTGATCACGGAGGTGTAATTTTTATTGATCTTAGAGATCGTAGTGGGCTTATACAGCTAGTATGTGATCCTGCAGATAATCAAGAATCACACAATATAGCTTCATCAGTAAGAAACGAATATGTTTTAATAGCACAAGGCAAAATTCGTCCACGTGGCGAAGGACTTGTGAATCCAAAATTAAAAACAGGCGAAATAGAAGTTGTTATAAGTAAACTTACTATTGAAAATGAAAGTGCGGTAATACCTTTTGCAATAGGAGATGAAAGCGTTAATGAAGAATTAAGATTAAAATATAGATTTTTAGATCTAAGAAATAAAAAACTTTATGATAATTTTGCATTAAGATCAACTGCTTGTATAGCAACAAGAAATTCTTTAGCAAAAATGGGATTTTTAGAAGTTGAAACTCCTATTTTAACTAAAGCTACTCCAGAAGGTGCTAGAGATTATTTGGTTCCATCGCGTGTTCATCAAGGTGAATTTTATGCCCTACCTCAAAGCCCTCAACTTTTCAAACAACTTTTAATGTGTTCAGGGTTTGATAAATATTTTCAAATTGCTAAATGTTTTAGAGATGAGGATTTAAGAGCAGATCGCCAACCAGAATTTACTCAAATAGACATAGAAATGAGTTTTTGTGAGCAAAAAGATATCATAGCTATGGCAGAAAATTTGCTCAAAGATATTTTCAAAGCTTGCGGAAAAGAAATTAACATACCTTTTAGGCAAATGAGCTATAAAGAAGCTATGGAAAACTACGGTTCTGATAAGCCTGACTTAAGATTTAATATGAAATTTATCGATGTGATTGATATTTTTGCAAAATCAAATAATGAAATTTTTGCAAATATCGCAAAAGATACGAAGAAAAATCGTATTAAAGCCTTAAGAGTTCCAAAAGGTGATACGATTTTTTCTAAACGCCAAATGCAAAGATTTGAAGAATTTGTGCGTAAATTTGGGGCAGCGGGACTTGCATTTATACAAATGAAAGAAGATGGTCCTAAAGGTCCACTATGTAAATTCTTTAGCGAAGAAGACTTAAATGCTTTAATCCAAAGATGTGAATTAGAAGTTGGTGATGTTGTGTTTTTTGGAGCTGGAGCTAAGAAAACTGTGCTTGATTATATGGGTAGATTTAGATTATTCTTAGCTGATGAAATGAAAATTATTGATGAAGATAAATTGGAATTTTTATGGGTTATTGATTTTCCTATGTTTGAACAAAATGATGATGGAAGTTATTCTGCAATGCACCATCCATTTACCATGCCAAAAAATATTGATGAGCAAGATTTAGAAGAAATTAATTCTATTGCACACGATGTAGTGCTAAATGGTGTAGAATTGGGTGGTGGTAGTATAAGAATTCACAAAAGACCTATTCAGCAAAAAGTATTTAAACTTTTAAATATTGATGAAGAAGAGCAAAGAAAGAAATTTGGCTTCTTGCTTGATGCACTAAGCTTTGGAGCACCACCACATGGTGGTATAGCAATAGGCCTTGATAGGCTTATCATGCTTTTAACAAAATCTTCAAGTATTAGAGAAGTTATAGCATTTCCTAAAACACAAAGAGCGCAATGTCTTATGACTCAAGCTCCAAGCGAAGTAAGCAATGAACAAATGAGAGAATTAGGTATAAGATTAAGGGAGAATACTAAATGAAACAATTATTTTTAATCATAGGCGCACCAGGTAGTGGCAAAACAACTGATGCAAGCATTATAGCTACAGATGATGCAAATATTACTCATTATTCTACAGGTGATTTACTAAGAGCAGAAGTAGCTAGTGGAAGCGAACTTGGAAAGACTATTGATAGTTTTATTTCTAAAGGAAATTTGGTTCCTTTGGAAGTGGTAGTTAATACTATCATCACTGCTTTAAAAAATGCACCAACTAATACTATATTAATTGATGGTTATCCAAGAAGTGTAGAACAAATGCTTGAATTTAATAAGGTACTAAAAAATCAAAGCGAAGTAAAATTAAAAGGTGTTATAGAGGTTAAAGTTAGCAAAGAAGTTGCTAGAGAAAGAGTTTTAGGACGTGCTAGAGGTGCTGATGATAATGAAGAAGTTTTTAATAATAGAATGAAAGTTTATTTAGAACCTTTAGAAGAAATAACAAATTTTTATACCAAAGAAAATATTCACTATATTATAAATGGTGAAAGAAGTATTGAAGCTATCGTAGCTGATATGAAAAATTTAATCAATGATTTATTAAAATAAAGGATGCAAAAATGGATATTAGTAAAATCAAAGTTGGAGAAGTTCCAAATAAACTTAATGCAGTAATTGAAATTCCTTATGGTTCAAATATTAAATATGAACTTGATAAGGAAAGCGGAGCCATTATGGTTGATCGTGTGATGTATTCAGCTATGTTTTATCCGGCAAATTATGGTTTTATACCAAAAACTCTAGCAGATGATGGAGATCCGATTGATATTTTAGTATTAAATGAATATCCTATTCAAGCAGGAGCTGTAATTCCTTGTCGTTTAATAGGTGTATTGTTAATGGAGGATGAAAGTGGTATGGATGAAAAACTACTTGCCGTGCCTGTAAGTAAAATTGATCCAAGATATGATGATATTAAAACTTTAAATGATTTACCAAAAGCAAGTTTAGATAAAATCAAAAATTTCTTTGAGACTTATAAAATACTTGAACCTAATAAATGGGTAAAAGTAAAAGAATTTGCAGGAATTGAAAAAGCGAGTGAAATTTTAGAAAATTCTATCAAAAATTATAAATAATCAAAGCTCTAAAAAGAACTTTATAAAGGAAAAATAATGAAAAGTATTGTTGCTTTTAGTATTGCTCTTGTAGTATTAATAGGTGTTAGCATTGGTTTTTATATGTGGTATTTTGATGATAATTCAAATACTTATGTATATGATTACAAAAAAAATAATTCTTATAATAATTACACTTCATCAAGCAATCAATATAGTCAAGAAAACAACAGTGTAAGTAATAATACTTATGAGGCGAATAAAATAGAGCAAGAAAGATTAGTAGAAAACAACTCTATTTTAGATAATAACACTTCAACTATAGATACTCAAGAATCTATTTCAACAACTCAAACAAATGCTTTTAGCAGTTTAGAAAAAGAAACTGTATCATTAGATCAGGCCAAACATATAAATAAAAAACAAGAAAAAAAATATAAAAACACTATGCAAGAATATACTGCAAAAGGTAAAACTAGCAGGTATGAACCAAGATTAAGTAATGATTTTATTAAAGTTTATGTTTTAAATGGTAAAAGTTTAAGTGATTACAGAATTACCATATTAAAAGAAATGATTAATCCTATTAAAGTGAATTCTCAAGATTATAATTTAACTATTTTTATTAATATGCTTTCAAATGACAATATGAAATTAAGTATATATAATAAAGATATTGTTTTTGCTAAAAATAAGAAAAAATATAATTATGTAGATGTGAAAATTTCTGATTTGAAATTTTTATTTGAAAGAAATGGATATAGCGAATACAGCAATGAAAATCTACTTGAAAAAATCAATCAAAATCTAGCAAGAGAAGATATACTCAAAAGAGTTAAAATTCAAGGTTATGCAGACGATAGAGGTAGCACTTTTGCAAACTACATGATAGGATTAAATAGAGCAATGAATGTAGCTAAACATTTCTTTAGCTTTACTGAGGTTATAGAAATAGAATCTTTAGGAAAAGACACCTACCCTACTAAAGATAAATCTGATTCTCAAAGACAAAATAATCGTAAAGTAGAAATTAGTTTTTTATAACTAATTTCTAAATTTCAAAACTTCTTTAACAATTTTAAGCTAACATAACAATTTATTTTCATTCTCAAGGTAGCAATTATGTATGATAAATCATTAGAAAAAGAATATTATAAAATTTGTGAAGAACGCGGATATTTTGAAATCAATGGTAATGAAAAAATTCAAGAAAAAGGTAAAAACTTTTGTATTATGATGCCACCACCTAATGTAACAGGCGTTTTACACATAGGTCATGCTCTAACTTGTACTTTACAAGATATTACAACGCGTTATAAAAGAATGGATGGTTATAAGACTCTTTATCAACCAGGGCTTGATCATGCAGGCATTGCAACACAAAATGTTGTAGAAAAACAACTTTTAGCTCAAGGCATTAAAAAAGAAGAACTTGGTAGAGAAGAATTTATAAAAAAAGTATGGGAATGGAAAGAGCAAAGTGGTGACACTATAGTTAAGCAAATGCGAATTTTAGGTATCACTCCTGCTTGGAGTCGTTTACGCTTTACTATGGATGAAGGTCTAGTAAATGCAGTAAAAAAAGCCTTTGTAGATCTTTATGATAAAAAGCTTATTGTGCGTGGAAATTACATGGTAAATTGGTGCACTCATGATGGAGCATTAAGCGATATAGAAGTAGAACATAAAGAAAATAAAGGAAAATTATATTATTTAAAATATTTCTTAGAAAATTCTCAAGAATACATCGTAGTAGCCACTACAAGACCAGAAACTTATTTTGGCGATAGTGCTGTGATGGTTAATCCAAACGATGAAAGATTTAAACACTTAATAGGCAAAAATGTAATTTTGCCTTTAATAGATAGAAAAATTCCTATTATTGCAGATGAGCATGTGGATATGGAATTTGGAACTGGATTTGTAAAAGTAACCCCTGCACACGATCATAACGACTATGAAGTAGGCTTAAGACATAAACTTGAATTTATTACCATCTTTAATGAAAAAGGTATTTTAAATGAACATTGTTTGCATTTTAAGGGCTTAGAAAGACTAAAAGCAAGAGATATTATTATTAAAGAATTGCAAGAAAAAGGTTTTGTTGAAAAGATAGAAGATTATACTAATCAAGTAGGATATTGCTATCGTTGTAAAAATGTGGTTGAACCATATATTTCTAAACAATGGTTTGTGAAAAATGAAATTGCTAAAGAAAGCATAGAAAAAGTAAATCTTGGCTATAGTAAGTTTTATCCTACACATTGGATCAATAGCTTTAATGCTTGGATGAGAGATTTAAAAGATTGGTGTATTTCAAGACAACTTTGGTGGGGTCATCAAATTCCTGTATATTATTGTGAATGCTCTCATGAATGGGCAAGCAAAGAAACTCCAAGTCAGTGTCCAAAATGTCAAAGCACTAATTTCAAACAAGATCCTGATGTTTTAGATACTTGGTTTTCTTCGGGTCTTTGGGCTATGAGTACTTTAGGTTGGGGTAATAAAGACTGGGGCAAAAACACACTTTGGTATGAAGATGATTTAAAAGATTTTTATCCAAATTCTTTATTAATCACTGGATTTGATATCTTATTTTTCTGGGTTGCTAGAATGATGTTTCAAAGCACTAATGTCTTAGGTGAGCTTCCTTTTAAAGATATATATTTACATGCTTTAATTAAAGATGAGCAAGGTAGAAAAATGAGTAAATCTTTAGGTAATGTAATTGATCCTGTGCAAAGCGTGGATGAATACAGTGCTGATATCTTGCGTTTTACTCTTGCTCTTTTAGCTATCCAAGGTAGAGATATAAAATTAAGCAATGATAAACTCATACAAGTTAGAAATTTTACCAACAAACTTTACAATGCAAGCAAATTTTTACTTTTAAATGAAGAAAAATTTGAAGATTTAGATAAAAATAAAATTCAAACTAATTTAGCAAAATACATGCTATCTCGTTTTGAAGTATGCGTAAAAGAAACAAGAGAAAATTTAGACAATTACCGCTTTAATGATGCAGCAAATACTTTGTATAGATTTTTTTGGGATGAATTTTGTGATTGGGGGATCGAGCTTAGTAAGGCTGAAAAATCAAGTATAAAAGAACTTGGAAGTATTTTTAAAGAAGCATTAAAACTTTTAAATCCTTTCATGCCATTTATTAGTGAATACTTATACCATGAGTTAAGTAAAACTTCTATTCAAACTCATGAATCTATAATGATTTCAAAATATCCTAAATTTAATTCTAGAGATGAAAAAATAGAAAAATTATTTAATATCGTTATAGAAAGTATAGTAAGTTTACGCCGTGCAAAAACCTTAGTAGAACTTGCAAATACAAAAATTCAAAAAGCTTGTATAAAATTAAACGATGAGAGTTTAACGGCTGAGTTAAAAAATTACACTAATTTCATCTCAACACTTGCAAAATGCGAAAACATCGAGTTTATTAACACAAATTTAGAAAAATCTATTAGAGATGTAAGTGAAAATTTAGAAGTATTTATACCAACTCAAGATCTTGATTTAAGTGGTGTTTTAAATAGACTTAATAATCAAAAAATAAAACTTGAAAAAGAATTTAGCAAGCTAGATGCTATGATGAAAAATGAAAAATTTATCTCTAATGCACCTGTTGCAGTCGTTGAACAAAATAAAACTCAACTTGAAGGCATTAAAACTCAGCTTGAAAAAATCAATGATGAAATTTCTAATTTAGAAGGCAAATAAGTGATAAAAATACAAAATCTCAAAAAATATTATGGTAAAGAGCTTGTAATTAATAATGTATCACTAGAAGTTAAAGAAGGTGAAATTTATGCCCTTGTTGGACATAGTGGAGCAGGAAAATCTACCTTGTTAAGATGTATTAATGGTTTGGAAAATTATCAAAGTGGTAGTGTGCAAGTTTTTGGCAAAGAAATAGCTACTTTAAAAGAAAAAGAACTAAGAACTTTTAGAAAAGATATAGGAATGATTTTTCAACATTTTGCACTTATGAGTAGAAAAAATATATTTGAAAACGTAGCTATGCCTTTAGAAATTCATAATTTTGATAAAAGTAAAATCCAAAAAAGAGTTAATGAGCTTTTAGATCTTGTGGGACTTTTAGCTAAAAGCAAGGCTTACCCAAATGAGCTAAGTGGAGGACAAAAGCAAAGAGTAGCTATAGCTAGAGCTCTTGCTTTAAATCCTAAAATTCTACTTAGTGATGAGGCTACTTCTGCACTTGATCCAAATACTACAAATAATATTTTAGAACTTATTGCTAAAATCAATCAAGAATTTAATATTAGCGTAGTACTAGTAACTCATGAAATGGAAGCAGTAAAACAAATAGCACAAAAGGCGGTATTGTTAGAACATGGACAAATCATAGGTCAAGGAAAAATTGAAGAATTATTTTTAAAACCAAGTGAAAAAATGCGTGAATTTTTAGGCGAAAGTGAATTTTTGCCACAAAATGGAATTAATGTTCGTTTGTACTTTTGCAAAGAAAAAGCAAATCAAAGCATTATTACTCATATGGCTAGAAGTTTAAATATTGATTTTAACATAGTTTGGGGCAAGATAGAAAAATTAAACAATAATGCTTTGGGAAATTTAGTAATCAATATAGAAGCTAAAGATCAAGAAAAAGTTTTAAATTATCTACAAGAAAATGGTGTTATTTGGGAGCTTGTATAATGAATTTAGAAGCAATTTTAAGAAATTTTGAAAATATACTTTATCCAGCTTTATTAGAAACTCTTTATATGAGTTTTACAGCTACTTTTTTAGCTTTTTTAATTGCGCTTATCCCTGCAATCGTACTTACTATTACCGATAAAGGCGGATTGTGTGAAAATAAAAGTATTTATAGTATACTTGACTTTATTATAAATATTTTAAGATCTTTTCCTTTTTTAGTACTTATTGTAGTTTTAAGTCCTTTTACAAAATACCTCATTGGTATTAGTATAGGTACAACCGCTACCATAGTGCCACTTACCATAGGAATTGCACCTTATTTAGCTAAAATGATTGAAAGTGCTTTTAAGGAAATTGATGCTGGTATTATAGAAGCAGCAAGATCTTATGGGGCTAGTAAAACACAAATCATTTTTAAGGTTATGTTTAGTGAAGCTTTGCCAAGCATTATCAATGGTGTTACCTTAATTTTAATCATTGTCATTGGTTTTTCTGCTATGGCCGGAACTGTTGGAGGTGGAGGTTTAGGCGATGTGGCTATTCGCTATGGTTATGAGCGTTTTAGAACTGATATTATGATCCAAACTGTTGTTATTTTGATTATGCTAGTGCAAATCATACAATTTATAGGAAATATACTTTACAAAATTACCAAAAGATAAACAATGAAATATAAACTTGGTATTTTACTAGCAGCAACTAAAAATTCAAGCTTTACCATAGGAACCTTACTCATTAATATCATGGATGTTATGAGTGAAAAAGTAGATGTATTTTATATTTTACACGATGGCTTTAGCTTAAATGATCAAAATATCATGCAAAAAATTGTTAAAAATAAAGCAATTAAATTTATTTCATTTACTCAAGAAGATTTTTTAGCTACTCTCGGTAAAAATCAAAGCGATATTAATAATTTATTTTTTTTAAAAAGATGGACACATATGGCTTTTGCAAGATTTGAAGCTTTTAAGTTTTTGCATGAATGTGAGAGTATTATTTATCTTGATTTTGATGTTTTACTTTTAAAAAGTATAGATGAACTTAGTAAATTAAGAGCTAGAAAATATCATTTTGGTGCAAGATTAGGTAGGACTTTACTTCTTGAAAGCTTACCTGCAAAAAACAAATTCCATAAAAAACGCACATATTTAACTGGAATTTTAGTCTTTACCGATTTTATTCCAAATCCTTTACGATGTCATCAATTTATTTATGAACATTTAAACGATAATATTCAAAATTTAAACGATCAAGGATTGTTTACTTTACTAATTTTAGAAAATAAGTTTAAAATAAAAGATTTAAAAGATACATATAATGGGAACATTGATTATCGAACTAATATATCACAAAATGCTTCCATAACACATGCAGAAGGTAGTAATAATCGTTTTTGGAATAATGCTTTATGCAATCAAACATGGCCTAAATGGCAAGAATACTATGAAAAATGGTTAAAACTAGGTGGAAGTAAATATTTAGATGGAATAAAAGCTATCAATACCCAAGCAAAAGCAAGAGTAAGATATCATTTATCATACAAACTAGGCTATGCTTTTATAGAATGTACTAAAAATAAGAAAAAAATTCCTTTATTACCTTTTACTTTATTAAAGATTTATTATAGACACACAAAACTTGCTAAGCAATATCAAAAAGATTTAAAAACAAAACCCTATCTCAAACTTCCACCTTTATCAAGCTATGATGATTATAAAAGTGAAGGTATAAAAAATCAAAATACCTATTCTTATAAAATAGGACAAGCTCTTATTCAAGCTCAAAAAAATTGGTATGGGGGGGGGTATATAAAATTTACAACACAGCTTATAAATTTTGCCAAAGAATACAAAAACAAACAAAAATAAAACTTTTCTTATCTTATTAATATTTTTATAATATAATCAAACATTTTAAACTATAAAAAGGAGTTAAAATGAAATTGTTAAAATTGCTCGCTGTAAGCACAATTTTAGGTGCAAGTTTATTTGCTAATGAAGTTATCACTGTAGGTGCCACGCCAGTTCCCCATGCTGAAATTTTAGAGCAAACAAAAGATTTATTGAAGAAAGAGGGCTATACGCTAGAAATTAAGGAATTTAATGACTATGTTTTGCCAAATCTTAGTACAGATAGTAAAGAACTTGATGCAAATTTTTTCCAACATCAGCCTTATTTAGATGAGTTTAATGCTAATAAAGGCACAAAATTAATTAGCGTTGCAAAAATTCACATCGAACCAATGGCAGTTTATTCTAAAAAATATAAAAACATCCAAGATCTTCCACAAAATGCTACCATAGCTGTACCAAATGATCCAACAAATGAAAGTAGAGCTTTGGATATTATCGCTAGTACTAAACTAGTTAGTTTTGAAAATACTGCATTAAAAACTCCACTTGATATTAAAGATAATCCAAAAAATATCAAATTTAAAGAGTTAAAAGCAGCGCAACTTCCAAGAGCTTTAGATGATGTTGATTTTGCAGTGATTAATTCAAACTATGCCTTATCAGCAAATTTAAATCCTGTAAAAGATTCTATTTTAATAGAAAGCAAAGAAAGCCCTTATGCAAATATCTTAGTAACCACTCAAGATAATAAAGACAATCCTAAAATCAAAGCTTTAATAAAGGCTTTACAAAGTCAAAAAGTAAAAGATTTTATCAATGAAAAATACCAAGGTGCAGTAGTTCCTGCATTTTAAAATAAACCTTGAGTTTAAAACTCAAGGTTTATTTATTTTTAATAAGTTCTGTAGTAATTTTAGCTATTTCTAATTCTTCTTCTGTTGGAACAATTAAAATTTTAATTTTAGAGTCTTTTTTACTAATCTCACCATTTCTAAGTTGTGCATTTTTATCTAAATCTATATCAAATCCCAAATGTGCTAGTCTTTGACAAACTTTTGCTCTAACAATATCATCATTTTCGCCTATGCCAGCTGTAAAAATCAATACATCAACCCTAGGTAAAATTGCAAAATACGAGCCAATATATTTACTCAAACGATAACAAAACATATCAAGAGCAAGTCTTGCTTTTTCATTATTTTTTTCAATTTGAGCTTCAATATCTCTAAAGTCATTAAACCCACAAATTCCATAAACACCACTTTTTTTATTCATTATAGTATCTAAATCAGACGGATTTAAATTTAATTCTTTTGCTAAAAATGGCAATACGGCAGGATCGATATCTCCACATCTAGTTCCCATGATCAAACCTTCTAGCGGAGTAAAGCCCATAGAAGTATCTACGCATTTTCCATTTTCTATAGCACAAACACTCGCACCATTTCCAAGATGAGCACTAATTGCATTAAATTCATTAATATCTTTACCAAGTATACGCGCAGCTTGCTTGCTTACATAAGAATGTGATGTACCGTGAAAGCCGTATTTTCTTACTTGGTGTTTTTCATAAAACTCATAAGGCAAAGCATACATATAAGCATAATCAGGCATACTTTGATGAAAAGCTGTGTCAAAAACAGTTACATTAGGAACATTAGGAGCGGTTTTTAACATAGTTTTTATACCAATTAAATGTGCAGGATTATGTAAAGGTGCTATATGAGATACTCTATCAATTTCTTTTAAAACTTCATCGTCCACTAAACAATGTTTAGTTAAATTTGGACCTCCATGAACTATTCTATGACCACATCCATCAAGCTCATTTAAATCATGTAAAATTCCACTTTGAGCAAATAGTTCATTAACCAGCTCTATACCTTGTTCATGATTTTTAATTGTTAATTCTTTTTGATATTTTTGACCGCTTTTTAAATCTTTTAGTTCTATTTTAGAGCTTTGCTCGCCTATTTTTTCCACCAAACCAGATGCTAAAGCTTCATTTTTTTCAAAAAACTTGAATTTAATCGAAGATGATCCTGAATTTAAAACCAATATTTTCATTATTCTCCTTGTTCTTGTGCTTGAATAGCACTTAAAATCACAGTATTAATAATATCTTCTACTAAACAACCTCTACTTAAATCGTTAATTGGCTTTTTAAGACCTTGTAAAATCGGGCCAATAGCTAAAGAATTTGCTGTCCTTTGCACTGCTTTATAACAAATATTTGCCGCATTTAAATCAGGAAACACATATACATTTGCTCTTCCTGCTACTTTAGAATTTGGCATTTTACTCTTTGCTGTTAGCATATCATATGCTGCATCAAATTGTATAGGACCTTCTATTTCAAGGTGAGGATATTTTTCTTTAGCTATTTTAGTAGCTTCTTTAATTGCTTCTACACTAGCTCCACTCCCGCTATCTCCGCTAGAATATGAGAGTAAAGCTATTTTTGGATCAAGTCCAAATGCTTTAGCACTATTTGCACTCACATAAGCAATTTCAGCAATTTGTGCTGGGGTTGGATTTGGCATAACAGCACAATCAGCAAAAACCAAAACCCTATCTTCTAAAGACATAAAAAACATACCAGAAACCAAACTCACATCAGGTTTTGTTTTTATAATTTGTAATGCAGGACGAATAGTTTCGGCAGTAGTTGTACTTGCACCACTTATCATAGCGTGAGCTTTTTGAGTATGAACTAGCAAAGTTGCAAAATATGTTTTATCTTGTACAAATTTTTTAGCTTCTTCTTTACTCATGCCTTTACTTTTTCTAGTTTCATATAAAAGTTCTTCAAATTCTTCGTTATATTGAGAATTTTTAGGATTTATAATACGCACACCATCAATATTGATATTTAAACTATTAGCTTTAGCACAAATTTCATTACTATCACCTAGTAAAATCAAATCAACAATCTCATTTTGCATTAAAAATTCGCTAGCTTTTAACACTCTTTCATCAAAACTTTCAGGTAAAACTACTATTTTTTTATCTGCTTTTGCTTTTTCAAAAAGCTCATAAGAAAATCTTGCTTGAGTTTTATAAGCATATTCTTGCAACAAATCTTGAGTAAAATCTTCATTTTCTTTTAATAAAACAAATTCACTAAGCTTTTGACTTAGTAAGAAATTTAGCATAGCATGGTTTTCATCTTGACTTTTTGTGTATAATGGAGCATTTAGCTCTTTAGCCAAAGCTATATTTAAACTCAAATCCCCCATTAAACCAAAATCATCCACCCCAACCACTATAACAAAATCATTTTCTTTTTTTATTTTTTCATAATCTTGAATTATTTTTTTAAAAAAGTTATTTGAATTTTGGGTAAATTTAGTCTGATAATTATTTTTTTCAAAACTGCTAAAAAAAGCTATATTTATTTTTTTTTGCGTACAAATGGAAATTATTTTTTCTTGGGTTTTTTCACAAAAAACAGGAAAATAAAAAACCACTTCTTTCTGTATTTTTTTCAAACACTGCTGCAAAAAATTCTCATCAATACAGTTTAATAAAAACATAGACTTCATTTTTTTCTCTTTTTAACAAAATAATTATTTTTTTGTAATATAATAATTTTAAAATTCATCACAATAATATAAGGTTATAAAGCCATGAAATTTAAAAATGTTAATTTTTACTTGTTACCTTTTGTAATGTTTGGTTGTAGTGCAACTGTTGATCCGCATATTAATATGAAACCGCCAGTATATGTAGAAGAATTAGCACCAAAGCAAAACAATAACACTCAAAGTAACCCTGGATCTTTATTTGGCAAAGGGGATAATCCTTTATTTTCCGATAAAAAAGCTATGAATGTTAATGATTTAGTAACAGTAGTTATTAGAGAAAATGCTACACAAAACTCGCAAGGCTCTAAAGCCACAAGTAAAAATAATAATGCCAATTTAGGTGGAGGCCAAATAACTACTGGTGCAGGGCTTAGTAAAGTCAGGGATTTTTTAAATGATTATACTAACGTAGGTTATACAACAACAAGCACTTCGCAATATCAAGGTACAGGTTCTCAAACTAGAAGTGAAAATTTTCAAACTACAATTTCTGCTAGAGTAATTAAAGTTTTGTCAAATGGGAATTATTTCATAGAAGGAAGTCGCGAACTTTTAATCAATGGTGAAAAGCAAATTATTCAACTAAGCGGAGTTATAAGACCTTATGATATTTCTCAAGATAATATGATAGATAGCAAATATATAGCTGATGCAAAAATTCTCTATAAAACAGAAGGCGATATAGACAAATCAACCCGCAAACCTTGGGGAACAAAATTTATGGAAACCATTTGGCCTTTTTAAGCTAAATGGTTTTATATAAAACTTGGTGCATCATTAGAAAATAAAATCAAATCTCCATTTTTGGTTAATTTTGCCAAAGTTTGCACTAATTGAGATTTTTCCTTTAATACAAAAAAATCTAAAGTAATGTATTTTTGCAAAATTGCACTATTGGTTTCTGAAGTAATAATCACAAAATTAAAACACTCGTTAATAATTTTACATAATTTTATATTCTCTTCTTCATTTACTTCGACTATACCAGGAGTTACCAAAACTTTTCTTCCTTGATAACTTTTACAGAGCTCATAACTTTGACTCATACCATTAAAATTTCCATTAAAGCCATCATCTATAATAAATTTAGGCTCTTTAGAAATTATTTGCAAACGATGTTCAACTGCTTTTAAATTCGATACACATTTTGTAATATTTTCTATTTTTATTCCTAAATAATGGGCAAGTAAAATACACACACTAATATTATAAGCATTAAAAGCACCTAATAAATTCGCATGAAAATCATAAATATTATCATCTAATCTTACTTTAAAATCTAGACCTTCTAGACTTGCTCTAACATCACTTAAATACTCATCATAAAATTCATTTTCATATAAGGTGCTTGAATGTAAAAAGTATTTTTCCAAACGCTTAGATTTTAATGCCTGCAACTTAGCATTGCGGATATTATCTTGAGTTTTAAAATACTCTAAATGTGCTAAACCAATTTCACCTACTATACAAATTTGAGGATTTAGAAACTCTGTAATTTCTAAAATATCATTTTGTTCTCTTGCACCAGCTTCTACAATATAAATTTGAGTATCATCTTGCAGATTTTCATTAATATCTTTTACGATGCCCATAAAAGTATTAATACTTCTTGGAGTTTTATAACATTTGAATTCATCTTTCAAAAGCTCATATAAAAAATTTTTAATACTAGTTTTCCCAAAGCTTGCAGTAATTAAAATTATTTTCAAATGATAATTATTATTAATTTTTTCACCTGCCTTTTTTATAAAATATTTTTGGTTAATTTTTTCTACAAAAAAACTAAATAAAAAAGTTACTATTAAAGCTTCTAAACCCGTCCAAAAAAATGACATAAATATTAAAGTAAAAAATAATAAAAATAAAAAATAACGCTTAATTCTTGCTGTAAAAACTAATTTTTTATCTAAATTTTTATATAAATATCCACCATATAGTAAGGACAAAATAAAAATTACAAAATAAAAATAAAAATTTCCATCACAAAGTGCAAAAATAAAAGCA
The DNA here is from genome assembly GCF_000816245.1 of Campylobacter sp. RM16704. Lineage (NCBI taxonomy): Bacteria > Pseudomonadati > Campylobacterota > Epsilonproteobacteria > Campylobacterales > Campylobacteraceae > Campylobacter > Campylobacter sp. RM16704. Next base: position 644,370 of record NZ_CP007769.1, on the reverse strand, counting down.
AAATAAGGAATAAATAAAAAATACAAATGCCACAAAGGTTTTGCGAAATGTAAAAAAATACGTGAGAATTTGTAAGAGTACCATTGTAAAGTTAAAATTAAATAAAAACCAAGTAAAAAATTTAAACTTAGAAAAGCTAACATTTCAATCATTTTTTAAAAAATCCTCATGTATTTTTTCACATATAAAATCAGCATGTTTTAAGAAAAAAAAATGATCTCCATCTAATGCAAAAAATTTTCCTTTTTGTGCTAAAGAATGAATGACTGCACCACTTTTTAAAGGTGTAGCTTTGTCTTCATTACCCCAAAAAATCAAAATAGGACTTTTAATTTTTTGAAATTCATTTTCAAAATTCTCATTTACAACTTTTTTAAAAGTTTCATACATTACTTCATTCATACCTTGAACGTCTTTACTTATAAAAAACTGCCTCCAAAAATCCCCATAAGGAAGATTTTTTAAAATTTTAAATAAGGCTATTTTAAATCTTATTTTAAAGCTTTTTGGCAAAACAATACCTGCACTTGAAAGTAAAATTAAACCTCTAAAAATAGAATTTTGACACATAATAGTCGCAATCTTACCGCCAAAAGAGTGTCCCATTATATAATCAATATCTTGCTCAATTGTTGTTAAAAAATTTTCTACAACTTTAGCATAGCCATAAGAATCTATAGGTATATTTATACTTGAATTTCCAAAACCAGGTAAATCTAAATAAATTTGTTTAAAATCACTTAAAAATTTTTCAAAAGCTTGCTTCATAAGCTCTTTATTAGCTCCCCAGCCATGCAAAATAAGTATAGATTTTTCACATTTTGGATTTACAAGTTCATAACTTAAGTCGTAAAAATATCCATTTGAATATACTCTAGTTTTTGCCATTTTTAGCCTTTTTTATCTTTATAAATTTTTTCTAAAAGTATCACTGCTTCATTTAGACGTTCATATTCTTCAAAACTCAAAAGCACGGCTTCAAATTTATTATTTTTAACAATTACTACTCTACCATTTTCATTTTTTTTTGTTTTTTCAAGCATAGTGCTGAAATTTCTTACTACCTCTGTAGCGGTATAAATTTCGTCTTTGCTAAAAGTTGCCATGGTTATAATTTACCTTTTTGCCCATTGATATTATGAATAAAAGCATAGTTAATCTTAATTTGCTTTTCAAGCTCCACATTTTTAGCTAATTGGTTTATTACTTGTGTAAAATCATCAAATAAATAATTTGCTAAAGAACCCGGATTTGGATTAATTTCGTTTAAATAAACCTCATTATCTACTACAAAAAAATCACAGCGTATCAACGACCCTTTAAATAAAGGATCATAGATCTTAGTAAAATTCTCTCTAAGTTTTTGTTTTAAACTCTCACCGATATCTGCTTCTTTCACTTTAGAGCTTTCCGAAAAACCTAAGTATTTTTGTTCAAAATCTAAAATTTGATTTTTTTTAGGTTCTTCAATGATAGAAAATTCAATTTTTTCATCTATCATACAACCAGCTAAATTATACTCTTTAATATTACTTATAAATTCCTCTACAATTATATCCTCATCAAATTCAAAAGCTACATCTTTAGCATATTTAAGTTCATTTTCATCTTTTGCTATGCTTATACCTATACTACTTCCAAGTCTTGCAGGTTTCAAAATACAAGGAAATTTCAGAGATTTTGTTTGTTTTTTATACAAATTTAATGTTTTATAGTCAAATACTTTCACCCCAACGCTTTGTGCAAAAAGTTTTGTTAAAATTTTATTAAAAGATAAAACACTAGCTTCCAAACGCGGTCCTATATATTTTACACCATAAAAATCAAGCAATGCTGCTATTTTTCCATCTTCTCCATCTTTTCCATGTACTATATTTATTGCCACATCTATTTTAAGCTTTTTTTCACCTAGTACGGTTTTATAAAAAAATCCACCCTGCTTTAATACTAAAACTTTTTCTTTTTTATAAGCACCGCTGCTAAAAAATTTTGCATTCATTTTTTCTTCATTTATGAGAAAAAATTCCTTATTTTTATCACAAAATATAAACTTTTTTTGTGCTTTAAGAACTTTTTTTAACACCACTGCACTTACTATACTAATTTCATGTTCATAAGAATTTGCACCAAAAATTACACCATATATCATTACATTTTCCTTTTACTATGCTAATTTTTTTAAAGCTTCTTTAATGAGCTCATTGGTATTTTTACTTTCACAAGTCCTTAAAATCTTTAAAATATTATCTTGTTTAAAACCAAGTGAAAGTAAGGCTGCTAAAGCTTGCGTATGAACTTGATTAGAATTTTCTATATTAATTTTTACATCACTTAATTCAGCAATAATTCTTTTTGCACTTTTTGGACCAATACCAGGAACTTTTTTAAATACACTTTCATTGCCACTTTGCAAAGCTGTATAAAAGGTATTTGTATCTAAACTTGAGCAAAGAGCCATAGCTGTAGTTGCTCCTATACCACTAATTTTAATCAACATTTCAAACATTTTTTGCTCATTAACGTCCAAAAATCCATATAATTTATGCGAATCTTCTTTTATAATTTGTGTAATTAAAAACTCTATTTTTTGATTTATTTCAAAACTACTAGAACAAAATAACGATACAAAGACGCCATAACCTATTCCACTAGAAGTTTTTATAACTACAAAAGTAGGCTCTTTCTTAATTACAATTCCTTCAATAGTTACTATCATCTATCATTCCTTGTCCTTATAATTGTTTATAATTCGAATCTCATAGATATTTGTTCCATCCTCAGCATCAATTTTTTCAAGTTCAAAACATTGAATTTTTTCTTCACTATGCGGATGATAAATTAACTCTTTCCTAGGATACAATAAACTAAATTTCACTTCATTTAAATCTGTCCATTTCCCACTTTGGTTGATAATTTTTGATTTCAATAAATTATCTTGTATTTTTTTGAGTTTTTCTATACTTATTTTTTCTTCTTCACTTAGGTTTTCTATTTTATTATTTAAGACACTTAAATTTTCTATTTTTTGATTAAAATCTTTTATGGTTATTTTATAAGCCTGCGGTATAGAACTTTTTGCATTCATTAATTCCTTTACTTTTTGTTGCAAAATTCGCACAGAATCTTTACTTACATGAATAGTATGTTTTGTTTCTTCAATTTCTTTAATTAAATCATCTCGTTCTCTCTTTAAAGCATCAATATATGACAAAATTTCTTCTCCACTTTTGTCATTTCCAAAAGCTTTTAAATCTTGTATAACAAGTTTATTACCACTTCCTTGAATTTTGTCAATATGAATTAAACTTTTAGCATTACAAACACAATTTCCACCAAGTTCTTGTATATAAATTTCATCTGCAATAATCTCTCCACCCGTAGCTTTCTTTAAAACAACTTTCTTAGCTTTAACTACACCATTTTCCAAAGTTTCAGCACTTAATTCTTCTGCCTCACAATATCCTCTTAAAACACTTACTTCAACTTTTTCTCCCACAATGGTACTTCTATGATGCATGCTACCTTTAAGAATTACTTTCTTACCTCTTAAAACGGCATCTTGTGCTATATCACCTGTAACCTCCAATTCTTGTGCTTCTACAGTAATTCTAGGTCCTACAGCATCATCTAAAGAATTTGTATTTCTTATTACAATAGTAACTTGTTTATCAAAACCAGCCCAAATTGATCCTGTGCTTTTAAAATCAACTTTGCTAAATTCCAAATAATTCTCTATTTCATAAATAGATTTTCTTTGTATAATGAAACCATCTTTTTTGGCAATATACTTTACACTTTCATCATCTTCTTTAATTTCAAATTCATCAGAACAAATAATTTTTTCTTTGTTAGTCTTTGGCGGAAGAGCTTTTAAAATTTTAAATCTTAAATCCTTACCATCTCTACCTTCTTTTGGCTTAATTCTTTCAATAGCTATTTCATCTTTTCCTATAGGAGCTACATAATTTCTATTCATTACATCGTTATATTTTTTTAAGTTTTCTAGATAATGATATTTTATCTTTTCATCTGTAGGATTTTGCGGTTCAATTCCTCTACTAACTTCAAATTCAACTTCAAAATCAAATTTTTGTTTTTCTTTAATCTTAGTATTAAGATCAATTATTTTCTTTTTTAAATCAAAACTTCTAAAACCAAGCAAATACTTTTCTTTTATCATTGTTTTATAAATAGACTCTAAAAGATCTAACGCCAATTTATCATAATAAAAAATTATTTCACTAGGTTTTACATTAGCTTTTAATATAGTACAAATTTCATTTGCTTGTAAATTTATTTCAAATTTTTGTCTATCAGCCAACTTTTTAAAATAAATTTCTATTTTATACTCTTGTTCTATATTTAATTCACGCGTTAAAAATTTTTCATCTTCTTCAAAAATTTTTAATTCTTTTTCATTTACTTTTATCCATTCTTGATTATCATAAGTATAAGAAGTACTAAAACTTAATAGTTTAAAATCAAGGTTCTCAATTTCACTTTTACTCTCAGAAGCAAATGCCAAAAGTTCTTTATACGGGTCTTTAGTATATAAAATTTTACTTTCTTTCATAACCAAATTTCCTTACATATATGTTAGAATTTTGATTTTAGCAAAAATAAAATCAAAATTTAGTTAAAATACTATTGCAAAAATTTTATAATATTCAAACTAATATTTAAAGAATAAAAATTAATGAAAAAAAATATCATTTTTAAAAATTTTATCATCAATGCTTTAGGAATTTTATTTTCTAGAATTATGGGTGTTTTAAGAGATATTGTTTTAGCTTTGTATTTAGGAGCTGGAATTTATAGTGATATTTTCTTTGTTGCTTTAAAAATGCCTGCCTTTTTTAGAAGAATTTTTGCAGAAGGAGCTTTTGGACAAGCTTTTTTACCAAGTTTTTTAAAGGCTAGTAAAAAAGGTGCTTTTTGTTTGAATGTCTTATTGCAATTTAGTATCATTGTTTTTTTAACTTGTGTTTTAGTAGGCTTTTTTGCTGAATTTTTTACAAAAATTTTTGCTTTTGGTTTCAATAAAGAAACTATTATCTTAGCAGCACCTTTAGTTTCTATCAATTTTTGGTATTTGTTTTTTATTTTTTTAGTAACTTTCTTAGGCTCCTTGTTAAACTATAAGCAAAATTTCTTCATCACTTCTTTTTCTGCTTCATTTTTTAATCTTTTTGTAGTTATTGCAGGATTTTTTGTTAGCCAAGATAAGTCTTTAGAGGCCTTATATTATTTTTCGTATGCAACTGTTTTAAGTGGTCTAGCTCAACTTATATGGCATATTTTTGCTTTAAAAAATACTAGAATTTTAAAAAGTATGTATTTAAGCATAAAATTTAAAAAAACAAAAGCTAACTTAGGTAAATTCCACTCTACTTTTACCCATGGACTTTTAGGCTCTTCTGCTAATCAAATTAGTTCTTTATTAGATACCACTATAGCTAGTTTTTTAATGGCTGGAAGTATTTCATATTTATATTATTCTAACAGAGTTTTTCAACTTCCCTTAGCACTTTTTGCAATCGCCCTAAGTCAGGTAAGTTTTCCAAAAATATTAAGACATTTAAAAGCAAATGAAGAGCAAAAAGCCTTAGCTTTTATGCAAAAAGCTTTTGAGTATTTAAGCATGCTTTTAATTTTAGCTAGTATAGTAGGGATTATCTTAGCTAAAGAAATTGTGGAGTTTTTATTTCAAAGAGGAAATTTTAATCAAGAAGATACAAAAATCACTGCATTTTTATTACAAGCTTATCTTTTAGGACTTTTACCCTTTGGCTTACAAAAGCTTTTTTCTTTATGGCTTTATGCTAAATTTAAACAAAAAATAGCTGCTATAATAGCCTTTAAAACACTTTTTATATCAGCATTTTTTAGCATAGTGATTATTTTACTTATCAAAGAAGAAGCTTATAAGAGCTTAGGTATTGCACTTGCTTCATCTATTAGTGCTTTTTATTTATTATATGCTAATATAAAAGAATTTGGACTTAAAAATCTTTGGGGTATTTTTAGAGTTAAATTTTGGCTTATTAGCATAGTGTTTTTAAGTTTATTTGCTTTAGGCTTATTTGAAATTAAAGATATTTTAATACAATTTTTAATTGAAATTTATCATTTTTTAAAGGTTTATTTTAATGGTTTTTTTTGATAGTGTTTTGAAGAAAAAATGTAAATTTACACCACATGAGGAAAAAAAAGTAAATATTTATCTATGTGGACCTACTGTATATGATGATGCACATTTAGGACATGCAAGAAGTAGCGTATGTTTTGATTTTTTAAGAAGAGTTTTATTAGCAAGTGATTATGAAGTGGTTTTTGCTAGAAATTACACTGATATTGATGATAAAATCTTAAAAAAAATGCAAGAAAATAATCAAAGCTTAGAAAAAATTACAAATTTTTATATTAAAAGATATGAAGAAAATATGCAAGCACTTAATATCTTAGAACCTGATTTTAAACCAAAGGCCACAGCTTATATTGGGCAAATGATTACTTATATAGAAAAACTTTTAGAATTAAGCCTAGCTTATAAACTAGCAGATGGAATTTATTTTGACACTAGCAAAGATGATAAATACTTTTATATCTCTAAAAGAAATTTAGAAGATAATCAAACACGCTTAGAAGAAAGTGTAACTAAAAAAAATGATAGTGATTTTGTTTTATGGAAATTTGATGAAAAATTTTATCCTGCAAATTTTGGCAAAGGAAGACCAGGTTGGCACACAGAATGCGTTGTGATGATAGAAAGTATTTTTAAAGATAAACTTGACATTCATGCAGGGGGCATAGATTTACTTTTTCCTCATCATGAAAATGAAGCTTGTCAGTGTCGTTGCAAAAACAATCACGAGCTAGCTAATTTTTGGTTGCATAATGGCTTTGTACAAATTAATGGCGAAAAAATGAGTAAAAGTTTAGGGAATAGCTTTTTCCTAAAAGATTCTTTGAAGCTTTTTAATGGTGAGGTTTTGAGATTTTATCTTTTAAGCGTGCATTATAGAGCACATTTTAACTATGCTTTAGAAGATTTACAAGCTGCTAAAAAAAGGCTTGATAAATTTTACCGCCTAAAAAAACGCTTAAATTTAAATGCTTTTATAGATGAAAAAACCATCATAGAAAGCGAAATTACTAAAAATATTTTAGAAGTTTTAAATGATGATTTAAATGCCTCTAAAGCTTTAGCTTTACTTGATGAGTTTATCAATGAAAGCAATATTTATTTAGATCAAAATCCAAAAGATAAAGTTTATAAAACTAAACTAGAAAAAACTTTAAAAGAACTTGCATTCATTTTTGGTATAGGTTTTATAGATACTATAAAATATTTTCAATTTGGCATTAGTAAAGGACAATGTCAAGAAATAGAAGAAAAAATCACTCTACGCAACAAGGCAAAACAAGAAAAAAACTACGCCTTAGCAGATCAAATTCGTGATGATTTGGCTAAAGAGAATATTCTTTTAATGGATACACCAAATGGTGTTGTATGGGAGAAAAATGGATAAAAATTACAAAGAAATGAAGCTTAAAGAAGTTTTTATCCGCTTTAAGCCTTATTATAAAGAGTATTGGTTTTATTTTATTTTAGCTATTATAGGTATGCTTTTAACTAGTGGTGGAACAGCAGCTAGTGCTTATATCATAGAACCTATTTTAAATAAAATTTTTATAGAAAAAAATGTTGAATTACTTTATTATATGCCTTTTCTTGTTGTTTTAATTTATGCTTTAAAAAATCTTGGTGCTTATATGCAAGTTTATTATATATCGTATGTTGGAACAGATATTTTAAGAAGATTAAGAGAATTAGTTCTTGGTAATCTTTTGCGTTTGGATATGAGTTTTTTTCAAAAATATAGAAGTGGAGAACTAATTAGCAGATGTACTTCTGATATTGGAGCTTTGCAAAATATTGTTTCTACCATTATACCTGAAATTTTAAGAGAAAGTTTAACTGCAATTGGACTTTTAAGCGTGGTAATTTATCAAAGCCCAAAACTTGCTTTTTTTGCTTTAGTGATTTTACCTTTGGCAATCTATCCTCTTGCTATTTTTGCTAAAAAAATTAAAAAAATAGGACGCAATACTCAAGAAAAAAATTCTGATCTTACTTCAAGATTGAGTGAAATATTTTCTAATATAGAACTCATCAAAGCCTCAAATGCCAACAAAAACGAAATGCAAAAATTTAGCCAAACCAATAGTGAAGTTTGCAGACTTTCTTTAAAAGGCATTAGAATCGAAGCTTTAAGCAGTCCTTTAATGGAATCTATGGGTTCAATTGGATTTGCAATAGTAATTATAATAGGAGGGAAAGAAGTTATAGAAGGAAGTTTAAGCATAGGTTCTTTTTTTAGCTTTACTACAGCTTTATTTATGGCTTATACCCCTATTAAAAGGCTTTCATCACTTTATACAAGATTGCAAAATGCAGTAGCAGCAAGCGAGAGAACTTTTTACCTAACTGATTTAAAACCGCAAATTAAAGGTGGCAATGAAAAACTTACAGAAAGTATTCAAAATATTCATTTTAAAAATGTATCTTTAAGCTATCAAAAAGATAAAATGGTATTAAAAGATATAAATTTTTCTTTTAATAAAGGAGAAATTCTAGCTCTAGTTGGCTCAAGTGGTGGAGGAAAATCTTCTATTATTAATCTTTTAATGTATTTTTTTGAAAAAGATAGCGGAGAAATTTTAATTAATCAAAAAGATATTAGTTCTTTTGATATTATTAGTTTAAGAGAAAATATCTCTTTAGTAACTCAAAATATTTATATATTTAATGATACCATAGCTCAAAATATTGCTTATGCTAAAGAATACGATGAAACACGCGTAATAGAAGTTTTAAAACAAGCTAATGCTTATGGTTTTGTACAAGAACTTGGTGGCATACACACTGAATTAAAAGAGCATGGAAAAAATCTTTCAGGTGGGCAAAAACAACGCATTGCTATAGCAAGAGCTTTATACAAAAATCCTCAAATTTTAATTTTTGATGAAGCCACTTCAGCACTTGATAATGAAAGCGAAAAAGCTATAGTAAAAACTATAGAAAGTCTAAAAAAAGATCGCTTGATTCTTATTATTGCTCATAGACTTAGCACTATAGAAAATGCTGATAAGATTGCAGTGCTTGATAAAGGTAAAATTGCATCTATAGGAAATGATGCTTATTTGATGCATTATTGTGAAATTTATCAAAGATTAAAACAAAAAGTACAAAAAACTGATAAAGTCAAAGAAAATGAAAACTAAAAATTATTATTTTTTTAGTAAAATATCTTAATTTTGCAAAAAAGGAAAAAAATGACTTATGAAAGTTTAAAACCTTTAATTTATAAATTTGATCCAGAAAATGCTCATGCTTTAGTTGAATTTGGTATGCGAACGCTAGATTGCATATTTCCTGGAGGATTTAGTTTTTTCGCAAAAGATTGTGTGGTAAATGATGAAATTTTAAATCAAGAAATTTTTAATCTAAATTTTTATAATCCCATTGGTTTAGCAGGTGGATTTGATAAAAACGCAACTATGATACGACCGCTAAGTGCTTTAGGTTTTGGTTTTTTAGAATATGGAACTTTCACTCCAAAACCACAAAGCGGCAATGAAAAACCTAGACTTTTTAGACTTGTTGAACAAGAAAGTATTCAAAATGCTATGGGGTTTAATAATAAAGGCAAAGATGCTATTGCGAAAGAAGTAAAAAAAGTCTATCCTTTTAGCATACCTTTAGTAGCAAATATTGGTAAAAATAAAATTACCCCCAACGAAGAAGCTATTAATGATTATATTATTTTATTAAAAGAATTTAAAGATTTGTGTGATTTATTTGTGATTAACATTTCTTCACCAAATACCAAAAATTTAAGAGATTTACAAAGCGAAGAATTTGTAAGTACCTTATTTACTCAAGCAAAAGAAATTACAGATAAACCTGTGATTTTAAAAATCGCTCCAGATATGAGTATAGATGGTGCAATTTCACTTTGCAAAAGTGCTATTAGTGCAAAAGCTGATGGTATTATCATGGCAAATACTAGTATAGATTATTCTTTGATTGATAATACAAGAACTTTTGGCGGAATTAGCGGTAAATTAATCACCCAAAAAAGTGCGACATTTTTTAAAGAAGTAGCTAAAGAAATTTATCAAGATACTATTTTAATAGCAAGTGGAGGCATAGATAGTGCCGAACTTGCTTATGAACGCATTAAAAACGGGGCTAGTTTGGTTCAAATTTATACAGCTATGATTTTTAAAGGACCAAGTATAGTCAAAAATATCAATCAAGGTTTAATTGAACTTTTAAAACAAGATGGTTTTAATCATATTAGTCAAGCTATAGGAGTTAATTTTAAATGATTAATTATAAAAAAATCACCCTTAAAAATAAACTTGAAGTCTATACTTTACCTGTAAATAAAAAAAGCGGAGTTATAAGTGTAGATATTTTTTATAAAGTTGGCTCAAGAAATGAAAAAATGGGAAAAAGCGGCATAGCCCATATGCTTGAACATTTAAATTTTAAAAGTACAAAAAATTTAAAAGCAGGTGAATTTGATGAGATAGTCAAGGGTTTTGGCGGAGTAGATAATGCAAGCACGGGATTTGACTATACGCATTATTTTATAAAATGCTCTAGCGAAAATTTAGATAAGTCTTTATGGCTTTTTGCTGAATTAATGCGTAATTTAAATTTAAAAGATGATGAGTTTCAGCCTGAAAGAAATGTAGTTTTAGAAGAAAGGCGTTGGAGGACTGATAATAATCCTTTAGGATATTTGTATTTTAGATTATACAATCATGCCTTTTTACACCATCCATATCACTGGACCCCGATAGGCTTTTTTAAAGATATACAAAATTGGAAAATAGAAGATATACAAGATTTTCATCAAACTTTTTATCAACCTAAAAATGCTATTTTGCTTGTAAGTGGTGATATTAATGAAGATGAAGTATTTACTTTAGCTAAAAAGCATTTTCAAGATATAAAAAATACCAAAGAAATCCCTATAGTTCATGAAAAAGAACCTGAGCAAGATGGTGCTAAACGTGTGATCTTGCATAAAGAAAGCGATACACAATTACTAGCACTTGCGTATAAAATTCCTGCATTTAATCATGAAGATATGCCAAAACTTTGTGCATTAAGCGAACTTTTGGGAAATGGAAAAAGTTCTTTAATAAGTGAAATTTTAATTGATAAATTAGAACTTATCAATGAATTTTATGCTTATGCAAGTGAAAATATAGATGAGAATTTATTTATATTTATTTGTGTTTGCAATGAAGGTATAAAAGCAGAAGATGTTGAAAAAGAGCTTTTAAAAATTCTTGAAGATGTAAAAAATGCTAAATTTGATGATACTATCATGGAAAAAATCAAAAACACCGTAAAAAGTGATTTTATTTTTTCACTAAGCAATGCAAGTAGCGTTGCAAATATTTATGGATCTTATCTTGCCAAAGGTGATTTAAAACCTTTACTTAATTATGAAAAAAATATAGAAGATCTAAGCAAAGATGACTTAATTCATTGTGCTAGAAAATATTTCAATGAAAACAAATCTACTACAATAATCTTAAAAAAGGGGTGAAAATGGACAATAAAATCATCATAGGAGCAATGACAGCTTTAATAACTCCATTTAAAAATGGAAAATTAGATGAACAAACTTACCACAAACTCATCAAAAGACAAATAGCAAATGGGATTGATGCAGTAGTACCTGTTGGAACAACCGGAGAAAGTGCCACCTTAACCCATGAAGAACATAGAATTTGTATAGAAATAGCATTAGATGCTTGCAAGGGAAGTTCTTGTAAGGTTTTAGCAGGAGCAGGAAGCAATGCTACCCATGAAGCTGTAAGTTTGGCTAAATTTGCACAAGAGCATGGAGCCGATGGAATTTTAAGCGTTACTCCATATTACAATAAACCCACACAAGAAGGTTTGTATTTACATTATAAAGAAATAGCAAAAAGCATAGATATACCTGTACTTTTATACAACGTGCCAGGAAGAACAGGTTGTGAGCTTCAAACAGAAACCATTATAAGATTATTTAGAGATTGTGAAAATATTTATGGAGTAAAAGAAGCTAGCGGGAGCATTGATAAATGCGTTGATTTGCTAGCACATGAGCCTAGAATGATGCTTTTAAGTGGAGAAGATGCGATTAATTATCCTATACTTTCAAATGGCGGTAAAGGTGTGATTTCAGTTACTTCAAATTTACTTCCTGATATGATTTCAAAATTAACTCATCTAGCTTTAGAAGAAAAATACATCGAAGCTAAAAAAATTAATGATGAGTTGTATAATATCAATAAAATTTTATTTTGCGAAAGCAATCCTATACCTATTAAAGCAGCAATGTATATAGCAGGTTTAACTCCTACTTTAGAATATCGTTTGCCACTTTGTAAACCTAGTGATTGCAATTTAGCAAAAATAGAAGCGATTATGAAAAACTATAATATCAAAGGATTTTAATGGATACTTTTTTTCAAAATAAAACTTTAGTAATTAGCGGTGGAACAAGAGGGATTGGTAAAGCTATTGTATATGAGTTTGCAAAAGCAAGAGCCAATGTAGCTTTTACTTATAATTCTAACGCAGATTTAGCTCAAGAAATTGTAAAAGATTTAGAAAATAACTATAAAATCAAAGCAAAGGCTTACGAGTTTAACATACTTGAACCAGAAACTTATAAAGAATTATTTGAAAAAATCGATCAAGATTTTGACAGAATAGATTTTTTCATCTCTAATGCTATCATCTCAGGTCGTGCTGTTGTAGGTGGATATACTAAATTTATGAAATTAAAGCCAAAAGGTATTAATAATATCTTCACAGCAACTGTAAATGCTTTTGTTGTTGGAGCACAAGAAGCAGCAAAAAGAATGGAAAAAGTTGGCGGGGGTAGTATATTATCTATTTCTTCAACAGGAAATTTAGTACATATTGAAAACTATGCAGGACACGGTACAGCTAAAGCAGCGGTAGAAGCTATGGCAAGATATGCTGCAACTGAACTTGGTTCTAAAAACATCCGTGTAAATGTAGTAAGTGGTGGACCAATTGACACTGACGCGCTTAAAGCATTCACAAATTATGAAGAAGTTAAAAATGCAACTATTAATCTTAGTCCATTAAACCGTATTGGACAGCCTCAAGATTTAGCAGGAGCATGTTTATTTTTATGTTCTGATAAAGCAAATTGGATCACAGGTCATACACTAATTGTAGATGGTGGAACAACTTTTAAATGATTCATTACCCCATTTTGGGGTATTTTCTTTAAACACAAGGATTAATAAACAATGAATTTACCCAATATCTTAGCATTTATAAGGATATTATTAGCTCCACTTTTGTTTTTTTTGCTTATTAATGATTTTGAAAATATTCATCCTAGTTGGGTAAATTATTTTGCTTGTGTTGTTTTTGGTATAGCTGCCTTGACTGATTTTTTTGATGGTTATATTGCAAGAACTTGGAACCAAACCACAAAACTTGGAGCTATTATAGATCCACTAGCAGATAAAATGCTTGTTTTGGCTGCCTTTTTAGGATTATTGCTCACCCAAAAAGCCGATCCTTGGATGATTTATATTATTCTAGTAAGAGAATTTTTTATAACCGGTTTTAGAGTGGTTATGATGAGTGAAAAATTTGATGTAAGTGCTTCTTTTGCAGGAAAAATAAAAACAACCTTTCAAATGATAGCTATTATATTTTTAATCATGCAATGGCCTTTTGCTAATACATTGTTGTTCATTGCCTTAGTACTTACACTTTATTCGGCTTTTGAATACATACTAGCTTATACAAAACATTTAAAAAAGGTATAATTTGAAATCATATTTATTTTTATTTATTATCTTAGTCATTGGCTTTAAATTTTATTCTTTTAGCTTTTTAATAACGCTTTTGGTTATATCTTTTTTAATTTTTTTTCACGAGTTAGGACATTTTTTAGCCGCAAAACATATGAAAGTAGATGTAGAAATTTTTAGTATAGGCTTTGGAAGAGCTGTTTTTAAAAAAACTTACAAAAACACAGAATACCGCTTATCTGCTCTACCTTTTGGAGGCTATGTTAAACTCAAAGGACAAGATGATTTAAATCCTAGCGAAAAAAATTACGAACCAAATAGCTATAACACTCTAAGTCCTCTAGCTAGAATTTACATACTTTTTGCGGGACCATTTTTTAATTTCTTTTTAGCATTTTTACTTTATATAGCCATAGGTTTTTTAGGAGTTCAAAAACTTGCACCTATTATTGGCAATATAGCACCAAACTCAGCTGCGCAAAAAGCAAATTTACAAATTGGAGATAAAATCCTAGCTATAGATGGAGTTAAAATTCAAAGCTTTGAAGAAATCGGCAAACTTGTACATATAAAACCAACCTTACTTAATATAGAACGCGATGGTAAACTCATCAACATCACCCTAACCCCGCAAATTGACCAAGGTTATAATGAATTTTATCAAAAAGTTCAAAAACCACTAATTGGCATAGCACCTAAGGGTGAGTTTGTTACTATTTATCATCCAGGATTTAGTAGTTTAAAATATGCTTATGAAGAAAGCATAGAAGCCTCTTTACTTATTTTTAAAGGTCTTGCTAAAATCATCAGCGGAGAATTAGACGCTAAGAATATGGGTGGAATCATCACTATGGTGGATATAACTTCCAAAGCAGCAAATACTAGCATAGTAGTTTTATTTTTAATCACCGCTTTAATTTCTATCAACCTTGGAGTATTAAATTTACTTCCCATTCCAGCGCTAGATGGAGGACATATACTTTTTAACCTTTATGAGTTAGTCTTTAAAAAAGAAGTGCCAAAAGTATGTTTTGAATATCTTAGTTATTTTGGCATGGCTTTACTTTTAAGTTTAATGGTGTTTGTAACTTATAATGATATTGCTCGTTTTATGAGCAATCAATAAGTCCTTGTTGCAAAATCATAACGATTAAATTTACCTATATTACTCTTTCGATAAAAACTATTATAAAATTGTTTACTTATACTTTGCTCGTAATTTAGTCTAAATCTTACCCACATAGCAGTTTGATCTTTTGTATTATTCTTTTCATCTTGATAATTAAGTGATAAATCCAAAATTGAAATAGGAGAATAAGTAATATTATATTGATTTTGCAATTCTTTTATATTGGAATTAATATTTAAAGTATTCAAATATGGCAAATCGAAAACAATTCCAACTTCAATATTATCATCTAAATCACTATCTTTAACATTGCAATGATTTGCATAGGCTTTAAAATATTGACTAAATTGTAATTCCATGCCAAAGCTATTTTTAGTATAGATTTTCTTATATTGATCGTTAAAATAATTAAAACCTAGATTAAATTCATCAAATTCATAGCGGTTAATAACTCCTATAGAATAAAATTGTTCCAATTGTCCTATTCTAGCTTGTTTTTCTAAAAGCAGTGAAATATTTTCATAATCAAATATAGAATTAATATTTTTAATATTAACATTTATGGCATTAAAATCAATATTAGCTTCTGTTTTATCTTTAGAACTCAGATTTAAAATTTGTCCTAGTGATTTACTGGCATAAGAATTAAAATCTATGTTTTGAACTTGATATTCTTTAGGTTTTTGAAAAAAAACTTGTTTTGAAATATTATTTTTTACATCTTTTTGTTTTTTGGTTAAGTTTTCATCATTTTTACTTAAACTTTCTTCTAAATTTAAAGCAAAAACTTTTAAACAAATACAACTTACAAAAAAGAATTTTCTCACTTGTTATCTCTCTTAATATTTGCTATATAATTTATTTATATCTCAAATTTGCTTAATACGAACATAATTTGCATCTTTAATAATTTGCTTTGCAATATAACTGATATGTTCTAATCTTATGAAATTAATCAATTATATTTCCAATATTTTAATAAAAATTTATTTATAAAAATTCTAATTGTTTAATTCTAAAAATAAAATCTTATTGCGGTTATAATTTTTAAACATATCAATTTTTTAAAATAAAAATTAATTATCTTTTAGAATTTTTTATTTATAAGTTGAATTTTTACATTTAATCCTCTAAAAAATATGAAAAAATAGAATAAATTTTAAAGATTTCCTTTTTTTAATTGGCGAATTAAAAACCTAGAAGGATGTAAAGCATATAAATAATCTTTTTCAATTCTTGGTTCATCAAAAATCAAAGAACTTATTACTCTAGCACAAATAATAGCACTAGCAAATGCTCTAGAACCATGTGCTATTGAAAAATATAAAGGAATAAAACCATTAGGACTTATTTGAGCTTTATCTTTATGCCATAAAAGTGCTTTATAATTTTGAAGATAGAATTTTTCATCATAAGCTTGACCTGCTATAGCAAATCTATCACTAGAATAAGATCTAAAACCAACTTTACCACCTAAAATTTCTAATTTTGTATCTTTTAAAAATTCTTTTATATTTTCAATATTTTGATAGTCATCCTTTTCCAAAAGAACATTATCTTGATTTATTCTATCATAACTTGCACCAATAAGTTGCAAATTTAACTCTTTATTAATAGGACAAACATAGCCTTTGGAAGATAATGCATGCAAATTATTTAAAAATGGTTTTAAATGAGTACATTGACCTCTTACACTACTTAACTTCATATATTTATAGTTTAAAACATTTTTAACATCAGCACCTTGTGCATAAATTAAAACATCATAATCTTTTAAAGATTTTTTATTGCTAAATTTTAAAATAAATTTTTCTTTTTCATAAGAATAGTTTAAAAAATCATACTCAAAAAATAATCTTGCTCTACTTTTTTCTAAAAGTGTCTTGACTACTTCTTGAGGCTTTATACACATTCCATCTTTCAAAAAAGCTTGTTTATTTATAATCTTAAATAAGATATTATTTTTTTGACTCTTAAAACGTTCTTGCATAAGTTCATTATGTGCATATTCATAAACACCTTGTGGATTTAAATTTAAAATTTGCCTATAAAATCTACTTGCTTCTAAAAATGCATATTGTGAAAATTCACCAAGCAAAACATCAGGTTTTAAAATTAAAGAACTTAAAATTCCATTAATATTTCCAGAAGCACCTTTACCTAAAGAATTTTCTTTTTCAAAAACATCTATATTGCAATTTCTTAAGGAAAGTTCATAAGCTAAACTGGCTCCTGCTATACCTCCACCAATAATGGCTATTTTTTTGACATCTTTTCTTAATGATGGGGTATTAAAATATGCAAACTTATTTTTAAATTCTAAGCCATTAAAAATAGCTTGTATCATTTCTCTCTTTTTATAACCTTTAATCTTGATTACACTAAAATTATTAGCAAGCAATGCTTTTTGGAGTAAACTAGCAGCAGAAAAAGTCAAAATTTTAGCTTTTATTTTAGAATTTTTAGCTATATATTTTATAATATCTTCATTAAACATATCTTGATTTTTAGCAGGTGAAAAACCATCTAAATACCAAATATCAGCTTTAAAATCTAAATTTTGCAGTTTTTCTTTAGCATCTCCAAAAACCAAATCTAAAAAACAATTTTGAAAATAAAACCTATAAACGCCATCTTTGCATATAGGATAAAATTGCAAAAATTGCTCCAAGAGTTCTTTAAATTCCTCATAAAAACCAAGATTTTTATAAATTTCTCTTAATTTTTCTTTTTCTATATAAAAATTTTCAAAACTAAGATAAAAAAGTCTTTGACTATCTTTTTTTTCTTTTAAAAAGCGCTTTAGTGTAAGAAAAAAATTTAAACCTATACCAAAACCAAGTTCTGCAATAATAGTTTGTTTTTCATTAAATTCAAAGGCATTGCTATAAATAAAAGCACTTTCACCTAGACCATCATCACAATTAAAATAATAATCATCAAAATCCAAAGAAAAAGGTGTGTTGTTTTTAATAATAATATTTGCTTTTTTCATTGATTTTTATAAAAATAACTTTCTATGCCATTAGCTATGCCAATAGCTAATAATTCTTGAAAATTATTATTTATGAGCCTATTTCTTTCGCTGGGATGACTTATATAACCTGTCTCAATCAAAATTGCAGGCATTTGAGCTCCTACTAAAACCCAAAACGGAGCCTCCCTAACCCCGCCATCTACTACTTTGTATTTTTTACGCACATTACTTAAAATACTTTTTTGCACATCAATAGCCAATTTATTAGAAGCAACTATTTTTTCACGATTTAAAAAATTTAAAAAAGTTTGCTTAGAAAAATAATTCATTTCTTCAAAATCCGATTGGTTTTCCAACTCTGCAGCTTTTTTACTTCTTTCACTTCTTGCAGGTGATAAAAAGAAAGTTTCAATTCCTTCAAGAGTTTTTGCTTTTTGCTTGTTTGGTGCTGCATTTGCATGAATAGAAATAAACAAATCGGCCATTTTTTCATTTGCCATAGAAGTTCTATCTCTAAGATTTATAAATTTATCTGTACTTCTAGTATAATAGATTTTATACCCTCTTTTTTTTAATTCATTACCAAGTTTTAATCCAACATTTAAAACTATATCCTTTTCTTTAACACCCTTAGTACCTAAAGTACCTGGATCTTTACCACCATGGCCTGGATCAATTACTATAATTTTTCCTGCTTTTTTAACTGAAGATTTCTTTTCTGTTAACTTAGTTTTTTGGTTTGTATTTTTGATATTTTTTTCAAAACCTATAAACAACTCATTATCATCTAAATCAATACTTGTTTTAAAATTACTTGTTGAACTTAAAACAAGCCTAACAGTTGTTTTATTATATTGAGTCAGAGTTATAGATTGATTTTTATTAATATTTATTTTTTTTCTATCACCTTCCAATATTGCCTCAAAACTTACAATAGAACGATAAAATTTACCATCTTTAAAAGAACTAATTTTAATATCTTCTATATCAATATCATTATTTAATTCTAAATTTACACCATTTTTTTCTTTGATTGATTTTAATATATACAACGGCTCATTTTTTTTATCAATTTCTTTTTTTACTGCTAATTTTTTTACTTCATTTTGAGCTTTAGTTATAGGTTTAGGTTTTGGATTTTCTTTTTTTTCTATTTCTTCAAGTCCCATAAAAAAACTTTGGTTTTTAAGTTCTATTTTTACTTTCAATTCTTTTTTAGAGGTTAATACTAAACGCATAGTAGTCGGATCAAACTGCGAAACAACAATATCAAAATCTTTAAATTCAAAATTTCTCTTAGATCCTTTTAAAATTCCATCAAAATCCGCAACATAACGAAAATTCTTATCACCTTTGAGAGTAAAATTTTTGATGTCTTTTTGGCTGATTTTTTCACTCAAATCAAGCAAGACACCATTATCTATTTTTTTTACATCAAGCACAAAAAGCTCTTTTTGCACTGGGGCTTTTTTATCTTCTTTTTTATCTTCTTTTTTATCTTCTTTTTTATCTTCTTTTTTATCTTCTTTTTTATCTTCTTTTTTATCTTCTTTTTTATCTTCTTTTTTATCTTCTTTTTTATTAATAGATGTTGTAGCGTTAGTTTCAATTTTTGCTTGTTCTTTTTTTATTTTTTGATCTTGTATAACTTTTAAAGCATTTTTTAAACGTGAAATTTCTTCTTCACTTACTCCGCTTTCTTTGAGCTCTTGCACATAAGCTTTATCATCAAAACCTAAAGAATTAGAACTTATAATTAATCTTTTTAAAATTTCATTCTTTTCTTCAGAATTATCATTAATTACACTTTGTATATACAAAGATTTTAGTTGTTGATGTAGTTGTAGTTTCTCATCTGAATTAGAAATTAAAAAAAATTGATCAAATTTCTTAACTTCTGCATTAGCAAAAGCACTAAGACAAAATAATAAAAAAATAAAGACTATTCTAAGCATTTTCACCATTAACTAATTTTTTCATTAGCTCTTCTACACTAATAAGCTTATCTAGTTTATATCCATTAATACCTGTAAAAAATAAGCCTGTTTCTTTTTTGCCGCTCCATGCATCATATAATCTATCTGCTATACAATAACCCACTTTAGTAGCTTCCTTGCCTCTGCCACATGGTGCAACGCAATTGCTCACACAAGAAATTTTTGGCCCCATTCTTTTATCAACTAAATTTAAAAGGTTAGTTCTTATTCCTCTTGCAGGATAGCCAACTGGAGATTTTAAAAGTTCAATATCTTCTTTTTTACATTCAAGCAATACCTGTTTAAAATCATCACTTGCATCACATTCAAAAGTTCCTATGAAACGAGTTCCCATTTGAACGCCACTTGCCCCTAAAGACATCATTTTTTCTATATCTTGCTTATCCCAAATTCCACCTGCAGCAATTAGTGGTATATCCCCCCAATTTTTAATTTCTTGTGCAACTTGTGGAACTACATTTTCTAATTGATACTCATCCATCAAACATTGTTCATAAGTAAAACCTTGATGTCCTCCACTCTTAGGCCCTTCAACTATAACTGCATCAGGCAAACGATTATATCTACTTTGCCATCTTTTACAAATAATTTTTAAAGCTTTAGCAGATGATACAATAGGCACCAAAGCAACATCAGGATAATCTTGTGTAAATTCAGGTAAATTTGTAGGAAGCCCTGCTCCTGAAACTATTACATTAAAACCAACTTCACAAGCATTATGTGCAATTTGTGCATAATTATTACTTGCATATAAAATATTACAACCCAAAGGTGCATCAGCGCAAACTTTTCTAGCATTATCTATCAAAGCTTTCAAGCCTGCTTTTGAATAAAAATTATCACTTCCATAAGGTTTTGCATTAAGCTCTTTATCTATATGTGTTCTATTTTCATAATATCCAGTTCCCACTGAGGAAATAATTCCTAAACCACCATTTAAAGAAACTGCAGAAGCAAGTTTATCCCAGCTTATACCAAGACCCATACCACCTTGAAAAATAGGATATTTTATTTCATGCTTTCCAATTTTTAAAGCTTTAAAACTCATCATACTACCTTTAATTTTGCAAATTTTCTTTTTCCAACTTGTAAAATATATTCTCCGCTTTCTAGTTGGAATTGTTCATCTTGAACTTTTTCCCCATTAATACTTACCGCATTTGAATTAATCAATCTTCTTGACGCTGAAGTAGAGCTTTCCATTTTACATTCTACTATAGCTTTTGCAAGCCAAATACTACCTTCTAAAGTAAAACTTGGCATATCACTAGGAAGCTCTTTTGCGCCATGAACTTTGTCAAATTCTTCCTTAGCTTTTAATGCACACTCATTTGAGTGAAAACGCACAGTAATTTCTAAAGCTAAATCTTCCTTAGCTTTTTTAGGATGCAATAAACCATTTTTAATATCATCTTTCATTTGAGAAATTTCGCTTAAATTTTTCTCACTTAAAAGCTCATAGTATCTAAACATTAATTCATCGCTTATACTTAAAACTTTAGCATACATATCTTTAGCACTTTCAGTTACTCCTATATAATTACCCAAACTTTTGCTCATCTTATTAACACCATCAAGTCCCTCAAGTAATGGCATCATTATAACGGCTTGTTCTTTTTTGCAATTATATATTCTTTGAAGTTGTCTACCCATCAAAAGATTAAATTTTTGATCCGTTCCACCCATTTCAATATCACTTTTTAAAGCAACACTATCATAACCTTGTAAAAGTGGATATAAAAATTCACAAATAGATATAGAACTTTGTTCTTTAAAACGCTTTGTAAAATCATCCCTTTCAAGCATTCTAGCAACACTAAAAGTTGAAGTCAATTCCACTATACCACTTGCACCTAACTCATTAAGCCATTTAGAATTAAAATGAATTTGAGTTTTGCTTGGATCTAAAATTTTGAAAACTTGCTCTTCATAAGTTTTGGCGTTTTTAAGAACTTCTTCTTTATCAAGTTTTTTTCTTGTAACACTTTTGCCCGTAGGATCACCTATTTGTGCTGTGAAATCACCTATTAAAAACTGCACTATAGCCCCATGTTTTTGAAGTAAAGACATTTTATTTAAAACAACAGTATGCCCTAAATGCAAATCAGCTGCTGTAGGATCAAAGCCAGCTTTTACAAAGAAATTTTCACCCTTTTCATAATAATTTCTAATTAAAAAAATTAATCTATCTTCATCAATAATTTCCGATATCCCTCTTTTAATTTCTTTAATAATTTCATTAATATTCATAATAAAACCTTTTTTAGTGATTATTATATGCATCATTTAAAGATATAAAGTCTAAAATTTTATACTTTGTTTTTAATCTTTCTTTGGTATTTTCAGCATCAATATTATTTGGTAATTCAACTTGCACTTCAAAATAATTTGCTACAACAGGCTCTGAATCAGTCGAATTAATACTCAAAATATTAATTTGCATTTTAGCTAAAGTAGTCAAAAAATCTGCTAAAGAACCTTTTTTATTTTCAATAGAAACAATAATTTTATAACTTTTTATAGAACTATCACTCCACAAAGCAAAAACCATTTCTTTATTTTCATCAATCATTTTCATTGCTTGTTCGCAAAGTTTGTGATGTATTGTTGCACTGGTAGAATGCCTAAAAGCAATAATTTCATCTCCTCTTTTTGGTCTACAACAATAATCAAAATTAATACTAGTAATTTTATAATTAGAACCTATAATAATACTTTCAAATTTTTGTTCATTTTGCTCAAATTTACTTGTTTGATTTTGAATCATATATTTTCTAAGAGCATTAATTACATCTTTAAAATAATTAAAATCTAAAGCAATTTGTCTGATTTTTTTACTAAAATTTTCTTTTTCTAGCCATTTTTTTATGATTTTTGAATCTTTACTAAATACAGTAGAAAGAAGATTGATTGCAATTTTATTATTTAATTCTTTTTTCTTTTGTTTACAGAAATCTCTTATACTTGCTTTTGCTTTTCCTGTTTTAACACTATCAATCCAAGAACATCTAAAATACTCTTCTTCAGATGTCTCGATACTAACTATATCACCATTTTTAAGCACAGTTAAAAGCGGGACTCTAATACGATTTACAAAGGCTGCTTTTGCGTGAAGCCCTACTTTTGTATGAACTTCATACGCAAAATCTAAAGCTGTGGCTCCACGAGGTAAAGTAAAAATTTCTCCTTTTGGTGAATATACTGCAATATCTTCTATATATAAACTATCTTTAGCATACTCATAGAGTTCTATTGCATCATAATCTTGAACATTATTTCCTTCTTTATCGTGCATAGAAATATCTGCAAGCCACTCTAAATTTGGAGTAACAATATTTCCTTCTTTGTATTTCCAATGAGCAGCCACTCCAAATTCAGCAGTTTTATGCATATCAAAAGTTCTAATTTGAGCTTCTATGATATTTTTAGCATCAAAAAGTGTTGTATGTAAAGTTTGATACCCATTTTGTTTTGGTAATGCTATATAATCTTTAAATCTTGAAATTAAAGGATTAAAATGAGTATGTAGAATTCCTAAAGCCAAATAACAATCATAAACTTTCTCAACCAAAATTCTAACACCCAAAAGATCTAAAACTTCTTCAAGTCCTACACCTTTTCTTTGCATTTTTAAATATATAGAATAATTATGTTTAATTCTTTTGTGTATAACAAAACTACCTTGTCTAAAACCATTTTCTAAAAACAATATTTCTATTTTGGAAATAAATTCATTAAATTCAAGTTGAATTTGTTGATCTTTTGCGTTAATATAATTATCTATCTGCATATATTCTTCAGGCAATAAAAACTTAAAACTTAAATCTTCAAGTAAATTTTTTATACTTGAAATTCCAAGTCTATGAGCTATAGGAGCGTATACCACTAAAGTTTCTTCACTAATTCTTTTTCTTTTATCTTCTCTTAAATAACTTAGTGTAAGCATATTATGCAATCTATCACAAAGTTTTATCACAAGGATACTAACATCTTCAACACCAGCTAAAAGCATATTCCTAAAAGTTAAAGCAGATCTTGCTAATTTTTCATTTGAATTAGAGCGTGTAAGATGGTCTTCTCTAATACTAACTATTTTAGTTAAACCCTGAACTAGTTTGGTTACTTCTTCACCAAAATTTAAACTCAATTCTTCTTCGTTGCAATTTGTATCTTCTAATACATCATGTAATAAAGCAGCTATAATCATAGATTCTATAGGACTTAAAAAAGCGACAAAAGAAGCAACTAATATAGGATGAACTGCATAAGGTTCACCACTTTTTCTAAATTGCCCTTCATGTTTTTGAATGCAAAAATTCACAGCTCTTTCTAAAATATTAGAATGCGGAAAAACTAAAAAGAGAATTTCTTTTGCTCTTTGCAAATCTTTACAGTTTTTTACATCATTAATAAGCCTATCTAGCAATAATTCATCATTTACTAGCTTCAATAAATCCCTCTAATACGATTTTATCTTCTGCTATCTCATATAAAGCAATATCAGTATACTTATATTTGTTTTTATCTAAATTAACCAAAGGGTCTGCACCATTAGCAAGTTCTTCTGCTCTTTTTGCAACTACTAAAGCCAATTTATACCTATCATCTTTCATTTTTTTTAAAGCTTTTGCAGCTATTTGTTCTACTCTCATTTTTTTCCTTAGTATTAATTTTTAACAATAGAGCATAAACTCATATCGCCTTGAATAATTTTTAACAAATTTCCCTCTTTGAACATATTACATACAACTATAGGCAAAGCATTATCTTTTGCTAAAGCAATAGCAGTATCATCCATTACTTTTATGTTATCATGTAAAGCTCTTTCGTAACTTAATTCATTTAACATCACCGCATCATTAAATTTTTTAGGATCTTTGTCATAAATTCCATCTACTTTAGTCGCTTTGATAATCATGTCTGCTTGGATTTCTACTGCTCTTAAAGTCGCTGCAGTATCTGTAGTAAAATAAGGGTTACCAGTACCACAGGCAAAAATTACTATACGTCCTTTTTCTAGATGCCTATGTGCTCTCCTCATAATAAAAGTTTCACAAAATGCTTCCATTTGAATAGCACTTTGCACTCTTACATCAAGACCGGCACTTTCTAATGCTTCTTGCATAGCTATAGAATTAATCACAGTAGCAAGCATTCCCATATGATCGCCACTTGTTCTTTTTATAAGTCCATCTCTTGCAGCAGATACACCTCTAATGATATTTCCACCACCTATAACAATACCTACTTCAACATTTTCACTAATTAAACTTTTTATTTCAGATGCTATATATTTTAAAATAGAATTTTCTATACCAAAGCCATTTTCACCAGCTAAAGCTTCTCCAGAAAATTTAACTAAAACTCTTTTTCTTTTATTATTCATTGAAAATTCTCCTTTGAAATAAAACTATACCAAAATTCGCATTAAAAAAAACTAATTTATCTAATCATTTCTAAAGGATTTATATGAAAATTCTTTTGTGTTACTTCAAAAGTTAAATCACTCTCAACCCTACCTATGATATATCCCTTTTTTATATTTCTTCCTACTTTAACACCAGGTGCTATTTTATCCAAATGCGCATAAATAGTATGAATTCCATTTTTATTTTCAACAATAATTACTTTTTTTAAAGTTGGCGTTGCCTTAGCAAAAACCACTTTACCATCTAAAACATTCCTCACTGCAGCATTAGCAGTATTACTTTTTAAAACAACATTTTCGTTATAAATTTTAATATTGTAAATAGGATCTATATAATTTCCAAATTTTTGTTTTACTATATATGACTCTAAAGGTGCTATAGTTTTAACACCACTATAACTCTTAACACTGCTTGTTTGATAGCTTGAACCTACTTGTTTGATATTATTTGATGGTTTTTTTTCATCTATTTTTTGTGTAACTTTTTTTTCTTCTTCCTTTTCTTTTATAATTTTTAATTTATTTAAAGTTTGTCTTAATTCTTGTTGTTGTACTTGTAAATTAGATAATTTTCTTGTATATATTTCTTTATCAGTTCTTTGTTTTGCAATTTCTTGTTCTTGTTTTTTTCTAAGATTTTTAAGCTCATCAATTTGGTTTTTGTAGCTTTTTAAATTTGTATTAATTATTGTAATTTGAGTTTGTTTTTCTTCGATTTTTTTACTAATATCTTCATAATCTTTAGAAATTTGATAAAAATTATCTTTAAAAATTTTATCTAAATTTTCAATCATTTCTAGAACAATAATACTATCTTCACTTTCTATATAATTTTTAGGAATAGCTAAGTCATAAGCGAAATCTTTAGCTATTAAATCAATTAATTTTCCTTCTATTTTATTTTTATTTTTTAAAAGTTCTTTATTTTGCACATTTAATTGCTCTAAAGATTTAATTTGATTTCTAACAGAACTTTCTAACTTAGAAGTTTTAGAACTTAAAATATTAATTTCATTTGCAATTTTTTTAAGATTTTTTTCATTTTCTAAAATTTCATCAGCCAGATCTTCTAATTTCTTAGAAAGTTGTTTAACCACTCTTTCATTTTCTTTGATATCTTTTTGTTTTTGTGCGATTTCATTTGCAAACAAAATAGAAAAGGAAAATAAAAAAAGCCAAAAGCATTTTTTCATTTTCTAACCTTAAACATTACAAAATTCACACAAACAAAACATACACAAAGTATTATCAAAAACACTAAAGATAGATGTGTAAATATGCTTATTTTAGGTAAACTAATATCCACACTTTCTAAAACTAATTTAATTGATTCAAGATCATACACTTGAGTGAAAAATAACACCAATAATAAAAATGCAATCAAACAATCAATGAAAACAATTTTATAAAGCATAAATGATCTAAACCAAAACGGTGCTCCAAGCAAACACATAATTTCAACCCTTTGAGTATGCTCAAAAAGCCATATTTTCATTTGCTTAAGTAATAACACAAAACTGAGTAATATAATAATAAATAGGAAAAACCATAGTAAAAACTTTACTAAAACAAGAAGTTTATAGATTTTAGTATGCGTCTTGGCAAATGTTTCAATTTTAGTAATATTTGGATTTTTCAACAATTTTTCTTTTAGAATTTTTAACTCATCTTCTGATAAAAGTTTATTAAGCTTTAAAGTATAAAATTTAGGCAAAGTTGCTTTTAATACTTCAATATTTTTAGCCGAAATATTATTTTTAAGCCTATCAACCATCTCACTAGGATTTAATACTTCTAACGATTGAAAATGTTCAATTTGATCTTCTATACTTTTTTTATCTAAATAAGTTTTTCCTACCAAAATAATATTATAATCTTTATTTAAAAGTTTTTCATAGTGCTCTATAGTTTTATTTGTAATAATTAAAAACTCAAAAGCAAACATCATCACCATTAAGGCAAATATTAAAGAAAGATGATTTTTAAACGATTTCATTCATTCTCCCATTTTCTATATTAAAGCGACGATAATCGAGTCTTAAATTAGTAGGAATTCTATGTGTAACTACTACTACACAAGTTCCAAGTATCTCTCTAGCTGATTTTAATAATGTCCATATAATATCTGAAGAATATTCATCTAAATTACCTGTTGGCTCATCACATAAAAGTAATTTTGGATTATGCGCCAAAGCTCTAGCCATAGCTACGCGTTGTTGTTCTCCACCTGAAAGTTGTGCAGGCTTTTTATCCGCTTTAAATGTTAAATTTACATGTTTTAAAAGTTTTGCAGCTTGCTCTTTACATACATTTTTACTATAACCCTTAATCATCAAAGGAAGCATTACATTTTTCTCAACGCTAAATTCTTGAACCAAACGATAATCTTGAAAAATAATACCTATTTTTTGTCTAAGTTGCAAAAGTTCAACATTAGAAATATTTATCAAATCATTACCACAAACTTTTAAATTTCCACTCATGGGCTCTAAATCTCCGTAGAAAGATTTTAGTAAAGTTGATTTTCCACTACCACTTTTTCCAGTAATAAAAACAAAATCATTATCTTTTAATGAAAAACTAGCATTTTCTATAACAAGCTCATCATATCCAAGACAAAGTTTTTTAGCTTCTATCATCACTATATTTTCCTCATAAATAATATAAAAGTTAAATGTTTTATTGTTTAATATAAGAATACAATATTTCTCTTAATTTTTCTATAGCTTTTAAATTTTCTTTTGTTTTAAAAGGTTCATTGAAGACAAAATCTGTTCTATGTTCGCCTAATCTTATGTAAATATGTTCGGGTTTATAAAAAGCACCAAAAGCTATTTTAATAATAATTTCTTTATCCTTAACATATATTTTTTCAATATGTAAAAAAAAATTTTCACCTTTAAAAACATTGTTTTTAAAATTATTTTTAATGTAATCTAATTCCTCTAAATTAAATTTTAAAATTTCGATAGCAAATTTTTGTTTTTTATTTAAATTTTCACTTTTACCAAAACCACTAATTGCTAAATCATATATATCTTTTTCTTGTCTTTTCCATCGATCTTCATATTTACTTGATACTTCCAAATTTTTATTTTTTGCAATTTCTGCTTTTAAATGTGAAAAATTTAAAAAAGTTTCCAAAGTAAAACTAAAATACATATAACTATCTGTTCTAAGCTCAAACTGACCAGTGTCTTTTAAAACCCTAGCACATTCATTTGCAAAATTTAGCCCCACTACCCTACGATGAGGCTTCTTATCCCAAGGAACAGGAAAATGTAAAAAGATTTTATCTACTAAATTAGATTCAAGCACACTTAACAACAACCTTGCATCAGTTTCTATCAATAAAACATTATTTAAGTTTTCACTTAAGGCAAGTTTAGCTACTTGTTCTAATGCAGGAGTGTAAATTTCTATACCAATAATTAAAATATCAGGATTTTGCTTAGCTTGATAAAGTAAATGTCTACCACTACCAAAACCTATTTCAA
Organism: Campylobacter sp. RM16704; assembly: GCF_000816245.1. Classification (NCBI taxonomy): domain Bacteria; kingdom Pseudomonadati; phylum Campylobacterota; class Epsilonproteobacteria; order Campylobacterales; family Campylobacteraceae; genus Campylobacter; species Campylobacter sp. RM16704. The sequence goes on along the minus strand of NZ_CP007769.1, from coordinate 615,461 downwards.
TATAAATTTGCTTCTTATCTTGAATTTTATCTAATAACTCTTTTATATTATTGACAATTAAAGGAGTTTTTTGAATTAATCTTGTATGTTTTAGAGCAACTGCTTCACAAACTATATCTTGAGTAAAATTTTCTTTAAATATAAGCAAAGCTTTTTGCAAATATCCGATTTGAGAAGGTTTTGTATGTTTTTCACCCTTTATAAGCCACTCTTGTTTCTTATTATCTTTTTTAATTTGCAAAAAAAAACTTTCCTGTTGGACATGTGTAAAAAGTAAATTTACATTCTCACCTTTAGCAAGCCATAAAAATTCAACTCCATCCTTTTGAAATGGAAGTTGAATTTCTTTTAAAATTTTACACTTAAAATTTGGCATTATTTTACTGCTGTAAATTTATTAGAAGCTTTTGATTCTATACCATTGATATCAATTGCAATAACTTCATAACTATATACTTTTCCAGGAACTGCTGTAATATCTTTTAATTGTTTTGATTTAATCTCTTTAAATACAGCACTACTTCCTCCACCACTTCTTTTTACTATATACTCTTTAGCTCTATCATCATTATCAACCCATTCAACCCTAATACCATCATCTTCAACAGCACATAAAACAATACTAGGTGCTAAAGGTGCTCCTAAAGTAATACCTTCCACTGGTTCATTTGTTATAGGACTTTCCAAACCATCTTTATCAACCATACTTACTTTATAATATCTTTTTTCAGATATACCCTTTACCACATCTTCATAGGTGTTTTCAGAAGTTTTAGCTATTACGCTAAAAGGTAAAAATGTAGTTGAACTTGAGTAAATTTTATAATAAGCAAAATCTGCATAATCAATTTTATCCCAAGTTAAAATGATTTTTCTTGGAGCATCTTTACTTGCTTGTAAATTATTTACCATTGGAGGAAGTGCTTTTGTGGTTGATTCAACTATCTTACTTGGTTCGCTTTTTACACCATCATAGGTTAAAGCTATAATTCTGTATTGAAAACTTTCATCGGGCTTTAATGAGTCATCTATGTATTCAGCACTTAAACGATTTTTTACTCTTGAAAGTTCTTTAAATTTCATATCTTTCATATTAGCACGTTCAATAATGTATGAATTTACTCTTAAATCAGGATGTGGCCTCCAAACCAACTTTACACGATTTGGCAAACCTACAATAGCTTGAACAAAAGGAACTGGATCAATCACTCTATTTGTGAAAGCTTCTATACTTACACCATCTTGAGAAACTTGACCAAGCTCGTTAAAAGTTTTCATAGAATAATAATATCTTGTATTTGGTTCTAAATTTGTATCAGTATAATGTGTTTGAAATTTATTTTTGATTTTTGCTATAAGCTCCATAGGTGCACCAGCCGCATTTGCTCTATAAATATAATAGCCCGCTATATTTTGATCATACAAAGGCTCCCATTCAAAAGCTATGCTTGTAATATCACTTATACTTTTAATACTTGAAATTTTTGGTAAAGTATCATTTACTTGGGCAATTTGAGGCGAACTCATAGTTGTACTACAAGCACTAAAAGCTAAAGCTGAACTTAAGATAATCCAATGAAGTTTTTTCATCTATCTCTCCTTGTGTAAAATTTTCTTTTAAAATTTGATAAAAATCATCAAACATAGGTGCTTTTATAAACATAAGCTTTTTAGTCCTAGGGTGAATGAAATAAATCAAATATGCATGAAGCATTACTCTATTATACTTTATTTTTCCTTTATATCCATATAATTCATCTCCTAAAATATAACGATTAAAATCGGCTAAATGTACTCTGATTTGATGTGTTCTTCCGGTGTATAATTTAGCAGCAATCAAAGAACAATCTTTACCACTTAATAAATTTATAAAATCTGTTTTTGCACTTTTTGCTAAAGAATTTAAATGACTTGTAGTTATTTTTTTAAGCCTATTGCTAGGACAACGCATAATAGCTTTTTCATTACTCATTTTATCTTTTTTTAAAGGCAAATCACTCAAAGCAAGATAAAATCTCCCCATGCTTTTATCTAAAAGCTGATTTGCTAAAAACTGATGACTTTGGTTATTTTTTGCTATTACTATAGCCCCGCTTGTCCCTTTGTCAAGTCTATGTACAAGTCCAGCTCTATGATCTCCGTTTAAATTTGATAAAATATAACCTTTATATAAAAGCCAATCCACCAAAGTTGCTTCTTTTACACTACTTGCACCATGCACAACAACATTAGGAGCTTTATTTAAAACCAAAACATCATCATCTTCATGCAAAATTGTTATATCAAATTCGGGTGTATAATTTTCTTTTATTTCTTTTGTTTGAGGTAATAAGATACTTATCTCATCTTTTTGTTTTATTTTTTTTGAACTTTTTTTTTCTATTTTTTTATTGACACAAACACAATTTTCTTTTATTAATCTAACCACTTGAGAACGACTTTGTTTTAATACATCTGATAAAAAAACATCTAATCGCTCTTCACAAAGTGATGAAATTTTTAGCATATTATATTTCCTTAATAATAAAATTCGTAATTTTAGCATATAATTACATAATATTTTGCAAAGGAATATTTTTGATAAGACTTGATAGAAGAATTTTAACCCATTTTGACTTTGTTCAGCCTCTTCTTATATTGCCTATTATTGCCATATCTTTTTTTTTAATATATGAAGCAAATACCTACTTGGCTGAAAAGCAAGTTATATATACCTTAGTAGGTTTTGCTGGTTTCACATTTTTTTTCTTTTTACCTTTGAGAAAATTGATATGGCTTATTCCTACACTTTATTGGATTAACATAGCTTTGCTTTTAAGTGTAGATATTTTTGGCATTGAAAAACTTGGTGCTAGAAGATGGCTTGAAATTCCTTTTACACATTTCACCATACAACCTTCTGAAATTTTTAAGCCTTCTTTTATATTAATGTTAGCTTATTTAATTTATCAAAATCCTCCTCCTTCAAATGGTTATGGCTTAAAACAATTTTTAAAATTAAGTTGTTATATCCTACTTCCTTTTTTACTCATAGCAGGAGAACCTGATTTAGGGACTGCTTTGGTGCTTTTACTAGTAGGTTTTGGTACACTTTTTATTATAGGAGTTAATTACAAAATTTGGCTTAGTATTTTTTTGGTTATAGCTATATCTTCACCTATTATTTATAATGATTTTTTAAAGCCTTATCAAAAACAAAGAATTCATGATTTTTTAGCTGAAAAACCAAGTTACCATGTAAAACAATCCATTATAGCTATAGGAAGTGGTGGTTTGAGTGGGAAAAAAATAGACGAAGCTACACAAACTCACTTTAAATTTTTACCCATTTCTACTAGTGATTTTATTTTTGCTTATTTATCAGAAAGATTTGGTTTCATAGGTGCTGTAATAATCACATTACTTTATGCTTTATTAATTTTTCACTTATTAAGTTTAAATTATAAACTCAAAGATGATTATTTTACAAAAGTAATAACAAATTGTATAGCTCTATTTATATTTATATATATAGCAGTAAATATATCAATGACTATAGGTTTTGCACCAGTTGTCGGTATACCTATGCCATTTTTTAGTCATGGCGGAAGTTCTTTTGTTACTTTTATGATTTTTTTTGGTATTTTGCAAAATTTGCTTACTTTTAGATATTTAGATATAGAAAAAGCAGTAAAAATCAAATTCTAAAATAAAATTAAGGAAATAAAGATATAATAATATTTCCATTTCAACTTCTGGCGGATTTATAGCTCAGTTGGTTAGAGCAACCGGCTCATAACCGGTTGGTCGCAGGTTCGAGTCCTGCTAAATCCACCATTGCTTCTTTCACAAACTATCATAAATTATTATGAACTAATATCAGTTAACATAAATTAAAATCTTTTGTAAATAAAAAAATGCAATTAAAATTATATTTAAGAAAATATATTGTTGCAAGCAATAAGTAAACTTAAAAAATTAATTATTAGCATTATTTTAATAACACAAATATTAAAACATGAAAAAACTTAATTCTTTTAAAATACAAACAATTTAAAATAAATATATTAAAAATGCAAAAGTTATAAATAATTAATCTGATTTTATTTTTTGTATTTTGATAATAAATTTTTCATTTAATACTTACATCAGATTATATATTTAAAAGAAAGTTAAAATCTTTTGTAATTACTGCCAAAATATGCAAAACAAATTATAATAAGCGAAATTATGGTTGCGAAGGGGAGATTTGAACTCCCGACCTTCGGGTTATGAGCCCGACGAGCTAACCACTGCTCTACTTCGCGGCATCATATGAAGTGGATGGGGTAAAGGGATTCGAACCCCTGAATGACAGGACCAAAACCTGTTGCCTTACCGCTTGGCGATACCCCAATAAAATGGTTTCTATAAATTAAAACACGTATTATATATTATTTTTAATATAATGTCAAGAAAAATTATATATAATAAAAGATAAAAAATAAGGAGGCTATTATGGGTTATATTGGTGTAGAACAAGCTATAAAAGAACTTCAAGAAGGTAAGATGTTAGTTATGGTAGATGCTGAAGATAGAGAAAACGAAGGAGATTTAATTTTTCCAGCAGAATTTAGCACTAAAGAAAAAGTTAATTTTGCTATTACATATGCAAGAGGTGTAGTGTGTGTGGCTTTAAGCGAAGTATTAGCAAAAAAATTTGAGCTTCCTTTAATGGTACCTAAAAATACTTCTAATCATGAAACAGCTTTTACTATAACTGTAGATGCCAAAGAAGCAACCACAGGAGTTAGCGCTTATGAAAGAAATATGACAATTCAAATTTTTGCAAATGATAATTCAAATGCACAAGATTTTGTACGTCCTGGACATATAAATCCTCTTATAGCCAAAAAAGGTGGAGTTTTAGAAAGAACAGGACATACAGAAGGAACAGTGGATTTATGTCGTTTGGCAGGATTAAAAGAAGCTTGTGTAATATGTGAAATCACCAAAGATAATGGAGATATGGCTAGAAGAAGTGATCTGCTTGAATTTTGCAAAAAACATGGTATTAATATGATTACAATTGCAGATTTAATCGAATATCGCTTAAAAAACGAAAGTTTAATTTCTCTTATAAAAGAGGAAAAAAGTATTCTAGCAGGTTTTGAAGCCAAGAAAATGATTTTTAAAGATCACAATAATAATGAACATATAGCATTTAGTTTTGGTTCCTTAAAAGAATGTGAGAATGTGAAATTTTATCTTAGTGGAAGCGACTTTGAACTCTTAACCTCTAATAAATTTAATGAACTATTAAATCAAATTAAATTTTTAAGCCAAGAAGGCGGAGTAATAATTTTTATGAAAAATGAAAAACAAGGGAGTATTCAATTTAAAAATTATGGCATAGGTGCTCAAATTTTAAGGTATTTAAAAATCTCAAAAATCAAACTTCTAAGTCAAAATACTGATAAAGAATTTATAGGTTTAAAAGGTTTTGGACTTGATATTATAAGCAATAATTTTAAAGTTTAAATTCTAAAAATTTAAATTTATCACCAAAACCAAACATCAAATTTTTACTTTGCTTAATAAAGTTTTTATAAATCTGCGGATGAGTGCTTTTAGCTTGTTTAATAATCTCTTCTAAACCAAAATCAATTAAAACTTGATTTTGGTTTTTATGTTTTACAATTTCAAAACCTTTTTCTTTTAAAACTTGCATAAAGTGTTCAAAATTTACATTATAAGTAATATCACTTTTAGCATAAAAATCTTTTAAATTCTCTTTAAACAAATCAAATACTTGATGTTTTTTAAACATTCTGATACTAAATTTTTCTTCCTTCTTAGCATAATCAAAACATACAAAAGTTAGTTTTTTACAAGCTTGTTTTAACTCATCTAAAAAAGATTTATATTCTATGCATAATTCAGAATTATAAATATTATACTTTTCACATTCTTTTAAAAGATCTTCACCCATAGGCTTAAAAACTATATTTAAATCATTATCAACATATGCCATAGTTTTATTTTTTACAAGCTCACACGCAAAACAGTCAAACAATTCATTAGCGTAAAAAAAAGCATTTTTAAAATGACATTCTTTTAAAGAATTATGAATTTTAACATCTAATTCATACTCATCAAAAAGTTTTTTTTGTATATTTCTTAATTTTTCATGTGGCTCTATGATATAACACTCAATCTGCCCTAAAACATCAGCTCTAAGTGTATATAGAGCTTGTATGAAATCAAGCATTAAATGCCCTTCGTTTGCCCCTATTTCTACAACTTCAACCGGCAAAGTTAGCTTTTTATCATCTATAAGTTTTAAAAAATAATTAGCTAATAACACTCCAAAAAGATTTCCCACGCTAACTACAGTATAAAAATCACCATTTTTACCAACACTCACAGCTTGTGAGTAGTATTTATCAGTCCAATTTTTAAAGAACTCACTAAAAGTTATCATTGCAAAGCATTAAATTTAGCTATAAAATCAAGTGGATCAACTTGTATGCCATTAATTAAAATTCCAAAATGCAAATGTGGCCCAGTCACCCTGCCACTAGCCCCGCTTAAACCTACAAGATCACCTTTTTTTATTTTTTGTCCTACTATTACATTAAGTTTTGATAGATGATAATATTGTGAATAAATTCCATATCCATGATCAATTACCACTGAATTTCCAGCATAGTAACGGTTTGAAGCAATCCTTACAATACCATCGTTACTTGCATAAATCTTTGTCCCAGTTGTCGCTCTAAAATCAGTTCCACTATGATAGCTTTTTAAACTATCATTAAATAATCTTGCCTTTCCAAAATCACTAGTGATTTTACTTTCTAAAGGATATATAAATTTTCCATCAAATAAAGCAGTATCGGTATAAGTGTTATAAATTTTAACAGCTTGATTGTATTCTTTACTAATACGCTCAAGAACTTCTTTAGGTGGATTTACTTTAGAAGCACTCACTTTTAAAAATTCTTTTTGATAACTTCCTTCGCTAAATTTTATATTGATTTCTTCTTTAGAATTATCTCTAAACTCAGCTATTAATTTTCTATCTTTAGGATTTTTATAAGGCATAGCTATACTAACAATAATTTTATTTTTATACTCAAAAGAAGGAAGATTTTTAGAATTTGAACTAATTTGTAAAAATTTATCTTTATCAAATTCTAAAAAAACTACTTGTCCTTTTACAAGATCAATTTCTCTAGCTTCTAAAACAAAAATAAAAAAACATAGAAAAAAAAGAATTTTTCTCATAAACTAAGCTCTTTAATATCAGCAATTTTTAAAAACTCACAATAAATTACACACACCAAAGCTTGACGATTATTTTTGATATTTTCATCTTTATCATTAATCATCACTTTATCAAAAAAAGCATCAATTTGTGGTTTCAGTGCAAAAAGACTTTCTAAAAGCTCTTGAGTATTATTTTCTTTTGTTTTGCACTGCATAAATGCTTGATATAAATCTTTTTCTTCTTGAGTGCTAAATAAATTTTCATTAATTTGAGTTTTACTTAACACTGCAATATTTGCCAAACGCTTAAAAGTAGCAAAATTTTGATTAAAATCTACCTTATTTGCACTTTGTATTAAAGCTTTTATACAAGAATCAATATAAACAATATCATAATTTTTCGAGCTAAGCACAGCTTTAACAAAAGAAGCATTTACTTCATAAAAAGTATATAAACGCTCTAAAATAAAATTTAATAAATTTTGAAGATCAAAGCTTTTATATTCACTAGCTATTGCTTCTAAAAATATCTTAAGATCAAAATTTTTATTTAAAGCTAAAATAATTTTTAAAACACCATTTGCCGCTCTTCTTAAAGCATAAGGATCTTTTGTACCACTTGGGATTTTCCCCATTGAAAAAAGCCCCATGAGTGTATCAAATTTATAAGCTAAAGCTACAATAGAACTGAATTCATTACTTGGCATAGCTGAATTATCACCATTTGGAAGGTATTGTTCTTTAATCGCCAAAGCAAGCTCATCGCTCATACCCATAGCCTTAGCATAATAAGATCCCATAATACCTTGAAGATCAGTAAATTCATACACCATTTGAGTACTTAGATCAGCTTTTGAGTATTCTATGGCTTTTAAAATTTCATCTTTTTGAGTATTAGCAAAAACCTCACAAAGCTTAGTAGCGATTTTTTGTTCTCTAATAATTTTATCTTTTAAGGTTCCAAGACCTTCAAGATACACCATATGACTTATTTTATCATTATTTAAGCCCTGCGCTAAGTCATTTTTCCAAAAAAACATCGCATCACTTAATCTCGCTCTTAAAACTCTTTCATTTCCATTAATGATTTTAGAATAATCCTCACAAACAGCATTAGAAACTACAATAAAATGATTACTTAACATATTGTTTTTAAATACTGCAAAATAGCGTTGGTTTTCTCTCATAGAAGTGATGATTACCTCGCTTGGGATTTCTAAATACTCTTTTTCAAAACGTCCTAACAATGCTTTTGGATACTCTGTGATAGCTACAACTTCAGCTAAAAGCTCATCATCTTCTGCAATAGTAATATCATTTTCTTTTTCAAGTGTTTTTAATTGCTCTATAATGAGTTTTTTTCTTTGTGCTTGATCTAAAATAATATAATTTTGTTCTAAAATTTTAAAATACTCATCAATATTTGCAAAAGGTATTAAATCATAACTAACACTTCTATGCACAAAAGTACTTTTTGCACTTTTAACACCATAGCTTTCAAATTCAATTAATTCATCATTTAAAATACAACAAAGCGAACGAATAGCTCTGATAAATTCAAAGCTACCATCGCCCCATCTCATAGTTTTACCAAAACTCAAGCTTTTTAAGAATGATTCTATCATTTGTGCTAAAACTGCTTTGCTCTGCAAGCCTTGCACTTGCTTTTGACAATACAATACCTCCTTACCCTTAATTTCTTTAAATTCAAGCTCTTCCTCTTTTAAACCACTTTTTTCTAAAAAATTAAGTCCTGCTTGAGTAAGTTTTCCATCTTTATAAGCTATCGCCCTAGGTGCGCCTATAAATTCCACAAAAGAATCATCTTGTTTTTCTTTAAAATTTTCATGGATAAAAACCAATCTTCTAGGAGTATAGAAAAATTTAAATTCAGATTCTAAATGGTACTCTTGTAAAATCTTTTCCCATTTTTTAGTAATATTTGGAAGTTTTTTTAATAAAGGAATAGCAGGAAGCTCTTCTGTGCCTATTTCTATTAACAATTTCATTTTACACTCTTTTTTAAAAATTTTTTAGTGTATTTTACCTATTTTTTTTAAAATCTTTCTTTGTTTTTAATTTTTCTTCTTTTTGTTTGGCTTTTTCTTGCATTTGGCGGTTAAAGCCAAACACAAGAAAAACCATAAAAGTTATAAATAAGACAATAATAATATAATCTATCATTAGTCCCAACACTCTGCGTTTTTAATACCAAGCTTTGAAGCGCTAAACACTGGATCTCTACCTTGTCTTTTTTGCTCGCTAAAGTCTTTTAATACCTTTTTCACTATACCACCAAGCAATAAAATAGAAATGATATTAATCGTAGCCATAAACGCCATAGTGGTATCAGCTAAATCCCATGCAAATTTTAAATCCATATTTGCACCAATAAAAATCATAAGCACAGCACTTGCTTTAAAAAGATTAATAATAATAGGATTTTGAGTGAGGTATTTAATATTTGCTTGAGCATAATAATAATTTCCAATCAAAGAAGTAATAGCAAATAAAACTATACTAACAGTGGTAAAATGTACTCCTAAATTTCCATAATATTCTTTCATAGATTCTTGTACTAAAGGTAGAGCTGTTAAAATAGGCTTACCATCTACTCCAATGTTGTTTGCATAAGCAAGAGAAAATAATACTAAAAATCCTGAACTTGTACAAATAATCACATCGATTAATACAGAAAATGCTTGAATAACTCCTTGTTTTGCAGGGTGGGTTGTAAGAGCTGAAGCTGCTGCATTTGGTGCTGAACCCATACCAGCTTCATTAGAAAACAATCCTCTTTTTATACCTATGACTAAAGCAGAGCCTGCAAATCCACCAAAAATAGCTTCAAAATCAAAAGCACTTTTAAATACCATAGAAAAAACTTCAGGAATTTTTTCAAAATTCATAAACATCGCTATGATGGATAAACCAATATAAATCATCGCCATAATAGGAACGATAATAGAACTTGCCTTACCTATTTTAGTATGATCACCAAAAAACATATAGGCAGCAAAAATCGCTAAAATAGCTCCAATTACAATAGGCCACCAACTTTGCGCAAAACTTACTTCGCTAGTATCAACCATACCTTTATAGTAAAACTCAAAAGCTGAAGTCATAGTCTGGCTTTGAAGCCCATTAAATCCATAAGCATAAGTGATGATTAAAATCACAGCAAAAATAGCTCCAAGCCATTTTAAATTTAAAGCTTTACTAATATAATATGCAGGACCACCCTTAAAACTTTTACCATCACGGCTTTTATAAACTTGTGCTAAAGTGCTTTCCGCAAAAGCCGATGCACCACCAAAAAATGCCATAGCCCACATCCAAAATAAAGCTCCAGGTCCACCTAATACAACTGCTACTGCAATACCTGCAATATTTCCTATACCTACTCTTGATGCTGTTGAAATCATCAAAGCCTGAAAAGGAGTAATATGGTGTTTTTCATGCTTTTCTTGTTTTTCTGTTAATATATCAAATACATAAGGAAGCATTCTAAACTGTACAAAACCTGTTAAATAACTATAATAAAATCCCGTAATAATAAGTAAAACTACTAAAATAGAATAATACTGATTATTTACAAAGCCAATAAATTGGGATATTAAATCCATATTTATCTCCTTTTTATAATTTTCAAATATAAATTTATCATAAAAAAATGAATTTGTCATAAAAAAATATAATTTTATATTAAATTTATTTTATTTTTTAAAGCTATGTGTAAATTTAACTTATAATATATAATAAATACATCAAAAACATATTCAAATACTTTAAGTAAAAAGAAAACTTAATTTTTATACACTTAGATTTTTAAATTTAACTAAGGTGTTTAAATTGAAACAAAATACAATGAAGTTTTTTATGTTTTTTACTATTATTGTTTTTTGGGCTTATTTTTCATTTCCAATCGAAATTTTACAAGTTAAAGATCAAAATGGACTATCTACTGGAGAATATGCTTATACTATAGAAGCTAAATCTTATATACATAGCTATTTCACAACACTTGGCTTAACAATAGGTGGAATTTCAATAGGCATAATTCTTGGATTTTTCTTAGCTTTTTTAAGATTTTTAGAAATTAAAAGTTTAAATTTTATTATAGATGAATATATAGATATTATACGCGGAACTCCTTTGCTTTTACAGCTTTTAATTTTTTCAGTAGTGATTTTTGCTACTTGGAGTGATAATTTTTATGTAGCTATTATTGCTCTTGGGCTTAATAGTTCAGCTTATGTTGCTGAAATCGTAAGAAGTGGAATTCAAAGTGTTGACAAAGGACAAATGGAAGCAGCAAGAGCTATGGGACTTAGCTATTCAAGTTCAATGAGAATGATAATTTTTCCGCAAGCTATTAAAAATATCTTACCTTCACTAATGAACGAATTTATTTCTTTGTTTAAAGAAACTTCCATAGTTGGTTATATTAGTGTTATGGATATTACTATGCAAAGTAAAAGTTTACAAGCAATTTACTATAATCCTAAGCCTATTATTTTTACAGGACTTGTATATTATGTGAGTGTAAAATTTTTAACACTTATTGCTAGATTTATAGAAGTGAGATTAAACAAACATGATTAAAATTGAAAATTTAATTAAAAAATACGGCGAATTAGAAGTTTTAAAAGACATTAGCGTTAAAATAAATAAGGGCGATATAATAGCTATTATAGGTCCTAGTGGTGGCGGAAAAAGTACTTTTTTACGATGTTTAAATAAGCTTGAAACACCAGATAGTGGCAATATTTATATTAATGATACAAATATACTTGACAAAAAAACAGATATAAATAAAATTCGTCAAAAAGTAAGCATGGTATTTCAGCATTTTAATCTTTTTAACAATAAAAATGTATTAGAAAATTTATGTTTAGCACCAGTACAAACTAAAATCATGAGCAAAGAGCAAGCGATAAAAAAAGCAAGGGAATTACTAAAAAAAGTTGGTTTAAGTGATAAAGAAAATTATTTTCCTCACAAGCTTTCAGGCGGACAAAAACAACGCATTGCTATAGCAAGATCTTTAATGATGAATCCTGATGTAATTTTATTTGATGAGCCAACTTCAGCACTAGATCCTGAAATGATAGGTGAAGTTTTAAATATTATGAAAGAAGTTGCAAAAGATGGCATTACTATGCTTGTAGTTACTCATGAAATGGGCTTTGCTAGAAATGTAGCAAACAGAATTTTCTTTATGGATAAAGGTATTATAGTGGTAGATGAATGCCCTAAAATGACATTTGAAAATCCAAAAAATGAGAGGCTGAAAGAATTTTTAAATCAAGTTTTAAACCATTAGTTTTTTTTAAAAGAATAGAAATTTTGCCTTAATGCTTCATAACTTACTATACCTACACTAGTAGCCAAATTTAAACTCCTACCACAATCTTTCATAGGTATAGTAATAGTATTTTCCCATTTTCTTTGCATAAGATCCATAGGTAAACCAAAACTCTCGCTTCCAAAAAATAAAAAATCATTTTTTTGATAATTCACATCAAAATAAGCTTGATTAGTTTTAGTTGTTGCAAAGAAAAATCTATCTTGAAATTTTTCATTTTCTTGTAAAAAATCTTCTAGACTATTCCATAACAAAGGATTTAGTTTTTTCCAATAGTCAAGCCCTGCTCTTTTAACTGCTTTTTCATCAATACTAAAAAGAGGGTTAATAATATGTAAAGTAAAACCTGCATTAAAACACATTCTGCCTATACTTCCAGTATTTTGTGGTATGCGTGGCTCGACCAAAACTATATGAAACATAAATGTCCTTTGGTGTCCCCAGCAAGGTTTGAACTTGCGGCCTCAGAATTAGGAATTCTGCGCTCTATCCAGCTGAGCTATGAGGACAAATATAACTTTGATATTTTAATTAAAATTTATTTTATAAAACTTAAATTTTTAACTCTATAAAAAAACATTTTGGGTTTTCTTCAAAACCCAAAATTCCATTATGTGCATCAATAATTTGTTTGGATAAAGAAAGCCCTAAACCATTCCCTTTTAATTTTGTTGTTTTAAAAGCCTCAAAAACCATTTTTTTATCTTTAATTTGGACGCCATTATCATATACTTTAATAAAAATCTTATCTTCTCCTTGTTCGCATTTTATCTTTATTTGTCCATGCTCATTTTCGCTTTCTTCGATAGCATCAATAGCATTGTATAATAAATTTTGCAAAACCAAAGCTAACAAAGACTTATCAGCACTAATTTTAAAATCTAAAAAATCAAAATTAAAATCAATGTTTGCTGTATAATTATATGCACCAATAGCTTGTTCACACTCATCTTGCAACTCTAACAAATTAAAATTATTTAAATTTATATGCACGCCTTTTGTAAATAATAAGGTGGAATTTACTATACGTTCAACTCTAGATATTGCTTTTTGAATTTCTAAAACTATGTGTTTATTTTTTAATTCACTTCTTTCAAACAAAGTTGAACTTAAAAGTGAAATTGAACCTATGGGGTTTCTTATTTCATGTGCTAAATGTGCCGCAACTGTACCCATGCTAGCAAGTCTTTCATTTCTTTTTTCATCACTAATATCAGTAGCACTAACTATTAATTTATCAATATGTGAAGTTACTTTTATTAAATAAAATTTATGGTCAAATTCGAGTTCATAATGAGTTTTTTCAAGGTCAATATTTTCTATAAGCTTTGGCTGTTGCTTAGCAAGATTATTTTGTAAAGTTATTTTTTTATTAGCATCTAAAATCCATAAAGCCATAGGCAATACTTCTACAACTTCATCCATAGTACGCGTTAAGGAAATATAATTTTCACTAAGTTGCTTATATTCATTTTCTATAACATAAGTTTGCTCTATTAAAATTTTAAGACCTCTTTGTAAATCTTCTTTTTCACTAGAATCTAAACTTTTTAAAATATTTTCATCCATTTTGCTAAGCCTCAATTAAAAAAATAAAATCATCTAAAGTATATAAAAGCAAATTATGCTCCTTTTTTAAAAGAAGTTCTTTACTAAAACCATTTTTTGAAAATAAAACATATAGATTAGGTTGAATTTTAAGCTGTTTTGCTTTATTTTTTAAAATGTTTAATATATTTTTACAAATCTTTCTTTCTTTAAATTTAGCTTCTCCTAAAACACAAAATTTATCTTTATGATAATAAAGATCTATTTCACAATAATAATTCCAAAAGCTATATACTCGCTCTACTTTAAGTTTCTTTGCCAAAAATTCTTTACACAATAACTCAAAAACAAAACTCTGATAGTTTTCTAAATTATTTTTTATAATTTCTAGTACTTTATCGTATTTTTTTTCAACTATTAAATTTAAATTAGGATAAATAAAATAAAAATAAAATCTTAAACCTTGATTTTTAAAAATTAATTTATCTTGAATACTATAAGATCTTAATTCTTTTTTAACTTTTTGCCTTTTATTTTTTATGATGGGTTTTTCTTGACTTTTTTCTAATATTAAAATATTTTTTTTCAAAAGTTTATTAACAATTCCCAAAGCTTGATAGTGTGGAATAGATTTATTAATAGAATATCGTTTTCTATCATTTTTACTTAAAACACTTAAAGCTTTCAATGCATTTTCATCTAAATTTAAATAATCTAAAATATCAAAAGCTTGTAAAATAAAAACATTTAAAATATTATCATACAAACTTAATTCATAATTAAAACTAAAATTATCAAATACACTATAAAAATCAAAAAGCTCTTTAATACTCAAATTTTTTGTATATTTTGAAAAATCACTAAAATTTATAATCATATCCTTATTTAAACATATTGTATGATATAATTTTAACAAATTTTGAGGATATTTATTGAAAATTGAAGAGTTAAAAAAAGATATTATTTTAAAAAAAGGTATATATTATTTTGATTTTACAGCAAGTGCTTTAGCATTAAAAAGTATAGAAAAAAAAATTAAAAGAGTTCTCACGACTTATGCTAACACACATTCAGATAGTTCTTTAAATTCTTTTATTACTCAGCAATACTATGAAAATGCAAGAAAAAATTTAAAAAACTATTTAGAAGTTGATGATAGTTTTGCTTTAATATCTTGTGGAAGTGGATCTTCAGCGGCAATAAAAAAATTTCAAGAACTTCTAGGATTATACATACCACCTTTAGTTAAACAAAAATATTTTCAATATATTGATAAAAAAACATTACCTTTGGTAATTGTTGGTCCATACGAACA